>CP167917.1:3307837-3969405 GCA_041504365.1 Dryocola sp. LX212 | reverse complement strand
GCCATCGTCGCCACGCTTGGCACCCTCGGGCTTTATCGCGGCGGTATGCTGCTGTGGACGGGCGGTAAGTGGATTGAAGGATTGCCCGCGAGCCTGAAATCCCTCTCAGAACCGCTGGCGTTTGGGGTATCGCCGCTCGGGCTTGTCGTGCTGGGACTGGTGACGGTGGCGGCGTGGATGCTGGCGAGAACGGCATTCGGACGCGATTTCTACGCCGTCGGCGATAACCTTGCCGCCGCCCGCCAGCTTGGCGTGGCGGTTAACCGGACCCGCCTACTGGCCTTTACCTTCAACGGCGTGCTCGCCGCTGTCGCGGGGATTATCTTCGCTTCACAGATTGGCTTTGTGCCCAACCAGACGGGCAGCGGGCTGGAGATGAAGGCCATCGCCGCCTGCGTGCTGGGCGGCATCTCCCTGCTCGGCGGAACGGGCACGGTAATAGGCGCGTTTCTGGGAGCCTTTTTCCTCACGCAGATCGACACCGTGCTGGTGCTGTTTAAGCTCCCGGCCTGGTGGAATGATTTTATCGCCGGCCTGGTCCTGCTCGGCGTGCTAGTGCTTGACGGGCGGCTGCGTCAGGCGCTGGCTCGCCATCAGCGGGCGCAGAAATACAGCCGTTTTGTTCCCCCTTTGCCGGGGGCGAAAAACGTCAAACCCTTCCCCCGTAAAAAGAAGGACGTGGCCTGAATGAGCAAGCTGAAACTCAACTGGGAAGTCGCGCTGCTGCTGATTCTGGTGGCGGAGATCCTGCTGTTTGGCGCGATAAACCCGCGCATGCTGGATATCAACATGCTGCTGTTCAGCACCAGCGATTTTATCTGCATTGGCATAGTCGCGCTGCCGCTGACCTTAGTGATTATCAGCGGCGGTATTGATATCTCGCTGGGGTCGACGATTGGCCTGTGCGCTATTGCTCTGGGCGTCATGTTACAGGCTGGCCTGCCCATCTCCCTGGCGGTGATCCTCACCCTCGCCGTTGGCCTGCTGTGCGGCCTGCTTAACGCCGCGCTTATTCACTATACCGGCATCAGCCCGCTGGTTATCACGCTTGGCACGCTCTATCTGTACGGCGGCGGGGCGCTGCTGCTCTCCGGCATGGCCGGGGCGACGGGCTATGAGGGGATTGGCGGCTTCCCGGATGTCTTTACTAACTTCGCCAATTTCACGCTGTTCGGCCTGCCAGTCCCGCTGGTGATGTTTGCCGTCATCACGCTGCTGTTCTGGCTGATAACGCATCGTGCCCGCTTTGGCCGCCACATCTTCCTGATTGGTCAGAATCCGCGAGCGGCGAGATATGCGGCGCTGCCGGTGAACGGTTCGCTGTATGGCGTATACGGCATGGTGGGCCTCGCGTCGGCGATTGCGGCGGTTGTGCTGGTCTCCTATTTCGGTTCGGCGCGTTCGGATCTGGGGCGCGACTTACTGATGCCCGCGCTGACCGCCGCGGTGCTGGGCGGCGCGAATATCTACGGCGGCTCCGGTTCTATTCTGGGCACCGCACTGGCAGCGCTGCTGGTGGGGTACCTGCAACAGGGTTTACAGATGGCTGGCGTCCCTAATCAGGTATCGAGCGCGCTGTCCGGTGCGCTGTTGATTGTGGTCGTCATTGGTCGTTCGGTGAGTCTACACCGCGAATACCTGCAGGCGGCCTGGCGTCGTCTGCGCGGCAGCAGAAAACTAACGGGAGTTTGATATGAAGCAGACAGCAAAGCGCGTACTTCAGCTCAGCGCACTGGTTTTGGCCTTTGGCGCCGCTACCGCCCAGGCCGCGGATCGTATTGCCTTTATCCCTAAGCTTGTGGGCGTAGGTTTCTTCACCAGCGGCGGCAACGGCGCGATGCAGGCCGGGAAAGCGCTGGGCGTACCGGTAACCTATGACGGGCCGACTGAACCCAGCGTCTCAGGCCAGGTGCAGCTCATTAACAACTTCGTCAACCAGGGGTATAACGCGATTATCGTTTCGGCGGTATCGCCTGACGGCCTGTGCCCCGCGCTTAAACGCGCCATGCAGCGCGGCGTAAAAGTGCTGACGTGGGATTCAGACACCAAACCGGAATGCCGCAGTATCTACATCAACCAGGGCACGCCGCAGCAGCTCGGCGGCATGCTGGTGGAGATGGCGGAAAAACAGGTGACTAAGCCTGCCGCAAAAGTCGCATTTTTCTACTCCAGCCCGACGGTGACCGACCAAAATCAGTGGGTGAAAGAGGCGAAGGCGAAGATCGCCAAAGAGCATCCGCAGTGGGAAATCGTCACTACCCAGTTTGGCTATAACGATGCCACTAAATCCCTGCAAACCGCCGAGGGGATCCTAAAAGCGTATCCAGATTTGGATGCGATTATCGCGCCGGATGCCAATGCCCTGCCGGCGGCCGCTCAGGCTGCCGAAAACCTGAAGCGTAGCAACGTAGCGATAGTTGGCTTCAGCACGCCAAACGTCATGCGTCCTTACGTGGAGCGCGGCACGGTGAAAGCCTTCGGCCTGTGGGATGTCGTTCAGCAGGGTGAAATTGCGGTCAACGTCGCAAATACCATGATCAAAAAGGGCGATCTTAACGTCGGCGACAGCGTGGACGTGGCGAAAATCGGCAGGCTGAAAGTCGAGCCAAACAGCGTGCAGGGCTACCAGTATGAAGCGAAGGGCAACGGCATCGTGCTGCTGCCGGAGCGCGTGGTATTCACCAAAGAGAACATCGGCAAATACGATTTCTGAGGGAGGAACTAATGGCAGATTTAGACGATATCAGAGAAGGTAAGGACTATGGCATTGGCCGCCCGCAGGAGAATAAAGCCTTCTATCTGAAGGGGAGCGGCGCGCTGGACTGGGGAATGCAGTCGCGGCTGGCCCGCATCTTCAACCCCGATACGGGGCGCGCCGTGATGCTGGCCTTCGACCACGGCTATTTCCAGGGGCCGACCACCGGTCTTGAACGCATCGACCTATCCATCGCGCCTCTGTTCGAAGAAACTGACGTGCTGATGTGTACCCGAGGTATTTTGCGCAGCGTTGTGCCGCCCGCCACCAATAAGCCAGTTGTGCTGCGCGCCTCCGGGGGAAATTCAATTCTGAGCGAACTGTCCCGTGAAAGCGTAGCGGTGACGATGGAGGACGCGCTGCGCCTGAACGCCTGTGCGGTAGCGGCACAGATTTATATCGGCAGCGAGTATGAGCACCAGTCCATCAACAACATAATCAGGCTGGTGGACGAGGGGACGCGCTACGGTATTCCGACCCTCGCGGTAACGGGCGTCGGCAAAGAGATGGCGAGAGATGCCCGCTACTTCTCTCTTGCCAGCCGCATAGCCGCTGAGATAGGCGCGCAGTTCGTGAAAACCTATTTTGTTGAGGAAGGCTTTGAGAAAGTGGCGGCGAGCTGCACGGTGCCGATCGTTATCGCCGGGGGCAAAAAGCTACCCGAACAGGAGGCGCTGGATATGTGCTTCCGTGCGATAGACCAGGGGGCATCCGGCGTGGATATGGGGCGGAATATCTTCCAGTCCGAAGCGCCGTTAGCCATGCTCAAAGCGGTGAAGAAAGTCGTGCACGAGAATATGTCATCCCGCGAGGCTTACCAGTTCTGGCAGGATGAAAAACATCAGGGAGACAAGGCATGAACGTGACGCTGGTGGAAATCAATATCAAACCCGAACGCGTGGATGAGTTTCTGGAAGTGTTCCGCGTCAACCACGAAGGCTCGATCAAAGAGCCGGGAAACCTGCGCTTCGACGTGCTTCAGGACCCGGAGGTGGCAACGCGGTTCTTTATCTACGAGGCCTACCAGAACGACGAGGCGGTACTGGCGCACAAGAAAACCCCGCACTACCTCGACTGCGTGGACAAGCTGGACGGCATGATGTCTGAACCGCGTAAGAAGCGGAGTTTTGTGGGGTTGTTGCCGGGGTAATCAATTGCTTTCCTGCCTGAATAACCAGGGAGGAAAGCATCATATTACGGAACATGCCTTTTAAGCGTGTCGAGCATACCATTTGCACTATATGACCAGAGTAAATCCTGCGATAACGGCGGGGGCTGTTGCTGCAGAAACTCCGCTAATTCCTGCTCGTTTTTTCCATCAAAGATGAAGAAATGGGAAGGATTATAAAAAACATGATCTTTGACGGCGATGTTATTTGTAATTAAGCGTTTATTAAAGGCATAGGCCTCAACTGCACGGAGCGTGAGCCCACGCTGATCCGGTTTATTGATTTCCAGGACGAAGGTAGCAGCATTCAGTTTGAGAATGTTTTCATTATAGTTGAGCCTCTGATTTTTACAGTTGGCAGGGTAATTATCTTGAAAACCATACTTATCTAGAAGATAGAAATCGGTTTCACATCCATTTTTCTCTAATATTGGTGTTAGCGAATTAATATAATCAACTCGCTCGATTTCATATCCTCCAACGTAAAAACAACTGTTGCTTATGCTATGAGGATTGTCTTTGAAAGCCTGTATTTGCTTACAGGTGAAAGGTAAAAACTGATTGATATAGGTTAAGTTATATTTATCGCTATCATGCGAGTCGAAGCTGAAAATAATGTCAAATACAGGTCTGACTGTCTCGATGTAATCTTCGTTATGAGCAAGTTGCCCTAATTTTCTCCGTTTAATGGTTAAGGCTTCTACCGTGTCGCGAAGGATTAGAATCTTTCTACAGCGCATTGTCTTAACGTAATCCAGAAAGGGGAAAACGCTATAACCATTACATACGATAACGTCATCTTTAGTTATTTTAGATAAGCGATGAGCACAATGAATTCGCTTGTGGAGCTGTTTCAGATAAGCCCCCGGAAGCAATTTATTTATAGATTTGAAACGGCGCATGATGCGGTTGATCTGAAAAACCTGGTCTTCCTTGGCCAGTGAATCCAGCATCATTTTTTCAAAATCGTTAACCCACTCAAGAAAAAAAAAACGCATAAAAAAAACCATCTAAGCAAAACATCGCTTTAGTTTACAGAAATTACGTAAAATTAAAAGAAAGAGGCATAAACAGGATGTCTATGCCTCTTAAATTACTGCTTTCACTATTGTTTTATTTCAAGTGGCTCTGACTGAACCTGCTGTAGGCATTTCAGCGCTTTCCTCGCACAGCGCAACACGTGTTCACACTGTTCAGGGGTGATGGTCAGCGGTGGCTCGACCCGAATCGTCTTCGAATTATTGAGCGTCCCGGCGACCAGTACCTGCTGGCGGAACATTTCGCTGGCAAAGTTATAGCCCGTTTCGTTGTCGCAGAACTCAATGGCTATCAGCAGCCCCTGTCCACGGCCTTCTACAACCCTATCCGGGAACTCGCGGGCGAGGGCCTGGAAGCCATCGACCAGCATCTGGCCTTTCTGCTGGGCCTGAGCGGGAAGGTTCTGCTCGAGCAAAACATGGATGGTGGCGAGGGCTGCCGCGCAGGCCAGCGGATTGCCGCCAAAAGTAGTGGTGTGCAGGAAAGGATTCTCAAACAGCACGGAGAAAACCTCTTCTGTCGCAACGGTTGCGCCGATGGGCATGACCCCGCCGCCGAGCGCTTTCGCCAGGCATAAGATATCAGGCTGTACGTTTTCATGCTCGCAGGCGAACATCTTCCCGGTGCGGCCCATGCCGGTCTGCACTTCGTCAAAGATCAGCAGCGCGCCGAACTCATCACAAAGTTTACGAACCGCAGGCAGATAGCCCGCCGGTGGCAGAATGACGCCGCCTTCGCCCTGGATGGGTTCCAGCATGACGGCCGCGACATCATCACCGGTTTTGTGGCATTCGCTTAGCATGGTGCGCATCGCGTCGATATTGCCGAACGGCACGTGGCGGAAGCCCGGTAGCAAAGGCATAAACGGTTTACGGAAGGTAGACTTTGCTGTCGCCGACAAAGCGCCGAGAGATTTACCGTGAAACGCACCGCTGGCCGCGATAAAAGTAAATTTCCCTCGTGGCGACTGGTATGCCTTAGCAAGTTTAATCGCCGCTTCCACAGATTCCGTGCCGCTGTTGCTAAAGAAGCTGTATTTCAGTTTACCCGGGGTGAGGGTCGCAAGGGTTTTGGCTAGCATTGCTCGTAAGGGGTCGAGCAGCTCCTGACTGTGCAGGGGTTGTTTTTCAAGCTGATGCTGTACGGCGGATACCACTGTTGGATTACGGTGCCCCACGTTAAAAATACCGAATCCACCCAGGCAATCGAGATACTCCTTACCCTGGGTGTCGACAAGCGTATTCAGACTGCTCGCCTGCCACTCTACGGCTCCGTAATCCCCGCCGGCGGTCACTGACTTGCGGTACTCAAGAAAACCCGGATTGACATGCTGCTGGAAACTATCAATCACCTCTCGGTTTAGCGCCTTCATCTCCTCGTGACTGAGTGACTTCTTTTCGATGATGTTCAGTGCGTGCGCCGTGCAGGCAAGAGCCGAGGCGCTGGAAGGTAACCTGTTCAAAATGTGCTCCTGGGAGTGGCGTATCACGCGATACACATATTGAGTATTGCAGGGAATGCGCCACTTCGCCGTCCCTAAACGAAATCAGGATAAACCACTTAGCGAAACTGGAGTTGCGCAACAATTCATCACATGAGATTACATTTTGTACGTTTTCCTGCTGGAAGGCGGGGAGGGTTAACAGCCCGAAAACAGGGGCTGGCACCATTCGGGTGCAAAGTGTGCCAAAACGGAGCTTAAGCCGCGTCCATTCTATGCTCGCCGCGAACAAGTGCCGCACGATCGTACTCGTGCTGGATAGCGCCACCGGCCACAAAGGCTGCGCGGTCGGACATATGCGCAATGACGTCGGCATCATGGCTCACCAGCAGATAAGTCATGCCGAATTGCTGTTTCAGGCGGTTAAGCAGGTTGAGGATTTCCGCCTGAACGGACATATCCAGTGCCGAAGTCGGTTCATCAAGCAGCAAAATTTTTGGCCGCAGGAGCAGCGCGCGGGCAATCGCCACGCGCTGACGCTGACCGCCGGAAAGCTGATGCGGATAGCGCTTCGCCGCGTCTGCCGGTAAGCCAACCTGCATCAGCGCCTCTGCAACCCGCTTGGGGATATGCGATTCCCGATGAATAGCCAGCGGCTCCGCAAGCGTACGGTAAATTGTGTGGTTGGGATGGAGGGAGGCGTAGGGATCCTGAAAAACCATCTGCACGTTGCGGCGCAGATCGCCCTGAAAACGCTCGCCGGGCCTGACGTTTTGTTCCAGAAGCCGAACCTCACCGGACCACTGCCGCTGTAATCCTGCCAGCACGCGCAGGATTGTTGATTTCCCGCAGCCGGATGCGCCAATCAGGCTGAACGTCTCGCCTTCGTTAATGGCGAAGCTTGCCGCGCTGACGGCAGTTTTACTTTCAAACTGCACGTTCAGATTACTGACTTCAACGATTGCCATGGGCCTCTTCCTGTAAATTCTGATTACGATCCAGCGTGGGCAATACGGTGCCATAGGTGGTGGCGTCCGGACGGCAGGTCCACAGCGTGCGGGTATAAGGATGCGTGGCGGTGGCCAGCGAGTTAGCCGCCATCTCATCAACCTTCTGGCCCTGATACATCACCAGTACGCGCTGGCAGTGCTGGGCCACCAGCGGCAGATCGTGGCTTATTAGCAGCATCGCCATTTGCCTTTGCTCGCACTGCTCCACCAGCAGCTCAAGGATCTGGTTGCGCAGGCGTGCATCCAGCGCCGACGTTGGCTCATCGGCAATCAGTACCTTCGGGTTATTCACCAATGCGATGGCAATCATCACGCGCTGGCCCATGCCGCCGGAAAGCTCAGCCGGGTAGCGGGGCAGCACGTTATCCTGCAAACCTACGGCGTGAATAGCTCCGCGAACGCGCTCACGCCGCTGGGCTGAAGAGAGCTTCTGGTGAAGGCTCAGCGCTTCGTCAATCTGCTGCGCAACGTTTTTAACCGGATTCAGCGCATAGCGTGGATCCTGAAGAACCATGGCGATGTCGTTACCGCGCAGTTGCTGCCAGCCGCGGTTTTTCATCTTCAGCAGGTCATTGTCGAGCACGCTCAGGCGGTCAGCGCTGACCTTGCCCGGCTTGCGCACCAGGCCCATCAGCGCTCTGGCCGTCATGGATTTGCCCGAGCCGGATTCCCCCACCAGCGCCAGGCGTTCGTTGCCCAGCGTAAACGACAGATTGCTGACCACCCGCGCCCCAGGATAGTCGATATTCAGGCCGCTTACTTCAATACGATTTTCAGTCATGGCCCGGCTCCAGCACGTCACGTAATCCGTCACCCAGCAGGTTAAACGCCAGGCTGCTAATCAGAATGGCGGTGCCAGGGATTGCCGCAATCCACCACTGGTCGAAAATTACCTGCATGCCGTCGGCGATCATCGCCCCCCATTCCGCCATCGGGGGCCTTGCGCCCAGGCCCAGAAAGCCCAGACCGGCAGCGGCGAGAATAATACCCGCCAGATCCAGCGCCAGACGTACGATGGCGGAAGGCAGGCACAGCGGCAGGATATGGCCCGCCAGCAGGCGCAGGCCGCGAATGCCCATCATCTCGGCGGCGGCCAGATAGTCGCTGTGGCGCAGGCGCTGAATTTCACTGCGCGCCTGACGCGCATAGGCCGGCCAGGTGGTGAGCGCCAGCGCCAGCGCACCGTTCACCAGGCCCGGCCCTAGCATGGCAACAAAAGCAAAGGCCAGAATGAGGCGCGGCATCGACATTACGACGTCGGTAAAGCGCATCAGCACCCGCTCCAGCCAGCCGCCGTAATAGCCCGATAAAATACCGATCAGCAGGCCGACGGGCAGGGTGATCGCCGTCACCAGCAGCACCAGGCCCAGAGCAGGGCGGGAACCGTAGAGCAGGCGCGACAGCAGGTCACGCCCGTAGCTGTCGGTGCCCAGCCAGTGCTGAGCGTCCGGAGCCTGCAGGCGCGCGGCGGCATCCTGCCAGTTAGGATCGAACGGGGCGAGCAGCGGAGCGAAGATCGCGATCAGCAGCAGAAGAGAAATAATAATCAGGCCACACAGAGCGGCGGGCGAGCGCAGCATGCGGCGCAAAAAGAGGTAAGACGGCATCAGCGCACCCTCGGATCGGTGACACGCACCAGCACATCAGTCAGATTGTTGATAATGACGAATGACACGCCAATCAGCAGCGTGCCGCCCATAATGGCAGTAGTGTCGCCCGCGAACAGCGCGGTGGTCAGATACCGCCCGATCCCCGGCCAGGAGAAGACCGTTTCGGTGAGCACTGCCCCTTCCAGCATGGAGGTGTAGGCCAGCGCAATTACCGTAAACAGCGTGCCCCTGATGTTGGGCAGTACGTGACGCATCAGTATTGCCATCTCCCCGGCACCTTTGGCGCGAGCAAGGGTGATGTACTCTTTGTTCATTTCGCTCAGGCAGGCGGTGCGCGTCAGGCGGGTGATGCTGGCAAGGGAGTAATAGGCGAGCAACAGAACCGGCAGAAAAAGGTGGTTAACGGCGTTAAAGAAGGCGTCGCGGTCGCCGGAAAGCCAGGTATCAATCAGTACGAAGCCGGTTTTCGCTTCCACGCTGTACTGGTAGATATCGTCCAGCCTGCCCGGGCCTGCGCTCCACTGCAGGCGGGCATAAAACAGCGCCAGCATCAGCAGGCCGAGCCAGAAAATAGGCAGCGAGTTGCCCAGCAGCGTAAACGTGCGCACTGCCAGATCCCACGGTGAACCTACAAACCGGGCGCAAAGTACGCCAAAAATCACCCCCAGCACGCTGCCAATTATCAGCGCCAGGGTGGCAAGCTCCAGCGTGGCGGGGAAGACGGAAAGTAAATCCTGTAATACCGGCTGCCCGGTCGCGCTGGCTGTCCCTAAATCACCGTGAAGAAGCTGGGTGACGTAGTACCAGAACTGCACGGGAAGGGGCTGGTCCAGACCTAGCTGGTGGCGCACCTGGTCATAAGTCGCCTGGCTTGCGTGATCGCCAACAATCTGCAAAACGCGGTCAACGGGCGACAGGGCAGAGAGTGCAAAAGTGATCAGCAGCAAGCCGACCAGCGTCAGCACCAGAGTAAACAGGCCTTGCAGCAGGGTCAGCAACGGGCCGCGGAAGCGGGGTGAGGCAAGAAGCATGAGTGACTCTTAGCTTGATAAAGAAGCAGGGTGGAAAAACAACAGCGTCTTCCACCACAGGGTCAGAGGCGGGTGAGGTTAACCCGCCCTACGTTTATCCGGGGTGCTATTTGCTCACACGGTCGTAGTAAACCATGTCCGCATTCAGCCCCTGCTGGTAGCCCTTCACGTTATCCCGCACCACAATCTGCGTTTTGCCCTGATCGACAAACACGTACGGCGAGCTGTGCTGCAGCTCTTCCTGCATTTTTTTATACAGGTCCAGGCGCTTAGCCGGGTCGGCTTCGGCGACCGCCGCCAGAGTTTGCTTGTTCAGCTCTGGGGTCTGCCAACCGTTCAGGCCAGCTACGGTACTTGCTTTGCCGTCGTTAAACGCGAAGGCGCTGGCGTTCGAGTGCGCGTCGAAGTAGTCGGGGATCCACAGGCGTATGGCGGCCTGGTGCTGCTTAGCCCGCACGCGGGCATAGACCTGGCTTCCCGCCGCAGGCAGCAGATCCACCTTCACGCCGCCCTGGGCGAAGCTCGCCTGCATGGACTGGGCGATGGTGATGAACGGCGCTTTGTTCTCCACGTCCAGCGTAAATTGGGCGTCTTTAATGCCCGCTTTGGCGAGGATTTCTTTCGCTTTCGCCGGATCGAATTTAAACGGGTTGTTGTCCAGCGCGCCGGCAAAGCCAACCGGCAGGAAGCTCTGGTGGATGAAGTATTGCCCTTTGAGCAGATCTTTAGTGATGCCCTGGTAGTCCACCAGGTAGCGAGCCGCTTCCCACAACGCTGGGTTTTTCAGCAGCGGATTCGCGCTATTCCCCACGTTGAACACCATGTAGTTCTGTTCGGCAGAGGGGATGCTCAGCACTTTAACGCCTGGTTTACCTTCCAGCGCGCTGGTCTGATCCGCCCCCAGATCGCGAGCGATATCCGCATCACCCTGCTGAATCAGCAGGCGGCGTGCCGCCGGGTCAGGCACGTTTTTTATAATGATATTTTTAACTTTTGGCGCATTGCCCGGGGACGACGGGTTGGCGTCCAGCACGATGGCCTGATGCGGCTGGTAGACGCGCATCTTAAACGGGCCGCTGCCCGCGGAGTGCATCTTCAGCCACTCGTTGCCAAAATCACCGGCTTTGACGTTGGCCGCCACGGCCTTTTCATCGACGATGGAGGCGATTGGCGTGGAGAGAATATTCAGCGCCACCGCCGGGCTGACGTCCGCCGTCCAGTGCAGCTCAAGGGTGTGCTCATCCACTTTTTTCAGCTGACCTGCGATGTTGTCCGGCTGCCAGCCAAGCACGTTGAGGATAAACGCTGGAGATTTGTTCAGGGTTACCGCGCGGGTATAAGAGAAAATAACATCTTCCGGGCGCAGCGGGTTGCCGGAGGAGAATTTCGCATCCGGACGAAGCTTAATAGTGAGTTTTTTGTTCGCCGCGTCGCCCTGCCAGCTTTCGGCCAGTACAGGATTTACCTTTGCCGGTTCATCACGGTCGGCCTGCACCAGGCGCTGGTAAAGGCTCGGCACGGTCTGAATGCTGGACAGCTCGTTGGCTTCGGCGGGGTCGAGGCTGACGATATCATCCAGGCCCTGGGCAACGATTAAGGTATTCGGTGGCGTAGCGGCGAAGGCGCTGGCGGACAAGGCTGCCAGCAGCAGTAACGGAAGCGCTTTTTTTTGCATGATGCACCCTGCGTAACGGAAGAATTATTATGGTTTTTTAGACTTGAGCAGGGTTACGTTAGGGGAGTTGAGGCTATTCACAAAGTCCAAATACGACTTTGCTTATAAGTATACGATATATCCAATGCGCTTCTGGAATGAAAAACGCCGGGCTATGACCCGGCGCTGATAGCGTTGCGTTTAGCGAGATTACTCGTTAATACGTGGGTGTTGATGCACCAAATTAGTACGTTTTGCCTGAAGCTCTTCAATTTCACGATCGATATCTTCGATTTTCTGCTCGATATTATCGTGATGCTCCTGAACGATTTCGCGCGCTTCTGCAATGTCAGAAGCAGCAGGCGTTGCCCCTTTCAGCGGCTGGTTGGCGGTCTCTTTCATGGTCAGACCGGTAATCAGACCGATAACGGCAATCACCATCAGGTAGTACGCCGGCATCATCAGATTCTCGGTGTACTCCACAAGCCACGCGGCAAGCGTTGGCGTCAGACCGGCAACCAGCACGGAGATGTTAAAGGCGCTGGCCAGCGCGCTGTAGCGAATGTGCGTCGGGAACATGGCCGGTAAGGTTGAGGCCATGACGCCGATAAAGCAGTTGAGGATCACCGCCAGCAGCAGCAGACCCGCGAAAATCAGCCCCAGCACGTTGCTGTTGATCATGATGAACGCCGGAATAGCGCACAGCAGCAGCAGCACACTACCAATCACGATAAACGGACGGCGGCCATATCGGTCGCTCAGCAGGCCAATCATTGGCTGCACGAACAGCATGCCGATCATAATCGCGATAATAATCAGTACGCCGTGCTCTTCCGAATAGTGCAGGTTGTGGGAGAGGTAGCTCGGCATATAGGTGAGCAGCATGTAGTAGGTCACGTTAGTGGAGATAACGATCCCGATACAGGTGAGCAGGGCGCGCCAGTGTTTGGTCGCAATCTCTTTGAACGAGACTTTCGGGCCGTCGGCGAGGCCTTCTTTATCGCCCTGTTCAAGCTTCTCGATGTGTTGCTGGAACGCAGGGGTTTCTTCAAGCGCATGACGTAGATAGAGGCCGATGATCCCAAGCGGCAGCGCCAGGAAGAACGGCAGACGCCAGCCCCATTCCAGGAAGTTCGCCTCACCCACAATGGCGGTAATCAGTACCACCACGCCCGCGCCGCAGACGAATCCGGCAATGGAACCGAAGTCCAGCCAGCTGCCCATAAAGCCACGTTTACGGTCAGGGGAGTACTCTGCAACGAAGATTGATGCGCCGGTGTACTCACCGCCGACCGAGAAGCCCTGGGCCATTTTCGCAAGCAGCAACAGGATTGGCGCCCAGATACCGATCGTGGCATACGACGGAATAAGACCAATACAGAAGGTGCTCAGCGACATAATGATAATGGTGATCGACAGGATTTTCTGACGACCGTACTTATCGCCGAGCATACCGAAGAACAGGCCACCTAATGGGCGGATCAGGAACGGTACGGAAAACGTACCGAGTGCGGCAATCATCTGTACGCTTGGGCTGGCGTCCGGGAAAAACACCTTACCGAGCGCGTAGGCCACAAAGCCATACACACCGAAATCAAACCACTCCATCGCGTTACCCAGCGAGGCGGCGGTGATGGCTTTTTTAAGTCGCGCGTCATCGATGATGGTAACGTCGCTGACCTTGATAGGTCTGACTTTCTTTTTCCTTTTTAACATTATTATCCTCTTTATTTTCCTTGCGGGAGCAACAGGGTCTCCCTCACTAAGTAGTGTAGTGGGCCAGCCGTAAAACGATGGCGAAAACAGCATCACTTAGTTACTCAATGAAAAAGTATTTAATAACCTAATGAAATTATTAAAAATACGGGATGCACCTCCCGCATTATAAGGATTATGGCTAAGTTTAAAAGTGTGACGCTGATCATGTTTAATCGCCTGCGAAGTTAAATTCAGCGTCGCTCAGGAACCTCAGAACGTAATCCCGCACGTTTTTCCTGCCCCTTATCCCTGTTTTTGACTAGTCTGGACAGACAGAACAAACGCAGACCATGGAGATTATAATGGCCCAGACTTCCCAGATTAACCGCCGCTTCGTGCTGGCAAAACGCCCGCAGGGCATGCCGACCACTGAAGATATCGTCCTGCAGGAAGATAAAATTCCGCAGCCTACGCAGGGGCAGCTGCTGTTACGCACCCTCTATTTATCTCTCGACCCGTATATGCGCGGCCGCATGGATGACGCTGAGTCCTACTCTGCGCCGCTGCAAATAGGCGACGTAATGTGCGGCGGCACCGTCTGCCGCGTTGAGCAATCCCAGCATGCCGATTACCAGCAGGGCGACCTGGTGCTGGCCTATACCGGCTGGCAGGACTATGCGCTTTCTGATGGAGAGGGCCTGCAGAAGCTCGATGCCGACATGGATCACCTGTCCTATGCGCTTGGCCTGTTAGGCATGCCGGGCTTCACGGGCTATATGGGGCTGACCGACATCGGCAACCCGCAGCCGGGCGAAACGGTAGTTGTCGCCGCCGCCAGCGGCGCGGTGGGCTCGGTCGTCGGCCAGGTTGCTAAACTGCGCGGTGCACGAATCGTGGGGATAGCGGGCGGGGCGGACAAGTGCCGTTACGTCACCGAAACGCTGAAGTTCGACGCCTGCATTGACCACAAGGCGCCGGACTTTGCCGAACAGCTGAAAAAGGCCTGCCCGCAGGGCGTTGACGTCTATTTCGAAAACGTCGGCGGGGCGGTCTTTGACGCGGTGCTACCTTTGTTTAATACCTCCGCCCGCGTGCCGGTCTGCGGCGTAATCAGCCAGTACAACGGGCAGAACAGCGCCTTCACCGATGACCGCCTGCCGCTACTAATGGGGACCATCCTCAAAAAGCGCATGCGCGTGCAGGGATTTATTATTTCGATGGATTACGGCGATCGTTACCCGGAGTTCTTCAAGCAGATGAGCCAGTGGCTGGGTGAAGGTAAAATTCAGTTCCGCGAAGATATCGTCGACGGCCTGGAAAACGCCGTTGAGGCGTTCCGCGGCCTGCTGGTGGGTAAAAACTTCGGCAAGCTGATCGTTAAGGTTGCTGAATAATCAGGTTAAAGTTCGGTGGATGGCGCTACGCTTATCCACCCTACAACCCCAAACCGTAGGTCGGATAAGCGCAGCGTCATCCGACAAATTAACTATCGGATATGCGGCCCGTCCCCGACGGAATCCCGCATTAGCAGCTCCGAAGTAAAGACGTTGTCCCGCGATAAATAACCGCCGTCCAGCATGGAGATCAGGCGGTTAATCACTTCCCCCATCATGTCGCTGACCGGATCTTTCACGCTGGCCAGCGACGGACTGAGGAACGGTGCGGTGGGGATGTCATCGAAGCCAATCACCGAGACGTCTCCCGGTACCGACACTCCGCGCTCATTAAGCTTCTTCATGGCGCCAACGGCCATATCGTCATTGCTGGCGACTATCGCGCTGAAGGCTAACCCGCTGCCCAGCAGCAGTTCCGCTGCGGCAAAGCCGCTGGTTGGCGTCCATTTTCCTGGCGCGACCAGTCTTTCATTAAGCGCGATCCCCGCCGTAGATAACGCCTCTTTATAGCCGGAAAAACGTTCGATGGCGGTTGGCGAGTCCATCGACCCGGTGATAAACGCAATATCCCGGTGCCCACGTGCAATCAGCTGTGTCGTCGCCTTAAAGCTTGCGCCTTGGTGGTCGCAGCAGATGCAGTGACTCTGGTGTTTTCTGAGCTTGCGGTTAACCACCATTATCGGCTGCTTATGCTGTTCGATGATCTCGTCCATGGCGTCGGTGCTCAGGAAGCGTGGATAGATAATTATCGCATCGCACTGTAAATCCAGCAGAAATTCTATAGCCTCGCGCTCTTCATCGGCGCTATGTTTGCCGTCCATCAGGATAAGCTGGCGGCCATTGTCTTCTAACTTTTTTGCCGCCTGGGAGAGGATTTCGCTGAAGTAGCTGCCGTTATACAGCGTGTTGGTGACCACCAGGCCGATGCACTGCGAAGTGTTGGTGGCCAGGTTTCTTGCCAGCAGGTTAGGGCGATAGCCTGTTTCTTTAATTGCCTGATATACAAGCTCTTTTGTGGCTTCGCCCACGTAGCCCTTTCCAGACAGCACCCGTGAGACGGTGGCTTTTGAAACGCCCGCTTTTTTCGCCACTTCCAGCATTGTCGACATAGTTTTTCCCGCCCCTGATGAGTGCCCTCATTCTACACATTTCGGGGGGAAGAATAAGCGCAAACCTGGCGTTACCACGGCGTAAAAAGACGTTTTTTACCGATCCTCATCACAAAAAAAGAAGCGTAAAAAACTTTTAGTTGATCTGATTTGAAGATGTAAACACTCTTGTGTGGAACCGGTTACCTACCCCTGAGAACTGTTAAACATGTCTAAGAATTATGCGGCAGTATCCCAATCGATAGTCAGTGCCCTTGGCGGAGCGGGCAATATCGCCGCCGTCACGCACTGCATGACGCGCCTGCGCTTTGTCCTCAACGATGATGCCGCGGTAGACGCGGGTAAGCTAAAATCCATCAGCGGCGTGCTGGGCGTGGTTAGAAGCGAGAACCAGTGCCAGGTGATTATCGGTAACACGGTTTCACAGGCCTATGCCGAAGTGCAGAAGCTGCTGTCGGGCGGCGCGGGCGGGACATCAGACGTTGCTCCCGTAAAACAGAAGATCACCCTGAAGCGCATTGGCGCGGGCATTCTGGATGCGCTGATCGGCACCATGTCACCGCTGATCCCGGCGATCATCGGTGGGTCGATGGTCAAGCTGCTGGCGATGATCCTCGATATGACGGGGGTCTTTGAGAAAGGCTCTTCGACGCTGGTTATCCTCAACGTTATCGGCGACGGGGCGTTCTTTTTCCTGCCGGTGATGGTGGCGGCCTCCGCCGCGGTGAAATTCAAAACCAACATGTCGCTGGCGATTGCTATTGCCGGGGTGCTGGTGCACCCGAACTTCGTTGACCTGATGGCGAAGGCGGCACAGGGCCAGCCGGTTGAATTTATGGGGCTTTCCGTCACCGCGGTGAAATACACCTACACGGTAATTCCCGCGCTGTGCATGACCTGGCTGCTCTCTTACATTGAACGCTGGGTGGATAAAATCACGCCTGCGGTGACAAAAAACTTCCTTAAACCGATGCTGATCGTGCTGATTGCTGCACCCATTGCCATCATGCTTATTGGCCCGCTGGGTATCTGGATCGGCACCGGGATCTCTTCGCTGGTCTACACCGTGCATAGTTATCTGGGCTGGCTGTCCGTGGCCATTATGGGCGGGCTGTGGCCGCTGCTGGTGATGACCGGCATGCACCGCGTGTTTACCCCGACCATCATCCAGACCATTGCGGAAACGGGCAAAGAGGGCATGGTAATGCCGTCGGAAATTGGCGCGAACCTGTCGCTTGGCGGCTCTTCTCTCGCGGTGGCATGGAAAACGAAAAACCCGGAGCTGCGCCAGACCGCGCTTGCGGCGGCGGCCTCCGCCATTGTGGCAGGCATTTCAGAGCCCGCGCTGTACGGCGTGGCCGTGCGTCTGAAGCGCCCGCTCATCGCGGCGCTAATCAGCGGCTTTGTCTGTGGTGGCGTGGCCGGTGTGGCGGGGCTTGCCAGCCACTCGATGGCCTCCCCGGGGCTGTTTACCAGCGTGCAGTTCTTTGATCCGGCTAACCCAATGACTATCGTCTGGGTGTTTGGTGTCATGGCCCTTGCGGTGGTGCTGTCGTTCATACTGACGCTGGTGCTCGGCTTTGAAGATATCCCGGTTGAAGAGCCAAAAGAACAGGCGCCCGTTGCCAGCTCGCAGCGGGCCGTACAGGTTAATTAAAGAAACAGGAGCTATTTCATGGCTGAGTCCATTTTCCCGGCAGACTTTTTATGGGGCGGCGCTATCGCTGCCAACCAGGCCGAAGGCGCATATCTGGAAGGCGGTAAGGGTATTACGACGGTTGATATGATCCCGCACGGTAAGGACCGTCTGCCCGTTAAGCTGGGCGTGGAGAAACGCTTTACGCTGCGCGATGACGAATTTTACCCAAGCCACGGGGCGATAGATTTTTATCATCGCTACAAAGAAGACATCGCGCTGATGGCGGAGATGGGCTTCACCGTGTTTCGCACCTCCATCGCCTGGAGCCGTATTTTCCCGAACGGCGACGAACAGCAGCCGAACGCAGAGGGCATCGCCTTCTACCGCGCTCTGTTCAGCGAGTGCAAAAAGCACGGCATTGAGCCGCTGGTGACGCTGTGCCATTTCGACGTGCCGATGCATCTGGTACGCGAATACGGTTCATGGCGCAGCCGTAAAATGGTCGATTTCTTCACGCATTATGCCCAAACCTGTTTCGAAGCCTTCGACGGGCTGGTGAAATACTGGCTGACCTTCAACGAGATCAACATCATGCTGCACAGCCCGTTCTCCGGCGCGGGGCTGGTGTTTGAAAAAGACGATAACAAAGAGCAGGTGAAGTACCAGGCCGCGCACCACGAGCTGGTGGCGAGCGCGCTGGCCACCAAAATTGCCCATGAGGTGAACCCGGAAAACCAGGTTGGCTGTATGCTGGCGGGTGGGAATTTTTATCCGTACTCCTGCAAGCCGGAAGACGTCTGGGCGGCACTGGAAAAAGATCGCGAGAACCTGTTCTTTATCGATGTGCAGGCGCGCGGGGCTTATCCATCCTACGCCAGACGCCTGTTCAAAGAGAAGGGGATCGTGGTTGAGATGGAGCCGGGCGACAGCGAAATCCTCAAGGATACCGTCGATTTCGTCTCCTTCAGCTACTATGCCTCCCGCTGCGCGTCTGCCGACATGAACGACAACAACAGTAACGCGGCGAACATCGTTAAATCCCTGAAAAACCCGTACATAGAAGCAAGCGAGTGGGGCTGGGGGATTGACCCGCTGGGCCTGCGCATCACCATGAACATGATGTACGACCGCTACCAGAAGCCGCTGTTCCTGGTGGAAAATGGCCTGGGCGCGAAAGATGTCGTCAACGAGCAGGGTGAAATCAACGACGACTACCGCATCAACTACCTGCGTGAACACATCAAAGCGATGGGTGAAGCGATAGAAGATGGCATCCCGGTGATGGGCTACACCTCCTGGGGCTGCATCGATCTGGTGTCGGCATCAACAGGCGAGATGAGCAAGCGCTACGGCTTCGTCTACGTTGACCGCGACGACCAGGGCAGCGGCACGCTCGCCCGCACCCGCAAGAAATCGTTCCACTGGTATAAGAAGGTGATCGCCAGCAACGGGATGGATCTGGAATAGTCGCACGCTATTTGCCTAAGGCGCGATATCTTCATTACTATCCAGAAAGCTGTAACAGCAAATTTCTGCTTCCTGTCCACGGTTCTCACCGTTCCAGCACCACCGGTCGCCCGAGTGTGGCCGCTAACAGAGGGAAAGACTATGTCCGGATTTAAAGAAGGTTTCCTGTGGGGCGGCGCGGTTGCTGCGCATCAGCTGGAAGGCGGCTGGCAGGAGGGGGGTAAGGGCATAAGCGTAGCGGATGTGATGACGGCGGGGGCGCATGGCATACCGCGTGAAATTACCAACGGCGTACTGCCAGGTAAAAATTATCCGAACCATGACGCTATCGACTTTTATCACCGCTATAAAGAAGACATTCAGCTGTTTGCGGAAATGGGCTTCAAATGCTTCCGCACCTCCATCGCCTGGACCCGCATCTTCCCGCTGGGGGACGAACAGGAGCCGAACGAAGCCGGCCTGCAGTTCTATGACGATCTGTTTGATGAGTGCTTAAAGCACGGTATCGAGCCGGTGATCACTCTGTCGCATTTCGAAATGCCTTACCACCTGGTGACGGAGTACGGCGGCTGGCGCAACCGCAGGCTGATCGACTTCTTCGTGCGTTTCGCAAAAGTTGTTTTCACCCGCTATCAGCACAAAGTGAAGTACTGGATGACCTTTAACGAGATCAACAACCAGGCTAACTTCCACGAGGATTTCGCGCCGTTTACCAACTCCGGCCTGAAGTATGAGCCGGGTGAAGATCGTGAGCCGGTGATGTTCCAGGCCGCGCACTATGAGCTGGTTGCCAGCGCTCTGGCGGTGAAAGCGGCGCGTGAAATTAATCCTGAACTGCTGGTGGGCTGCATGATTGCCATGTGCCCAATCTATCCGCTCAGCTGTGCGCCACGCGATATGATGATGGCGATGAACGCCATGCACCGCCGCTACTGGTTCACCGATGTGCACGTGCGCGGCAAGTATCCTCAGCACCTGCTCAACTACTTTACCCGCCGTGGCTTTGAGCTGGATATTACCGCTGAAGACCATAAAGCGCTGGCCCAGGGCTGCGTGGATTACATCGGCTTCAGCTATTACATGTCGTTCGCCACCAAAGCAACGGATGACAACCCGCAGCTGGATTACGACGAATCGAAGAGCCTGGTCTCCAATCCGCATGTCCAGAAATCCGACTGGGGCTGGCAGATTGACCCAGTGGGGCTGCGCTACTCCCTTAACTGGTTCTGGGATCACTATCAGCTGCCGCTGTTCATCGTCGAAAACGGCTTTGGCGCGATTGACGTGAAGCAGAGCGACGGCACGGTGGACGACCAGTACCGCATTGACTACATGGCAACCCACATCGCGGAGATGAAAAAAGCGGTCGTTGAGGATGGCGTAGACCTGATGGGCTACACCCCGTGGGGCTGCATCGACCTGGTGTCCGCCGGGACGGGCGAGATGAAAAAGCGCTACGGCTTTATCTACGTGGATAAAGACAACGAGGGCAGCGGCACGCTGAACCGCAGCCGTAAGAAGTCCTTCGGCTGGTATAAGAAAGTGATTACCAGCAACGGCGAGGATTTAGCGTAGGGCGGACTGAAGGCGGCCCGGCGGGATGCCGGGCCGCAGCATCAAGGTAAACCGGTCGCGTAAATATTCTGGAAGATCCCTCGAATTTCAATACTGAAGAAGATTATTATCCGTCAGAAATAGCGTACTCATAGCCCTTTTGAGCTGCTGATCAAAGGAGGATCGGCTATGACAGAAGCCGTATGGATATCGCTGATGTGCGGGCTGGGTTTGCTTGCTGGCTGTGTACTGAACCGCCAGATAGGGCGCTACCCTCAATGCCGAGTGCGCGCTCGCTGGCGTTACTCGCTGGTGATAGCGGCGGCGCTGGGCAGCGGGTCAGTCGCGCTGTATTGTCCGCCCGGGCTGCTTGCAATGGCGCTGGCGCTCTGCGTCTGGCTGCTGATTGCCCTTACTGCCATAGATATAGAACTGATGCTGCTGCCGGACGTTCTCACGCTCCCCCTGTTATGGCTGGGATTGCTGACGAATCTGCACGGCGCGCTGGTGCCGCTGAGCGATGCCGTACTGGGCGCCGTCATCGGTTATTTATCTCTGTGGCTGCTCTACTGGGGATTCCGGCTGGCAACCGGTAAGGAGGGGCTGGGCTATGGCGATTTTAAGCTTCTGGCCGCGCTGGGCGCCTGGTGCGGCTGGCAGCGGCTGCCGATGCTCCTGCTGGTAGCCGCGCTGGCGGGGATACTGTCTTTCCTGGTTTTGCGCCTAAGCGGACGAGCAGGGCGAGGCGAACCTCTGCCCTTTGGACCCTGTCTGGCGCTTGCAGGCTGGTGGGCGCTCGTTATGCCTTTAGCCGCGACAGCGACGTAATAAAAACTTAAAGCGCATTTTCCCAGACGGCCTGCGGCAGCAGGTAAACTGCCTTTTCAGCGTCCTGGCCTGCGGTCACAATGTGTTTAATCCCGCTCGCCATGACGGCCAGCGTAACGTCAAAGGCGTTCAGGCTGTCGCCGAAGCCGGCGGTCAGGTTCAGCATTGAGCCATTTGCCATCAGGTAGATGGTTTTGCCGTTCAGCCGGTAGGCGTTGACGTAAGGCATCACCTCCTCATTAGGGAAAGGGTGCAGGTAGCCACAGTCGATCTCTTCGGCGACGTGCCCTACGTTGAGGATAAACACGCCGTCTTTCGTCTTATCCAGCACTGCGGCACTCACGACTTTTTTCGCGCCGGTTGCGGTCGCGATGACATCTGCCGCCTCGATGACCTCATGAATATCAACAACGTGCCAGCCATCGTAGGCCGCCTGTAAGCGACGAGCCGGGTCGAGCTCGGTCACCATGACCTGCCCGCCGTAGGCTTTTGCCGCCGCCGCCACGCCCTGGCCTACCAGGCCATAGCCAATCACCAGCACTCGCTTTTCATGCAGCGTCAGGTGGGTCGTCTGGAAGAAGGTCTGCCAGGCAGTCAGCCCGACCATGTGACGGTTGTGAAGCCCCTCTTTCACCGGCAGATCGTCCCAGTTAAAAATAGGGTAGCCAGGGCGCAGATCCGCCAGGCGATTCACGCCGGAGCCGGTTGCTTCGAGACAGGCAACGACGTCGCCAAAGTCGCCGCGCTGGTGCAGCAGGGTGGTGATGTCCGCCCCCATTTCACAAAGGTGGGTCGGACGCCAGGCGATGGCTTTTTCCCATGAATCCCGCCAGTCGGCATCGCTCATGTTGCGCCACGCGCAGGCTTCGGCTCCGGCCTCGACCAGGTAAGCGACAACTTCATCCTGCACGGTAGTCGGGTTGCAGGTAGTCAGGAATATCTTCGCATTCTTTCTTAATAGCCCTTCCACCAGCGGGATCATCTTCAGATCGAGATGCATGTTGCAGGTAAGGCGCACATGACTCAGGTCGGGAAGCAACTCAACCTGCTTCAGCGTGCGAACCATATGACGGCACGACCATTCAATCTCTTTTTTAAACATCTCGCTTTTGGGGTTCACTGGCATTCCTTATTATTTATTTTTGAGCGTTTCAGATGGCTGAGAATAACAAAGTAAAGACCCGTATTAACATCTGCGGGTCTTTTTCTTATCCGCCAATCGGCTGCAAATTATTCAATCGCATCCAGAATAGTCGTTGTGTACTCATAGTCTTTCGTTTGGAATGGGTTCAGGCTGCTGGTCGCCAGATCCCCCATGTCTGGGAAATCACGGGCAGCGACCACATGGCTATCAGGTTTTGCATACTGTGCGGCTTTTGTTGCGTCCGAGAAGGTGAACATTTCGCCGTCCACGTCGTTCTGACCAATCATTGGAATAACACCGATCAGCTTGTACAGGTCGGCCGCAGATTTATCCGGATAGACTTTTGCGAGATTGGTTTTTGTGCCTTCGATAGTGATGATGGCCGCATCGCCCATCTCAATTCTCGCCTGGCCCTAATCCATTACCATAATCTGCACATTCAGCGGCGGGCCAATCTTGCTGGCGTAATTCACCATCGCAATGCCTTCAGAGATTAAGCCCGTAGGCATAACCGGCAGCGTCAGGCTAAACCACAGTTCTGGATACTGCTTTATCGCTTCCGGCGCGACCGGGAAGGCGACCTGGTGGTTGTAATAACCCGCGGTTTCGAAATCGAAATCAATCTGCCTGATACCCTAATCCTTATTCAGGTCGAGATAGATTTAGGTCATTTTGTAGTGGCACACTGAATTTGGTCACCTGAACAGAGGTGATATGCTCACCTCACAACAACACAGGTGCACCAATGAAAAGAAAAAATTTTAGTCCTGAATTCAGACGTGAGTCAGCCCAGTTGGTTGTCGATCAAAATTACACTGCCGCTCAGGCAGCGAAGGCCATGGACGTTGGCCTTTCTACGATGACGAAATGGGTAAAACAGCTGCGTGATGAACGGCAGGGCAAAACGTCAAACGCCTCTCCAATAACCCCGGAATAAATCGAAATACGTGAGTTAAAGAAAAACCTGCAACGTATTGAAATGGAAACGAAATATTAAAAATCACCCTGTAAATAATTCTGTGTAACTGCCATCGTATTAAAGGTGATCGCTCAGGCGGTCACCGAACTCGATAATAAAGCGACTCATCGCCAACCGCCAGTTTTGGATCGGCATACTCCATTTCTTTGAAGCATCCTTGATCGCCAGATAAATCACTTTCGCACCGAGTCGTCTGTCGGGAACACCTTTCGTTTTTTGATAGCTGCACGGATAACGCTGTTCAGCGACTCGATGGCATTCGTGGTGTAGATGGCCTTGCGAATATCAGGCGGATAGCCGAAGAACGTATTGAGATTTTCCCAGTGCGCCCGCCAGCTTTTGCTGATTTGCGGATATTTATCGCCCCATTCGCCCGCGAACGCATCCAGCGCCATCAGCGCCACCTCTTCGGTCGGAGCCTGATAAACTTTCTTCAGGCCGCTGGTGACGGCTTTGTAATCCTTCCACGACACGTATTTCAGGCTGTTACGCACCATATGGATGATGCACAACTGGATGTGAGCCTGTGGGTAGACGCTGTTTATCGCATCCGGGAAACCCTTCAGGCCGTCCACGCAGGCAATCAGGATGTCCTGAAGTCCGCGTTTTTTCAGCTCCGTCAGCACATTCAGCCAGAACTTTGCGCCTTCATTTTCGGCCAGCTACATATCCAGTAATTCTTTCTGACCTTCGGTATTGATACCCAGCGCCAGGAAGACGGCTTTGTTTATTACACTGTTATTCTGACGAACTTTTACGACAATACAGTCCATATAAACAATGGGATACAGCACATCCAGTTGTCGGTTTTGCCACTCAGCGACCTGCTCTTTTACGGCGTTGGTGACTTTATATATCAGCGTGGGCGACACATCGGCGTCGTACATCTCTTTGAAGGTGGCGACGATTTCGCGCGTGGTCATCCCTTTGGCATACAGGGATAAGATCTGGCTGTCCATCTGCGTGATACGCGTCTGGTTTTTCTTAATTAACTGAGGTTCAAAGGTATTTTCGCGGTCACGCGGTGTGTTCAGCTCAATTTCGCCGTCATCGCACAGCAGCGTTTTTGACGAGTAGCCATTGCGGGTATTTGAGCCTTTTTTGGGGGCATTTTTCTCGTGCCCGAGGTGATCAGTCAGTTCTGCATTGAGCGCCGTTTCGACGGTAAGCTTCGTCAGCATCCGGGAAAACTGGTTGAGATCTGCTTCGGTTTTAAGGCCTTTAGCCAGTTCAGCAGCCAGTGCTTTGAGTTTCTTTTCGTCCATAATTTGCCTGTCTCCGGTGTTGGAGTGAACATATCAAAAACAGGCAGATACACAATTTAAATTACAGTCTCGTAATAAATTAAGTTACTTACTACGCGTCAGGCATCCTGGCGCATTCGCCGTCAATAAAATAACCTTCCCCATCGTCTGGCAATCCGTAGCGTGACACCCTGCAGCGAACGCCCGGAGCGTCTCCGCTGTATTGCATCCGGTTCTGGCGACGCTCGTACACCGTCACTTTTTCCAGCAGACCATCTTTAGCCATGCTTTCCAGTGTGCGGCGGGTTGATTCTACCTGGTGCTTTTTATCGAAGCTGCTCATCTGGTGAAGCAGTTAGGCAACGCCGGACACATCGAGCGGCGGCGCACCTATTTCACTTTTGACCCATTCCCGGTTATCAGGCTCGAAAAAGCTGAGGCTCTCTTTTTTTCTGGCGGTAAGTCGCATATTGAGGGATTCCTTATTGTGGGATACATTTATCCTACAGTAAGAAATGAGGTTAAAATTAAATATTTAAGTATATATTTAACGATTAGGTGTCGATTATTTGAGCTAACTTGCTTTGCAAGCAACCAAACGATCTTTACCCGGCGTTAACTGCTAATGGCACCCCCACGGCACCCCCAAAGAACAAAAGGACTCACGATTTCTCGTAAGTCCTTGATATTTGGTGGCCCCTGCTGGACTTGAACCAGCGACCAAGCGATTATGAGAACCCTTCAAATCAATCTAAAAACAATAACTTAGTTAAAAATCAGCTGGTTATAAAATCAATATATGGCAGTAAAAGGCAATATGTCTAAGTTCATGCGACACTTTTGCGACATACTCAGCGTGTGAACTTTTAGAGACCATTCAACTTTTCAGATATGAGCCTTTCAATACGATATTTATCAAGGCCACTTTCTAGATTGGCTCTTTCTTGGATTTCGGCAAGGACAGAATGAATCCAATCATTTTCTCTTACTAGGCTTCTTTTTATCTCTCCATGTTCATATCTAAATTCAAGCGCGTTCTTTACCTTATGCCAAGTTGATCTTGGAGAAGACAGCCATATATCTACGAATTCAGAACTTTCAATATCAGCTAAGACATCAATTTTCGCGTATTTCCCGGCGTGTTGGTATGTGTATGAAATTAAAGAAATGAAAGTTTCAATGTCGCTTTTAAATAATCCCTTCAATTCTTCAGCTATAGCAGGGTATCTATTTATCAAAGCTTCATCTTGCTTCTCACCAATAAATTTTCTTAGTCTTTTTATGTTATCATTGTATTCAGGTAAGCACCAAAAAGCGTGGCCAAGATAATTGTCACTCAAATGTGTATAAAAGAATCTATCTTCGGTTATATCTTTTAGATTATTATTGGTAATTAAGTCAATTATGTAATCTTGGCATTCTACTTCAACATCATCAAATGAGTTTTCTGTCACTCCTTTATGTGATAATAAAAATTTTATATGAAAGGCATGAAGAATTTCACCAATGTCTCGGAAGTGTTTCGCATCAAACTCTTTGAGAAACATCTCGATAGCAGTATTAACGGTATCACTATCAAGTTTATCAAAGCTATAAATGATCAACCAATTTGGAGATACTTCACCTTCAATGAAATAAACTGAGTTGTCTAATGATAAATTAAATTCGTCTGAATCATAGTAACCATTAAATAGAGCGTTGATTAAACTTGAGTCAGAAGCAACAGAACTTGAAAAATTTATTGTTTTATACTTGCTTTGTATTAAGGAGATTTTTGGTTCTATTACTTCCTCTTTCTCTTCTTCAAGATTCCCAAGTTGTGAAAGTTCAAAATCATGTATTAATTTCTTTCTGTTTTCAATGTCATTACGCTTCAAGTAACCTGTTCGACATTCAATATTCAGCGATACAAATATTGCTAATAGATCTTTCATTGCCGCAGTGTTATCTGTATGCTTTTTCTTTAAGCAGTCTATTAATCTAACTGTGTCATTAATAATATGTTTTAGTATCCGCAGAGACTTACTTTCAGAATTGTTAAATATTTCGACAATTAAGTTCTTGAAATTATTTCTAATATATTCAAATCTGAAATCATTGGTAATTACATCGAATACTTTATCTATTTGTGGGGTTACTCTAAGCGTTACCCCGAAAACTTTTTCTTTAGTATCTGTGAGTCCTTTCTTTATTTTTTCATCATGGGCGATAGCAATAACTCTACATTTATGATGCTCAACGTATTTATTGATAGCACCCAGTATTTCGTCTGGTTCTAAACTGCTTCTTTCTAAATCATCAAAAATAATTATTTTATCTTTTAATACATTTTCTCTCATTAGTGTGTTAGCTAATCCTGCAGATAAATTTCCAATGCTTAGTGATATGCCAGCAGCACCAACATCAACGTCTTTATGATTATTTATTGTGGACTTTATCTTTGCTTTTCTGGGGTGCATTGCAGCATATACAGAGGTGTAAATATCTTCTAGACTGCTAAGTCCGAAGAGACTTATATAATACATGTCATATGCTTTAAATGTTTCTTCTATCAGAAATGTTTTACCTGACCCCACTCCCCCGTCAATAATATAGCATACCCAGGTGCAGTTAGTTTTGAATAGTACTGTAATGATTCCTTAACATGGTCATTATTCACCTTGATATATCCTTTTTTATGCTATTAGAAAGTGGGTTATAAATAAGTGCTTCTTCTAAATGATCTGGAGAAAAATGAGAGTATCTCATGGTCATTTTTATATCGGTATGTCCTAGAACTCTTTGCAATACGAGGATGTTTCCACCATTCATCATAAAATGGCTGGCAAAGGTATGCCTTAAAACATGGGTAAGTTGTCCGGCGGGTAGTTCAATGCCAGCGCGTTGTAGTGCGTTTCGGAACGCATAATAACAAGGAGTGAAGAGAGAACCGTTCTTTTTCGGCATTTCATCGAACAGTTCTGCCGCAAGGGGAATGGTACGGTTGCGCTTGCCTTTAGTTTTGATAAATGTAACTTTTCCAGCAGCAACCTGCGACCGCTTTAATGTTTCTGCTTCACTCCAGCGTGCGCCAGTAGTCAGACATATTTTCACAATCATTTCGAGATCTTTGGCTGAACTATTACGACATTCTTGCAAAAGAACTTCAATTTGCTCCCCTGTAAGATATGCCATTTCACTTTCATCAGTTCTGAACTGCCGGACGTTTTCCAGAGGATTGGGAGCTTTCCATTCGCCGAGTCTTTTCAGCTCATTGAACACAGCGAGAAAATAGGCGTGTTCCAGATTAAGGGTGCGAGGAGATACTTTCGATACGCGTTTAGTCCTGGCAAATTCACCTTCAAGTCTTTTGGCTCGATAAGCAGTGAATAGCTGGGCGTTAAACTCTGTTGCCAGCGGTGACCCCATACACTCCGCAGCCCAAAGCATAGAACTTTTGCGCTTCTCACCATCATTCAAAGTGATGCCATGACGATCAAACCAGAGATGAATTAAATCAGACAAGCGACGAATGTCTTTGCCTTCTCCGAGCCAAGGGGAATCATCAATTTTTTGCAGCGTATAGTTTTCGAAAGCAAGCGCTTCCCCTTTGGTGGAGAACTTCTTGCGGATGCGCTTGCCATCTTTGCCGTTGCTACGGTCTACAGCGTAAAAATCTGCGACCCATTGACCATCAGCTAGTTTTCTTACAGGCATAACTTAACCGTTTAGAATGCGTTGTTTTTGCTGTTGGAATTCTTCGTCACTGAGAATACCTTTTTCTTTGAGAGCAGCTAAGCGTTCCATTTGAGAGATTAAATCGTCGGCCTGTGGATTAGGTTGTTCAACCAGTTGCGAGGTTTCATTCTGAGCGTTGCGGGTAGAGTTGATCAGGTTTGTGAAAGGAATAACCGATGCCTTCATGACATTTTTGATGGTATATGTTTGGCCGCTGGTCGAAATCATAATCTCACCCAGAAGCAAACCTGTTTTTCCACCAACACTTACAATGTTTTTGAGATTTACATCTACCTGCTTAACGCCAAAAACCATGCCCTTATCCAGGAAAATGACTCGTTGGTTTGTAAGAGTAATTAGCCAGGTATTACCACCCATCGCTCCGCTTGCCACTGCCAGCGGTTGCTCACCAGAGTTGAGAATGCTTGGTAAATGGAAAAACTCTTTCTTCGTGCCAAACGAGGAGTCAGAAACCACTTTTGCCAGACGAGAAAATTCTTTTTTAGCTGATCTTTGGAAGCTGTTTTGTAGTCAATCATTATGAAATCCTTATCTTATTTTAAAGTTAATACAACCCTGCCTATAATTTTTATGTCATCAATAGCACAATCAAA
Source organism: Dryocola sp. LX212 (assembly GCA_041504365.1). Classification (NCBI taxonomy): domain Bacteria; kingdom Pseudomonadati; phylum Pseudomonadota; class Gammaproteobacteria; order Enterobacterales; family Enterobacteriaceae; genus Dryocola; species Dryocola sp. LX212. The sequence goes on along the minus strand of CP167917.1, from coordinate 3,940,311 downwards.
TGCCATGCCTACGCCGCTAACGCGCACTTTACCAACCGGGATACGTGTAAGCGTTCGGATACTCGTCTTGCCCTCAACTTCAACCAACCAGTTATCGTCATATACCTCAGTAAATGACTCGTCAACGATGTACTGGGTTAGCCCATCAATAATGCACATTGGTTGCTGTGGTAGTGGCTTACCAGGTAGGAAAGTGACTTTATCTAGCCTTAAAACTCCAGAGTCATAAAGGTGACCATCGACGATCTTATGACGTGGTGCTTTGATAATATCTAATTCTTCATTCTCAAACTTCGGTCCCCGACCAGTTGCCAACCATTCAAGACTTACACCTGTTTCGGCCATGCACTTGATCATGATGTCGGCAGGAAGCCCCCCACGTTTGTAGCGCGAAGACAATGAACTGGCTGCAATATCAAGAATTTCAGCCAGTTGCATTTTCTGTGTGAAGCCATATGCCTCTATAACTCTATCCAGCACTGGTGCGCTGTCTGTATCAGGGTCAATTCGGAATCGTGCCATTTTATACTCAAGCTTCTTAGATTTTATCTAAATCAGATTGACGCTTAGATATTATCTAACTAACCTTGCTCCGTAGTTTGAATGTAGCCTTATATAACCCTGTATTGCCGTACAGGTTAACTGACGGAGTTTGCACTATGCGCCCCAACATTACAATCATCATCCCAGAGCCGTACTTGCCGCTAGATGAGTATTGCCGCCGCACTGGCACCAACAAAGAAACCGCTAGGAACCTGATTGAATACGGGAAATTACCAATTAAGCCGAAAGGAAAGCAGAAGAAAGGGTTAGTTGAAATCAACATGGCCGCGCTTACCATTCAGGCACTAAGCGAATGTGACATTTCGCTTAACGCGTAAATCATCCTATCGATTAGCTAGAGGCGAATCATGTTTGATTTTCAGGTTTCCAAACATCCACATTATGACGAAGCGTGCCGGACTTTTGCTTTGCGTCACAACATGGCAAAGCTGGCAGAGCGAGCGGGCATGAATGTGCAGACGTTACGTAACAAGCTCAATCCGGATCAACCCCACCAATTCACCCCGCCTGAATTATGGCTGCTTACCGACCTGACAGAAGACTCAATTCTTGTTGATGGGTTCTTGGCTCAAATTCAATGCTTGCCATGTGTACCAATTAACGAGTTAGCGAAAGATAAATTGCAGTTCTACGTCATGCGAGCCATGAGCGAATTAGGAGAACTAGCGAGCGGTGCGGTATCTGATGAGCGTCTGACCTCTGCCCGTAAGCACAACATGATTGAAAGCGTTAACGCTGGCATTCGCATGTTGTCACTTTCTGCGCTGGCAATACAGGCACGACTCCAGGCCAACCCAGCAATGTCGAGCGTGGTCGATACCATGAGCGGTATTGGCGCATCGTTCGGCCTGATTTAAGAGGATGAAAATGGAACCGTCATTCGCGTCACTGCTAAAGCGCCAAAGCCCTTCGATGAGCTACGGTCACGGATGGATTATGGGTGATGATAATACTCGCTGGCATCCATGCCGCGACCAGTCTGCATTGCTAAATGGCCTGCGTACCCAAAAGCCGACACTCTTCACCAGACTCATAAAGCGCTGGAGGGCTCAATGAATAATGTTGCTCTGGTTAAGTCCGTTAAAACAACGCAGACAACGTTTAACAATGTGTACTTCATGCATGCGCGAATTGATGGCCCGTTAAAGATGACCGGTGACGAATGTCTCGCTCGTTTCCGTCAGCAGCTGAAAGCCACCAATAATGCAGCGCAGCGCAATTTTAATAAGCTCGACAATAACTTTAAATTCGTTGTCCTGACGCTGGCTAACCGCCTGGAGCCGTCATCATTTAAACCAGATGAAATCGGTAAGCCGTTCGAGTTTTTCGAACAGGCACGCCGCGCACTGATTATCCGGTCGATGAATGAGATCACCCGCTGGGGAAGTTTGCTCCCTTCACGCTTTTCAAAGTACGACTGTTATTTAACTGAGTAATTAATCCATCCAAAAGCAATGGCGTAAACCCGCCGGGCATTCCTTTGCCCAAATTCAGGAGAAGCTTTATGCGAAACACCGAAAACCACAAAATTGAAGCTGAAAATACCGCCTTGGTTTCTTTGCTGAATAAAGCAAAAAACGAAGAGCGCAAAGACCGCGCGCTGGCCGTTTCATTGCGTCTTGAGGCTCTGGCGATTCATATCACCCGCGAGGGTATGAACGGCACTGAGGCCGCGGAGCTGCTGCGCCGCGAAGCACTCCGTTATGAAAATGAATCGCAGGAGCTGCACTAATGGCCGATGCAATGGATTTAGCGCAGCAGCGCGAGCACGAAGAGCGTGAGCGTCATATTAATAATGCGCGTAGCCGTATCGCTGCACCTTCCCGTTTTCTCTGTGAAGAATGCGACGCACCAATCCCGGAAGCTCGCCGTGCAGCTGTGCCAGGTGTCGGATATTGCGTGACCTGTCAGGAAATCGCAGAGCTGAAAAATCAGCATTACAGGGGAGGTGTCTGATGGGAACCCATGTTCTAAAAATACTCCCTAATCATTACATGGCAGTCATCAGCGGACGAAAAAAGGCCGAATTACGAAAAAACGACAGGGATTACAACGAGGGGGATCGCCTTCATTTTCGTGAGTGGGCTCGCGGGAAATATACAGGGCGCGAACTGGTAGTTCGTGTAACTCATGTTCTGGATTGCTCCTGCGTTATTGAAGGTGCTGACCAATGGGTTGTTTTATCCATTCGAATGCCAAATCGCAGCTTTTATGAAATTCCTGACTGCCTTATGAACGGCTTCCGGGGTTGAGGAAGTGACAAAAGCTATTATTCAGTTTGCCTGGCCGTGGAATGCGCCACGGCAGGCAATTGCCAGTCCATATCTTACCCATAAAGAAAAGCACCGCCGCGATCGAGAGATTGCGGCGTTGCTGCGGGCGCGTACCGAGCTGGCAAAGCAGCCTGATTGCGTAAGTTATGAGATCAATCGCCGCGTCGATTATTTAGAGCGTACCTATGGTGCTCAACGAGCCAATGCTCACCTCGTCACATTTGTAAGGCGAGCATTGCCACGTCTTGAGCTGGTTGCCGGTAAATATTCCCTTAGCGGTATCGCTCCAGATTTATCCCGGCTTCTTTTTGGTGGGCGTTTTGACTCACCCGAAATCAGCTTTCTTGCTTCCCGCCTGATAAACATGACCGCCCGTTATAACCGCCTGCAGGATATGTCCAAATCCGATATCGAGCTGCTGGCCGGTGACATTGCTAATTACATTACAGGCGAAATTGGGGTAATTGAAGGCGATGTTGGAAGTCTAAAAGTACTGCATCAGATCTACATGCGCGCAGCGATTATCGCGCAGCATTTCAGATGCATGCCGCCGCTGTGGGAACGCGTGACAGCCAGACTGGTATCGCTGGATGACATTGCCCCTGCAGTGCTGAGGATGACCAATGAAAAATGGTGGCGTGGTCGCCTGCGCCGCGTTGCCGCCGAATGGCGTGAACATCTGCAAATCGCTTTAGGCAATGTCAGTAAAAAATGCACCTTACGCCAGTAAGGCCTGCATAGCGGACTGGCGCGAGCAAAAGCGTCGCACACGTGAGTTTCTCAAAGGGATGGATCTGATAGACGACGAAGGGAACCGTATCAGCCTCATCGATAAATACGACGGCAGCGTCGCGAACCCGCCTATCCGTCGTGGGGAATTGATGACTCGCATTAGCGGCTTTGAAAAATCTCAAACGAGCTGGGCTATATGGGCGAGTTCTACACCATCACTGCACCTTCGAAATACCACGCCACAACGAAAGCAGGCTACCGCAACAACAAATGGAATGGTGCAAGCCCAGCCGATACTCAGTCTTACCTGAGCGGCGTCTGGTCGCGTATTCGGGCCAAACTTCACCGTCAGGATGTGCGTATTTTCGGGATCCGCGTAGCTGAACCTCATCACGATGGAACTCCCCACTGGCATATGCTGATTTTCATGCTGCCGCAGGATGTTGATCGTGTTCGCGCCGTCATGCAGGAGCATGCGCACAAAGAAGATGACGCAGAGCTGCTGAGTGCCAAAGCTCGCAAGGCGCGTTTTCATGCCGAAGCCATCGACCCGGAAAAAGGCAGCGCCACCGGCTACGTGGCTAAATACATCAGTAAAAATATCGATGGGTTTGCGCTTGATGACGAGCGCGATGACGAAAGCGGTGAGCTGCTGAAAGAAACTGCGCCTGCGGTCGCTGCCTGGGCGGCGCGCTGGCGTATCCGTCAGTTTCAGTTTATCGGCGGTGCGCCGGTGACTGTCTACCGCGAACTGCGAAAAATGGCTGACTCGGAAACGGCCCATGGTCTGAGCGTGGAATTTGCCGCCGTGCATGATGCGGCCGACGGCGGTCGATGGGCTGATTATGTGAATGCCCAGGGCGGCCCCTTTGTGCGACGTGACGATCTCCAGGTGCGCACATGGTATGAGCCGACCGATACGTGCAACGAATACGGAGAGGAATGTGTGCGTATCAAAGGTGTGTTCGATACCACCGTTGGCAAAGACACGCCGATTATTACCCGTCTCATCCAGTGGAAGATTGTCCCCAAACTCGCCCTTGATTTGGAAGTTGACCTTAAGGGCGATCCTTCGCCCTCTCGGAGTTCTGTCAATAACTGTACGGGAAGCGAAAGCGACCCACCGATGCTGGATTTAACCAAACCTCTGAGTCGGCGTGAAAGGCGAGAGCTGACAAAGCGACTCAGGAAACCGAAGCCACCTAAAAGGCCGAGATTTATCCACGGAACGGATGAGCAAAACGCAGCTATTGCTAAAACTATCGACGAGATACATCTGACCACCGGCATCACTATCAGCCGGGGTGAAGCACTGCACCTGATAGCAGGTGGTAAAAGTTGTTTGGACGGCAAATGGCTTAAAGGGACGGCCACTGGAGAGATCTTTTCCGCTGCCCCATCACAGCATGCTAAAGCCAGGAAATATCATGCTAAAGCTCAGGAAATCGTAAGCCGTGTAGCGGATTTAGCAGAATCAGTAATGAGAAAATTCCATTAATGTTTATCCTTATCATGCACATACATTGTGTTTCTAGATGATTTCATTTCGCAAATTCAGTTAATTTATGTTACTGTGTTTATATACAGTATCTCGCAATGGAGGATGTGTGGATAGAGAGTTGAATGAGCACGTTATGATTGAGCGGGTCGAAATGATTGCGCGTCTAACGGCTGAGGGCGCTTGTCAGGAAAGAGACCGTGAAATTGCTTTGAATTTAATTGCAGATATCACTGGCAGAAATCTGTCAGAAGGTCATTCATATTCAGTAATCCTTTCGCTAGACCCTATGCAGGTGGAGCGTTGAGCGAAGACAATGCAGCCTCTAATTGTTCGTAGCTTTATCGATAGAGGGTTTGCTCAGTGAGCGATGTTTAGCTAGAATAATCAAGCTCTTTAGCTTAGGACCAAATCAACGGTCTAGCCGGGTGTTTAGCCAGGCTCTAATTTATTGAACGACATAAGGTTGCGAAAGGTGCAGAGCCCGGCCTTCGTACCTTGTCCGGGAGCTGCACCTTTCGCTTCCTTTAGTAAAGAGTCACACGCCCAAGGCTTGCCTTGGGCGCTTCAATTAGAGGCAACGATGCTTTTTTCAGATAGAATTTGCGATGAGTTAGGATATTCAAAGCGGCAACTCAATTCTTTCCTCAAAAATGCACCTAGGAAGTATCGGGTCTACTCTATTCCAAAGCGCACAGTCGGCTATCGAACAATCGCCCATCCTTCTAAAAAGCTGAAGGAAATTCAGCGTATCTGTGATGCTCTTTTGCAAGATATGTTGCCAGTTCATAATTGCGCTTATGCTTATAAGAAAGGCAGTAGCATTAAAAAAAATGCAATGCTTCATGTTTCCCAGTCGTATTTGCTAAAAATGGATTTTAGTAATTTCTTCAACTCAATTACACCAGATATGTTTTGGTCTAAAGTGGATGAGTTAGGGATCGATATAAATAAAAAGAAAGGGGAGGTTAACAAAGGTACTTTTTTGGCAACCGAACAGGCATGATTCTGATAAACTAAAATTAAGCATAGGCGCGCCTACTTCGCCACTAATAAGTAATTTTGTGGCGTACGAATTTGATTTTTTTCTTTCTGAATGGTGTCTTTCTCAAGGGATTATTTATAGCCGCTACGCTGATGATTTGACATTTTCAACATTCAAGGTTGGTATTTTATTTTCAGTGCCCAGAGTAGTTAAAGCATTTTTGAATAAATATTTTGATGGAATTACTGTTAATGAAGCAAAAACGAAATTTTCTTCGAAGAAGCATAATCGTCATGTTACAGGAATAACACTAACAGATGATGGTAGGATTTCACTGGGTAGAGATGAGAAGAGGCGTATTTTTCATTTTGTACATGCATTCTCTCTTGGAGAACTTGACCCGGATTTATTATCTAAACTTCGAGGCAAGATCATTTTTTATGAGCATATTCAACCGGGAATTATTAAGCGCTTATCAGATAAGTACACAGAAGAGTTAATTTTATCTTTGTTAAAGGGTGATTAAATGATTATTCGGCACGTTCTCGATTCAAAAATAATTGAGTCGGCAAGGAAAAATAGTTTAAAATCAAATTTTCAACTTGTCAAGGATATCACTGAAGGTAAGGTCGAGACTAAAGGTGATGGCGTTGCTGATGAGATTGTCACTTTGGTTAAAGAAAAGATTTCTAGTAAAAGGCTAAGGGTAAATCAAATTGGTGTCTACGGCGTTCGTGGAATTGAAGACATTACGCTGAAAATTGAAGATGACATTACGGTTATAATCGGTATTAACGGGTCGGGAAAGTCAACTATACTTGATAGCTTAAGTTTGACATTATCATGGCTTAAAGCAAATTTTATCAAAGAAGAGGGCGTGGGAACTTATTTAAGAGATTTAGATATAAATAACTCTAAGGAAGTCTCTTATGGAAGTGTCGCGTGTCGGCTTTCTCTAGAGGGGGAGGATTTTAATTTTCTTTCAACTAAATCAAAACCTGGTAAGGCTTTGAGTAGACGCAGTTCTTTGCAAGAGATCAAAGCTTTAGGTGGGCTCTATCGATATGTTAACTCTAAATTTTCTGATTCCAACCTTCCCTTGGTTGCCCATTATTCTGTAGCGAGATCAAATGAAGGTACAAAAGATGATTTTGCTAAGGTGGCGTCTCAGATTGGTATCAAGGACAAGTGGAGTAAATTTGATGCCTACGAAGACGTGCTTAAAGACCGACATGATTTTAATGAGTTTATTGTTTGGTTAGGGAGAATAGACAGCATAGCTCGGCAAGGTGGTGGAATAAATGAAGAGATTAGTAAGTTACAGTCTGAAATAGAAAGTACGAATAATTTGCTAAAAATGTTTAAGGATAAGGGTAATGACCTTTCCTTTATTCTACCACTGGAAGAGATAATAAGAAAAAAGAATCAAGAAATATCCGAAATATACAATGAAAATTTTAACCGGGATGAGGTGCTGGCTTCTAAAGTTTTTAAGCATATTAAGCAAGCAATAACAATTTTTATACCTGATATTAATGATGTCAGGTTGGTTTATGAACAAGAAGGTGTTAAGTTAGTTTTATATAAAAACAATAAAGAAATTAGTGCCCAGCAACTCTCTCAGGGGGAAAAGTCACTTTTGTCTTTAATTGGTGATTTGACTCGTAGGTTAGTGCTTCTAAATCCAAGTCTGGAAAATCCTCTTGATGGCGAAGGAATAGTTCTTATCGATGAGATAGACTTGCACTTACACCCTTCTTGGCAGCAAACGGTTATCATTAACCTTCAAAATACATTCCCTAACCTGCAATTAATCGTAACAACACATAGTCCACAAGTGCTGAGTACTGTCTACTCTAGATCTATTCGATCACTTCATGAAGTGAATGACGTTCTAAATACAATACCAAATCTTGATGTTAATAATAAAATAATGGCGTCTGAAACCCTGGATTTCAAACTAGAGGGGTTATGAGTACTGATATTTTATCTGAAATTATGGGTATTGATCCGGTTCCTCTAGTTAAGGAAGCAAAATGGGTTCAGGAATATCATGCAGCAATTGAACATGATAAACATACTGAAGGGGACTCCATTAGCTTGTGGGCGGATATTGTCGAGCACTTTGGTGAGAATCACCCAGTAGTAATAGCCTGCAAAAATGCTATTAGATTAAAAGGTATGAGAGGTAAGATCAGGGAGATGAAAAAAAATAAAAAAGAAAATATTCAAAAGGAAAAGGAGTGACACATGCATAAACTTTCAAGGTGTGCTCCCCAGTCACTTTGTCAAATTATGATTACAAAGTTCATAAATGGGATGAGTATATTCTCGATGTGAATAATAAAAGCGATGTGTGGGATGGGCTATTTTTGATGCAGGGGTATAGGTGTGCTTATTGCGAATGCGAGCTTTTGACATATTATAAAGGACATGTTGAGCATTTTGTTCAAAAAGGTAGATTTCCTCAGCTCACATTTGAGTGGGGAAACCTCTTTGGCTCATGCCGTAGAAGTGATGGTTGCGGCTTTTATAAGGACAATCAACCTTATAAGCAAGGTGATATTTTGAAGGTTGATGAAGATGATCCAGATGATTTTTTCGACTTTCTTGATGATGGCAGTATTGTCATCAAACCAAACTTAACACCCCAATGTGAGCATAGAGCGCGTGAAACTTTGCGGGTTTTTAATCTTGATGCTGAGCATGGGGCGCTGAGGCAGCAGAGAGCCACAGCAAGAAAGCTCTATTGTAACCTTATTGATGAGCTTAACGAGTACTATGAGGAATATGGTGCTGATGAGAATTTTGAAGAGCTGCTTGATGAGAATTTAGCTGCAATCGAAGGAGTTCCATTTCAAACTGCTATTCGGCATGGTTTTTATTGACTTTAATTAGGCCTACACAAGGCCTTTTTTGTATTTTGTTTTAACATCAAACCTTTTTCCTTTATGGTTTTTTAAGGTTAACAAAGGAAACGCAAAGGTGCATTGTTAGCTGCGTGAATTTGCATGCATCTTTAAAAGATATTTGTATGGCGTTAGCCATATCAGGCCTGTACAAAGTGATTGGATGCAGTTGCATCAAAACCGACCCCTAAAGCGGGCAGGCGTGGCGGGGATAGCATTGCGCGCTGGCGTGGTATTTATTTAATTTAATTACCGTCTGAGCGCGTCGTGATGGCGCTATCGGGTGCGCCGTTGCGCTCGGGTGAGGTTGTCGGGGGGCTCGTCGTATGGTGTGTCTGAGGGCGTGAGGCGAGGGCGTAAAAAAGCCGCAACGTGTGCGGCTAATGTTGGGGCTTATTCTGTCGGGGTAAGCTCGTATGGCTTAAAGCGGATCACCTCCTCGCCTATCCAGTCGTTAACCTCTTTGATGCGTTCCTGCAATGGCGTCAGCTCGTTACGTACAAACACCTGCGCCGCCTTTACAACGTCACCGAAACCGCCGGTATTGTTGGGGATAACCCCCATCATCTGCGGCGGCACGCGGTGCGCGCTCATTAAGTCCTCGGCGCTCGCTTTTTTAATGTTAAAGAAATCATCTTTGGTCGCCACCTCGCTGAGCGGCACGATTTTAATGCCGTCCGGTTTGCCGTTCGGGGCGTAGAAAAACAGGTTCTTAAAATTCCCCAGCCCCTTTGAGCTGCGCATCGCTTCACGCAGTGCTTCCACGTCAGTGCTGCTCTGGGCGGCATCAGTCACATACATGATGTAACCGGCGTGCGCACCGTTCTGGTAATACTTACGGCGGAACAGCGTGGCCGACTCATTCAGCCATGCAGAGTTAAGCGCGCTGAGGTATTCCGGCAGGCCGTACAGCTCCTGATTAATATCCGGCTCCAGCAGGTGAAACACCGAGCCCGGCGCGAACGCATGCGGGGTGACAAACGACTGTACGAACCAGTAGGCGTCCTCATCCGTCCCCCTGCGGGTGTATTTGGCCGGTGAGGTTTCAAGCCTGAGCAGCTTGCCGGTAACGCTCATACGCTTCTCTAAAAACGCGTTGCCGAACACCAGAAAATCCAGCGCGAAGCGGCTGAAATCCTGCTGTGAAAGCAGCGGGTGCGGGATAAACGTGGAGGCGAGGATATTGCGCTTCACGTAAATCGGCGAGCTGTGGTGCACGGCGGCGCGCAGCGTTTTCGCCAGCCCCGTAAAGCTCACCGGCGGCTCGTACCATCTGCCGTTACCGACGCACTCGGTGTAGTCCAGGATGTCGCGGCGGTCGAGCACCGGCGAAGGCTCACCAAAGGTAAAAGCTTCCATTTTTTGCGGCGCAGCTGCGGTGGCAACGGCTTTTTTAGCCGCGTGGTTTTTCGATTTCTTACCCATCAGTTGAACTCCAGAATTGAGGTGGATGCGTTGCCGCTGCCGGCGGTGAGTGGCTCGTTTAACAGGGCGTGCATGGTGGCCCAGGCGACGTCCGCGTGGCTGGCCTCGTCGCTGCGGCTGGCCTCATAGGTGCTGCTGCGTCCGCTGCCGGTCATGGTCTTGCGGATAGCCATGAACGAGGCGGTGATATCGGTGTAGCTGACGTCGTACTCCAGACAGCCACGGGCGATGGTGTCTTTCGCCTTCAGCACCATGGCGGTTTTCACCTCCGGGCTGTAGCGGATTTCCCGCGCTGCCGGGTAGAACGCGCGGACAAGCTGATAAACGCCCTGGCCGATGCCGGTCGCATCGATGCCGATGTATTCGACGTGGTATTTTTCGGTCAGCGTTTTGATGGACTCCGCCTGGGTGGCAAAGTCCATGCCTTTCCACTGGTGGCGCTCCAGAATCCTGAACTTGCCTCCGGCCACCACCGGCGGGGCCAGCACCACGCACCCGGCGCTGTCGCCGGTGTGTGACGGGTCGTAGCCAATCCATACCGGGCGATAGCCAAACGGGCGCGTCGCAAACGGCTGCCAGTCGTCCGCCCAGGCCTCCATACTGTCGACCATGCAGCGCTGCAGCTCCTCGAACGGGAAAACGGATGCCTTGTCGTCGACGAACTCGCACATGAATAAATTGCGGAAATCGTCCGCGCTGTTTTCCCGCTTAAGGGTGTCCAGGTCGAACAGGTCGCAGCCCCCGGCGAGCGCGTCCTCAATGGTGACAATCTGCCGCCACTGGCCGTCCCCGCAGGCCATGCCGTTTTTTAACGCCGCGTGGCTGATATCCAGGTCGACACACTCGCTTTTGTCCGCGCGCCCCTTGTTAAACAGCTCGCCGGACCAGAACGGGTAAGCGCCGTGCGCCAGCGTCGACGGGGTGGAGAAATACGTCGAGCGCAGGTGCTGCTGCGAGGCCATGCCCGATGCCACCTTGCGCAGCTTCTGGAAGTTGGGGATCCAGAAAATCTCATCGACCAGCAGGTCGCCGTTATGGCTCTGCGCGGTGTTGGAGTTGGTGCCGAGGAAAATCAGCTTTGCGCCGTTGTTGCCGATGACAATCGGGTCGCCGGTCAGGTCAACATCCACCAGGCGGGCGAACTGGATGATGTACTCGCGGAAGACGTACGCCTGCGTCTTACTGGCCGAGAGAAATATCTGGTTGTGGCCGGTTTTCAGGGCACGCAGCAGCGACTCGCGGGAGAAATAAAACGTCGCGCCAATCTGGCGGGATTTAAGGATGTTGCGGATGCGGTGCTCAAGGCCTGCCTTATGCCAGCCGAGCTGGTATTCGAACGACTCCGCAAAGAAAATCTCCTCCAGTTTTTCGATAGCCTCCTCGCTGAAAGTGTTCTTTTTCGGCTTCTTACGCTCCCCCTTATTGCGGTTGGCAACGTTCGGATTTAAGTCCGCCTCGTTGCCGGTCTGGCCGTAGCGGTTCACCCGCGCCAGCCGCTCAATCTGTCGGCCTAACAGGTCAATCTCCTTGAAGTCTCCCCCGTCCTTTTTGGTTTTGGTAATGAGCTGGATTAACCGCGCTTCCAGGCTGTTCTCAACGCGGGTGATGGGGGCTACAGCGTCCCATCCGTCGCGCTGCTTCCAGCTCTGCACGGTGGGGCGTTTGTGGCCGAGCATGTCGGCAATCTGCGGCACGGAAAAGCCCTGCCAGTAAAGCAGTGCGGCCTTCCGGCGCGGATCGTGCAGCAGTGAGGTGTCTGTGGTGATGGTCATGGTTGCCTCGCGTTAATCGATACGGGCAAGGCTACTTAAGCGGCGTGGGATGCGCGCTAAGGTGCTGTTGTGTCAGGGATAAGCCACCCGGGACAGATGGCAGGATGCGGAGCGAGTCGGGAAACTAGCCCTGACCTAACCACCCACACTCAGGACTGCTGACCATGGCAAAAAAAGTATCGAAGTTATTTCGCATCGGCGTCGAGGGCGACACCTGTGACGGGCGACTTATCAGCGGCACGGATATTCAGGAAATGGCCGCCTCATTTGACCCGCGCGTTTACGGCTGCCGCATCAACCTTGAGCACCTGCGCGGCATTGTTCCCGACAGCATTTTCCAGCGCTACGGCGACGTGGTGGAGCTGAAGGCGGCGCAGATTGAAGACGATTCCGTGCTTAACGGCAAGTGGGCGCTGTTCGCGAAAATTGCCCCGCTGGAGAACCTGGTCGACATGGTCGGCAAGGGCCAGAAGGTTTACACCTCAATGGAAATTCAGCCGAACTTTGCCAACACCGGCAAATGCTATCTGGTTGGCCTTGCGGTTACCGACGACCCGGCAAGCCTCGGCACCGAATATCTGGAATTCTGCCGCACCGCAAAATCCAACCCGCTTAACCGCTTTAAAACCAGCCCGGACAATCTGATTTCCGCCGCCACACTCGCCGAGCTGGAATTCGAAGAGCAGCCCGACACCATGCTCACGGCGCTTGCCGACAAGGTGAAAGGCATTTTCAGCCGCAAACAGGCCGACGATGACGCGCGCTTTAACGACGTGCATGAGGCGGTGACCGTCGTCACCGAGCAGGTGCAGGCCAACCACGAAAGCGCGGAGCAGCGCCTGGCCGCCATGGAGCTGTCCATCAAAACCCTGAAAGACGACCTCACCGGCGAGCTGGCGCAAAGCCAGCAGAAGCTTACCGAGCTTGAAGCCTCGCTGGATAAAACCGAGAGCTTTAGCCAGCGCCGCCGGGAGCCGTCGAGCGGCGGCAACGGCGACTCGATGCTCACCAACTGCTGAGCCCGGAAACGCCCGGAAACAAAACTAAAACCCAATCAGGAATCACTATGAAGCCGCAGACCCGATTTAAATTTAACGCCTACCTCACCCAGGTGGCGAAGCTCAACAACGTTGACGCCGGTGATATGACCAAAAAATTCAGCGTCGACCCGTCTGTCACCCAGACGCTGATGAACACCATGCAGGAGTCGTCCGACTTTCTGACCCGTATCAACATGGTGCCGGTCGCCGAAATGAAGGGCGAGAAAATCGGCGTCGGCGTGTCCGGCTCGATTGCCAGCACCGCCGACACCGCCGCCGGTAAAGAGCGTCAGACCGAAGATTTCACCGCGCTGGAGTCCAACAGGTACGAGTGCGATCAGATTAACTTTGATTTCCATATCCGCTTCCGCACCCTGGATTTATGGGCGCGTTTCCAGGACTTCCAGCTGCGTATCCGCAACGCCATCATCAAGCGCCAGTCGCTCGATTTAATGATGGCCGGTTTCAACGGCATCAAACGCGCGCCAACGTCTGACCGCAGCAAGAATCCGCTGTTGCAGGACGTGGCCGTCGGCTGGCTGCAGAAGTACCGCACCGAAGCGCCCGCGCGCGTGATGGACAAAATCACCGCCGAAGATGGCAGCGTGATTTCGGAGGTGATCCGCATCGGTAAAAACGGTGATTTCGCGAACCTCGACGCCCTGGTGATGGACGCCACCAATAACCTGATTGCGCCCTGGTATCAGGAAGACCCGGATTTAGTCGTCATCTGTGGCCGCCAGCTGCTGGCCGACAAGTATTTCCCGATTGTGAACCAAGAGCAGGCGAACACCGAGGCGATGGCCGCCGACGTCATTGTCAGCCAGAAGCGTATCGGCAACCTGCCCGCCGTGCGCGTGCCGTACTTCCCGGCTAACGGCCTGATGGTCACCACCCTAGAGAACCTGTCGATTTACTACATGGACGACAGCCACCGCCGCATCATCGATGAGAACGGCAAGCTCGACCGTATCGAAAACTATGAGTCGATGAACATCGATTACGTTATCGAGGACTACGCCGCCGGCTGCCTGATTGAGAACATCAAACTCGGTGAGTTCCCGGCGCCACCGAAAGATGAACCGGCGCAGGAGGCGTAAGCCATGACGAGTCCCGCAGCGCGTCACATGATGCGGGTCTCGGCCATTGTGACCGCGCGGCGGGAAGATAACCCGCTGCGTCACGCCTCTGCCTATGAGCAGATGCTGGTCAAGCTGGCCGCAGACCAACGCACGTTAAAAACCATTCATTCCATTGAGCGCAAGGCCGACAAAAAGCGCGATCTGCTGCCGTCGTACGCTCCGTGGGTGGCCGGTGTACTGGCCGAGGGCAAAGGCGCGCAGGATGACATCGTGATGACCGTCATGCTGTGGAAGCTCGATGCCGGTGACATTGCCGGGGCGCTGGAGATTGCCCGCTACGCGTTGCGCTACGGCCTCACCATGCCTGCCGCGTTTCGCCGCACCACGCCCTATACGCTGGCCGAAGATGTTGCCCTGGCCGCCATGCGCGCCCGCGATGCCGGTGAGCCTGTCGACATCGGCCTGCTGCTGACCACGCAGTCGCTCACCGCCGGGGCGGATATGCCGGACAAGGTGCGCGCCAGACTGCACAAAGTAACCGGGCTGGTACAGCGAGACCTCGGTCAACTGGTCGAAGCGATCACCCAGCTCCGCAGGGCTATGCAGCTCGACGCGCAGGCGGGCGTCAAAAAGGACATTGAGCGCCTCGAAAGCGCCCTAAAGCCGAAGCCCGCACCGGTTAAAAAACCAAAGACAAAACCCAGAGCGCGTAAACCTGCGACGACGCCAGGCAAACGCGGTCGCCCCCGCAAAGTGGATAAAACCACCGGTTAAGAATGCGCCCCGCGCCGGACGGCACGCCGGTTGAGACTGGATTTATTCCTCATCAAAACCGGCGTCCACCGTCCACCTATTTTGAGGTTGTCATGACGACAGTGATTATCAGTAAGCCCGATATTTCGCCGGGCGTGGTTATTCCCCCGCAGCCGGTGCGCGAGCCGCTTATCGGCAACACCTTCTTTTTCCCCGACGTGGATCCGGTGCGCGTCCGGGAGCTGATGCGCCTGGAGCATACCGTCACGCCGGAGCGGCTGCGCGTGGCGATTAAGGACGGTATCGCCGAGACCAATGCGGAGCTTTACGCCTGGCGAAAGGAGCAGATGGGCGCCGGTTTTGTCCGCCTGGCGGACGTGCCTGCCGAGGTGCTCGATGGCGAAAGCGTGCGCTGTTTTTACTACCTGCGCGCCGTCGTCGCGATGACCACCGCCACGCTGTACGAGCGTTATCGCGGCGTGGATGCAAGCAGCAAGGGCGACAAGAAAGCCCAGGACATCGAAAGCACCATCGATGAGCTGTGGCGGGATATGCGCTGGGCGGTCTCCCGCCTGCAGGGAAAATCCCGCTGCATCATCGGGCAAATCTGATGAAGGTTATCGCCCTGCAGGGCGACACGCTGGACGCGCTGTGCGCGCGCGTTTACGGGCGCACCGAGTGCGTGGTCGAGGCGGTGCTGCTGGCAAATCCGGGGCTGGCGGAGCTGGGCGAAATCCTCCCGCACGGCACCGCCGTTGAGCTGCCGGATATTGATTCCTCACCTGTTGCGGAGACGCTGAACTTATGGGACTGACGATGGAGAAAGTACTCACCTTTCTGGCCTACTGGCTCGCGGTCGGGCTGGCCTATTTCGGGGCGATGACGCCCCAGCAGGCGGCGCTGTATATCGGCAGCGGTGCCGCCATTTTTACCGCGCTGGTGAACTGGTGGTATCGCCGCAAAACCTTCCTGTGGCTGAAAGCTGCGGGGCTGAATAAGGAGGTGGCCCGTGGCCTCAATCGTTAAACGTTGCAGCGTGGCCGTGGTGCTGGCGCTGGCCGTGCTTGTGCCTGATTTAAGGCTCCTTAAAACCTCCCCCGACGGGCTGGCGCTGATTGCCGACCTTGAGGGTTGCCGCCTGAAACCGTACCAGTGCAGCGCGGGCGTGTGGACGTCGGGCATCGGTCACACGGCAGGCGTCACGCCGAAGGGGGATATCACCGAGCGGCAGGCGGCGGTCAACCTGGTCAGCGACGTGCTGAACATGGAGCGCCGTCTTGCGGTCTGCGCCCCGGTCGCCATGCCGCAGCCGGTCTATGACGCCGTGGTGAGCTTTGCGTTTAACGTCGGCACCGGTGCCGCCTGCCGCTCGACGCTGGTCAGCTACATCAGGCGCCAGCAGTGGGCGCAGGCCTGCGACCAGCTCACGCGCTGGGTATACGTCAGCGGGGCCAGAAATACCGGGCTGGAAAACCGCCGCGCGCGGGAGCGTGCTTACTGCCTTAAGGGGGCCAAATGAAAACGCTGATTATCTTACTGCTGCTCGCCGCTGCCGCTCTGGTGTGGATGAAGCGCGAGAACGCCACGCTCACCCGCTCGTTTGAAAAGGCCAACCGCGTCGCCGGTGAGCAGAAAACCCAGATCACCATGCTGCGTAACCAGCTCGACGTTGCTGCCGGTGTCCGGCTGCGTAACGAGATGGCGCAGGTGCAGCTCATCAACAAACTTACCGCCGCCAGCACCCTTGCGGCGAACCGTGGCAAAACCGTAACGAGGCTACTCAATGAAAATAAAGCGCTGCGCGACTGGTATGAGTCTGATTTGCCTGATGACATTATCGGGCTGCACGCCCGCCCCGCCTTCACCACCACCGCCGGTTATTTACAGTGGCTGTCCGAAAGTGGCGCTGTGCCAGCTCCCGGCCAGCAGTCCACGCACTAACGGTGATTTGAGCGAAGATATTCGCCAGCTGGAAGGGGCCTGGGCGCGCTGTGCGCTCCAGGTGGAAACCATTAAACACTGTCAGGATAAACTTGATGCTGAAGCCAGTAAGCCTGCGCAACGCGCTCTGTGATGCCGTCCCGGCCCTGCGTAATAACCCGGACATGATGCGCATCTTTATCGACGGCGGGAAAATCGCCTCCACGCTGGCGACCTCGCTGTCGTTTGAAAACCAGTACACGCTCAACGTCGTGGTCACGGATTATCATGGCGATCTGGATTATCTCATCGTGCCGGTGAATGCCTGGCTGCGGGAGAACCAGCCCGACATCATGACCACCGACGAGGGGAAAAAACGCGGATTCACCTACGTTGCGGACATCAACGACGACGAAAGCGTCGACGTCAGCATCAGCCTGCTGCTGACCGAGCGCACGCTGGTCAGGCAGGAGGGGGAAGCCCTGCACGTGCAGCACGTCGGCGAGCCGCCGCTGCCCGCGCCGGTAACCCGTCCGATGGAGCTGTACGTCAACGGCGAGCTGGTGAGTAAATGGGATGAATGAATTTAAACCCTTTGAGGACAGGCTCGCCGGGCTTATCGCCAGCCTGTCACCGGCGGCACGGCGCAGAATGGCCGCGGATATTGCAAAGCGCCTGAGAACTTCCCAGCAGCAGCGCATCAAACGCCAGCAGGCACCGGACGGCGCGCCGTATGCCGCGCGAAAGCGCCAGCCGATCAAGGCCAAAAAAGGCCGGGTGAAACGGGCGATGTTCACGAAGCTGCGCACCAACCGGTACATGAAGGCGAAAGGTACAAACGACGCCGCCGTCGTGGAGTTTACCGGACGGGTGCACCGCATGGCGCGTGTGCATCAGGAGGGATTAAGGGACAGGCCGAACCGCTACGCCGCCCCCGTAGAATATGAATCGCGCCCGCTGCTTGGATTCAGCCAGGCCGATGCAAGTATCGTTAAGGCGGTTATTCTTTCTCACCTGTCTTAATCTGCTGTTGTGCTACCCGCTATAAAACGCGCATGCGTTGCCGCCCGGATCGTGGGGCGGCATCCTTTCCCCATGAACAATATTTCCTCTCTCAGTGAACTTGCGCGCCAGCTGCGCAATCTCATCCGCACCGGCATCGTGACCGACGTCGACACCGCGCGGGCGTTATGTCGTGTTGAAACCGGCGGGATAACGACCGACTGGCTCAACTGGCTGACGCCCCGCGCCGGTCGCGCCCGTACGTGGTGGGCACCGTCCGCCGGTGAGCAGGTTTTATTGCTGGCCGTAGGCGGCGAGCTGGACACCGCCTTTGTGCTGTCCGGCATCTATTCCGACGACAACCCCGCGCCGTCAGCGTCTGCCGATGCGCTGCACGTTTCCTTTCCTGATGGTGCCGTTATCGAATACGAGCCGCAGACCGGCGCGCTCACCGTGTCGGGTATTAAAACCGCCTCGGTGACAGCCGCCGAATCCGTTGTCGTGACGGTGCCGGTTGTGACCGTTAAGGCCAGCCAGAAAATCATCCTCGATACGCCGGAAGTTGTCTGCACGAACAAGCTGACCACCGGCACGCTGGAGGTGCAGAAAGGCGGGAAGATGAGCGGCAACATCGAGCACGGCGGCGGCACGTTGAAATCCAACGGCGTGCAGGTGGATGACCATGACCACGGCGGCGTCGAGCGCGGCGGAAGCCGCACGGAGGGGACAAAATGACGGCCCGTTATCTCGGCATGAACCGCGCCACCGGCCTGAGCCTGTCTGACGCGGAGCACATCAGCCAGAGCGTGCGCGATATCCTCATTACCCCCGTCGGCTCGCGCCTCATGCGCCGTGAATACGGCTCGCTGCTGTCGGCGCTGATTGACCAGCCCGACAACGCGGCGCTGCGTCTGCAAATTATGTCAGCGTGCTACATGGCGATCCTCAAGTGGGAGCCGCGTATCCGGCTGACGGCCATCACCTTTGAAAGCACCACGGCGGGCGAGCTGTTCGTCGACATCATCGGCGTGCGCACCGTTCCCGGCGGCGCGCCATTATCCCTGACTATTCCCCTGAGCTGAGACTATGGCAACCATTGACCTGAGCCAGCTACCCGCCCCGGACGTGGTCGAGGTGCTGGACTATGAAACCCTGCTGGCGGAGCGCAAGGCGACGCTGATTTCCCTTTATCCGGAGGACGAGCAGGAGGCCGCCGCGCGCACCCTTGCGCTGGAGTCCGAACCCATCGTGAAGCTGCTGGAGGAAAACGCCTACCGTGAGCTGATGCTGCGCCAGCGCGTTAACGAGTCGGCGCTGGCCGTGATGCTTGCCCATGCCAGGGGGAATGACCTCGACGTGCTGGGCGCGAATAACAACGTCGGGCGCCTGGTGATTTCGCCTGCCGACGATACCGCCATTCCGCCGGTGGCCGCCGTGATGGAATCCGACAGCGATTTCCGCCTGCGCATTCAGCAGTCCTTTGAAGGGCTGAGCGTGGCCGGGCCGGTCGGGGCGTATCAGTTTCACGGGCGCAGCGCCGACGGACGGGTCGCTGACGTCTCGGTTATCAGCCCGTCGCCCGCCTGCGTCACCGTTTCCGTGCTGTCGCGGGAGGGGAACGGCACCGCCAGCGACGAACTGGTCAGCATCGTGAGTCTTGCCCTGAATGACGAGAACGTGCGCCCGGTGGCCGACCGGGTGACGGTGCGGTCGGCGGCCATCGTGGACTATGAAATCGACGCCACGCTTTATCTCTACCCCGGCCCGGAGCTTGAGCCGGTGAAGCAGGCCGCTGAGGCAAAGCTTAAGGCCTACATCAGCGCCCAGCACCGTCTCGGACGGGATATCCGCAAATCGGCTATTTATGCCGCCCTGCACGTTGAAGGCGTGCAGCGCGTCGAGCTGGCGAAGCCGCTGGCCGATATCGTGCTCGATGACACCCAGGCTTCTTTCTGCACCGCTTACAGCATCGTGGTCGGGGGTGCCGATGAATAACGTCCGGCTGCTGCCGGTCGGCTCCTCGCCGCTGGAGCTTGCCGCCGCCACCGCCTGCGCCGAGCTGAACCGCGTTCCGGTGCCGCTGCGTCAGCTGTGGAACCCGCAGGAATGCCCATTAAACCTGCTGCCCTATCTGGCGTGGGCCTTTTCGGTCGACCGCTGGGATGAGAACTGGCCGGAGGAAACAAAGCGCGAGGTCATACGGGCCGCAAAATATCTGCACAAGCACAAGGGCACCATCGGGGCGATCCGTCGCGTGGTCGAGCCGCTGGGTTATCTGATTAACGTGACCGAGTGGTGGCAGACGAACGACGAGCCGGGAACATTTCGGCTCGATATTGGCGTGCTGGAAAGCGGCATAACCGAAGAGATGTACTTCGAAATGGAGCGGCTAATCGCGGATGCCAAAGCCGCCAGTCGTCACCTGACCGGCCTGAACATCATTCAGGACATTCCCGGCCACCTGTACACCGGCGGCGTCAGCTATGACGGCGACATCATCACCGTTTACCCCGGATAAGAGGCAAAAATGGCAGTTAAATATAAAACACTCATCACCACCGCCGGGGCGGCAAAATTTGCAGCCGCCACCGCAGGCGGGACAAAAATCACCCTCACGCAGATGGCCGTCGGCGACGGTGGCGGCTCGCTGCCGGTGCCGGACGTCGGGCAGACAAAGCTCATCAGCGAGCAATGGCGCGCCCCGCTCAACAAAATCAGCGTGGACGCAAAGCATAAAAATTACGTGGTGGCCGAGCTGCTGATCCCCCCGGAGGTGGGCGGCTTCTGGATGCGTGAAATGGGACTGTACGATGCCGACGGCACGCTGGTTGCCGTTGCCAACATGGCCGAGAGCTACAAGCCGGAGCTTGCGGAGGGGTCAGGCCGCGCGCAGACGCTGCGCATGGTTATTATCATCAGTGAAATTGAGTCGGTCGGGCTGACCATCGACACCACCACCGTGATGGCCACGCAGGATTACGTCGACGACAGGCTCGCGGAGCATGAAAAATCCCGCAGGCACCCGGACGCCACGCTTAAGGAAAAGGGCTTTACGCAGCTCAGCAGCGCGACCAACAGCGACAGCGAGACGCTGGCCGCCACGCCAAAAGCGGTTAAAGCGGCTTACGATCTGGCGAACGGGAAATATTCTGCTCAGGATGCGACGACCGCGCGCAAGGGTATTGTCCAGCTCAGCAGCGCCACGAACAGCACCAGTGAGGCGCTGGCCGCCACGCCAAAAGCGGTGAAGGCGGCTTACGATCTGGCGAACGGAAAATATTCTGCTCAGGATGCGACGACCGCGCGCAAAGGTATCGTCCAGCTCAGCAGCGCCACGGACAGCACCAGCGAGGCACTGGCGGCCACGCCGAAAGCCGTCAAGGCGGCGAATGATAATGCCAACGGGCGCGTTCCGTCGGGGCGCAAGATTAACGGTAAGGCGCTCAGTGTTGATGTGAATATTACGTCGCAGGATATTTTCGGGACTCAGGCGACAGGTATCGGTAGCGGTGCTGATTTGAATACCTTCACCACGCCGGGGCTTTATTATCAGCCCGCGAATGCGCAGGCTATTACCGGTAAAAACTATCCCGAGGCGGTGGCGGGTTCGCTGGAAGTCTATAAGCATGCGGGCTTCACTCAGGTTTATCGTATTTACAGCAATGCACGATGCTACATCCGCACATTTTATGCTGAGGTGTGGTCAGCCTGGGCAAAAGTCTACGACACGTCCAACAGACCCACTGCGGCTGACGTGGGGGCATTATCCGTGAATGGCGGAACCGTTAACGGTGAAGTAAAAATTAAGGCAACAAACGGCCTGAGAATTTACAACGATGATTACGGCATTATTTTTCGTCGTTCGGAAAATAATCTTCACATCATACCTACCGCGAAAGGCGCAGGCGCTAACGGCGATATCGGCCCGCTGCGCCCGTTATCCATTTCGTTAGATACGGGTAAGGTTAATTTTAGCCACGGGATTTCTGCATCCAGCGTCGGGGTGGGTGACTGGACTAACTTTGATGCGCGATATCAGGCCAAAGGGAACTATACGCCAGCAGGTCAGGCGTATACCAAAACGGAGTCCGACGGGCGTTTCATAATTGCAGATGCCGTGAGCTACGCCGGATTCGTCTCGAATAATGCCGCAGCCCCTTATATGCGCCATAAAGCCTCTAATACGGTTGTGAGTCTTGCCACAAAAACATATGCCTACAGCCAGTCTGAAAGTAATGCCAGATTTGTAACCGGCGTGCGTTTTGGCGCGTCGGCTGAATACAACGAGCGCGGCAACAAGGAACGCATGGCTGGCGGCGTAATGACGGCTTTTGCTGACCGGGGCAGCTCAAACTACTGGATCCGCCTGCGTCCCCTGCAATATTTGCTCAATGGTGCCTGGGTGACCGCGGCGTACGCGTAAGGAATAAAAACTATGATGCTGATGAAGAACTTCACCGCCGCAGTTGAAGAGCTGGACGGCATTTCAATCATGTTGTTTACCGATGAAAACGGCAGCGACTGGTACGAGGCACAAAAGGACTTTTCAAAAACCAGCCTGAAATTCATGTTTGATGACCGGGGAAATATTGTTGCCGCGTCCTTTGATGCCTCGATGCTGGCTCCGGAAGGTTTATCCGTCAGTGAAGTCAGCAAGTCCAGCGTACCGAAGACCTTCTTTGATAGCGGTACGCGCTGGGTCTTTGATGGTAAAAAAATCATTCCATTCAGCTATTCGCAGGAAGAGTTACTGCAGCAGGCGGGAGAACAGCGGGCCGCACTAATCAGTGAGGCAAAAGAAAATATTATTGTCGGCCAGACCCGGCTGACGCTGGGCCGCGCTTTAACTGACGAGCAGACCCGTAAACTGCATGCCTGGCTTGATTATATCGATGCGCTGGAAGCGCTCGACCTGACAGAATCCCCCGTTTACTGGCCGCCAGCCCCGACGGAAAAATAGCAGGCAAAAAAAGGCCCGCATCAGCGGGCTAGTCAGACATTTTCTCTCTTATTTCTCTGTTCGTCACATCCACGCATTCTTCACAGATATCGCCCTCCGGGGACATCAGTCTGGAAATCAGGCTCCGGCGCTTCCCGCAATACACGCACGCAAAACCCACCGGCAGCAACGCCAGGACAGGCAGAAACACAATCAACACGCCAGCGATCGTCAGCACCGCACATACTCCCTTATTTACAATGTGGAAAACGATAGCGGCAATAACCCTCTATAGATAATGGATATAAACGATCAATTACGCCTGATTGATCGCTCGCGCCGATCAATCAACGTTTGCCCGAACCTGCTGATTACCCTCATTTCCTCGTGTTGTTGTGCTGCCCGTCAGACTTCCCGGACTGCTCGCCCGTCGATTACACAACACACGAAAATAGACACTCCTGAAAATCTATGGAGTACCCCGGATGAGTGACTATCATCACGGCGTGCAGGTTGTTGAAGTCAACGACGGCACGCGCGTTATTTCCACGGTCTCGACGGCGGTCATCGGCATGGTGTGTACCGCCAGCGATGCCGACGCCGCGACCTTTCCGCTTAACGAGCCGGTATTAATTACCAACGTGCAGAGCGCCATCGGTAAGGCCGGTAAAAAAGGCACCCTTGCCGCCTCCCTGCAGGCGATTGCCGACCAGTGCAAACCGGTCACCATTGTCGTGCGCGTGGAGGAAGGCGACGACGAGGACGACGAAGCCGCGCAGGCGCAGACGATTTCCAACATCATCGGCGGCACGGATGAGAACGGCAAATACACCGGCATTAAGGCGCTGCTGACCGCCGAAGCGGTGACCGGCGTTAAGCCACGCATCCTCGGCGTGCCGGGTCTGGATACGCAGGCGGTGGCGGTCGCGCTGGCGTCTGTCTGCGTCAGCCTGCGCGCGTTCGGCTACGTCAGCGCCTGGGGCTGCAAAACCCTGTCCGATGCCATCAAATACCGCGACAATTTCAGCCAGCGCGAGCTGATGGTCATCTGGCCGGACTTTATCGCCTGGAACACCGTGAGCAACGCCAGCGCCACGGCTTACGCCACCGCCCGCGCGCTCGGCCTGCGCGCGTACATCGACCAGACCGTCGGCTGGCACAAAACCCTGTCTAACGTCGGCGTGCAGGGCGTGACCGGCATCAGCGCGTCGGTATTCTGGGATTTACAGACACCCGGCACCGATGCCGACCTGCTCAACGAGGCGGGCGTCACCACGCTTATCCGCAAGGACGGTTTTCGCTTCTGGGGCAACCGCACCTGCTCAGACGATCCGCTTTTCCTGTTTGAGAACTACACCCGCACCGCGCAGGTTATCGCCGACACGATGGCCGAGGGGCATATGTGGGCGGTGGATAAGCCGGTTACCCCGGTGCTCATCCGGGACATTATCGACGGTATTAAGGCGAAGTTCCGCGAGCTGAAAACCGGCGGCTACATCGTCGACGCCGACTGCTGGTTTGATGAGGAAGCCAACGACGCCGAATCCCTGAAGGCCGGAAAGCTGATTATCGATTACGACTACACGCCGGTGCCGCCGCTGGAAAATCTCACCCTGCGCCAGCGTATCACCGATAAATATCTGGCAAATCTGGCCGCCTCGGTCAACGGATAAGGAGCACTGAAAAATGGCAATGCCCCGCAAGCTGAAAGGCTTAAACCTCTTTAATGACGGTCTTGATTATATGGGCGTCGTATCTTCCGTCACGCTGCCGAAGCTCACCCGCAAGCTGGAAAACTATCGCGGCGGCGGCATGAACGGCGCAGCGCCGGTGGATTTCGGCCTCGACGATGAAGCGCTTACCCTGGAATGGACGCTCGGCGGCTTCCCGGACGAGGCGCTGTGGGCGCAGTACGCGCTGCCGGGTGCCTCCAGTGTGCCGCTGCGCTTTGCAGGCTCGTACCAACGCGACGACTCGGCGGAGGAAACCGCCGTCGAGGTGGTGGTGCGCGGTCGCCATAAAGAGTTTGACGGCGGCGACAGCAAGCAGGGAGAGGACACCGAGACCAAAATCACCACCGTCTGTACCTACTACAAGCTGACGATGAACGGCAAAGAGCTGATCGAAATCGACACCATCAACATGATTGAGAAGGTGAACGGCGTTGACCGGCTGGAGCAGCGCCGCCGCAATCTCGGCCTCGCTTAACTTTCTGATCGGTCAGGCCGCTGGCCGGTTTTCCCCTGAATAAACCCACGGAGTTAACACCATGAGCAGCGTTAAAAGCAAAACCACCAAAACCGCAGAAAACCCGAATGTCGTCACCCTGGTCAACCCGATTAAACGCGGTGACGAGGTGATTAAAAGCATTACCCTGATTAAGCCAACCGCAGGCACCCTGCGCGGCGTCAGCCTGGCCGACGTTGCCAGCTCGGACGTCAACGCGCTGATTAAAGTTCTCCCACGCATGACCTATCCGGCGCTGATTGAGTCGGAGCTTAACAGCATGGAGCTGCCGGACATGATGACGCTTGCCGCTAAGGTGATCGGTTTTTTGGCTCCGGCTTCGGCGGCGTAACCTTTCCGCCGGATTTGTCGGTCGATGACCTGATGGCGGATATCGCGGTGATATTCCACTGGCCGCCGTCAGAGCTGTATGCCCTGAGCCTCTCCGACCTTCTTACATGGCGCGAACTGGCGCTTAAACGCAGCGGGAACGCTTATGAGTAATAACGTCAGAATTGAGGTGCTGCTTAAGGCCGTTGACCAGGCGACGCGCCCGTTTAAGCACATCCAGACGGCGAGCAAATCGCTTGCCGGTGATATCAGCACCACGCAAAAAGCCCTGCGGGATTTGAACGGCCAGGCGTCGCGCATCGATGGCTTTCGCAAAACCAGCGGGCAGCTGGCCGTCACCGGTCACGCGCTGGAAAAAGCGAAGCGGGAGGCCGAACAGCTCGCCGCGCAGTTTAAAAACACCGAGCGACCGACCCGCGAGCAGTCGCAGGCGCTGAAAGCGGCAAAGGCCGCCGCCGACGGGCTGCAGTCGAAATATGACAGCCTTACTCAATCCGTAAAACGCCAGCAGGCTGAGCTCGGCAAGGCGGGCATTAACACCCGCAACCTCACCCGCGATGAGCAGAGCCTTAAGGGCCGCATCAGCGAGACCACCCGCCAGCTCAACCGGCAGAAGCTCGCCCTTGAGCAGGTCAGCGCGAAGCAGGCAAAGCTCAACGCGGTCAAAAACCGCTACCGGGCCGGAAAAGAGATGGCCGGGACGGCGGGCGCGGTCGGTGCGGCCGGAACAGGTATGGCAACCGCAGGCGTGGCGGCGGGCGTCGGTATTCTTAAACCGGGCTATGACTTTGCGCAGAAAAATTCCGAGCTGCAGGCCGTGCTCGGCGTGGAAAAAACCTCGCCCGAAATGCAGCTGCTGCGCAAACAGGCCCGCCAGCTCGGTGACAACACCGCCGCCTCCGCAGACGACGCCGCCGGGGCGCAGATTATTATCGCCAAGGCCGGTGGAGATTCTGCTGCAATTCAGGCCGCCACGCCGGTCACGCTGAATATGGCGCTCGCCAACCAACGCACCATGGAAGAGAACGCCGCCCTGCTGATGGGTATGCGCTCGGCCTTCCAGTTATCGAACGACAGGGTCGCGCACATCGGCGACGTGCTGTCGACCACGATGAACAAGACCGCCGCCGACTTTAACGGCCTGAGCGACGCGCTGACCTACGTTGCGCCGGTGGCGAAGAACGCCGGGATCGGGATTGAGGAAACCGCCGCCATGGCGGGTGCGCTGCACGATGCCAAAATCACCGGCTCGATGGCCGGGACGGGCAGCCGTGCGGTTATCAGCCGGTTGCAGGCACCGGTCGGCAAGGCGAATGAGGCGCTCAGCGAACTGGGCGTTAAAAACGCTGACCGACGCGGCAACATGCGCCCGCTGTTCACCATCCTGAAGGAAATGCAGGCGAGCTTTGAGAAAAACAAACTCGGCACGGCGCAGCGTGCGGAGTACATGAAAGCCATCTTTGGCGAGGAAGCCAGCTCGGCGGCGGCGGTGCTGATGACCGATGCGGCCAGCGGCAAGCTCGACAAGCTGACGGCCATGTTTAAAACCTCGGACGGTAAAACGGAAGAGCTGGTCAAAGTCATGCAGGACAACCTCGGCGGCGACTTTAAAGAATTTCAGTCGGCGTATGAGGCGGTCGGCACCGACCTGTTTGACCAGCAGGAATCCTCCCTGCGCAGGCTGACGCAGACGGTCACGAAATACGTGCTTAAGCTCGACCACTGGATCGTACAGAACAAAGGGCTGGCGCAGACGCTGCTCAAGGTGGGCGGCGTGGCGCTGGCGGTGGTCGGCATGGTTGGCGCAATTGGCCTGGTGGCGTGGCCGGTAATTGCCGGGATAAATGCGATTATCGCCGCCGCCGGTCTTCTCGGGACGGCATTCACTGTGGCGGGCGGTGCCATCATGACGGTACTCGGCGCGCTCACCTTGCCGGTAGTGGCCGTGGGCGCGGCTATCGTCGGCGGCGCGCTGCTTATCCGTCATTACTGGGAGCCGCTGGGCGCATTCTTCTCGGGCGTCATCGAGGGGATGAAAACCGCCTTTGCGCCGGTCGCGGATATGTTCGCCCCGCTCGGCCCGGTGTTTGAGGCTATCGGCCAGAAAGTGCAGGCCGTGTGGCAGTGGTTCAAAGAGCTGATTGCCCCGGTGAAGGCCAGCAAGGAGACGCTCGACAGCTGCAGGGATTCCGGCGTGGCGTTTGGTCAGGCGCTGGCGGGCGCTTTCCGGCTTGCCATGACGCCTTTCACCGCGCTGCGTGACGGCATCGAGTGGGTGCTCGACAAGCTCGGCATTATCAACCAGCAATCCGGGCAACTCGGTGAAAAGGCGCAAAAGGTCAATGCGTATGCGAACGGTGCCGGTGGTGGCTATTCCCCAACAGGTGGGGTGCTGACCGGCGGTTTTGGCAGTTATCAGCCGGTGACGGCAGCCGCGGGTAAAAGCTACACCGACCAGAGCCGCAACGAGTATCACATTAATCTCGGCGGCGGCGTGCACAACGGCGGCGAGCTTGAACGCCAGCTGCGCGACGGGCTCGAAAAATACGAGCGTGAGAAGCGGGCGAAGCAGCGCGCCAGCATGCTGCACGACTAAGGAGAAATTACCATGATGCTTGTCCTCGGCATGTTTGTTTTTCAGCTGCAGACGCTGCCTTACCAGACCCTGCAGCGGGACGTCGATTACCGCTGGCCGTCAAACAGCCGCGTCGGCCAGCGCCCGGCGATGCAGTTTCTCGGCGTGAACGAGGAAAAAATCGTTATCAGCGGCAGCCTGATGCCGGAAATCACCGGCGGCAGAATGTCACTGCTCGCCTTAAATCTGATGGCCGAAGAGGGGCGCGCCTGGCCCCTGCTCGACGGCAGCGGGACAATTTACGGCATGTTTGTGATTAATTCCGTGAGTGAAACCTACAGCGAGTTTTTTGCCGACGGCTCGGCGCGCAAAATCGACTTTACCCTCAGCCTTACCCGCGTGGATGAGTCGCTGGCGGCCATGTTCGGCGATATCCAGAAGCAGGCCGAAAGCCTGGCCGGAAATGCGGGAGGGTTATTTTAATGCTGACGGGACTGGCGCAGGATGCGGGGGCGAGCATGGCCCCGGCGTTTATGCTGACGCTGAATAATCAGGATATTACTGCAAACATCAGCGACCGGCTGATTAGCCTGAGCATGACCGATAACCGGGGATTTGAGGCCGACCAGCTCGACATCGAGCTCGACGACAGCGACGGAAAAGTCGAACTGCCGACGCGCGGCGCGGTGCTGTCGCTGTTCCTCGGCTGGCAGGGGGCGGCGCTGCTGGGAAAAGGACTGTTTACCGTGGATGAAATCGAGCACCGGGGCGCGCCGGATACGCTGACCATCCGGGCGCGAAGTGCTGATTTTCGCGGTACGCTTAATTCCAGGCGGGAGGCGTCCTATCACGACACCACCCTCGGTGAGGTGCTCAGCACCATCGCCAGCCGTAACAAACTGGCGGCAAGCGTGGCACCGCAGTTTGCCGGAATTGCCATCCCGCATATCGACCAGTCGCAGGAGTCTGACGCGAAGTTTCTCACCCGCCTGGCCGAGCGCAACGGGGCGGAGGTGTCGGTCAAGGCCGGTAAGCTGCTGTTTCTGAAAGCCGGTGCCGGTGTGACGGCCAGCGGCAGGCCCATTCCGCAGCTGACGCTCGAACGCCGCGACGGCGACCGGCACCAGTTTGCGATTGCCGACCGGGGCGCTTACACCGGCGTGACCGCAAAGTGGCTGCATACCCGCGAGCCGAAAGAGCAAAAGCAACAGGTTAAGCTCAAACGCAGGGCGAAGCCGCAGCACCTGCGCGCGCTCCAGCACCCGAAGGCGAAGCCGGTGAAAGCCAAAGCCGCACCGAAGGAAAAAGAGGCCCGCGAAGGCGAGTATATGGTCGGCGAGGAGGATAACGTTTTTGCACTGACGACCATCTACGCCAGCAGGGCGCAGGCGATGCGCGCCGCCCAGGCCAAATGGGACAAGCTGCAGCGCGGGGTCGCGGAGTTTTCCATCAGTCTGGCAATGGGCCGCGCGGATCTCTACCCGGAAACGCCTGTCACCGTATCGGGCTTTAAGCGCGTCATAGACGAGCAGCCGTGGATAATTACTAAGGTGACCCACTCGCTCAGTAACAGCGGCTATACGACTTCGCTAGAACTTGAGGTAAGACTAATAGATGTTAACTATGACGCAAAAGGCGAATAGCTATAAAATAATTCTCTAAAAGCGAAGTTGATAGTATCATTTACTCACTTAATGAGAATAACGAGGCGAGCCATGTTCCATTGTCCTAAATGCCAGCATGCGGCGCATGCCCGCACAAGTCGCTATCTTAGTGAAAACACCAAAGAGCGTTACCACCAATGCACAAATATAAATTGCAGCTGTACCTTTGTGACAATGGAGTCCGTTGAGCGCTTTATCGTTACTCCAGGTAAGATCATTCCCGCACCACCTCACCCGATTAGAGGTGGACAACAAACCATATGGTTATAGAAATTGCCCGCTTCGAGCGGGTTTTTTTATTCTTGAAAAAAACAGCGTGGAACCGATCTACGCATTGTCGCAAAAAAAATGCTGCGACACTTTTGCGACACCGTGCACCAGAAACAAAAAAGCCACTTCGTTAGAAGTGGCTTAATCATATGATTTTAAAGCTAAAATTTGGTGGCCCCTGCTGGACTTGAACCAGCGACCAAGCGATTATGAGTCGCCTGCTCTAACCACTGAGCTAAGGGGCCGTGGCGCTGGATTATAATGGAACTGCGGGCGGCAATCCAGTCATTGCGTAACGTGTGCTGATTTTATAAACAATGTCTAATCAATCCCTTATACTTGTTCCACATTTATAACCAAAGGATACGTGATGACTAATGACATTCTCCAACCAGGGCTGCGGGTGGTGTTCTGCGGCATCAATCCAGGCAAGACTTCTGCGCACACTGGATTTCACTTTGCACATCCGGGGAATCGTTTCTGGAAGGTGATACACCTTGCAGGTTTTACCGACAGGCAGTTGAAACCGGAAGAGGAGCTTCATTTACTGGATACGCGCTGTGGCATTACTAAGCTTGTGGAGCGACCTACGGTTCAGGCGAGTGAGGTTGGGCTGCACGAGCTGCGTGCAGGCGGACGTGAGCTGATGACTAAGATGCTGGATTACCAGCCTATGACGCTTGCCGTGCTGGGCAAGCGGGCGTTCGAGCAGGCGTTCAGCCAGCGCGGCGCAAAGTGGGGCAGGCAGGAAATTACCATTGGCGATACCGAGGTATGGATATTGCCGAATCCTAGTGGGCTGAACCGGGCGACGCTGGATAAGCTTGTGGAATCGTACAGCGAGCTGGAACAGTCGTTGATGTCGCGGGGCAGGTAGGGGCCATCTTACATGCATAAAAAAGCCCTCACAGGGAGGGCTTTTAAGAGAACGAAGAGATTAATCGTCCAGGAAGCTACGCAGCACTTCAGAGCGGCTAGGGTGGCGCAGTTTGCGCAGGGCCTT
Organism: Dryocola sp. LX212; assembly: GCA_041504365.1. Classification (NCBI taxonomy): domain Bacteria; kingdom Pseudomonadati; phylum Pseudomonadota; class Gammaproteobacteria; order Enterobacterales; family Enterobacteriaceae; genus Dryocola; species Dryocola sp. LX212. The sequence continues at coordinate 3,909,328 of CP167917.1, read as the reverse complement.
CGCTTCGATCTGACGGATACGTTCGCGGGTCACGTCGAACTGTTTACCCACTTCTTCCAGCGTGTGGTCGGTATTCATGTCGATACCGAAGCGCATACGCAGAACCTTCGCTTCACGCGCGGTCAGGCCAGCCAGAACGTCATGGGTGGCAGAGCGCAGGCTTTCTGAGGTTGCGGAATCCAGCGGCAGCTCGAGGGTGGTATCCTCGATGAAATCACCCAGATGCGAATCTTCATCGTCGCCGATTGGCGTTTCCATGGAGATAGGCTCTTTGGCAATTTTCAGCACCTTGCGGATTTTGTCTTCCGGCATCAGCATACGTTCAGCCAGCTCTTCCGGCGTTGGCTCACGACCCATCTCCTGCAGCATCTGGCGCGAGATACGGTTGAGCTTGTTGATGGTCTCAATCATATGCACCGGAATACGGATGGTACGCGCCTGGTCGGCGATGGAGCGGGTGATAGCCTGACGGATCCACCAGGTCGCATAAGTTGAGAACTTATAGCCCCGGCGATATTCAAACTTATCAACGGCTTTCATCAGGCCGATGTTGCCTTCCTGAATCAGATCAAGGAACTGCAGGCCACGGTTGGTGTATTTCTTGGCGATAGAAATAACCAGACGTAAGTTTGCTTCAACCATCTCTTTCTTCGCACGGCGGGCTTTCGCTTCGCCGATGGACATACGACGGTTGATATCTTTAACCTGTTCGATGGTCAGGCCGGTCTCTTCTTCAATCTGCTGCAGCTTCTGCAGGCTGCGGTGCACGTCGTCAGACACGTCACGCAGTTTTTCAGACCACGGCTTATTCATTGCGATCGCTGCATTGAACCAGGTTTCGCTGGTTTCGTTGCCGGTGAACAGCGTGATGAAGTTTTTCTTCGGCATTTTGCATTGTTCAACGCACAGCTTCATGATCAAACGTTCTTGCGTACGAACGCGGTCCATCATGACGCGCATGCTGTTTACCAGGTAGTCGAACTGCTTCGGCACCAGGCGGAACTGTTTGAAGACTTCGGACAGCTGCAGGATCTCAGCAGCGGAGTCGGCGTGAGCACGGCCTTTCGCTTTGATCGTGTCGCGAGTTTTTTCATATTGCGTACGCAAATCGCCGAATTTTTCACGTGCTAATTCTGGATCGATGCTGTTGTCATCATCCGCGTCGTCGTCATCGTCTTCTTCGTCATCATCACTGTTTTCTTCGCTGGTCAGCTCAGAACCAATGTGGGTGGCGGTTGGGGCGAGCTCTTCTTCTGCGTTTGGATCAACGAAGCCGGTGATTAGATCGGTCAGGCGTACCTGCTCGGCTTCAACACGATCGTACTGCTCAAGCAGATAGGTGATCGCTTCCGGGTACTCGGCAACGGAGCACTGCACCTGGTTGATGCCATCTTCGATACGCTTAGCGATATCGATTTCACCCTCACGGGTTAACAGCTCAACGGTACCCATTTCGCGCATATACATACGCACCGGGTCAGTGGTACGCCCGATTTCTGATTCCACGCTGGACAGCACCTGAGCGGCAGCTTCTTCCGCGTCTTCGTCTGTGTTGTTTGAGTTTTCAGCAAGCAACAGGTCATCGGCGTCAGGTGCTTCTTCCATCACCTGAATGCCCATGTCATTGATCATTTGGATGATGTCTTCGATCTGATCGGAGTCGACGATATCTTCCGGCAGATGGTCATTGACCTCAGCATAGGTCAGATAGCCTTGCTCCTTACCACGTTGGACAAGAAGTTTCAGCTGTGACTGCGGGTTTTGCTCCATAAGACGGTATCCACACTTAAGTCGTTTGGGGAGGTGTCGGTAGGCGTTGCCGCCAACAATAACGTAACGAGGGCTAATTTATTTTATTGCCGCAGCCCATCCTTGCGGCGTTCGGGTTTGACCCGATCAATGTTCGGCAGTTAAGCCGCGAGTATTTACTTTTTCGCGCGTGACTCATTGATCACGCGGACTTCCTCACGTTCCGCCGGGGTTAGCCCCTCGGTCCGGGAACGTGCAATCAATTCCGTTAGCCTTAGCTCCAGCACTGAGTCAAACATATGGTCCAGCGCGTCGGTGAAGGTTTTTTCTGCAATGTCCTTATCTGCTATATCGTCCCACGCCGACAGTTTTTCAAGGGTCGCCGCATCTTCTGTGCCACGATAGAGTTCTAAAAGCTGCCCTGTTGTCAGCCCAGGTTGGGCCAGACAGGTTTCGACCAGCCTGCTGAATAAGTTCAGCCCCGGTAGTTTCGCCTGCTCCAGACCGTTTAACGGTGGAACCGTATGCGCCAGCTCTGGGTTTTGCACCAGAAGTCCTATCAGTATACGCATGGTTGTGCGTTTTAGCTGTGGCGCCGGGCGCGGCGTACCGCTTTCGGCGGCTTTAGGCATCAGCTTTTCAAGCTGGCTGTCGTCCAGAATGCCGAGTTTATTGCCCAGCTCCTGGCGCAGATAAATGCGCAATGTTTCGCCAGGTACCTGACTAATCAGCGGTAATGCCAGGGTGCTCAGTCGCGCCCGGCCATCCGGTGAGGTCAAATCAACCTGCGGCATCAGGCTGTTAAAAAGAAACGTCGACAGCGGCAGGGCTTTCTCCATGCGCGCTTCAAAGGCTTCTTTTCCTTCTTTACGCACCAGCGTATCCGGGTCTTCACCGTCCGGCAGGAACATAAAGCGCAGCTGACGGCCATCCGTCATATAAGGTAGTGCAGTTTCCAGCGCGCGCCATGCGGCGTCTCGACCCGCGCGATCGCCGTCATAACAGCAGACGACGTTATCCGTTGCGCGGAACAGCAGCTGGATATGGTCGGCGGTGGTGGAGGTACCCAGTGAAGCAACGGCGTAAGAAATACCGTACTGCGCCAGGGCAACCACATCCATATAACCTTCGACCACCAGCAGGCGTGCCGGTTCAGGCTGGCTCTGCTGGGCTTCATAAAGGCCATACAGCTGGCGACCCTTATGGAAAATATCGGTTTCCGGGGAGTTCAGGTACTTCGGCAGGGCATCGCCGAGTACGCGGCCACCAAAACCTATTACCCGGCCTCGCTTGTCGCGGATGGGAAACATCACCCGTTCGCGGAAGCGGTCGTAACTGCGTCCCTGGTCGTTGGTCACCAGCATGCCAGCATCCGTCAGCGCCTGACGATTCTCGGCATTGCCACCAAAGCGTTTCAGCGCGTTATCCCAGCCGGGAGGCGCGTAACCGATGGCAAAGTGCTTGATGACTTCAGCGCTTAAACCACGCTGTGCCAGATACTGACGAGCGGGTTCTGCATTGTGTTGCGCCAGGGATTGTTGATAAAAGGCGTTCAGGCCGTCCATCAACTGATAAAGACTTTGCCGCTGATGGCGCTCAATCTGGCTTGGCCCGCTACCCGCTTCGTACGGCACCTCAAGGTTATGCATGGCGGCCAGTTCTTCAACGCTTTCGACAAACTCGAGCTTGTCGTAGTTCATTAAAAAATCCAGCACGTTGCCGTGCGCCCCGCAACCGAAGCAGTGGTAAAACTGTTTTTCACCGTTTACGGTGAAAGAGGGGGTTTTTTCGTTATGGAACGGACAGCACGCATGGTAGTTCTTGCCCTGCTTTTTAAGCTTCACACGCGCATCGATCAGATCGATGATGTCGGTGCGAGCCAGCAAGTCATTGATGAAAACACGTGGAATTCGTCCAGCCATAGGCCCCGTATGACCCCGTTAGTTTGTCTGTTGCCGCCTTGAAAGCGACGTCAGAAACCTGAAGGGCAGGTCAGTTCATAAACGAAAATAAGCCGCGCATTCCTTTCGGAAGCACGGCCTTTACAACTACTACTGGTCTGTTCCGGAGGCGTTAACCCCCAGGGAATTAGTACAGACGAGTGCGGCGTGCGTTTTCGCGAGCCAGTTTCTTAGCGTGACGTTTCACAGCAGAAGCTTTAGCGCGTTTACGTTCGGTAGTCGGTTTTTCATAGAACTCACGACGACGAACTTCCGCCAGAACACCTGCTTTCTCACAAGAACGCTTGAAGCGACGCAGTGCTACGTCGAATGGCTCGTTTTCACGTACTTTAATTACCGGCATTAACTCTCACCTTTGTAAATTCGGTTTGCCGCTGACTGATGCGTCAGCTATTTCAAAATGGTGCGGAATTTTACTGCAACTACTGCTGCTTTGTAAAGCACCGGACAACCAGAAACCTGGCTTTTATGGCCGGAATCTTCCAGGGGGGCAGATTATACACCACCTCAGCATGAAAGGTGAGCAAAGTTTTACAACAGAGGCCGGGAAGCTTAAACTTCGCCGCAAGATACAGAGGCAGAGAAAACCATGCGCGTACTGGGTATAGAGACATCCTGTGATGAAACCGGCATCGCTATATATGACGATGAGAAAGGGCTGTTAGCTAATCAATTGTATAGTCAGGTGAAGTTGCACGCTGACTACGGTGGCGTGGTGCCGGAGCTGGCCTCCCGCGACCACGTGCGTAAAACCGTGCCGTTGATTCAGGCCGCCCTGAAGGAAGCAGGACTTAGCGCCAAGGATATTGATGGCGTGGCTTATACCGCAGGCCCGGGCCTGGTTGGCGCGCTGCTTGTTGGCGCAACCATCGGCCGCTCTCTGGCGTTTGCCTGGGATGTTCCGGCGGTGCCCGTACACCACATGGAAGGGCATTTACTGGCCCCGATGCTGGAAGATAATCCTCCGGCGTTCCCGTTTGTCGCGCTACTGGTTTCAGGCGGCCACACCCAGCTGATTAGCGTTACCGGTATTGGCCAATACGAGCTGCTGGGTGAGTCCATCGACGATGCTGCTGGTGAAGCCTTTGATAAAACGGCCAAACTTCTAGGGCTGGATTATCCGGGCGGCCCGATGCTGTCAAAAATGGCGGCGCAGGGCACTGAAGGGCGTTTTGTCTTTCCGCGACCAATGACCGATCGCCCAGGCCTGGACTTCAGCTTCTCCGGCCTGAAAACATTTGCGGCTAATACTATTCGTGGAAACGAAGCAGACGATCAGACGCGTGCCGATATCGCCCGTGCATTTGAAGATGCCGTGGTGGATACATTGATGATCAAGTGCAAACGCGCTCTGGATCAGACTGGGTTTAAGCGTCTGGTGATGGCCGGGGGCGTCAGCGCTAACCGCACATTGCGTACCCGCATGGAAGAGCTGATGACCAAACGCCGCGGTGAAGTGTTCTATGCGCGTCCGGAGTTTTGTACCGATAACGGCGCGATGATTGCCTACGCCGGAATGATTCGCCTGAAGGCAGGTACAGCGGGAGAGTTGAGCGTAACGGTTCGTCCGCGCTGGCCGCTGGCAGAGCTGCCCGCAGCGTAAAAAATAGCGCATCAATCAGGAGTGAGAAATCACTCCTTTTTTTCGCCTTTATTCCGGCGCAGCTTCTTCCAGATTTTGGTTTCCTGGCCGCGCCATAAGCGCTGAATATTATCGTGGTGGCGCATCAGGATCAGGCAGGAGAGCATGGCGACCGGGAAGGTAAATTCCGGCCGGAACCACCAGACGTAAAACGGGGCGATAAGCGCACTGACAATTGCGCCCAGCGAGGAATAGCCGCTAAGCAGCACGGTAAGCAGCCAGGTGCCCGCCATCACCCCGGTTAAATCGAAGCCGATAGGGGCGATAGCACCAAACGCGGTTGCCACACCTTTTCCGCCGTGAAATTTGAAAAATACCGGCCAGATGTGTCCCAGGCATGCGGCGATAGCAATCAGCCCCAGCCAGAAGGGCGTCACGCCCAGTTCATAAGCCGCCCAGACCGGCAGCATGCCTTTTAAAACATCAAAAATCAGTACCGCTACGGCTGCGCCTTTGCCGCCAATACGTAAGACATTGGTAGCACCTGGATTGCCGGATCCGTTCTCACGCGGGTCGGGAAGTCCCGCAAGTCTGCAAACCAGAATGGCGCTTGAAATGGAGCCGCAAAGATACGCGAGGATAATCATGCCTGGCGCGATTGCACTCATAACGCTGTTCCATTTTGAAAGTGTCGTTGTATTCTTCGCATTTGTGGATAATACGCATATTTCGCCGGAAGTGGTATCTGGCGTCACTAAAAACCGGGTGGGGCGTGATGGACATAGTATTTATAGAGCAACTGACTGTAATCACCACGATTGGTGTTTACGACTGGGAACAGACCATCGATCAGAAGCTGGTCTTCGATATCGAAATGGCGTGGGACAACCGCACGGCTGCCAGCAGCGACGACGTTAATGACTGTCTGAGCTACGCTGACGTCAGCGAGGCGGTTATCAGCCATGTCGCAGGCGGACGATTTGCGCTGGTGGAGCGCGTCGCAGAGGAGGTCGCACAGCTGTTGTTAGCCCGATTTAACTCTCCGTGGGTGCGTCTGAAGGTCAGCAAGCCGGGTGCTGTAGCCCAGGCGGCAAACGTCGGCGTGGTCATCGAGCGTGGCGTTAATCTTAAAGAAAACAAATAATTTCATCAGCGTTAAACAAAACGTGCCTAAGCTGGTCTTAGCCAGTAGTTTTTAGCGGCTGTCGCTTTGCGAACGCCGTATTTTTGTCTCTTTTTTTAGGGGTTAGAGGGTTTAGTAATGAGCGATGTTCACTCGCTGGCGATAGCCGCGATTCTCGGTGTGGTTGAGGGGTTAACGGAGTTTTTACCTGTCTCGTCCACCGGACACATGATTATTGTTGGTCATCTTCTGGGATTCGAAGGTGATACCGCAAAAACATTTGAAGTCGTGATTCAGCTCGGCTCTATCCTTGCCGTGGTGGTGATGTTCTGGCGTCGTCTGTTTGGCCTGATAGGTATTCACTTCGGACGCAAACCTGTCCAGCATGAAGGAATGGGCAAAGGTCGCCTGACCTTAATCCACATTCTGTTGGGCATGGTACCTGCAGTGGTGCTGGGGCTTATCTTCCACGACACAATAAAATCGCTCTTCAATCCGATAAACGTGATGTATGCGCTGGTGGTTGGCGGCGTGCTGCTGATTGCGGCTGAACTGCTTAAACCTAAAGAGCCGCGCGCGGTTGGCGTTGACGATATGACTTATCGTCAGGCTTTCATCATCGGTTGTTTCCAGTGCCTTGCACTCTGGCCGGGCTTCTCCCGCTCCGGGGCGACAATCTCAGGCGGCATGCTGATGGGCGTGAGCCGCTATGCCGCCTCCGAGTTCTCTTTCCTGCTCGCGGTGCCGATGATGATGGGCGCAACGGTGCTGGATGTTTATAAGAGTATTGGCTTCCTGACGATGGCGGACTTGCCGATGTTTGCCGTTGGCTTCTTCACCGCCTTCGTGGTGGCGCTGATTGCGATTAAAACCTTCCTGCAGCTCATCAAGCGCATATCGTTTATCCCGTTCGCCATCTACCGTTTCTTCGTAGCGGCGGCGGTTTACTTCGTCTTTATGTGATTTGCATGCCCTCAGCCCTGCGGCTGGGGGCAGTTCTCCGCTTTCCACTTCGCAACGGCCTCAATACGGCGTTTCGTCAGCTCATCGCGAATAGCCGGGCCGCTGAAACCTGCCTCGATAACTTCTTTGTTCGTCACGCCCTGCGCGGCCTGCCATGCGGCTCGCAGCATTCTGCCCTGCGGATAATCACTTCCTTCAAATCCCGTGCGCCCACGCGCGTCCGCTTCGCTGGTTAAAGCGATTTGCTCCACGCGATGGGGCTTGCGCCAGGCGTCGATGGTATCAAACAGCTTTACGATGGTTTTTGGCTGGAGGATGGGCAGGGTATGGATCAGATCGTGATATTCCGCGACCAGCTTTGCCAGGTCGCGGATCTCGTTCGGCACCCGCATGCGCTGGCAGAGATTCTCCACCAGCTTCACGCCGGCAGGCCCGTGTCCGTGGTGGCGAGGCCAGAATTCTTTAGGCGTCAGGCCTTTACCCAGATCGTGGCAGAGGGTGGCAAAACGCACGTCTACTTCCGGGCTGAGCTGTGCGGCAATGGCCAGCGTCATCAGCACGTGAATGCCGGTGTCGATTTCCGGGTGCCACTTCGCCGGGGCCGGAACGCCAAACAGAGCATCTATTTCCGGGAACAGGACGGCAAGGGCGCCGCATTTGCGCAGTACATCGAAATAAATCTGGGGATTACGTGAGGTGAGTGCATTTTCCGTTTCCTTCCAGACGCGTTCAGGCGTGAGATGCGCCAGCTCTCCGCCTTCGGCCATGCTTGTCATCAGGGCCAAGGTTTCGGGGGCAATCTGAAAGTTTAGGTGGGCGTAACGTGCAGCAAAACGCGCCACGCGCAGCACGCGAAGCGGATCTTCATTGAAAGCCGGGGACACATGGCGCAGCAGGCGCTTTTCGACATCTGCCCGCCCGTTGTAGGGATCGACCAGCTCGCCGTGTTCGTCCTGGGCGATGGCATTGATGGTGAGATCGCGGCGCAGCAGATCCTGCTCAAGCGTGACGTCAGGCGCGGCATAGCAGGTGAAACCTGTATAACCCTGGCCTGACTTGCGCTCGGTGCGAGCCAGCGCGTACTCTTCGCGGGACTGTGGGTGCAGGAATACCGGGAAATCTTTCCCGACCTGCTGATAGCCCGCATCCAGCATTTCCTGAGGGGTTGCACCAACCACGACCCAATCTTTATCTTTGACCGGTAGTTTTAACAACCCATCACGAACGGCACCACCGACCAGATAAATCTCCACCCTTAACTCCCCTGCATCGACTAAACATTACGGATAATACGTAAGTGTAGGATACAGGGTTGGGGATTAATTCATCCAGCGGTCTTTCTTCTTGCGGCTTGGGATCATGTGCGGCAGCAGTAAACCGAACAGCAGACCGACGCCCAGCACGCCGCCGCCATACATGAACCACTGCATGATGATGGCGCGCTGTTTATCATCGAGCTGGACGTTGGCCGCGTTAACTTTCTTTTGCGCCACGATCAGCTGATTTTTAAGCTGTTGATTTTCTTCTTTAAGGCCAGTGATGACACCGTCACTCTGTGCGACTTTCTGCTGCATTTCCGCAGTGCGCTGATTCCAGGTGGTGTCGATATTGGTGAGCTTGTCGGTCAGGTCTTTAACCTGTTTTTCCAGGTCCGGCACGCGGGTGCGCAGGCTTGGGGTTGCGCTCAGCTGTGCAGAAGGGATCCAAGAGGAACGGCCTTTGCTGTCACGGATCTGGGAGTATTTGCTCTCTTCGTTGCTTTGTAGCAGGGTCACTTCTTCGCCCGCGTTCACGGTACCTTGCAGGCGATAGTTATCACCGGGGCCACTACGAACCCAGGTGTTCAATTCGTCGGAGACATAACGTTTTTCATCGGCATGGGCCACTACGGTAACGCTAAGTGAAAGCAAAGTAAGGCAAATCAGGCGTAATTTCTGCATTAGTTCATCATTATTGTCATAAAGTGTGGAACGATAGTAGTGGCATCAGTCTGACGGTGCAATCCGTAAACCTGAATGGGAATCATCCTGGTGTGAATTTAGCCACTACCGCAATGTCTGTCCCCTGTCTACGGGGTCGGCAGCCATCAAATTGCGCGCGATGCGTGGCAATTTACGGCAAAATATTATCTACTGACCAACAATAAGTTATTAAGTTCGCCAGGACATCGCTCCTGCGTGACGCAACTATAAGTAAAAAGACGATGCCACAAGAAATCGAACTCAAGTTTATCGTAAATCCCGCTGCGCTGGACGCCGTGCGCGCCACGTTGAATTCCCTTGAAAGTGAACACAGCGAACCTCGCCAACTCCTAAATATTTATTATGAAACGGCAGAGAACACGCTGCGTCGTCACGATATGGGCCTGCGCATTCGTGGGGTTGACGGCAAGTATGAAATGACGATGAAAACTGCCGGCCACACTATCGGCGGGCTTCATCAGCGACCGGAATACAACGTCGAACTCGGCAAGGCCGAGCTGGACCTCTCTTTGTTACCTGCAGAAGTCTGGCCGGAAGGTACGAATATCGACCTGTTACAGGCTGAACTGACGCCGTTATTCAGTACAGACTTCACCCGTGAAAAGTGGGTGGTTACTCACCGTGGAAACAAGATCGAACTTGCTCTCGACTTGGGCGCAGTGAAAGCCGGTGAGCTAAGCGAAGCGCTTTGCGAGCTGGAGCTTGAGCTCCTGGAAGGGGAAACATCTGCCATCCTCGAACTGGCACAACTGCTGATTGCGCAGCCGGGGTTGCGCCAGGGCAGCCTGAGCAAAGCCGCGCGCGGCTACCATCTGGCGCAGGGCGATGCCGCTCGCGAAATCAAACCGCTAACCGTGCTGCGCGCTGCGCCAAAAGCTACGGTAGAACAGGGGCTTGAAGGCTCCCTGGAAATGGCGCTTGAGCACTGGCAGTATCACGAAGAGCTCTGGGTGCGGGGCAGCAAGCAGGCGAAAGCCGCCGTGCAGAATGCAGTGGGCCTGGTGCGTCACGCGCTGGCGCTGTTTGGCGGTATTATCCCACGCAAAGCGAGTACTCGCTTACGTGAGGCGCTAATGACTTACGAAGCGATGCTGGCACAGAACGGTAAAACAGACGATCTGGTTTACAGCGCGGAGAGCAGCCAGGCAAAACTGGCTCTGATCGAATGGCTGGTTAACCGTGAGTGGCAAAAGTTTGTTGATGAAAAGGGCAGCGTCAAGCTTGCCGGCTCCTTCAAGCGCTTTGCGGATACTCATCTTTCCCGCCATGCCGCAGAGCTGCGTACTACCTTCCAGCGCCCTCTGGGTGACAGCTACGGCGATCAGCTACCGCGCCTGGCGCGTGAAACCGACTCAATCCGCATTTTAGCCGGGGTTTATGACGATGCCGTCACCCATCCGTGGCTGGAAAACTGGCAGGGTCTGCGTCACGCCATCACCACTAAGCAGCAGGTAGAAATCGAACACTATCGTAATGAGGCCATCTCGCAGGCGCCGTTCTGGCTGCACAGCGGGAAATAATCGTATGTAGGGACAACACCATGATGCCGCACCCGCTTCTATTACAGCAGCACTTGCAGGCGGTATTACCGCGCCTGCCACAAGAGATCGTAAGCCAGCAGCTGAGCGCACAGGCGCATGCCGTACTGGCATTCAGTGATTTTGTTTGCGACAGCATGGTGGCCTTTCCCGCCTGGCTGGCAGAGCTTGAACGACAGGCACCGCAGCCGGATGAGTGGCAGCATTACGCTGTCTGGCTGCAAAACGAGCTGCAGGAAGTGCATGACGAAGCGGCGCTGATGAAAGCGCTGCGCCTGTTTCGCCGCCGCATTATGGTACGCATCGCCTGGGCGCAGACTTTACGGCAGGTGCCGACGGAAACGTCGCTGCAGCAGCTGAGCGTTCTTGCCGAAACGTTGATTATTGCCGCGCGCAACTGGCTGTACGATGCGTGCTGTCGCGAATGGGGCACGCCGTGCAATCAGGCGGGAGTTCCGCAGCCGCTGATGATCCTCGGCATGGGCAAGCTGGGCGGCGGCGAACTGAACTTTTCCTCCGACATTGACCTTATTTTCTCCTGGCCGGAAAACGGCTCTACGCAGGGAGGGCGTCGCGAGTTAGACAACGCGCAGTTCTTCACGCGCCTGGGGCAGAAGCTCATAAAAGTGCTCGACCAGCCCACGCAGGACGGCTTCGTCTACCGCGTGGATATGCGGCTGCGCCCGTTTGGCGACAGCGGCCCGCTGGTGCTGAGCTTTGCGGCGCTGGAGGATTATTACCAGGAACAAGGAAGAGACTGGGAACGCTACGCAATGGTTAAGGCGCGCATTATGGGCGACACGGACGACGCGTGGAGCCAGGAGCTGCGCAATATGCTGCGTCCGTTCATCTTCCGCCGCTATATCGACTTCAGCGTCATCCAGTCGCTGCGCAACATGAAGGGGATGATTGCCCGTGAAGTGCGCCGCCGGGGGCTGACGGATAACATCAAGCTCGGCGCAGGCGGCATCCGTGAAACCGAATTTATCGTGCAGGTGTTCCAGCTGATCCGCGGTGGGCGGGAGCCGTCACTTCAGTCCCGCGCGCTGCTGCCGACGCTGGAGGCAATTCAGCAGCTTAATTTGTTGCCGGAAGACGATGCGCAAAAGCTTCGTACTTCCTATCTCTACCTGCGCCGCCTTGAGAACCTGCTGCAAAGCATCAACGATGAACAAACGCAGACGCTTTCCGCTGACGAACTCAGCCGCGCCCGCCTGGCGTGGGGCATGAATGAAACGGACTGGGAGGCGTTACAGCTCACCCTGCAGGGGCACATGAATGACGTGCGTCAGGTATTTAACGACCTGATTGGCGACGACGAGCCTGAAGTGGGCGAAGATAAAATTGCCGAGGCCTGGCGAGAACTCTGGCAGGATGCGCTGGATGCCGATGACGACACTGCCGTGCTCGGTCATCTTACCCCTGAAGCGCGGGCAGAGGTGCTGAAGCTGGTGGCAGAATTCCGCCAGGATACGGACAAGCGCACGATTGGCCCGCGCGGCAGACAGGTGCTGGATCAGCTTATGCCGCGCCTGCTGTGCGAAGCCTGCTCGCGCAATGATGCGCCGCTACCACTGTCACGGCTTATCCCTCTGCTGCTGGGCATTGTGACACGCACAACCTACCTTGAGCTGCTGACGGAATATCCCGGTGCGCTGAAACATCTCATCACCCTTTGCGCCGCCTCGCCGATGATTGCCGGTCAGCTGGCGCGTTACCCGCTGCTGCTGGATGAGCTGCTCGACCCGAACACGCTCTACCAGCCGACGGCCACGGACGCTTATAAAGACGAGCTGCGCCAGTATCTGCTGCGCGTGCCGGACGACGATGAAGAGCAGCAGCTGGAGGCCCTGCGCCAGTTTAAACAGGCGCAGCTGCTGCGCGTAGCCGCAGCGGACATCGCGGGCACGCTGCCGGTGATGAAAGTCAGCGACCATCTAACCTGGCTTGCGGAGGCGATTATCGACGCCGTGGTTCAGCAAGCCTGGACACAAATGGTGGCGCGCTTCGGGCAGCCCAAACACCTGCGGGAGCGCGAAGGCCGAGGATTTGCCGTGATCGGCTACGGTAAGCTGGGTGGTTGGGAGCTGGGCTACAGCTCCGATCTGGACCTTGTTTTCCTGCATGACTGCCCGGCAGATGTCATGACCGACGGCGAACGTGAAATCGACGGGCGTCAGTTCTATCTGCGCCTCGCTCAGCGCATTATTCATCTGTTCAGCACCCGTACATCCTCCGGCATTTTGTACGAGGTGGACGCGCGTCTGCGTCCGTCTGGTGCGGCGGGCATGCTGGTGACCACCGCCGAGTCCTTTGCGGATTATCAACAGAATGAGGCATGGACCTGGGAACATCAGGCGCTGGTTCGCGCCCGCGTCGTCTACGGTGATCCGCAGCTCAACCGCGAGTTCGATGAAATTCGTAAGCAGATTCTATGTCGCCCGCGCGATGGCGAAAAGCTGCAGATCGAGGTCCGTGAAATGCGCGAAAAAATGCGCGCACATTTAGGCGGTAAAAACCGCGATCGCTTTGATATAAAAGCGGATCAAGGCGGGATCACGGATATAGAGTTCATTACCCAGTACCTGGTTTTACGTTATGCTGCGCAGGCCCCAAAACTGACGCGCTGGTCCGACAATGTGCGCATTCTGGAATTAATGGCGCAAAACGACATCATGGGTGATGACGAAGCGAAGGCGCTGACGCATGCTTATGTCACTTTGCGGGATGAGCTACACCATCTCGCGTTGCAGGAGCTGCCGGGTAATGTGGCGCTGGATGCGTTCGTGAGCGAGCGTGAACAGGTCGAGCGCAGCTGGAAAGCATGGCTGGGCGAGGCGCAAACGCGCGCGGAAGCTTAATTGTGATATTATCACGCGCAAAAATTTTACCCTTTCTGGAGAGTCAGGAATGAAAGTAACGCTGCCCGAATACAGCCGCGCAGGCGTCATGGTCGTTGGTGATGTGATGCTGGATCGCTATTGGTACGGCCCAACCAGCCGTATCTCACCGGAAGCGCCGGTGCCGGTTGTGAAGGTCGATACCATTGAAGAACGGCCTGGCGGTGCGGCGAACGTAGCGATGAACATTGCGTCGCTCGGTGCAAACTCCCGCTTAGTAGGCCTGACCGGCATTGACGATGCCGCCCGTGCTCTGAGCCAGACGCTGGCTGGTGTGAACGTGAAGTGCGACTTTGTCTCCGTTCCGACCCATCCAACCATTACCAAACTGCGCGTCCTTTCCCGCAACCAGCAGCTGATTCGTCTGGATTTCGAAGAAGGTTTTGAAGGGGTTGATCCTGAGCCCCTGCACGAGCGCATCAGCCAGGCGCTGCCCCATATCGGTGCGCTGGTGCTGTCTGATTATGCCAAAGGCGCGCTGGCAAGCGTTCGCGACATGATTAACCTGGCTCGCGCGGCCAACGTCCCCGTTCTGATCGACCCGAAAGGCACCGATTTTGAACGCTATCGCGGCGCGACGTTGCTGACGCCAAATCTGTCAGAATTTGAGGCCGTTGTTGGTAAATGTAAAACCGATGCCGAGCTGGTTGAGCGTGGCATGAAGCTGATTGCCGACTACGATCTTTCCGCGCTGTTGGTTACCCGCTCAGAACAGGGTATGACCCTGCTACAACCGGGCCAGAAGCCGTTCCATCTGCCGACCCTCGCTCAGGAAGTGTATGACGTGACGGGGGCAGGTGACACGGTGATTGGCGTGCTGGCGGCTACGCTTGCGGCGGGCAACTCGCTGGAAGAAGCGTGCTATTTCGCTAACGCGGCGGCAGGCGTCGTGGTGGGCAAACTTGGTACCTCTACCGTCTCCCCAATCGAGCTGGAAAACGCCGTTCGTGGCCGTGCCGATACCGGTTTCGGGGTCATGGCCGAAGCGGAGCTGAAGGTTGCCGTGGCGGCGGCTCGCAAACGTGGTGAGAAGGTCGTGATGACCAACGGCGTGTTCGATATCCTTCACGCGGGTCATGTCTCTTATCTCTCAAACGCGCGTAAGCTGGGCGATCGGCTGATTGTGGCGGTAAACAGCGATGCTTCTACCAGACGCCTGAAAGGGGAAACCCGTCCGGTGAACCCGCAGGATCAGCGAATGATCGTGCTCTCCGCGTTGGAAGCGGTGGACTGGGTAGTGCTGTTTGAGGAAGATACGCCGCAGCGCCTGATTGGCGAGATCCTGCCGGACCTGCTGGTCAAAGGCGGCGACTACAAGCCTGACGATATCGCCGGTAGCAAAGAAGTGTGGGCAAACGGCGGCGAAGTGATGGTGCTGAACTTTGAGGATGGCTGTTCAACGACGAACATCATCAAAAAGATCCAAAGCCACGACGCTTAAGCATTGCAATAAGAAACGCCCTTTCAGGGGCGTTTATGACTGATGACAAAGCCAGGTTTTGTAGGGTGGATAAGCGTAAGCGTCATCCACCATTGACGGCTGTAGTGTCGGATGACGCTATTGCTTATCCGACCTACGAAAAAGGTTTGTCAGCAATTCCAAACGCTCCTGACGGGGCGTTTTACATATGAGGTTCTGTCGGCGGGAGCACTTCTGGTGCTGCTGGCGTGGCCGGGCGGTTTTCGAGCTCACTTAAACGCTGTTCCAGCAGGGCCAGCTTCTCACGGGTGCGCAGCAAGACCTGAGTCTGCACATCGAACTCTTCGCGGCTCACCAGATCCAGACGGGTTAACTGGGACTGCAGAACCTGACGGATTTTCTTTTCGACATCATCCCCGAACTCACGAATCCCTTTCGGCATTGACTCATGAACCTGACGGGCGATTTGCTCAATTTTTTTCGGGTCAATCATAGTGGTTTCCATTTAGCCTGCGTGAATCATTCAATTGTAATGCCTGATTGCCAGGGGATAAACCTGAAATGGCGTTGCCAGCGAAAATCATCGGCGTTATAGTAAGTCTGCTTATTCTCAGGGCGGGGCGAAACTCCCCACCGGCGGTAAATCAGCGTACGCTGAAAGCCCGCGAGCGCTCCGGTTCACGCCGGAGGTCAGCAGATCCGGTGTAATTCCGGGGCCGACGGTTAAAGTCCGGATGGGAGAGAGTAACGACAATGTACAGGCTGCGGCCTGCTCACGTTATTTTTTTAGCTCCTAAGACTGCCCTGATTCTGGTAACCACAATTTTAATGAGGTTTTACTTACCATGAATCAGACGCTCCTTTCTGCATTTGGCACCCCGACTCAGCGTATTGAACTGGCGCTTAACGCTCTGCGCGAAGGCCGCGGTGTGATGGTTCTTGACGATGAAAATCGTGAGAACGAAGGCGATATGATCTTCCCTGCCGAAACCATGACCGTTGAGCAAATGGCATTGACCATTCGCCACGGCAGCGGCATTGTCTGCCTGTGCCTGACCGACGAACGCCGTAAACAGCTCGAGCTACCAATGATGGTAGATAACAACACCAGCGCCTTCGGCACAGGTTTTACCGTCACCATCGAAGCCGCACACGGCGTGACTACCGGCGTTTCTGCCGCTGACCGTCTTACTACCGTTCGTGCGGCCATTGCCGATGACGCGAAGCCAGGCGACCTGAACCGCCCGGGGCACGTGTTCCCACTGCGCGCTCAGCCCGGCGGCGTGCTAACCCGCGGCGGCCACACTGAAGCGACTATCGATCTGGTTTCCCTGGCGGGCTTCAAGCCAGCAGGTGTACTCTGTGAGCTGACAAACGATGACGGCACCATGGCCCGCGCGCCGGAATGCATCACCTTTGCCCGCCTGCATAACATGGCTGTGGTCACCATCGAAGATCTGATTGAATACCGTCAGACTCACGAACGTAAAGCCAGCTGATAAATATAAAAAACCCGGTTTTAACCGGGTTTTTTATTAGCCGATGCCGCTCGTTTGCAGCAGCGTCAGGCTCAGTCCCATCACCGCCATGCCACAAAGTACGCCATAGCTCGGATTATTGTGCGGGTCGATCTCTTTAGCCAGCGGCATCAGTTCATCCACCGACAGCGCTACCATAATTCCCGCCACGGCTGCCATAATCGAAGCCATGACGACGGGTGAGATCATCGAGCCAAGAATCAGCCACGCCAGTACGCCACCAAGGATCTCCGCAAGTCCGGATACGCCTGCCCAGAGAATGGCTTTGCGTTTAGAGCCCGTCGCGGCATAGACCGGACCAGCTACCGCCAGGCCTTCAGGAATATTGTGCAAGGCCACGGCAAGGGCAATCCCCAGGCCCAGCTCAAGGTTAGCGCTGGCGGTTACAAAGGTGGCAATACCCTCCGGGAAATTATGCAGGCTGATCCCGAGCGTGAGCAGCAGGGCGGTGCGCCGGAGGTTTGGCACGTTGAGCGTGTTGTCCATCAGATCCTGAGGATGCGCGTGGGGCAGCGTTCTGTCGAGGGCAAAATAGCCGACCAGCCCGAGTACAAACATGCCGTAGCCCAGCACCGGGGACATACCCGCGGTGTGCAGCGCTGCGGGCAGCATTTCCATCAGCGAAATCAGCAGCATTATCCCGGCGGCAAAACCGAGAGAAAACGCCAGCACGCGGTTTGATGGCTTCTGGCCGAGCACGCCAAGAAATGCGCCGATAAAAGTGGCGCCGCCAGCTAACAGGGTCAGGATTAACGGGACTGACATTCAGGCTCCTTGTTCACATTCAAATTTACTGACGATCTTCATCATGCTTATCTGAGTTCTTCCGGCATCAATTGGGGATAGAGTTGTGTCATTCAAGTGAATTAATGAAGGACACCACCATGACAACCCAACGTATGCCCGCGCTTTTCCTTGGTCACGGAAGCCCGGTGAACGTGCTGGAAGATAATCACTATACCCAGGCCTGGCGTCATTTGGGAGAGACTCTGCCGCGCCCGAAAGCGATTGTCGTGGTGTCCGCACACTGGTTCACCCGCGGCACCGGCGTCACCGCCATGGAAGCGCCGAAAACCATTCATGACTTCGGTGGTTTTCCGCAGGCGCTCTACGATACGCACTATCCTGCACCGGGTTCCCCCGAACTGGCGCAGCAGCTTGTCGATTTGCTGGCACCTGAGCACGTCACGCTGGATAAAGAAGCCTGGGGCTTTGACCACGGCTCCTGGGGCGTTCTAATCAAGATGTACCCGGACGCGGACATACCGATGGTGCAACTGAGTATAGACAGCACGAAACCTAACGCCTGGCACTACGAAATGGGCCGTAAGCTGGCAACGCTGCGTGACCAGGGCATTATGCTGATAGCCAGCGGTAACGTGGTGCATAACCTGCGCACCGCACGCTGGCACGGTGAAAACATCCCATACCCCTGGGCAGAGTCGTTTAACCAGTTCGTGAAGGATAATCTCACCTGGCAGGGGCCGGTCGAAGCGCACCCGCTGGTGAACTATCTGCAGCACGAAGGCGGTTCGCTGTCGAACCCGACACCGGATCACTATCTGCCGTTACTGTATGTACTGGGCGCGTGGGACGGCAAGGAAGCGGTTACGATCCCGGTAGACGGCATTGAGATGGGGTCTTTGAGTATGCTGTCGGTGCAGATTGGCTAAAGTAAGAAGGGCGCGAAGTTCGCGCCCTTTTTTTACTCTACAAACACGTGTGGATAGAAGCGTGAAAGATCCTGAGTGATTAACGCCCGGTCCTCACGAATACCGATCCCGGCGGGTTGATCGTTGATCAGCCAGCTGCCGATCAGCGTGTAGCTGTCGCCAAATTTTGGCAGCGGATAAAACTCCTGGACGATCATCCCTTCTTCGCCATACGGACCTTCTGCACTGGCAATCTCCTCACCGTTGGCGATGATCTTCACGTTGGCGCCTTCGCGGGAGAAGATCGGCTTCACGACGTATTTATCCATTGCCGGATAATCGTCTTCTGCAAAATACGCGGGCAGCAGGTTAGGGTGGTTCGGGAACATCTCCCACAGCATCGGCAGCAGCGCTTTGTTGGAGATAATGCTTTTCCAGGCCGGTTCCAGCCAGCGCACACCAGCATCCTCAAGCTTGGTAGAGAACATCTCGCGCAGCATGAATTCCCACGGGTACAGTTTGAAGAGGTTGCTGATAACCTGATCCTGCAGATCGGTGAACTGGCCTTTCTCGCCCAGGCCAATCTCTTCCATATAAACGAATTCGCTCGCCACTTCCGCTTCTGCGGCACAGTCCTGGAGGTACTGGATCGTTCCGCGATCTTCTACCGTGTCCTGACAGCAGGCGAAGTGCACCATGTTAAAACCGTGCTGCTGTTTCAGCTCGGCAAAACGCTCAATGATTTTCTCCTGCAGGCTGTTGAACTGGTCGCTTCCCGGCGGCAGATTGCCCGCCTGCAGCTGATCTTCCAGCCAGATCCACTGGAAGAAGGCGGCTTCATATAAAGAGGTTGGCGTGTCCGCGTTATTTTCCAGCAGCTTAGGTTCACCCACGCCGTCCCATGCCAGGTCCAGGCGGGAATAAAGCGAAGGCTGCTGGCTGCGCCAGGACTGACGGACAAACTCCCAGGTGTGATTTGGAATGCGGAACTTAGCCATTAGCTCATCGCTGGCAACAACCTTTTCAACGACCTTCAGGCACATCTGATGAAGCTCGGCGGTAACCTCTTCCAGGTGTTCGACCTGCGCCAGCGTCAGCTTGTAATAAGCATCCTCACACCAGTACGGCTCGCCATACATGGTGTGGAAGTTAAAACCGTATTCGGTGGCTTTTTCGCGCCAGTCCGGGCGCTCGCTGATTGCGACTCTTTCCATGACGCTTATCCGCCCATAGAACGAGAAGAGCCGGTCGCGCTGCTGCGCTGCATGCTGGTCTGTTTGGCAACCGACTCACCAAATCCGCCACGAGTGACGGTGCTGGTGGTTGCTGGCTTCGGAGCCATAGCCGTTTTAGGAACCGTTGTGGTGCGGCCCGGCGTGGCTGCGCCGTAGCTCTTGCCGCTGGCATCGGCGTATTTACCGTAAGCCGGGCTGGCCGGATTTTTAGAGCTGAACAGCGGCTGCTGGGCAAAGCCCGCGCCACCGCCCATCAGGCGGCCCATCATGTAGCCCGCCATTAGCGGCATCCAGAAGCTGCCGCTTTGCTGAGTCTGTGCCTGATTCTGGTTTTCACCGGCCATGCTGGCCTGGGCCGGAGCCGGCTGGCACTGACCTTCGCCAAATTCAGCAATACACTCTTCACGAGAGGCATATTTAGGCGCGGTGCGCTCGGCTTCTTTCAAAGCATTGTTGTAGGACGTGGTGCATTCCGCGCTTTTACCCGGGTTGGCCTGGGCGCAGTCGTCCGCGTTCTGGTACATGGAGACGGTTTCGTCATTCTGCTCGCAGCCCGCCAGCATAAATACGGCGGTAACGGCCAGCGCAACCGGCGTTAAATGTCTGGCGTTCCAGCTTTTGCGGAACGAGGCGTGATTTATCGTTTTTGTCCGTTTCATTTTTCTGTCCTGGGCCCAAAGGAATAAAGCTATTGTTGTGCTTAGGATAGGGGATGAATGGTTGAAATTAAAGCGATGAGGGCGGTTTGCAGGGGGATCTTTACGTTGCCTTACGTTGAGCCGCGTAAGTTGTGACAGGGGCATGAAACCATGCCCCTTTTAGCGCAATTAATTACTGAACGGATTGCCGGAAGTATTGCTTCTTGCGGCTGCTGGCTGCGCTGCCGGAACGGCCTGGGCAGGCGAAACGGCACGGGTGGTTGCAGCGGTGTCCGCCGTGTAACCATCCGCGCGCGCATCCTGATCTGGCGTTTCAGGCGCTACGCTTTCTGCTGTAGTCGGCACTGGTTTACCCAGCGTGGCGTTCAGCGCAACCAGATCCTGCTCGTTAAGCGTACCCAGCGCTGATTTGATGTTCAGCTGGTTGATCAGGTAGTTATAACGGGCGCTGGAAAGTTGTTGTTTCGCGTTATACAGCGTGGTGGTCGCATCCAGCACGTCAACGATGGTACGAGTACCCACCGAGTAACCGGCTTCCATGGCATCCAGTGAGCTTTGCGCAGACACAACGGCCTGTTTGTAAGCGTTGATGGTGCTGATGGAGGCGTTCACGTTGTTGAAGGATGAACGAACAGTCTGCACAACGCTGCGGTGCGCGCCTTCGAGCTGCTCGCTGGCACCCACGAAGTTGTACTGTGCTTGTTTAACCTGGGAGTTAACAGACCCACCCTGATAGAGCGGCAGCGAGAAGTTAATCCCGACTTTATTCTGACCCATGTTGCTGTCGTCGTACTGCTGACTATTACTGGTTTTTGAACCGTTATAGCTGGTATCAGAGATGCCGGTAGAAGCAGTCAAACCAACAGTTGGCATATGACCAGTTTCGGCATAGCGAATTTGTTCGCGAGCCAGATCCTGAGACAGGCGTGCCTGTAACAACGCCAGGTTACGCTTTTCAGCTTCCTGCAGCAGATTGTTCACCGCTTCTGGCTTGTTGGTTTTGAAACCATCGACGTTCAGAGAAGCCAGGGACGGGTAGTAGTTGCCGGTCACCTGGCGCAGTGATTCAACCGCGTTATCGAGGTTGTTACGGGCGGTCACTTCGTTAGCCAGCACGTTATCGTACTGTGAACGGGCGTTCTGCACGTCGGTGATGGCAACCAGGCCTACGTTAAAGCGCTGGGTTGTCTGATCTAACTGACGGTAAATGGCCTGTTTCTGCGCTTCGGTGTAGGAAAGTGCATCAATGGCGCTCAGCACGTTAAAATAGGCCGTCGCAGTGTTCAGGATCAGGGTTTGCTGATCGGTCTGGTAAGTCACGTCCTGAATACCAGCAGATTTTTCCTGCAGGGTCAGCTGACGCCATTTTGACATGTCAAAAATGGTCTGGGTTAATTCTAAAGACGCGCTGGTTGCATTTGAGTTTACGCCGTTCGCATCGCGATAACCGTTGCTGTAGGTGTAATCTGCACCGAGGCCGAGCTGTGGTAATAACGGGCTACGAGCTTCGTTAATTTTCTCGAATGCGGCGTCACGGTCCGCAGCGGATTTTCGTAAATCCGGGTTGCTAAGACGCGCCTGCTGATAAACCTGCATCAGGTTTTCTGCCTGGCTCATGGCGCTGAAACCCGTTAGGCTCAGACCGATAAGGATTGGGAGCAGTTTCTTCATTTGCATTCCTTGTTGTGAAGCAAAATTGTTTTTTTGATAGTGCTGATTGAGTCGAAATTGTTGCCGATTCTAACAGAGTACGCCTGCGGGGCGAGTTGGCGTAATGTGCCATCCACCCTGAATTTGAACAATCTACCATATAGCAGAAGAAAGGGCATTCAGGCAGGGTTGAATTCGCTTAATTCATTACCATAAGACATCAGGGGTACATTCATGAGTAAGTCAGACGATAAACTTGTCACGTTAGCCAAAAACGATGTTGAAATTATTGCACGGGAAACGCTTTATCGCGGTTTTTTTTCACTCGAATCCTATCGTTTCCGTCACCGTCTTTTTAACGGCGGCATGAGCGGTGAGGTCCGAAGGGAAATATTTGAACGCGGCCATGCTGCGGTGCTGCTACCCTATGACCCTGTGCGTGACGAAGTTGTGCTGATTGAGCAAATTCGGATTGCCGCCTACGACACCAGCGCAACCCCCTGGCTGCTCGAGCTGGTCGCCGGGATGATTGAAGAAGGCGAAAGCGTTGAAGACGTGGCTCGCCGCGAATCTGTAGAAGAGGCGGGGCTGATTGTGGGCCGCAGCAAACCGGTATTGAGCTATCTGGCAAGCCCTGGGGGCACCAGTGAACGCTCCTCCATACTGGTAGGGGAAGTGGACGCCACGACCGCGAAAGGTATTCACGGTCTGGAAAGTGAAAACGAAGATATTCGTGTTCATGTGGTAAGCAGGGAACAGGCTTACCGGTTAGTCGAAGAGGGGACTATCGACAACGCTGCCTCAGTCATAGCACTGCAATGGCTACAGCTGCATTATGAAAAACTACGAGAAGAGTGGAACCACTAAATATGAAGCGCTATACGCCTGACTTCCCTGAAATGATGCGCCTGTGCGAAACCAATTTTGCCCAGCTGCGCCGCCTGCTGCCGCGTGAAGACGCGCCGGGCGAATCAATAACCTATCAGGTTAATAGCGCCCGCTATCGGCTGACCGTATTAGAATCCACTCGCTATACGACCCTTGTGCAGATAGAGCAAACCGCGCCAAGCGTGAGCTACTGGAGCCTTCCGTCTATGTCCGTCAGGCTTTACCATGACGCGATGGTCGCGGAAGTGTGTTCAAGCCAGCAGATCTTCCGCTTCAAAGCGCGTTATGATTATCCTAATAAAAAGTTGCATCAACGCGACGAAAAGCATCAAATTAACCAGTTTCTTGCTGATTGGCTGCGCTACTGTTTAGCGCATGGAGCGATGGCGGTTCCGGTTTGTTAGAGAGAATGAAACCTAAGGACACCATTTGGAAAGCCTGTTAAATCTTCCTGTGGCCGGTGGGGGCCGTATCAGGATACTGCAAATAACAGATACCCACCTATTCTCTGGGAAGAATGAAACGTTGCTCGGCATCAACACCTGGGAGAGTTACCAGGCGGTGCTGGGGGCTATTCTTGCAGATGGGCGTCAGTGTGATTTGATTGTCGCCACCGGAGATTTAGCCCAGGATCATAGTGCAGAGGCTTATCAGCATTTTGCGGAAGGGATTGCGCGTATCGCTGCGCCCTGCGTCTGGCTGCCAGGCAATCACGATTTCCAGCCTGCAATGTACAGCTCGCTTCAGGATGCGGGTATTTCTCCTTCTAAACTCGTTTACGTCGGTGACAGCTGGCAAATCCTGCTGCTCGACAGCCAGGTCTTCGGCGTCCCGCACGGTGAGCTCAGCGAGTATCAGCTGGAGTGGCTTGAGCGTAAGCTCGCCGCAGCGCCTGAGCGTCATACCCTACTGCTATTACATCACCATCCAGTGCCTGCGGGCTGCAGCTGGCTCGATCAGCATAGCCTGCGCAATGCCCAGGAGCTGGATAACGTGCTGGTAAAATTCCCGCAGGTGAAAACCCTGCTGTGCGGGCATATTCATCAGGAGCTGGATCTCGCCTGGAACGGGCGGCGCATGCTGGCCACGCCGTCTACCTGCGTACAGTTCAAACCCCATTGTTCTAACTTCACGCTGGACACCATCGAACCCGGATGGCGCTGGCTGGAGCTTCATGCCGATGGTGAAGTCACCACCGAGGTCTGCCGCCTGCAGGGCGCAGTGTTCAACCCGGATACGGCTTCAGAAGGTTACTGATGTCTACGCTACTTTACCTGCACGGCTTCAACAGCTCCCCGCGTTCTGCGAAGGCGACGAGCCTGCAGGCCTGGCTTGCAGAACGCTATCCCCATATAGAAATGGTTGTCCCCCAGCTTCCCCCTTACCCGGCGGATGCCGCTGAGCTACTCGAATCATTGGTACTGGAGCACGGTGGCGAGCCGCTTGGCGTTGTGGGCTCTTCTCTGGGCGGATATTACGCCACCTGGCTGTCACAATGCTTCATGCTGCCTGCCGTCGTCGTCAACCCCGCGGTGCGCCCGTTTGAATTGTTAGCGGAATATCTTGGTAACAATGAGAACCCCTACACCGGGCAGCAATATGTGATAGAGTCACGCCATATTTACGATCTTAAAGTCATGCAAGTTGACCCGCTTGAAGCGCCGGATCTCATCTGGCTGCTGCAACAAACGGGTGACGAAGTGCTCGATTATCGCCAGGCGGTGGCTTACTACACTTCCTGTCGCCAGACGGTCGAATCCGGTGGTAATCACGCCTTTGTAGGCTTCGAAGATTATTTCACACAGATTGTCGACTTCCTCGGTCTTCATTGAGGCCGGGTCGCCCGATTCCTGTTTCGCTATCTGAACGAATAAACCATGACGCAATCCAGTTATAACGCCGATGCCATTGAGGTACTCACCGGGCTTGAGCCGGTTCGCCGCCGCCCGGGAATGTACACCGACACAACACGCCCGAACCATCTGGGCCAGGAAGTCATTGATAACAGCGTGGATGAAGCGCTGGCAGGCCATGCTAAACGTGTTGATGTCATTCTTCACGCCGACCAGTCACTGGAAGTTATTGATGACGGACGCGGTATGCCGGTGGATATCCACCCCGAAGAGGGCGTCCCTGCGGTCGAGCTGATCCTTTGCCGCCTGCACGCGGGGGGGAAGTTCTCCAACAAAAACTACCAGTTCTCCGGCGGTCTGCACGGGGTAGGGATTTCTGTTGTTAACGCCCTGTCCAGGCGAGTAGAGGTCACCGTCCGCCGTGACGCGCAGGTCTACAGCATCGCCTTTGAAAACGGCGATAAAGTCCAGGAGCTTGAAGTTGTCGGCACCTGTGGCAAGCGCAATACCGGCACCAGCGTTCACTTCTGGCCGGACGAAAAATTCTTCGACAGTCCACGCTTCTCTGTGTCACGCCTGAGCCATCTGCTTAAGGCTAAAGCGGTTCTCTGCCCGGGCGTTGAGATCACCTTCACCGATAAAGTGAACAATACCGAGCAGCGCTGGTGCTATCAGGACGGACTGAAAGATTACCTGAGCGAAGCGGTGAACGGCCTGATTACCCTGCCGGAGGCGCCGTTTGTCGGTAACTTTGCGGGCGATACCGAACAGGTGGACTGGGCGCTGCTGTGGCTGCCGGAAGGCGGCGAGCTGCTGACCGAAAGCTACGTTAACCTGATCCCAACTATGCAGGGCGGCACGCACGTTAACGGTCTTCGCCAGGGCCTGCTGGACGCAATGCGTGAGTTTTGCGAATACCGCAACATTTTGCCGCGTGGGGTAAAACTTTCTGCGGACGATATCTGGGAGCGCTGTGCTTACGTGCTGTCGGTCAAAATGCAGGATCCGCAGTTTGCCGGTCAGACCAAAGAACGCCTCTCTTCCCGCCAGTGCGCCGCGTTTGTGTCGGGCGTAGTGAAAGACGCGTTCAGCCTGTGGCTGAACCAGAACGTGCAGGCTGCGGAACAGCTGGCGGAGCTGGCAATCTCCAGCGCCCAACGTCGTATGCGCGCGGCGAAGAAGGTCGTGCGTAAGAAGCTAACCAGCGGCCCGGCATTGCCTGGCAAACTGGCGGACTGCACGGCGCAGGACCTTAGCCGCACCGAACTCTTCCTGGTGGAAGGAGACTCGGCGGGCGGTTCTGCCAAACAGGCGCGCGATCGCGAGTATCAGGCGATCATGCCGCTGAAGGGCAAGATCCTCAACACCTGGGAAGTCTCTTCCGATGAGGTTCTGGCTTCGCAGGAAGTGCATGACATCTCCGTGGCGATCGGCATCGATCCTGACAGCGAAGATCTGAGCCAGCTGCGCTACGGTAAAGTTTGTATCCTCGCGGATGCGGACTCGGATGGTCTGCACATCGCTACGCTGCTGTGCGCGCTGTTTGTACGCCACTTCCGCTCGCTTGTTAAAGGCGGACATGTCTACGTGGCAATGCCGCCGCTGTATCGTATCGATTTGGGCAAAGAGGTTTTCTACGCGCTCGATGAAGAAGAAAAGGCCGGCGTGCTCGAACAGCTCAAGCGCAAGAAGGGTAAGCCGAACGTACAGCGCTTTAAAGGACTGGGTGAAATGAACCCGCTTCAGCTGCGCGAAACCACGCTCGACCCCAATACCCGTCGTCTGGTACAGCTGACCATCAGCGATGAAGACAGCGACAAAACGCTGGCGATGATGGATATGCTGCTTGCCAAGAAACGTTCCGAAGATCGCCGTAACTGGCTGCAGGAAAAAGGCGATATGGCCGATCTGGACGTGTAGGGCAATGCCTGCCGTCGTTTGATGGACATACCGTTCTAGGCTACAAACAGGCCGCTTTTGATGATCAACGCGCAAAGCGGCCTGCTCTTCGACTTCCCCGTATTCACAATCTCTGGCGACATCATGGACTAACGAGCTGACACCTTGTTTTGAACTGGTTGCGCCCGCCAGAATGATAAATAATATCCGCGTCATTCACCTGTGAAGCGGTCAGCCGTGTGAAAAAAACGATATTTGCGTTAGCGCTTGGTACTTTTGGTCTGGGCATGGCCGAGTTTGGCATCATGGGCGTGCTTCCGGAGCTTGCCTACGATACCGGCATAACAATTCCCGCAGCCGGCAATATGATCTCGTTTTATGCATTCGGCGTGGTTATTGGCGCGCCGATCGTTGCTCTGTTCTCACAAAGGTTTTCCCTCAAAAGCATTCTTTTATTTCTGGCGGCACTATGCGTGGTCGGGAACGCTATTTTTACTTTTTCAACCTCCTATACCATGCTGGCGATTGGGCGATTGATTTCCGGCTTTCCGCACGGCGCATTTTTCGGCGTCGGCACCATTATCCTCTCTAAAGTGGCGCCGCCGGGAAAGGTGACGGTGGCGGTAACGGGAATGGTCGCCGGGATGACGGTCGCGAACCTTGCGGGGGTTCCGCTTGGTACATGGATTGGCCATACGTTTAACTGGCGCTACGCGTTCATGTTAATTGCTGCCTTTGATGTGCTGGTGATTGCGTCGATTTTTTTCTGGGTGCCCGCGCTGTTTGACCGATCGGAAGTCCGTTTTGCAGAGCAGTTCCGCTTTCTGAAACGGCCAGAGCCATGGCTGATTTTTTCAGCCACGATGTTCGGTAATGCAGGCGTGTTCGCCTGGTTCAGCTTTGTAAAACCCTTTATGGTCAGCGTTTCCGGCTTTTCAGAAGCCGCCATGACGGCCATCATGGTGCTGATGGGGCTCGGCATGGTGCTCGGCAACATCCTGAGCGGCAGGTTATCAGGACGGTACAGCCCGTTGCGCATCGCGGCAGCAACCGATTTGGCGATCGTGCTCTCGCTGGTGATGCTGTTTGCTGCCGGGGAGAATAAAACCGCGTCGCTTGCTATGGGGTTCATCTGCTGCGCCGGGTTGTTTGCCCTGTCGGCTCCGCTACAGATTTTACTGCTGCGTAACGCGCAGGGGGGCGAGCTGTTGGGTGCGGCCGGGGGACAGGTGGCGTTTAATCTCGGCAGCGCTGTCGGCGCGTACCTGGGTGGGATGATGATTACGCTTGGCTTCAGCTGGAGCTACGTCACTTTGCCAGCCGCGCTGCTTTCATTCGCCGCGATGTCTTCGCTGCTTATGTATGGCTATCTCCAGGCAAAGCGCTCGCAGGCAACGCTTCATCCATCAATATAAAGAGCCGGTATAAACCAGCTCTTTTAGGCCTGATGGAAACCGCGATTACTTAATCGCGTCTTCCAGAATGTGGATATGGATATCCAGCACGTCGTCTTTTACCGCAGCGCTGTGGCTTTTCATATGGGCCGTAGCAAGGTGAGCTTCCAGATGAGCAACGCTCTCCCACTTCTCAACCATAAAGATCGAATCCGGTGCTGCTGTCTGGAAAGCGACCTGAGCGTTATGATCCACTAGCGGGGCGTAACCAAAACAGCCTTCTTCTTCCAGCACGGTAGGAATAATTTTCGCAAAGGCGTCTACAACGGCCTGGCGGTGGTGCTGGCCAGGACGGGTACGAATTTCAGCTATTACTGTAAGCATGACTAACTCCGTTTGTTTAAGCTTGAACTCAGTTAAGCAAAAATTTTGCCGAGATGCTTGCGATATTCTGCAACAAAGCGTGGAACGTCAGGGACTTTCATCACGTCGTTGGCGATAAAGGTCGGCAAACCTTCCATTCCCAGGAACTGGTTGGCTTTGTGGAACGGCAGATATACGCCGTCTACGCCCACGCCGTGGAAGAACTGCTCTTTGTCTTCAAAGGCCTGCAGCGGCGCGTTCCAGGTCAGAGATAGCATATAGGTCTTGCCCTGGATCAGGCCACCGGAGCCATATTTTTTCTCGGCGTCCGAGCGTGTACGGCCATCGCTGGCGTACAGAGAGCCGTGGCCTTCGGTAAACACGTCATCAATGTATTTTTTCATGGTCCACGGTGCGCCCATCCACCAGCCCGGCATCTGATAGATTACCGTGTCGGCCCAAAGATACTTTTCAACCTCGGCTTTTACGTCGTAGTCGCTGTCGGTACGGGTAACCTGAACATCATGTCCGAGGTCGCGCAAAAAGCCTTCCGCGACTTCGGTCAGGGTGTCGTTAAGCTGGCCGTTTGAGTGGGCGAATTTCTTTGCGCCGTTGATAATCAGGATGTTGCTCATCAGAAGTCCTCGAATCATTACGTTTGGCACGAATTCTAACGTGATCGCGGTCACGGTAAAATGGCCAGAATGTGCAAAGACTTTTGCCGGATTCGCAACAATCGGCTGGCTACCAGCTTATCCGCACCTGAAAACCTCCCTCCGCATTATTGGAAAAATGTGTCCGCATGGTATGCAAAGCCGCAATACGTTGCACGATGGACAGGCCCAGCCCGCTGCCGGTTTTCTCCTGGCCCGGTGGGCGGAAGAAACGTTTCCCCAGGCCTGTTAAGAATTCCGGACTGACGCCTCCGCCGTTATCGGTAATGCAGATTTCGTGCGGGAGCAGTGCAACATTAACAATGCTACCGCTCGGGCTGTAGCGCACTGCGTTATCCAGCACGTTACGTATCATCAGTCCCAGCAGCAGAGGTTGACCACGTAGAGAGGTCTGATTTTGTATATCAAGGCGTATCTCCACGCCTTCACGCTGCGCCTGGTGCCATGCGTCCATCACTGCGCTTTGTAACAGTTCGGCAAGCGAAAGCTCTTTGACGTCGTCCAGCTTGTCCAGCGAGTCCAGCCGCGAAAGCGTGAGAAGCTGATCGACCAGCCTGGCTGCGCGATCTATTCCAGAACTAAGATTGCTCAGGGCGTGGTCGCGCAGCGGGGCATCGTTGCCGGCCAGTTGAGCTACCTCGGTCTGTACCTTTAGCGCGGCCAGCGGACTACGTAGCTCGTGAGCGGCATCGGAAGTGAAGCGGCGCTCACGAAGCATAAACTCCCCGGTACGGGTAAAAAGCTGATTCAGCGCTTTCACCAGCGGTTTAACTTCCTGAGGCATATTTTGCGATTCTAACTGACTGGCATCATCAGGCGCCCGGCGAGTGAGTTGGGCAGCAAGCTTGTGAAGCGGCGCGAGCGCACGGCTGACCAGCCAGACCAGAAGCAGCAGCATCAGCGGCAGCGCAATAAGCCAGGGCAGAAGCTGAGAAGCCACGATGTCCCGCGCCATCTCTTGCCTATAGTCCCACTCCTGGCCCACCACGATACGATACTCGCCGTCGGCCGTGGTCAGCCACAGAAGCCGCCATGCGTCGTCATCGCCTTTCAGTCTGCCATCTGTAAAACCGTCGCGAGAATAGCCATACTCAAGATCTTTCCCGTTATCACCATCGTTGAGCAGCAGACGCCCGTCCTTCGAAAAAATGGCGAAGGCGAGGGTATCATCGTCCTGCTTGCCGCGATGATGGGGCACCATCTTTTTACTGTGCGGCAGCTGCGGTTCGCCGTGTAATTCGCTCAGGTCCAGGGCGCTAAGGCGTTTTGCAAACAGTAGCTGCTGCGTATCGAAGAGTTTGTTCAGAGATTTACTGGTCTGGTACCAGGCGGCGAGGCTGGCGCCTGCCCAGGCGGCGAGCAGCAGCAGAATGAACCCGGCAAGCAGCCGGGCGCGAAGGCTTTGCGTCAGTATCTTAATCATTCCTCACCCAGCGTGTAGCCAATGCCGTGAACGGTACGGATAAAGCTGCTGCCCAGTTTGCGCCTGAGATGATGGATATGCACTTCCAGGGCGTTGCGGGAGACTTCATCGTCCCAGCTATAGATTTTCTCTTCGATAAGCGTGCGGGGCAGGACGCGGCCCGCATTGCGCATCAGCAGTTCCAGCAGGGCAAATTCTTTCGGCTTAAGCTGTAGCGCTTCACCGTTTTGCGTGACGGTAAGTTTTAACGGATCGAGCGCCACCCCTGCATGGGTAAGGGCAGGCAACGTCTGGCCGTGAGTGCGGCGAATCAGGACCTGCAGCCGGGTCGCCACTTCGATAAGGGCAAAAGGCTTACAGAGATAGTCATCCGCACCAAGCTGTAAGCCTTCCACACGCTGCTCCAGCGCATCCCGCGCGGTGAGGATCAGTACCGGCTCGCTTTGGCCACTGCGCCGCCAGCCCTTTAATATTTCCAGACCGTCGAGACCCGGCAGGCTTAGATCCAGCACTACTGCGTCGTAAGGGGCTTGTCCCAGCGCCGACTGGCCAAGTTTGCCGTCGGTGAACCAGTCGACAGTAAAGCCCATTTTCGTTAAGCCTGCCTTCAGGCCGTCGCCGATCAGTTTGTCATCTTCGATTATTAATATGCGCATAGCGCTGTCCCTTATTGTCCATGACGGGAAGTGCAGGAAGTTAATAACGATTATGCCGGGCTGTACAGGAGAAAAGTCGCTTGCTTCGGCGGACGCCGCATTTTCATAATAAAAGCGATTTGTCGTGGCGAAATTAAGATCGCGTTAAGATCTCTGCGTTTTAATAGGTACCAGTTACGACATACATGAAGGGAGAAAAAACAATGAAAAAACTAGCCGCAATGATGACCGTCCTGGCGATGACCGCCGCACCTGCCTTTGCCGCAAATCAGGGGGGCTTTGTTGACCCGAATGCCGCGCCTGCTGCGCAGCAAACCCAGACTCAGGCTCAGGGGGGCTTTGTTGGGCCAAGCGGGAGCAAAACCACCGTTGAAAAGGCCAAAACATTATCTGACGACACCTGGGTTACCCTGACGGGGAAAATCGAACAGCGCATCGGGGGCGATGACTACACCTTCCGAGACAGCACCGGCACCATTAACGTGGATATTGACCACAAGCGCTGGAATGGGCAAACCATCACCCCACAGGATACCGTGCAGCTGGAAGGGAAAGTGGATAAGGACTGGAACTCCGTTGAAATTGACGTAAAAAACGTGACTAAAGTTAAATAATTTACCCCGAGCGTGACGTCCGGACAACCGAGGCGGGCAGGTAAAGTTAAACCTTGTCTGCCCACCTCGGGTAATGGCTCAAACTTTGCGCAAATCATTCCTCCCCTGTGACTACACCTGCCAGATAAGGTACTATCGGCGGCAATTACGCCGTTTGTGGCCACACTCGGCTCGTCAGTTTGAGGATGAATGATTAATGAGTGATCTGACTCATGATGGTGCAGAGCGTCTTGCGCTGCACGAATTCACGGAAAATGCCTATCTCAACTACTCCATGTACGTCATCATGGACCGCGCGCTACCGTTTATCGGCGATGGGCTTAAGCCCGTTCAGCGTCGCATTGTCTATGCCATGTCGGAGTTGGGACTAAGCGCCAGCGCGAAGTTTAAGAAGTCCGCTCGTACCGTCGGTGACGTGCTGGGTAAGTACCATCCGCACGGCGACAGCGCCTGTTATGAAGCGATGGTGCTAATGGCGCAGCCGTTCTCTTACCGCTACCCGCTGGTAGACGGGCAGGGGAACTGGGGCGCGCCGGACGATCCGAAGTCCTTCGCGGCGATGCGTTATACCGAATCTCGCCTGTCGAAATACGCTGAAGTCCTGCTGGGCGAACTTGGCCAGGGCACCGTGGATTACACCCCAAACTTTGACGGTACGCTTCAGGAGCCAAAAACGCTGCCAGCGCGCCTGCCAAATATCCTGCTGAACGGGACCACCGGTATCGCCGTAGGGATGGCGACGGATATTCCTCCGCATAACCTGCGAGAAGTGGCGAAGGCTGCAATGACGCTTATCGACCAGCCGAAAACCTCACTGGACGAGCTGCTGGATATCGTACACGGCCCGGATTATCCAACTGAAGCCGAAATCATTACCCCGCGTAATGAAATCCGCAAGATTTACCAGACCGGGCGCGGTTCCGTCCGTATGCGCGCGGTGTGGAAGAAAGAAGAGGGCGACGTGGTGATCACCGCGCTGCCGCACCAGGTCTCCGGCGCTCGCGTGCTGGAACAAATCGCCAACCAGATGCGTGCGAAAAAGCTGCCGATGGTTGAAGATCTGCGTGACGAATCCGACCATGAAAACCCGACCCGTCTGGTGATTGTGCCGCGCTCTAACCGCGTGGACATGGAACAGGTGATGAACCATCTGTTCGCCACCACCGATCTTGAGAAAAGCTATCGCGTTAACCTCAATATGATCGGCCTGGACAACCGTCCATCGGTGAAGAACCTGCTTGAAATCCTGAGCGAGTGGCTGGTTTACCGTCGTGACACGGTGCGTCGTCGCCTTAACTATCGTCTCGAAAAAGTCCTTAAA
Source organism: Dryocola sp. LX212 (assembly GCA_041504365.1). Classification (NCBI taxonomy): domain Bacteria; kingdom Pseudomonadati; phylum Pseudomonadota; class Gammaproteobacteria; order Enterobacterales; family Enterobacteriaceae; genus Dryocola; species Dryocola sp. LX212. The sequence goes on along the minus strand of CP167917.1, from coordinate 3,876,291 downwards.
CGCCTGCATATCCTCGAAGGTTTGCTGGTGGCGTTCCTCAACATTGATGAGGTTATTCATATCATCCGTACCGAGGATGAGCCGAAGCCAGTGCTGATGGAGCGTTTCGCACTCAGCGAAACCCAGGCTGAATCCATCCTCGAGCTGAAATTACGCCACCTCGCTAAACTCGAAGAGATGAAAATTCGCGGCGAGCAGGGCGAGCTGGAAAAAGAGCGTGACCAGCTGCAAAGCATCCTCGCCTCCGAACGCAAAATGAATACCCTGCTGAAGAAAGAGCTGCAGGCAGATTCAGACGCCTACGGTGACGATCGCCGTTCGCCGCTGCGCGAACGCGAAGAAGCCAAAGCCATGAGCGAACACGATATGACCCCTTCCGAGCCGGTCACCATCGTGCTGTCGCAGATGGGTTGGGTGCGCAGCGCCAAAGGTCACGATATCGACGCGCAGGGTCTGAATTATAAAGCAGGTGACAGCTACCTGGCTTCGGCGAAGGGCAAGAGCAACCAGCCGGTTGCCTTTATCGACTCTACCGGGCGCAGCTACGCGCTGGATCCGATCACGCTGCCGTCCGCCCGTGGCCAGGGCGAGCCGCTGACCGGCAAGCTGACGCCGCCGCCGGGCGCGGTTGTTGAGCATGTGTTGATGGCACCGGACGACCAGAAACTGCTAATGGCTTCGGATGCAGGCTACGGCTTCGTCTGTACATTCAATGATTTAGTGGCGCGCAATCGTGCCGGTAAAACGCTGATTTCTCTGCCGGAGAACGCCCGTGTGCTGCCGCCAATGGAGGTTACCAGCGCCGACGATATGCTGATGGCGATTACCGCCGCAGGGCGCATGCTGATGTTCCCGGTCAGCGATCTGCCGCAGCTGTCGAAAGGCAAGGGCAACAAGATTATCTCTATCCCTTCCGCTGAAGCGGCGAAGGGAGATGATAAACTGGCGCATCTCTTTATTCTGCCACCACAAAGCACCGTTACGCTGCACGTTGGAAAGCGTAAAATCAAACTGCGTCCGGAAGAGCTTCAGAAGATCACCGGAGAGCGTGGCCGTCGCGGTACGTTAATGCGTGGCTTACAGCGCATTGATCGGGTGGAAGTTGACTCCCCGGCCCGCGCAAGCGCTGGCGATAGCGAAGAGTAATCCGAAGGCGGCACCTGTCGCCCTATCGGTGTGGTTTACACTAAATAAGTCATTCTTGTTTAGCGGTTCAGGTTTCAGAGGTTGTTATGCTAGCCATCATCCGTTTTATCATCGTTGTGATTTATTGCATTCTGGTCTGTATTTTCGGCTGTATTTACTGCCTTTTCAGCCCGCGCAACCCGCGTCACGTGGCGACCTTTGGCCATTTATTTGGCCGTCTTGCGCCCGTTTTTGGGCTGAAGGTGGAGGTCCGTTTGCCGGCGGGCGTTGAAAATCATCCCACCGCCATTTATATCGGTAATCACCAGAACAACTTCGATATGGTTACCGCCGCGAGTAGCGTCCAGCCGCCAACGGTCACCGTGGGCAAGAAAAGCCTGCTCTGGGTACCGTTTTTTGGGCTGCTATACTGGCTGACCGGTAATATCCTGATTGACCGTGATAACCGTGCAAAGGCGCACAGCACCATTTCCCAGGTTGTGGCGCAGATGCAGAGACGTAAAATCTCCGTCTGGATGTTCCCGGAAGGTACGCGCAGCCGCGGCCGCGGCCTGCTGCCGTTTAAAACCGGTGCGTTTCATGCTGCAATTGCCGCAGGCGTCCCAATTATTCCCGTGTGCGTTTCCAATACCAGTAATAAAATTAAGCTGAATCGCTGGAATAACGGTTTGGTCATTGTTGAAATGCTGCCGCCGATTGATACCAGCGAGTTTGGTAAAGATCAGGTGCGCAAACTCGCGACCCACTGTCGCGAAATTATGATGGCCAGAATTGACGAGCTAAATAAAGAAGTAGCGGTGCGAGAAGCAGCCAAAACGATCGAAAAGAAACAGGCGAATTGATTCGTCTCATGCCGGGGTTCGCCCCTCTGGCGGTACGGTTTGTACCGCCCCACGTTTTACGTTTTACATGGAGCAATTATGTCACTCAGTCGGCGTCAGTTTATTCAGGCATCGGGAATAGCACTTTGTGCAGGTAGCGTGCCACTGAGGGCAAACGCAGCTGGGCAGCAGTTACCTTTACCTGTTCCGCCATTGCTGGAATCCCGCCGCGGGCAGCCTCTTTTTTTGACTTTACAGCGGGCGCACTGGTCGTTTACCGGCGGCGCTAAAGCGCAGGTCTGGGGGCTGAACGGGCGCTATCTTGGGCCAACCATCCGCGTATGGAACGGCGATGACGTGAAGATGATCTACAGCAACCGCCTGCAGGAAAATATCGGTATGACGGTTGCCGGGCTCCAGGTGCCGGGGCCGCTGATGGGCGGTGCGCCGCGCATGATGTCCCCGAACGTTGACTGGGCTCCGGTGCTGCCGATTCGCCAGCAGGCCGCCGCGCTCTGGTACCGCGCCAGCACGCCGAACCGTTCTGCCGAGCAGGTTTACAGCGGCCTTGCGGGTATGTGGCTGATTGAGGATGAGGTCAGCAAATCCCTGCCCATCCCCAATCACTACGGGGTAGATGACTTCCCGGTGATTATTCAGGACAAGCGACTGGATAACTTCGGCACGCCCGAATACGTTGAGCCGGGCAGCGGTGGTTTTGTGGGTGATACGCTGCTGGTTAACGGCGTGCAGGGGCCGTTTGTTGAGGTTTCTCGCGGCTGGGTACGCCTGCGTTTGCTGAACGCGTCGAATGCTCGTCGTTATCTGTTGCAGATGAGCGATGGCCGTCCGATGCACGTGATTTCCAGCGATCAGGGTTTCCTGCCCGCGCCCGTGTCAGTGAAACAGCTTTCTCTGGCGCCGGGCGAACGTCGTGAAATTCTGGTCGATATGACCGAAGGAAAAGAAGTGTCGATTACCTGCGGCGAAGCGGCGGGGATCATGGACCGTATTCGCGGCTTCTTCGAGCCGTCCAGCATTCTGATTTCGACCCTGGTGCTCACGCTGCGCCCGACGGGCCTGCTGCCGCTGGTCACTGACAGCCTGCCGATGCGCCTGTTGCCTGATGAGATTATTAACGGCAGCCCGGCCCGCAGCCGTGATATTACCCTGGGCGAAGATCCGGGTATTAACGGCCAGCTGTGGGATATCAAACGGATTGATATTAAGACCCAGCAGGGGACATGGGAGCGCTGGACCGTGCGTTCCGACATGCCGCAGTCCTTCCATATTGAAGGCGTGACCTTCCTGATCCGCAACGTTAACGGCGCTGCGCCGTTTGGCGAAGACCGCGGCTGGAAAGATACCGTGTGGGTAGACGGGCAGGTTGAACTGCTGGTCTACTTCGGACAGCCATCCTGGGAGCATTTCCCGTTCCTGTACTCCAGCCAGACGTTAGAGATGGCGGACCGAGGTTCCATAGGACAGCTGTTGGTGCAGCCTGCGCCATAATCGCAGGCGAATCAGCAGGGTGGATGCCCTTTGCGGCATCCACCGAAAAGAGAAGAAAGTGGCGGATGGCGTGGTGATTATCCGCCCGATTAAGAAAACCACCTGCACTGACGTTTAAACGTACAAATCTCATCGCAAAACGGCGTATAATCGCCGGCTTTGGTTACTTTTACATCATTTTTTTCGGAAGCATTATGAGCGCTATCAGCTTGATCCAGCCGGACCGCGAACTCTTTTCGTGGCCGCAGTACTGGGCGGCCTGTTTCGGTCCGGCCCCGTTTTTACCTATGTCACGCAAAGAAATGGACGATTTAGGCTGGGACAGCTGCGACATTATCCTGGTTACCGGGGATGCCTACGTTGACCACCCGAGCTTTGGCATGGCAATCTGCGGCCGTATGCTGGAGGCTCAGGGCTTCCGCGTTGGCATCATTTCCCAGCCGGACTGGAACAGCAAAGAAGATTTCATGACGCTGGGCAAGCCAAACCTGTTCTTCGGCGTGACCGCGGGCAACATGGATTCGATGATTAACCGCTACACAGCGGACCGCAAGCTGCGCCACGACGATGCGTACACGCCGGATAATGTGGCGGGCAAACGCCCGGATCGCGCCTCCCTGGTGTATACCCAGCGCTGTAAAGAAGCCTGGCGCGACGTGCCGGTTATTCTGGGTGGCATTGAAGCCAGCCTGCGCCGTACCGCACATTATGACTACTGGTCTGATACCGTACGTCGTTCAATCCTGGTGGATGCGAAAGCCGATATGCTTATTTTCGGCAACGGTGAGCGTCCGCTGGTGGAAGTGGCGCACCGCCTGGCGATGGGTGAGAAGATCGACGAAATCAGCGACGTGCGTAACACCGCGATGATGCGTAAAGAAGCGATGCCGGGCTGGGCGGGCGTGGATTCCACCCGTCTGGATACGCCTGGGCGCATCGACCCCATTCCGCATCCGTACGGCGAAGATTTGCCGTGTGCGGACACCGGCAAGCCGACGGTAGCTCCGGCAGAACAAGAATCTAAAGCCGTTGTTGTGCAGCCCGCGCGTCCGAAGCCGTGGGAGAAAACCTACGTTCTGCTGCCGTCGTTCGAGAAAGTGAAAAACGACAAAGTGCTGTACGCCCACGCATCCCGCATTCTGCACCATGAAACTAACCCGGGCTGCGCGCGTGCGCTGATGCAAAAGCACGGTGACCGCTACATCTGGATCAACCCGCCTGCTATTCCACTCTCCACCGAAGAGATGGATAGCGTGTTTGCCCTGCCGTACAAACGCGTACCGCACCCGGCCTACGGCAAGGCGCGTATTCCAGCGTATGAGATGATCCGCTTCTCGGTCAACATCATGCGCGGCTGCTTCGGCGGCTGCTCGTTCTGTTCTATTACCGAACACGAAGGGCGCATTATTCAGAGCCGTTCCGAAGACTCGATCATCAGCGAAATTGAAGCGATGCGTGATACCGTACCGGGCTTCACCGGCGTGGTCTCAGACCTGGGCGGCCCAACCGCAAACATGTACATGCTGCGCTGTAAGTCGCCGCGTGCAGAGCAAACCTGCCGCCGCCTGTCCTGTGTTTACCCGGACATCTGTCCGCACATGGACACCAACCACCAGCCGACGATCAACCTGTATCGCCGCGCCCGTGAGATCAAGGGCGTGAAAAAGATCCTGATCGCATCTGGTGTCCGCTACGATATTGCAGTGGAAGATCCGCGTTACATCAAAGAGCTGGCGACCCACCACGTGGGCGGCTACCTGAAGATCGCCCCGGAGCATACCGAAGAAGGGCCGCTGTCGAAGATGATGAAGCCGGGAATGGGCAGCTATCAGCGCTTTAAAGAGCTGTTTGACACCTATTCTAAGCAGGCGGGGAAAGAGCAGTACCTGATCCCATACTTTATCTCCGCGCACCCGGGCACGCGTGATGAAGATATGGTGAATCTGGCGCTGTGGCTGAAGAAGAACCGCTTCCGTCTGGATCAGGTGCAGAACTTCTATCCGTCGCCGCTCGCGAACTCGACCACCATGTATTACACAGGCAAGAACCCGCTCGGGAAGATTAGCTACAAGAGTGAAGAGGTCGTGGTGCCGAAAGGCGATCGTCAGCGCCGCCTGCATAAAGCGCTGCTGCGCTATCACGATCCGGCTAACTGGCCGCTGATCCGCGAAGCGCTGGAAGCAATGGGTAAAAAGCATCTGATCGGCGGTCGCCGCGAGTGCCTGGTGCCGTCGCCGACTCTGGAAGAGATGCGCGAAGCCCGTCGCTATAACCGCGGCGCACGTCCGGCACTGACGAAGCACACGCCGATTGCGCATCAGCGTCGTCCTGCGGCAGCCGCCGCTGGCGCGAAGACTGCGGGAGCAAAAATGGCGGGAGCTAAGGCTGCGGGTACGAAGAGACGCGCGCCTAAGCCTTAAAATAAAAAGGGCGGATAGCGCTTGCGCCTATCCGCCCTGTATCTGCATTCGTAGGTCGGATAAGCGTAAGCGCCATCCAACACAACCAACCAATTTAACCGCCAAACACGTCCGGGTCCGGACCAAGCCGCTTACCGCTGTCCAGCTTCGTAATCTCACCCAGCTCGTCCTTATCAAGACGGAAATCAAAGACGTCAAAGTTCTCGGCTATGCGCGATGGCGTAACCGACTTCGGTATAACCACCAGGCCGCTGTCCAAGTGCCAGCGAATAACAATTTGTGCCGGGGTTTTGCCGTATTTATCCGCCAGATCGCGAACGATCTTCTGATCGAATACGCCCTTGCCGCCCTGGGCCAGCGGGCTCCATGATTCGGTCTGGATTTTGTGCGTGGCGTTCCAGGCATGCAGCTGACGCTGCTGCATTAACGGATGTAGTTCTATCTGGTTGATAACCGGCGTAACGCCCGTTTCATCAATTAGCCTCTGCAAATGGTTGACCTGGAAATTACAGACGCCGATGCTCTTCACCAGCCCCTGCTTTTGCAGCTCAATCATCCCCTTCCAGGCTTCAACGTAATGGTCCTGGCTCGGTACCGGCCAGTGCATCAGGTAAAGATCGACGAAATCAAGCTGTAGCTTTTCGAGGCTCTCTTCCAGCCCCTGACGGGGGCGCTGCTGGTTGTCATTCCAGAGTTTGGTGGTGATAAACAGCTCGTCACGCGGCAGGCCTGCATTTTTTAGCGCGCTGCCCACGCCGTCTTCGTTTTTATACGCCGCGGCGGTATCGATTGAGCGATAGCCGACTTCCAGCGCCTTCTCAATGGCCAGCCCGACCTGTTCGTTAGTCGCCTGCCATACGCCGAGGCCCAACTGAGGCATCACGTTCCCGTCCTGGAGCTTGATTACTGTTGGATTTGCCATGCGTTCCTCCTTAATGAGCGATAGCACCGGGGCGAACCCCGGTGAAACAATTGCATTTAAGTCTGGACCATATACCCGAAAACGAAAACCAAATGGGCAAATTACTTAGCGGGCGGCTTCGTAAATGCGGCGGCTGACGTCGAGGGTAATGTCCTGATGCTCACCCAGCTGGGTCATGCCTTTTTCCTGCAGTTTGTTCAGCAGGGCCGGGATGGTGCTGCCGTCCAGACCGTAAGCTGTGAGGCGGGTTGGGGTGCCCATTTTCTCGAAGAAGTTGCGGGTCGCTTCGATTGCCGCATCGATACGCTCTTTTTCGCTGCCCTCGGTGATACTCCACACGCGCTCCGCGTACTGCAGCAGCTTGTCGTGTTTCTCGGCACGTTTTTCATTGAGCAGAGAAGGCAGAACAACCGCCAGAGTCTGAGCGTGATCCAGACCGTGCATTGCGGTCAGCTCGTGGCCCAGCATATGCGTTGCCCAGTCCTGCGGAACACCGGCGCCAATCAGACCGTTCAGGGCCATAGTCGCAGCCCACATTACGTTGGCACGCACGTCATAATTCTCTGGATCTTTCAGCGCTGTCGGGCCGTCTTCCACCAGCGTCAGCAGGATACCTTCTGCGAAGCGATCCTGAACCTTCGCGTTAACCGGATAAGTGATGTACTGCTCAACGGTATGTACGAACGCATCAACCACGCCGTTAGCTACCTGGCGTGGCGGCAGGGTGTAGGTGTAAACGGGATCCAGTACGGCGAAGACCGGCTGTACGTGCTCGGACATAAACGCGCGTTTGTCGCCGGTTTCGCGACGGGATACCACTGCACCTTTATTTGATTCTGAACCTGTTGCAGGTAGCGTCAGCACGGAACCCATAGGAATGGCGCTCTGTACGTCGTTGCCGTGGGTCAGCAGGATATTCCAAGGATCAACGTCAGCCGGATAGTTGGCCGCGGCCGCGATGAATTTCGTGCCGTCCAGGACGGAGCCGCCGCCGACAGCCAGCAGGAACGTCACGTTCTCTTTACGGACGATTTCTACGGCTTTCATCAGCGTTTCGTATGCCGGATTTGGTTCGATGCCGCTAAATTCCAGCACGTCCAGACCTTCCAGCGCGGCGTAAACCTGGTCCAGCACGCCGTTTTTCTTCACGCTGCCGCCGCCGTAGGTAATCAGAACGCGGGCGTTGGCCGGGATCTGGTCACGCAGTTCAGCGATAGCGCCTTTACCAAACAGGACTCGGGTTGGGGTGTGTAAATTAAAATTGTTCATTCTGTGTTTCCCGTAATGTGGGTGAAATAAGGAAAGCATCGCGCTTTTCGATGGTGCCCATTGTCGGCCTGTGGAGGCTATCTCTCAATGCATATTCCTGCCTTTGTCTTGCCCATTTCTCCTGATTGCTGGAGAATTATCGAAAATGGACGCACACTGATAGCGCTAAAAAAGCCTTGTGGAGCCGATGAAAATGAACCGTAAAGCGATTTGCCAGCAGCTGACGGAAAAGATTAATCAATTGATACAAAATGAAAATATTGGTAGGCCAACGCTGCCGCAGGTGCGTCTGCTGTATGGGACTAATCCTAACGGCAGAACGCCGGTTATGTATGAGCCGGGGATTGTAATTCTCTTTTCCGGGCATAAAACGGGCTATATCAACGACCGGGTGTTTCGCTACGACGCCAACGAATATCTGCTGCTGACGGTTCCCTTACCTTTCGAGTGTGAAACTTTCGCGACGCCGGAAGTGCCGCTGGCGGGAGTGCGTATCAACGTGGATATTTTGCAGCTTCAGGATCTGCTGATGGACATCGGTGAGGATGATTTATTTCACCCGCAGGCGTGCTCCACGGGCATAAACTCCGCCGAGCTTTCCGAGGAGATCCTCTGCGCGGTGGAGCGCCTGCTGGATGTCATGGAGCGCCCACTGGACGCTCGGATCCTGGGCAAGCAGATCATCCGCGAAATTCTCTACCACATTCTGACCGGGCCACGGGGCGGGGCGCTGCTGGCGCTGGTGAGTCGCCAGACGCACTTTAGCCTGATCAGCCGCGTGCTCCGGCGCATCGAAACGCAGTACACGGAGAACCTCTCCGTTGATCAGCTGGCGGCGGAAGCCAACATGAGCGTGTCTGCGTTTCACCATAATTTTAAATCTGTCACCAGCACCTCGCCGCTGCAGTACCTGAAAAGCTATCGGCTGCACAAAGCAAGAATGCTGATCCTACATGATGGCCTGAAGGCCAGCACCGCTGCGGTAAAGGTGGGTTATGAGAGCGCCTCGCAGTTCAGCCGCGAGTTTAAGCGTTATTTCGGCGTGACGCCTGGGGAAGATGTGGCGAGAATGCGCACCCTGTAAAGCAAAAAAATGTCCGGTTATCAGTACGGAAATGATAACCGGCATGTTGAGCTGTGGCATGAATAAGGCATCAATGACTTACGCTATTTTGACTTTTTTTTTGAACACCACGAATAACGTGCCTACCAGCCCGGCGACCAGCAGACCAACAGGCAGGATCACCAGGAACGTCATCACCTGATCTTCATGGCGTTTAACAAAGGGGATCATGCTTAACGCGTAGCCGAAGCTGGTCACCACACCTACCCAAAGCAGGGCGCTGAGCCAGTTGAAGAACTGGAAACGGCGGTTGCTGAGGCCAGATATACCCGCCATGGTTGGCAGCAGGGTGCGCACAAAAGCTAAGAAGCGACCGGCGAGCAGAGCCAGCAGGCCGTGCTTATCGAACATATGCGTGGCGCGCTGATGATACTGGTCCGGCAGATGCGCCAGCCAGCTCTTCACCGTTTCGGTGTTGCCAAGCCAGCGGCCTTGCAGGTAGCTCAGCCAGCAGCCCAGGCTTGCCGCCGTGGTTAAGATAACCATCGTCGGGACAAAGTCCATTACCCCTTTCGCGACCAGCGCTCCAGCCAGTAACAGCAGGCTGTCGCCCGGTAAAAAAGAGGCGGGAAGCAAACCGTTTTCAAGAAACAGCGTCGCGAACATGACGCAGTAGACAACACCAATCACATGCGGGTCCGCTAATGCGGCAAAATCGTGATGCCAGAGCGCTTCAGCAATATTTTGTATTACAGCCATTGAAAATCCTGTGAAACCGCTTAAATCAGCCGCCCCGGACAGGACGAACCTTTATTAAGACATAGTGTAACGCGAAAAAGCCCACAGCACCTTGATCGTGGGCTCAACTAATCACAGCGGCGGCAAGATCCCCGTCTCCTCAGGTGTCCATGCTGGCAACTTCAGGCTATGCGCTGGAAACCTGCTTCAAGATCGCTTATCAGGTCATCGACATTTTCGAGGCCAATGTGCACGCGCACCAGCGTTCCGGAGAAATCTACACCGCCTGCCGGGCGGATTTCCGCAAGCTCCTCCGGCTGATTGGCAAGGATAAGCGATTCATAGCCTCCCCAGGAATAGGCCATACTAAAATAGTGGAAATGGTCGAGATAATTTTGTAACCGTTCATCATCTAAGCGCTGTTTCAGCACGAACGAGAACAGCCCGCTGCTGCCTGTAAAGTCACGTTTCCAGAACTCATGGCCCTTGCTGCCCGGCAGCGCAGGGTGGTTAACGCGTTCGACAAGCGGGTGCTGTGAGAGCCACTCGGCAATTTTAATGCTGCTTTCTTCATGCTGGCGCAGCCGCACTCCCAGGGTGCGCAGGCCGCGGCTGGTCATATACGCGGTATCCGCATCCAGCATCTGGCCCATCAGGTAGGAGTTTTCACGCAGCCGATCCCAGCAGCGGGCGTTGGCAACGGCGGTGCCTACCATGGCATCTGAATGGCCAATCAGGTATTTGGTGCCCGCCTGGATAGAGATATCAATGCCAAAATCCAGCGCCTTAAACAGAATGCCTGCAGCCCAGGTGTTATCCATCATGATGATAGCGTCCGGCGCGACGCGGCGTACCGCCTTCACGATAGCCGGCACGTCGTGGACTTCCATCGTGATGGAGCCGGGCGATTCAAGAAACACGACTTTAGTGTTCGGCTGAACCAGCCCGGCAATGCCTTCGCCGATAAGGGGATCGAACCAGGTTGTCGTGACGCCGAGCTTCGAAAGGATTTTAGTGCAGAAGTCCTGGGTAGGTTCATAGACGCTGCCGGTCACCAGCACGTTGTCGCCCTGTGCCACAAACGCCAGAATCGCGTTCGAAACGGCAGCGGCGCCGCAAGGGTAGAGCGCGCAGCCCGCGCCGCCCTCTAATTCGCACATGGCTTCCTGCAAAGAGAAGTGGGTGAGGGTGCCGCGGCGTCCATAAAACAGTTCGCCATTCGCGCGGTTTGCGGTGGCCTGCCGTTTGGCGGCGACGGTTTCAAAGACCAGCGATGAGGCGCGCTGAATGACGCTGTTAACCGATCCCTGGGTGAATTTTTTATCGCGCCCGGCATTTACCAGCGCCGTTTCAATGTGCTTCGCTGCCATCTGTTACTACCCCGTTTAACCATCTGGATGTCTAAACTTAACTTATCATGCTTTCATAAGCATTCCTCGTGCCGTTTCCTCAGGTTGCCAAAAAAAGCGGAAAATTCGGCGGTCGGCTGCTTTTCCTGTGTAAACGCAAGGAATGCATAGACAAATTCAGGCACTCTGGAAATACTAATGAGAACTACTATCAATTCGATGTCGTTTTGATATTATTACGTTCAGATTTTGTATTGTTTTCGCGGTGGAGATTAGTGTGACGAATAATTTGATGCAGACGGACCTTTCCGTCTGGGGCATGTATCAACATGCCGACATCGTGGTAAAGATTGTGATGATTGGCCTGATTCTGGCATCCATCGTCACCTGGGCCATCTTCTTCAGCAAGAGCGTGGAGATGTTCTCTCAGAAGCGCCGTCTCAAGCGTGAGCAGATGCAGCTGGCTGATGCGCGTTCACTGGACGAAGCCAGTGAAATGGCCACCGCCTTCGGTAACCGTAGCCTCAGCACGCTTCTTATCAATGAAGCCCAGAACGAACTGGAGCTTTCAGAGGGCAGCGAAGACAACGAAGGCATTAAAGAGCGTACCGGCTTCCGCCTCGAGCGCCGTGTCGCCGCCGTGGGCCGCCATATGGGCCGGGGCAATGGTTTCCTCGCTACCATCGGTGCTATCTCTCCGTTCGTGGGCCTGTTTGGTACCGTCTGGGGCATCATGAACAGCTTTATCGGTATTGCCCAGTCGCAGACCACTAACCTCGCCGTCGTGGCCCCGGGTATCGCAGAAGCGCTGCTCGCTACGGCTATCGGTCTGGTTGCGGCAATCCCTGCCGTGGTTATCTATAACGTGTTTGCACGCGTCATTGGTGGCTATAAAGCGTCTTTAGGCGACGTGGCGGCACAGGTACTGCTGCTGCAAAGCCGTGACCTGGATTTAGCAGCCAGCTCCCAGGCTCGCCCGGTTCGTACGGCTCAGAAACTGCGTGTAGGTTGATCCCATGGCTTTACGTCTTAACGAAAATCTCGACGATAACGGTGAAATGCATGAAATCAACGTGACGCCGTTTATCGACGTCATGCTGGTGCTGCTGATCATCTTTATGGTTGCCGCGCCGCTGGCGACGGTGGACGTGAAGGTCAACCTTCCCGCCTCCTCAAGCCAGCCGCAGCCGCGTCCTGAAAAACCGGTTTATCTGTCGGTGAAAGCCGATAAGACGATGTTTGTCGGCAACGATGAAGTGACGAAAGAAAATATGGTTAACGCTATCACCGCCGTCACCGAAGGGAAGAAAGACACCACCATCTTCTTCCGCGCGGATAAAACGGTTGATTACGAAACCATGATGAACGTCATGGATACGCTGCACCAGGCAGGCTATCTGAAAATTGGGCTTGTGGGTCAGGAAGTGACAAAAACGCAGTAAGTTTTATCCCCTCTCCCGCCCGGGAGAGGGGTTAGCATTATCCCAGATGTTCCCCACCGCAAACACCGTGTACTTCCGCCGTAACGTAGCTTGAATCCTGACTTGCCAGATAGACATAAACCGGCGCCAGCTCCGCAGGCTGTCCTGCGCGCTTCATCGGCGTCTGCTGGCCAAATTTCGGGATTTTATCCTGAGTCTGGCCGCCGGAGATTTGCAGCGCGGTCCAGATAGGGCCTGGAGCAACCACGTTAACGCGAATGCCTTTCTCAGCCACCTGTTTGGCAAGGCCACGGCTGTAGTTAAGAATTGCGGCTTTAGTGGAGGCATAATCCAGCAGGTGCGGGCTTGGCTGGTAGGCCTGAATGGAAGAGGTGGTGATGATGCTGGCGCCTGGTTTCAGGTGCGGCAGGGCTTCCTGAGTTATCCAGAACAGCGCAAAAACGTTGACCGCATAGGTCTTCTGAAACTGTTCGCTGGTGAGATCGGCAATCTCAGGGATGGCAACCTGCTTGCCAGCGACCAGCGCCAGAATATCAAGCCCGCCTAATTCTTTAATAGCCTGATTGACCAGCGAACGGGCAAACGTTTCGTCGCTGAGATCGCCGGGTATCAGCACTGCTTTGCGGCCGGATTCCTCAATCAGCACTTTCACCTGCTCGGCATCTTCCTGTTCGGCGGGCAGATAGTTGATAACCACGTCGGCCCCCTCTCTGGCATAGGCAATTGCCGCTGCGCGACCAATACCGGAATCGCCGCCCGTAACCAGCGCCTTACGCCCTTGTAGACGACCACTGCCGACGTAGCTGCTTTCACCGCAGTCAGGAACGGGATCCATTTTCGACTGGACACCCGGTGCGGGCTGTTTCTGCCTGGGGTATTCTCCGGTGAAATACTGGTTGCGCGGGTCCTGGATCTTCGACTGGTGATCTGCCATTAATCATTCTCCATTGTCAGTTAACCTCCCTAAAGGGTAGTTATCCCTGCTGGGTTGTCGAACCTTTACAGGTTATTCCTAAGGCTCGCGCTTACCGCTGGATGCCCCTGTCGCTGCGTTTCGTCTCGCTTGAGACACCCTTATGCCTTAATGTAAAGATGCACGCGGGCCAATAACGGAGAAGAAATGAAAACCGCACGCCATCACGAATTGCTACAGTTGCTGGAACAGTACGGCAGCCTGACCACCCAGCAGCTGGCACGCCTGCTGGACGTCAGTCTTGAAACCGTGCGTCGCGATTTAACCGATCTGCAAAAGCAGGGGAAGATCCTGCGTCAACACGGTCGGGCTAAACGCCTGGGCCAGGGCGCAGCCGAAACCGGCTATCCCTTTGCCGAGCGGCAAAAAAGCCATCTGAACAGCAAAGCAGTTATTGCCCGGCGGGCCCTATCATGGGTGAGCGAAGGTATGGTGATTGCCATGGACGCCAGCTCCACCTGCTGGTATATGGCCCGCTTGTTGCCTGATATTCCCGTTACCGTGTTTACCAACAGCGAGCGCATTTGCCAGGCGTTATCAAAGCGTCGACACATCAGGGTCATTTGCAGCGGTGGGCTTCTGCTGCGTGAATACGCCTGCTATATCAATGCACCCCTGGTGGCCCAGCTCAAAAATATCGCCATCGATCTGTTTCTGTTTTCCTGCAAGGGCGTTGATGGCAACGGAGCGCTGTGGGATGCGCGAAGCTGGAACGCGGAGTACAAAACTGTTTTGCTCCGGCGAGCCGCACAGTCACTGTTGCTGATCGACAAAAGCAAGTTTGCACGGGCCGGAGATGTCAAAGTAGGGGAGATGTCGCAGGTGACACAAATTATCAGCGATTCCGCCGTGCCGGAAATATGGACGGCTAAAGATTAGGTTCATCGCGCTTTACCGGGGAACGCTGGCCCGGAATTGTTCAATGCCCAGCAGCGCTGTAGCGATCTGAATTCTGCTGTCTATAAATACTACGATAATATTAAAAAACGCTGCGCCGAGGGCGAACGCGTTTCGCTGTGCGATATAGAAGTCCTGAACCTGCGCCAGTGTTTCGACGAACTAAGCCTGGAAGCCTACCCGCACCTTGTGGCGGTTGTCTGGCCGCACTACCAGCGACCGGAAGTGGAACTTGATAACGTCTAACTGGCTATTTGGAAGCATGAACGTTGCGCGTCCAATATTGGACCGATGAATTACTGTATAAAAAATACACATCGGTTATTATTTGCACACTCAAGAAGAGTCACCCACCACACTGCTGGTAAATTAGTAAGGATTTGTTACACCTCTGCTATAGAAAACGAATATGTCCATGATTAAAAAAATTATTCCCGTCCTACTTTTAGCCGTACCTGCCCTGTTTAGCACAAATTCCTTTGCCTTTAATATGCCAAAGGAATTTGCGTCTGTGGGCACGCGGTCGCTCTCTCATTCCGAATTACTGCACGATAAGAGCGTTCATAAAGGTTCCAGCTCTGCGGAGATAAAAAGCGCTTTGCTCTCGCAGTACAGCCAGTGGAAAGGCACCCGCTATCGCTGGGGCGGCTCATCGCACAAGGGGGTCGACTGTTCGGCGCTGATGCAGCACATCTTTAGCGCTTCGCTGCATAAATATTTACCGCGCACGACTTTTGAGCAGATAAAAAACGGCATGCGTGTGGGTAAGGGTGAGCTGAAAGCAGGCGATCTGGTCTTTTTCCATACCAAACCCGGCGTGCGTCACGTAGGGGTTTACCTTGGTAACAGCGAGTTCATGCACGCCTCAAGCTCGAAAGGTGTAACCATCTCTTCCCTGAGCAACCGGTTCTGGGAAACCCATTACGAAACTGCCCGCCGTTTGGATCTGCTGAGCTAACCAGTATAAGCCAGGGCAGCCCGCGTTCGGATTCGCTTGCTGCCCGTCCTTGTGTGATGGAAAGGGCACTTTGGAACGCTTCTAACTATGTTATCTGATACAGAGATGTTGCTGGGAACGGAAATTCTGATATCAGAACAGACCCAGACGCCAGGACAGGAAACAGCAGCAGGTGACGACTGTGTTATGTACCGAATGCACGAAAATCGCACAATGATAAAGGAACGCCCATGATAGAAGTTCCTTTACTCATTACTTTAGCGTTAAAAAACACTTTAAATCAGTTTATTAGCTTCATTAATTCTGAGTCCTGAGCCCGTGAGCCAAGCGCAGCGCTATCCAACTGCGTTGCAAAATCTACGGGTTGAATAATGATATGTGCTGAAGCACCGTTTAGATTGACTTTATTGTCGGCTTTCTCTGTCGCTATCTCACGAATTTGTCCCGCGCTGAAGTCAACTTCGAGTAACAAGCTGGTTGAGTGACCATTTTTCGACACAATAGTCATGCGTAATCGAAGCGTTTCGCTACCTGCTGGAGGCGTTATCTCTAACGCTCCGCTGCTGGTGTTGAGCTGCACCCATTCAGGTACGGCCTTGCCGTTACTGAGTGTCGCGCGGACCTCACGTATCGTATTGTCCTTGCTGAATGCAGCAATCTGAAGATGTCGTGTATCCCCCATCAATTCAATAGTCAGTCCATCGCTTGTTTGGAAGGAGGACGCAACTTTCTGCGCACTGTTTAGCCCGCGACTGTCCACAGAATCCACCGTCCGCAGTAAAGCGCCACCTTGTTCCGCTGTATCTATGCCATGCAATGAATTAACGTCATTGACAGCCTGCAGTACGGCGCCCTGGGCCGACAGGGTTGAAATGCCAGCGAGTGAGTTAACGCTGTTTACCGCATGATGCACGGGTCCTTCGGCGTTGAGTAAAGGCGTCCCGTGCAGCCATTCAACGCTATTGACTGTTTTGATCAGAGGCGATTCCACCCGCATCAGCCGATCCGAGGAACCTCCTTCGCTGCGGAGTGATTCAAAATCTGGCGTGGCAACAAATGGATAATCATCGTGAGCGGTTGGGGCCGGCTCCTGCGCTGAAGTGACATTCACCGTCACCGTTGCGGTTTCATCCGTACTGCCAGAACTGACCGTGTAGGTAAAGCTAACGAAACCATTAAAATCATCATGTGGAGTAAAGTTCAGCGTGCCGTCAGCATTCAGTATCACTGTGCCATTGGAGATGGATAGTGGAATACCGATTGCAATGGCGCTACCGTTGATCGCCGTGATTTTGTGGTCATCGTTTTCAAACGTATCGTTGTCACTAACGGCTATGACGACAGATGTACCTGCTTTTGTGGTCACTGTATCAGGCTCAATATCCGCCACAGGATTGATTGTCAACGTCACCGTGGACAGCACCGTTCCACCTTTCCCGTCGCTGATTTCGACGACAAAGCTATCGGTGCCGCTGAAGTCGGCAGTTGGTGTATAAGTGTACTCACCCGTCACGGTATTTATCGTCACGGTACCGTGGGCTGGCTGAGTTGCCAGGGTATAAGCCAGCTTGTCCCCGTCTTTATCCGTTGCCGTGACTTTGCCCGTGTAGGAAGAATCCTCAGACGTTGTAACCGTGTAATTACCTGTACCCGGATCGAATGTCTGCCCGGGACTCATAAAGTCCGCTGGCACAGGAATATCATTGTCAGCCAGCACGTTCACGATAACCGTGGCCGTTTCGGTGACGCCCCCGGAAGAGACGGTATAGCTGAAACTGGTTGTGCCATTGAATTCCGCTGTCGGGAAAAAGTTCAGCGTGCCGTCCGCATTGAGTGTGACCGACCCATTTGAAACCGCCAGAGGAACACCGGCAGTAATGGCCTTTCCATTGATCGCTGTGACGTTATGCGCACTGTTCTCAAACGTGTCGTTTGCGTTTATTGCAATAGTGACGCTGCTGTCTTCTTTGATGGTCACCGTATCGGCAACAATATCGGCTACCGGCGTGACGGTGAAATTAACGGTCGACTGCACAGCGCCGCCGCGACCATCACTGATTTCAACAATGAAACTGTCAGTACCATTGAAGTCAGCCTCAGGTGTGTAGCTGTACAACCCTGTTGTCGCATCGAAGGAGACAATACCGTGAGCCGGTTTCGTCGCAAGGCTAAAGGTGAGCGTATCACCATCAGCATCGACAGCGGCGACTCTTCCGCTAAAGGCAACATCTTCAGCTGTACTAAAGGAGTAATTGCCCGTCAATGGATTGAACAGCAGGCCAGGCATTCCCGGATCGCTCGGAACAGGCACATCATTTGCTTCCGTAACATTAATGGTAGTCGTGGCAGTTTCCGTGACGCCGCCGGAGGTCACGGTGTAGCTGAAACTGGTGCTACCTTTGAAGTCGCTTTGTGGCGTGAAGCCCAGGGTGCCGTTGGCATTGAGCGTCACCGAGCCGTTTGCCACCGCCAGCGGTACGCCGACGGTGACGGCGGTGCCGTTGATGGCGGTAATCACATGACCGCTGTTTTCAAAACTGTCGTTGGCGTTCACCGTGATGGTGATCGGGGTGTCCTCACTGATGATTACCGTGTCGGCGACAATATCCGTCACTGGCGTAACGGTAAAGGTCACCGTCGACTGGACCACGCCGCCGTTGCCGTCGCTTACCTGCACCACGAAGCTGTCGGTGCCGTTGTAGTCTGCGGTCGGAGTGTAAGTGTATGCGCCGGTGGTGCCGTTAAGCGTCACCGTACCGTGCGCGGGCTGGGTTGTCACCGTATAGCCGAGCGCGTCACCGTCTCTATCCGTCGCCGTAACCTGTCCGCTGAACGGCACGTCCTCGGCGGTGGTGGCCGCATAATTTCCTGTCGCAGGATTGAAGGTCTGTCCCGGGAGGCCCGGGTCGGTGGAGACGGGGGCGTCGTTAACCGGCGTCACATTGACCGTCACATTCGCGGTTTCCGATACGCCGCCGGAGGTGACCGTGTAGCTGAAGCTGGCCGGGCCGTTAAAGTTGGCGGCAGGAGTAAAGCCCAGCGTGCCGTTGGCATTGAGCGTCACCGAGCCGTTTGCTACCGCCAGCGGCACACCGACGGTGACGGCGGTGCCGTTGATGGCGGTAATCACATGACCGCTGTTTTCAAAGGTGTCGTTGGCGTTCACCGTGATGGTGACCGGGGTGTCCTCACTGGTGGTTACCGTATCGGCGGCAATATCGGCGACAGGGGTGACGGTGAACATGACGGTGGTTTGTGCCGTGCCGCCGTTGCCGTCGCTTACCTGCATCACGAAACTGTCGGTGCCGTTGTAGTCTGCGGTCGGAGTGTAAGTGTATGCGCCGGTGGTGGCGTTAAGCGTCACCGTACCGTGCGCGGGCTGGGTTGTCACCGTATAGCCGAGCGCGTCACCGTCTCTATCCGTCGCCGTAACCTGTCCGCTGAACGGCACGTCCTCGGCGGTGGTGGCCGCATAATTTCCTGTCGCAGGATTGAAGGTCTGTCCCGGGAGGCCCGGGTCGGTGGAGACGGGGGCGTCGTTAACCGGCGTCACATTGACCGTCACATTCGCGGTTTCCGATACGCCGCCGGAGGTGACCGTGTAGCTGAAGCTGGCCGGGCCGTTAAAGTTGGCGGCAGGAGTAAAGCCCAGCGTGCCGTTGGCATTGAGCGTCACCGAGCCGTTTGCCACCGCCAGCGGTACGCCGACGGTGACGGCGGTGCCGTTGATGGCGGTAATCACATGACCGCTGTTTTCAAAGGTGTCGTTGGCGTTCACCGTGATGGTGACCGGGGTGTCCTCACTGGTGGTTACCGTGTCGGCGACAATATCCGTCACTGGCGTAACGGTAAAGGTCACCGTCGACTGGACCACGCCGCCGTTGCCGTCGCTTACCTGCACCACGAAGCTGTCGGTGCCGTTGTAGTCTGCGGTCGGAGTGTAAGTGTATGCGCCGGTGGTGCCGTTAAGCGTCACCGTACCGTGCGCGGGCTGGGTTGTCACCGTATAGCCGAGCGCGTCACCGTCTCTATCCGTCGCCGTAACCTGTCCGCTGAACGGCACGTCCTCGGCGGTGGTGGCCGCATAATTTCCTGTCGCAGGATTAAAGGTCTGGCCTGGCAGGCCCGGATCGACAGGGACAGGGACGTCATTGACCTCCGCGACGTTAACGGTAACCGTTGCGGTTTCCGATACGCCGCCGGAGGTGACCGTGTAGCTGAAATTGGTTGTGCCGTTGAAGTTGACGGCAGGGGTAAAGCGCAGCGTACCGTCGGCATTGAGCGTCACAAGTCCATTAGATACAGCGACAGAAGCACCTGCTGTGATAGCCGAGCCGTTGATCCTGGTAATGACATGGCCGGGGTTTTCAAAGGTGTCGTTGGCGTTCACCGTAATGGTGACCGGGGTGTCCTCACTGGTGGTTACCGTATCGGCGGCAATATCGGCGACAGGGGTGACGGTGAACATGACGATGGTTTGTGCCGTGCCGCCATTGCCGTCGCTGAGCTCAACAACAAAGCTGTCGGCCCCGTTGTAATCCGCCGCCGGGGTGTAGGTGTAGACGCCAGTGGTGGCATTGAGCGTCACCGTGCCGTGCGTTGGCTGGCTACTGACGATATAGGTCAGCGGGTTGCCGTCTGCATCAGTAGCCGCTACCTGTCCGCTGAAAGCACTGTCTTCCGCTGTGGTGGCCATATAGTTCCCGGAAACCGGATCGAACGACTGACCGGGGGTTGGCGGGATCGGCTCCGAAGGCACAGGTACATCGTTGACCGGCGTCACATTGACGGTCACTCTTGCCGTTTCGGTCACGCCGCCAGAAGTCACCGTGTAGCTGAAACTGGTGGCACCGTTGAAGTTAGCCGCAGGGGTAAAGCTCAGCGTGCCGTCTGCATTGAGAATGACCGAACCGTTGGAAACGGCCACCGACGCACCGATGCCGATCGCGGTGCCGTTGATTGCCGTCACCGTATGGCCGCTGTTTTCAAACGAGTCGTTGGTATTAACCGCAATAACAACCGATGTGTCTTCGTTCGTGGTCACGGTGTCGGCGGCGATATCGCTCACCGGTGTGACGCTGAAGGTCACCGTCGACTGCACTACGCCGCCGTTGCCGTCACTGATTTGTACCACGAAGCTGTCGGTGCCGTTGTAGTCCGCCGTCGGGGTGTAGGTGTAGACGCCGGTGGTGGCGTTAAGCGTTACCGTGCCGTGGGTTGGCTGGGTGCTGACGGTGTAGATCAGCGGGTTGCCGTCAGCGTCGGTCGCGGCGACCTGGCCGCTGAAGGCCACATCCTCCTGGGTTTCAGCGGTGTAGTTACCGGTAGCAGGATCGAAAGACTGCCCCGGCGTTGGCGGGATCGGCTCCGAAGGGACCGGCGCATCATTCACCGGCGTCACATTGACGGTGACGTTCGCCGTTTCGGTCACGCCGCCAGAAGTGACCGTGTAGCTGAAACTGGTGGCACCGTTGAAGTTGGCCGCCGGGGTAAAGCGCAGCGTACCGTCGGTATTTAACGTCACCGAGCCGTTGGAAACCGCCACCGACGCACCGACGCCGATCGCGGTGCCGTTGATTGCCGTCACCGTATGACCGCTGTTTTCAAACGAGTCGTTGCTGTTCACCGTAATAACAACCGATGTGTCTTCGTTAGTGGTCACGGTGTCGGCGACGATATCAACCACCGGCGTGACGCTGAAGGTCACCGTCGACTGCACAACGCCGCCGTTGCCGTCACTGATTTGTACCACGAAGCTGTCGGTGCCGTTGTAGTCCGCCGTCGGGCTGTAGGTGTAGACGCCGGTGGTCGCGTTAAGCGTTACCGTGCCGTGGGTTGGCTGGGTACTGACGGTGTAGGTCAGCGGGCTGCCGTCAGCGTCGGTCGCGGCGACCTGGCCGCTGAAGGCCACATCCTCCTGGGTTTCAGCGGAGTAGTTACCGGTAGCAGGATCGAAAGACTGCCCCGGCGTTGGCGGTATCGGCTCCGAAGGGACTGGCGCATCATTCACCGGCGTTACATTGACGGTGACGTTCGCCGTTTCCGTCACGCCGCCGGAGGTGACCGTGTAGCTGAAACTGGTGGCGCCGTTGAAGTTGGCCGCAGGGGTAAAGCGCAGCGTGCCGTCGGCATTCAGCATCACCGATCCATTTGTTACCGCAACGGATTCACCCTGTGCAATTGTCGCCCCATTTATTGCTGTTATCGCAAAGTCAGCATTTTCAAACGAGTCATTATCAGTAACGTTGATCGTAACTGGAGTATCTTCGTTTGTGGTTGCCGTATCGGCTGCAATATCAGCTACCGGCGAAACGGTGAGCGTCACGGTTGACTGTACGGTGCCGTCCAGACCATCGCTGATCTCGACCATAAAGCTGTCAGTACCATTAAAGTCGGCGTTTGGCGTGTAGGTATAACTGCCGTCTGGATTAAAGACGAGCGTGCCATTTGCAGGCTGGGCAATCACAACATAGGTCAGATCATCCCCGTCAGGGTCACTGGCTGCAACGCGGCCGTTAACCGGAGTATCCTCCTGAACTCCGACTGCGTAATCGCCGGTAGCAGGGTCGAAGGTCTGCCCAGGGACGCCAGGATCGACAGGGATCGGCGCATCATTAGAGGCATTGACATGAATGAACACCGTAGCTGTTTCAAAGACATCCCCTGAACTAACGGTGTAGGTGAAGCTATCCGGGCCGTTGTACTGAGGATTGGGCGTATAGACGATAGTGCCATCGGCAGAGAACGTCACACTGCCATTAGCGCCCTGAGTGACTGAGGTCACGACGGCAGCGCTGCTGTCAAAATTATCTGCGCTCGCGCCGTTTGTTCCCGTCAGGACATTGAAGGAAATAGCCGTATCTTCAAGCGTCTCGACGGCATCATTCACTCCGTCCACAACTGGTGTAATGGTCAAGGCGATCGTTGATTGTACCGTACCGCCTTTACCGTCGCTGATTTGCACGATAAAACTATCGGCCCCGTTGTAATCTGCCGCCGGGGTGTAGGTGTAGATGCCGGTGGTGGCATTGAGCGTCACCGCACCGTGAGTGGGTTGGCTGACAACGTTATAAGCAAGCGCATCGCCATCAGCATCAGTTGCTGCAACCTGACCATTGAAGGCGGTATCTTCTGGGGTAGTGGCCGCGTAGTTACCGGTGGTCGGATTAAAGGTCTGCCCTTGAGTACCTGGATTAACAGGGACAGGGGGATCGTTGACCGGCGTCACATTGACGGTCACTCTTGCAGTTTCGGTCACGCCGCCAGAAGTCACCGTGTAGCTGAAACTGGTGGCACCGTTGAAGTTAGCCGCAGGTGTAAAGCGCAGCGTGCCGTCTGCATTGAGAATGACCGAACCGTTGGAAACGGCCACCGATGCACCGACGCCGATCGCGGTGCCGTTGATTGCCGTCACCGTATGGCCGCTGTTTTCAAACGAGTCGTTGGTATTAACCGCAATAACAACCGATGTGTCTTCGTTCGTGGTCACGGTGTCGGCGGCGATATCGCTCACCGGTGTGACGCTGAAGGTCACCGTCGACTGCACTACGCCGCCGTTGCCGTCACTGATTTGTACCACGAAGCTGTCGGTGCCGTTGTAGTCCGCCGTCGGGGTGTAGGTGTAGACGCCGGTGGTGGCGTTAAGCGTTACCGTGCCGTGGGTTGGCTGGGTGCTGACGGTGTAGGTCAGCGGGTTGCCGTCAGCGTCGGTCGCGGCGACCTGGCCGATAAAGGCCACATCCTCCTGGGTTTCAGCGGTGTAGTTACCGGTAGCAGGATCGAAAGACTGCCCCGGCGTCGGTGGGATCGGCTCCGAAGGAACCGGCGCATCATTCACCGGCGTTACATTGACGGTGACGTTCGCCGTTTCGGTCACGCCGCCAGAAGTGACCGTGTAGCTGAAACTGGTGGCACCGTTGAAGTTAGCCGCAGGGGTAAAGCTCAGCGTGCCGTCTGCATTGAGAATGACCGAACCGTTGGAAACGGCCACCGACGCACCGACGCCGATCGCGGTGCCGTTGATTGCCGTCACCGTATGGCCGCTGTTTTCAAACGAGTCGTTGGTATTAACCGCAATAACAACCGATGTGTCTTCGTTCGTGGTCACGGTGTCGGCGGCGATATCGCTCACCGGTGTGACGCTGAAGGTCACCGTCGACTGCACTACGCCGCCGTTGCCGTCACTGATTTGTACCACGAAGCTGTCGGTGCCGTTGTAGTCCGCCGTCGGGGTGTAGGTGTAGACGCCGGTGGTGGCGTTAAGCGTTACCGTGCCGTGGGTTGGCTGGGTGCTGACGGTGTAGATCAGCGGGTTGCCGTCAGCGTCGGTCGCGGCGACCTGGCCGCTGAAGGCCACATCCTCCTGGGTTTCAGCGGTGTAGTTACCGGTAGCAGGATCGAAAGACTGCCCCGGCGTTGGCGGGATCGGCTCCGAAGGAACCGGCGCATCATTCACCGGCGTCACATTGACGGTGACGGTGGTTGATTCCGTCACGCCGCCAGAAGTCACCGTGTAGTTGAAGTTGGTGGCGCCGTTGAAGTTAGTGCCCGGCGTGAAGCTCAGCGTGCCGTCGGCATTTAACGTCACATTACCGTTAGCGACCATAAGAGGTACGCCAGCGGTGATGGCCGTGCCGTTAATCGACGTAATCACACGATCAGGATTTTCAAACGTATCATTCGCGTTGACCTGAATGATGACCGAAGTATCTTCGTTGGTCGTTACCGTGTCGGCGACGATATCGGCTACCGGCGTGACGGTGAAGTTCACCGTTGACTGCACGGTTCCACCGTTCCCGTCACTTATCTTGACGACAAAACTGTCGCTGCCATTGTAATCCGCCGCCGGGGTATAGGTGTACGCGCCGGTTGATGCGTTGATCGTTACCGTACCGTGAGCAGGCTGTGTTGTTATCGCAAAGGAGAGCGTATCGCCATCGCTATCGGTGGCGGCAACCTTGCCGTTAAAGGCGATGTCCTCTTGCGTTTCTGCCTCGTAGTTGCCGGTGGCGGGATCAAAGGTCTGCCCGGGCGTTGCCGGGACGGATTCCGACGGAACAGGGGCATCGTTGACCGATAAAATATTAACCGTGACAGTGGTGGTTTCTGTCACCCCACCGGAGGTGACGGTGTAGGTGAAACTATCCGTACCGCTGAAGTTTGCCGTCGGGGTATAGACTACGCTGCCGTTGGCACTGTAGGTGACGCTGCCGTGCAGCCCCTGGGTTACCCCGGTAATGGCGGCATTGGCATTCTCAAAACTGTCGGCGCTGGCACCATTGGTCCCGGTGAGTACGTTAAAGGTAAGGGCTGTATCTTCATTAGTGCTGACCGTGTCGGCGACAATATCCGCCACCGGCGTGACGGTAAAGTTAACGGTCGACTGCACAACGCCGCCGTTGCCGTCACTGATTTGTACCACGAAGCTGTCGGTGCCGTTGTAATCCGCCGTCGGGGTGTAGGTGTAAACGCCGGTGGTGGCGTTGAGCGTCACCGTACCGTGCGCTGGCTGAGTTGTGATCGTATAGCCGAGCGCATCACCGTCGGCGTCGGTAGCCGTGACCTGGCCGGTAAACGGCACGTCCTCGGCGGTGGTGGCCGCATAGTTGCCTGTCGCAGGATTAAAGGTCTGTCCCGGGAGGCCCCGATCGGTGGGGACGGGGGCGTCGTTAACCGGCGTCACATTGACCGTCACATTCGCGGTTTCCGATACGCCGCCGGAGGTGACCGTGTAGCTGAAGCTGGCCGGGCCGTTGAAGTTGGCGGCGGGGGTGAAGCCCAGCGTGCCGTCGGCATTGAGCGTCACCGAGCCGTTTGCCACCGCCAGCGGTACACCGACGGTGACGGCGGTGCCGTTGATGGCGGAAATCACATGGCCGCTGTTTTCAAAGCTGTCGTTGGCGTTCACCGTGATGGTGACCGGGGTGTCCTCACTGGTGATTGCCGTATCAGCGACAATATCCGCCACCGGCGTGACGGTAAAGTTGACGGTCGACAGCACGACGCCGCCGTTGCCGTCGCTTACCTGCACCACGAAGCTGTCGGTGCCGTTGTAGTCTGCGGTCGGGGTATAGGTATACGCGCCGGTGGTGGCGTTGAGCGTCACCGTGCCGTGTGCAGGCTGGGTTGTCACCGTATAAGTGAGGGGATCGCCATCAACATCAGTGGCCTTGACCTGGCCGTTAAAGGAAGTGTCTTCTCCAGTGGTGGCCGTATAGTTGCCGGTGGTTGCGTTGAAGTTTTGGCCAGGAATACCTGGGTCGGTAATGACGGGCGGAATAGGGGAAACGCTGTCACGATAATCAAGATCGCGGGCCGGTGGTTGTGCGTTTGAGCCGTCAGACGCCGTATCATTATCACTGTCTGCGAGATTAAAAATACCGCTGGCATTAATGTTGTCATCGTTCGGGTCGAACCCGTCATTGATGGCAGAACCCTCGAAAATATCAAGCAGGCCATCACCGTCTGTGTCAGCCGTTGAGGTGACGCTGGTCGGCTGCCCATCGCCACGTTCGGTAATATCGGCTTTTCCGTCGTTGTCGGAGTCCAGGTCAGTATAATCAGCGTTACCATCGCCTTCAGTATCCACCGGTGTTAAGCCCGGCGTGCGCCGTACAGAGAAGTTATCGGCATAGACGTCACCACTTGTCGTGACGGTGGTGATGTCATCCAGGAAAATCGTTGTCTGGGTACCTGTGGCAACAAAAGTGATTGAGTAACCGGTGTTGGTATTCGTCGATTTAGTGATGCTCTGCGATCCCAGCACGGTTGTGCCATCAAGAACCTGCACATTTAGGCCCACGGTGTTTGTGCCCGCGCCACTCCGGCCTACGTTAAATGTCAACGTATAGGTTTCACCAGGGATCGTTGTTATCGTCTGACGAGCTTCCCCGTTGGGCGTCGTATTGCTGCTATTGAAGACGATCACATCGGATGCACCAATGACCGAACCCGAAGTCGTCCATCCGGCAATTGACCCCGTAAACGTACCGTTAGTGACCAGCTCGGCACCGGAAAGGTCATAGGCGTCATCAAGGCCATCGCCGTTCGCATCAATGCCGCTCGGCGCGATGTAGCCTGCCGTTGTCTGGGCCTCAACGTTGTCGGTGATGCCATCATTATCGGAATCGAGATCAAGGCGGTTGATCATTCCATCACTGTCGCCATCACTTCCGGCTATGACATTGAATTCATTAAGAACGATGTTGGCATTACCGCGTCCAGTTACATTAAGCAACTCTATCCTTGCAACGTCATTCAGACCATCTAACGGGATCTGGAATGGGTTACCACCTGCATCGCCATTACCGACGGCGTTAGTGGCAGATAACGCCGTCGTAGAGAAGATGACTTCTCCTTTCGAGTTGTAAATCCGGACTTCCCCAATTTCGCCAATCGCCTCATCATCGCTCAACAGCGAGCCGCCGTTATTGAAGATCTGGATGTACCGGGCATCTACTATAGGTTTCTGGAACGTATACTCGATTTTCGCGATGGGGCCCGCAGCAATGTAGTAAGGGGCGCCGATGCCAGAACTACCATCAATGGTGGTATTGATAGAGTTGGCCGCAGGGTTTGCACCTGTGGTGGTTGCCGTCGTAGGTATGACAGTCTGGGTTTCTGGTCCCTCAGCAGTATCAACGATACCATCATTATCATCATCAATATCCCTGGCGTTGGCGATGCCATCGCCATCAGTGTCGATCATGGTTATCGTAGCAGTGGCGACGTTAGATGCAGTTGGTGCTGTACCGGAAACTGCGGAAACGGTAATAGTTCGAGTGCCGGGAATGCCGTCTGTTGTTGTGAAGCGCACATTATTTAGCGCATTCTGATAAACCGCTAACGTGGTGTTGCCTGTGAGCGTAAGCACACCTGTCGCAGTATTGTAACTGGAAGTTATTCCTGCAATAGAACTCACCAACGCCAGGCTATCTGCTGCCGTTGCGCCGGCCAGCGTAATCGTCATCGATGTGAGATTATTTCCTTCTGGATCGGTGACTGTAGCAAGGTTACCTATTGGCACAGAAATCTGATCGTAGGATCCGACATAACCCGTTCCATTCGTTCCGCTGTTCAAATCGATACGCGGCGCATCCGCCACCGCCGTGATGGTCACGGTGACGTTAGCCGTCTCCGTCGCCCCGCCGGAGGTGGCCGTGTAGTTGAATACAGCGCTGCCGCTATAGTCCGCCGCAGGGGTGAAGCTCAGCTTCTGCTGACCTGCATCGTTGATTAACGTCACCGTACCATTGGTCACGGCCACGCTGCCGTTGAGCGCAATGGCGGTACCGTTGACCGCAGTAATGGTGCGGCCCGTATTCTCAAACGTATCATTGGCGAATATATCGACAATAACCGTCGTGTCTTCCGGAGTCGTTATGGTGTCGGCGGTAATATCAACAACCGCGGTGATCGTCTGGGCGACCACGTCAGTTGCCGCTGAAAACGCCGTTGTGCCCCCTGTGCCGTTGGCGGCGATGTTAAAGCGACCGCCGTTAGTGCCCTGAGTCTGATCCCAGGCGCGGAGGGTCAACGCATCCGGCAAGGTGCCATTATAATCGGCAGTCGACTGGAAATAGAGACGCGAGGTTGTGGCGTTAGACAGCAGAAGGGCGTTGGTTTCGGAAACGGTGCCGAACTGCGTCCAGGTTGTACCGTTGTCGGTGGAGTACCACCAGGTGCCGTTGGCTGTATTAGCTCCGACGATGGCGATCCCTTTAACCGCACCCGTATCGACGTCAGCGACGTTGCCGTTATTAATGTTAAGCGTAGCCAGCGTGACATCAATGCCAACGGCTCCCCGGCCCACAGGGGAAAGAATATTGGCATCTTCGTTGAAGGTGGTCAGCGTGCGGGCGACATCCGTCAGTACTGGCGCATCGTTCACCGGAGCAACCGTGACGGCAATAGTCTCTGTTGCGGTAGAGAACGCCGTGATCCCGCCGTTCGTTGCGGTTGTGACTTTGCTTCCTGCGGTCCCGGAGGTCTGGTCCCAGCCACGGAAGGTCAACGCTGTAGCCCCCCCGGTGCCGTTATAGTTGAGGGTTGTAGCCTGAAAATACAGACGGGTATTCGCATTATCCGCAAGGAGCAGGGCACTGGTATTGGATACCGTGCCAACGGCCTGCCATGTCGAACCGCCATCAAGGGTGTACCACCAGACGCCATTGGTCGGTGCCGTAGCCGTGATAGCTATCCCTTTCAGCGCACCGGCATCAACGTCGCTATTCCCTGCGGTGAAATCTGAAATCGGTACGCCGACCGCATTGCCATTGACCGGAGGAGGGGCATCTTCTTGCGCGGTGTAGATCAGAACAGGCGTCGCATCAACGACAGGGGCATCGTTAACAGGCGTGACGGTGATGGTGACATTATCGGTATCGGAAAGTGATCCGCTGCCACCACCGCCATCTTTGGTCACGATTTGTAGATTCACCGGTCCGTTGTAGTTGACGACAGGCGTGTAGGCCGGGGCTGACGCGCCGCCCAGAAATGCATTAATCGCTGCCAGAGAGCCTGACAGGGTAAGGGTTCCTGTACCGGAGCCCGTCACGGTAACGCTGCTGTCCGCGATAGCCGATAACATCCCTGAGGCAACGGTGAGCTGGACAATGTAGGTGCCGTTAGCCCCGTTATCCGAGACTGAAATGCCGGTCAGCTGCCCGCCCGTATCTTCAGGTAGCGACCAGCCGACGGGCAGATTATTGACAGGGGCCTGTGGGTCGTCACGATAATCGAAATCCGCTACCCGCGGGATGGCTCCGGCACCGTTAGCCGCTACGTCGTTGTCGGTATCCGCGAGGTTGAAATTGCCATTTGGAATAATGTTCTCGTCATTAGCATCGAAACCGTCATTTACGTTCGTCCCTTCAAAAATATCGAGCAGGCCGTCACCATCGGTATCGGTGGTCGAAGTGAGACTTGTCGGCTGCCCGTCGCCGCGCTCAATGATATCGGTCAGGCCGTCCCCATCAGAATCGCCGTCAAGATAATCACTGGTTCCATCACTGTCAGTATCAACAGGTGTCAGGCCGATGCTGGCCGCGCTGCTTTGGTTGCCAATGGCCGCATCGTAGGCATCGTCCAGGCCGTCTAGATCGGCATCGATACCACTCGGCGCGATATAGCCCGCGGTTGACTGGGCTTCAACGTTGTCGGTGATGCCATCGTTATCTGAATCAAGGTCGAGTCGATTCACTACACCGTCATTGTCGACGTCAGGATTAACGCCAAAGGCAACACGATCAATCAAATAATCGCCATTACCGACTCCATTTGGATTGATCTGGAAGAGTAAAACGTAATTACCTGGCGTCGTGATATTGACCGAGCCTGAAAAGTTCTGATAGTTATCGCCTGCGGCATTCATATCCGGTAGCGTGCTGATTGAACCGTTCGCAAGCACTTGTACAATCGTTTGTGTATCACGGTTGTAAAGCGAAACTTTATAAAAATCAGCGGGCGTGCTTAAACGAGCTGATAGGTCGAATGAATAAAGGTAGGTTCCTGCTGTCAGCGGCTGTTGGAAGTGGTAATAAATTGCCGGCGTCGCCCCTTCAGACTCCTGGACAATACTTTTCAGGCCAAGGTCTGGATTCCCTCCTGGATTTAACTGATCAAACAGTCCGCCGACCAGGTGCGAGTTAGGTAAATTATAGCTGTAGGCTGGGCTTGCGGTACTGGTAAACGGATCTGCACCATAATACCAGCCGGGAGGCGCGGTACTTCCTGAGAAAGCCCCTCCATTGACCAGAGAACTTTCGTTTCCTTCAATAGTGTCGAGAATGCCATCGTTATCATCATCGATATCTCTCAGGTTAGCTACGCCATCGCCATCACTATCAAGGATGGTAATGAACGCCATTGCCACGTTAGAAACCAGGGGGGCTGTGCCAGAAATGGCGCTGACGGTTATGGTGCGCAGCTGGTTCGGTGTACCTGAGGTCGTGGTAAACAGCACGCTGTTCAACAATGTCTGGTAGTTTGCAAGCGTAGTACTGCCGCTCAATGTTAATACACCCGTTGCCGCATTATAGCTATTGGTAATGCCGTAAGCTGTCATATCGCCAGCTGTCAGCGTGTCTGCGGCTGTGGCTCCGGCCAGGGTGATAGTGACCGACGTAATGTTGTTGTTTTCAGGGTCAGTCAGGGTTATCAGTTTACCGATAAGCATCGGGCCCTGATCGTAATAAGCGCTGTAATTGGAACCCGCTGCTGTGGAGTCAAGATCGATACGCGGCGCATCCGCCACCGCCGTGATGGTCACGGTGACGTTAGCCGTCTCCGTCGCCCCGCCGGAGGTGGCCGTGTAGTTGAATACAGCGCTGCCGCTATAGTCCGCCGCAGGGGTGAAGCTCAGCTTCTGCTGACCTGCATCGTTGATTAACGTCACCGTACCATTGGTCACGGCCACGCTGCCGTTGAGCGCAATGGCGGTACCGTTGACCGCAGTAATGGTGCGGCCCGTATTCTCAAACGTATCATTGGCGAATATATCGACAATAACCGTCGTGTCTTCCGGAGTCGTTATGGTGTCGGCGGTAATATCAACAACCGCGGTGATCGTCTGGGCGACCACGTCAGTTGCCGCTGAAAACGCCGTTGTGCCCCCTGTGCCGTTGGCGGCGATGTTAAAGCGACCGCCGTTAGTGCCCTGAGTCTGATCCCAGGCGCGGAGGGTCAACGCATCCGGCAAGGTGCCATTATAATCGGCAGTCGACTGGAAATAGAGACGCGAGGTTGTGGCGTTAGACAGCAGAAGGGCGTTGGTTTCGGAAACGGTGCCGAACTGCGTCCAGGTTGTACCGTTGTCGGTGGAGTACCACCAGGTGCCGTTGGCTGTATTAGCTCCGACGATGGCGATCCCTTTAACCGCACCCGTATCGACGTCAGCGACGTTGCCGTTATTAATGTTAAGCGTAGCCAGCGTGACATCAATGCCAACGGCTCCCCGGCCCACAGGGGAAAGAATATTGGCATCTTCGTTGAAGGTGGTCAGCGTGCGGGCGACATCCGTCAGTACTGGCGCATCGTTCACCGCGGCAACGTTGACCGCCACAGTATCGGTGATGAGCGAAACGGCTGTTGCCACGTTGCCCGTTCCTGTCGTGGTCGATGCTTTGGCCCCAGCCGTCCCGATGGATTGATCCCATGCTTTAAAGGTAAGGGCAGTGCCGGTGACCGCGCCGTTAAAGTTGGCGGTTGTTGCCTGGAAATAAAGCCGCGTGTTGGCATTATCGGCCAACAATAGCGCGCTTGTCGTTGAGACAGTGCCAACCGTTTGCCAGTTAGTGCCGCCATCCAGTGTGTACCACCAGACTCCCTGTGTCGGAGCATTAGCCGTAATCGCTATGCCTTTTAGCGCCCCGGGGTCAACGTCAGTAATGCCACCGGTGTAATCAGAAACAAGCACGCCAACGTTGCTACCATTGACGGGGGCTGGCGCATCTTCTATCGCGGCGTAAGTCAGAGCAGGGGTTGCGTCGAGCACCGGGGCGACCAGCAGCCCGTTCCAGTCACGCGCATCAAGGCTACGGGTTTCAATCGTCCCCGTGCTTCTCTCAAGAACCCAGTCCCCGCCAAGTTTAGCTGCGCCGGTGTCGTCGGATGATGCAGCAACATCTGCACCTGTTAGCTGACTCAGCGTCTCAATGGCAGCTGCACCCTGAACGCCTGCACCAAAGTCGCAGCCATAAACCAGGATATCAGCGTCAGCATTGAGTGAATATCCTATGTTCGCAAGCTGCGTCTTATAGGTATTTTGCATGCTTTCTCGTGACAGGCTGGCATTGCCCACCTGCAGTACGCCTTCTTCTCCGTGGCTGATAATATGCACGGACTCGACATTGCTTCGGCCTTGCAGCGTCTGGGCAATAAACTGCACACCATTCACGTTCTGATCGATGAAATGAATCTCGGCGCCCTTAGGGATACTCGTAGAGAGCTTGTCTGCATTCTCAACGCTGCGGTCGATGAAGTAGATAGCCTTAGGCGTAACGTCCGGAGCCTGGTAAACAGGTGCCTCAGCAGCCGTTTTGTGGTTGCCTTGAATAGAGGTCAGGGCGGCAACCAGATTGGCATGGTCCGCAGCCTCTGCCGGCGGAGGCGCAGGATGCGGAGCCTGGTGTGCTACCTCTTGTGCCGTTTGTGCAGCGGCGGCGTCCAGCAGCACTCGTGGTTCCAGCGCCTGCAGGAAGAGAGGAGAGGACATCATAGCGGCAGGTTTTTTAGCGTGTTTACCTGTCTGTCGCGATTTATTGTTCATAGTGGACCTCTCTTACAAACGACATGAATAAATGTGGAGCATCGCTATGCTCCTGACTCTCTTATCAATACATAAGCAATACGGCGCATCATGCGCTCACCCAGACTTTGTGCTTCTCCGCGGACCTGCATTTCGCCGCGGATCTCCGTTAATGGTAGCTGGGCTGACGGGTCGACAATTTTCCCCGCAACTTCAAAGACCGCATCCTCAGAGAGGGTTTTGCCCTCATGCTGCCGGGCCGGCACGACGCCACCATGGGTGGAGGCGAGCATCCAGTTATAAAGCTGATCGGTGCTTGCCGGGGCAATGCGTAAAACCTCTAAATCAATGGCCTTGTGCAACCGCAGGTCATCGACGAAATTACCCGGGCTACCGGTTTTGATGCGTTTTACATCCTCTGCTTCTACATAACCCCGCACCTCAAGCTCGCCGGGTTTTGCCACTACGGCAAGGCGCGTTTTGTCATCAATCCAACGTCCTGCAATAAGCTCCGGTGCCAGCTCTACCACGACGCCGTCGAGAGGAGCCTGAACGGCCAGGCGAGAGCGTTCACGTGCAAGCCCCGTAATACGGTCCCGCTCCATGTTCAGTTCGTGTGTCAGTATCAAGGTTTCTGACAGATCTCGTTTGTCCGCGCTACGGCGGTTCAGACGCTCAAGAAGCAGCTGTTCTCTGTCTCGCGCACCAGCCAGCTGTTGATCAATTTCAGGGGCGGCAAGTGTCATCAGAATTTGTCCCGCGTGGACAGTTTCACCCTGTTTAATCAGCACGCTTTCAATGCGTGCCGGGCGAGGCGCAAAAGCAGGGACCTGATGGGTCGCTGCCAGGACCGCAGGTATACGGATGGTATAGGGAAAGGGAACCAGCAGAATGGCCAGTAGAATCAGTAACACTGACAGGGTCATGAACACCTGTTTGCTCGCTTCACGGCGGCGGTTCAGCCACACTTTGATTTCCCGCCAGACGGGCATTGCGATAAACCACATAATTTCGACCGTAAACAAAAATACGCCGAGCAGCTTGAAAAAATAGTGATAAACCAGCAGCGCGATCCCCAGAAACAGAAAGAAGCGGTATATCCAGGTAGCAAAGGCGAAGCCGATCAGTAGCGAACGGGTGCGACCATAAATCGGTTCTGGTTGATCATCTCCGTAGCCGAAAAGCGTTTCACGCATCCACCATCGCGCCATGGCAAAGGAGCGGTCCTGTAAACCCGGGAAGCCAATCAGATCGCTGAATAGATAATAGCCATCAAAGCGCATAAGCGGGTTAAGGTTAATGGCCAGGCTGAGTACCCAGCCGGTCGTCGCAAGAGCAAACATGGCATGACGCAGAGCGCCATCCGGTAAAAAGACCCAGGCAAGCGTAGCCAGAACGGCGACCAGAAGTTCGACCACCATCCCTGCGGAATCGATCAGTACGCGCTGGCGTCGCTGCGGCAATCGCCATGCATCTGTCGTGTCGGTGTAGAGAATAGGAGTCATCACAACAAATGCGACGCCCATGCTGCTAACCCGCGACCCCATATGTACAGCAGTGTAGCCGTGCCCCAGCTCGTGTAGCGTTTTGACCAACGCCAGACTCAGGCTGAAAACCACGACGCCTGCGACAGAAAACATGTCCGGAAAAGTATGCAAAAAAGTATCCCACTGGCGAGACACCAGATACAGGCTAACCAGCCCAAGCAGCGCGATACCTCCCCAGAACAGCGGCTGAAAGAAGATTGATAGCCAGGGTAAAGTACGGCGCAGGAAGGCATCTGGCCTGACCAGCGGTACTTTAATAAATAAATATCCATGCAGCAGACGGCTGGCAGGCGAACGATGGCTTGAGGCGGCGTGTTGACGGATACGGGCGTAAGTTTGCTGTGCTACGGGGCGCACAAGTTCATTACGCTGTACGAATTCAATAAGCGACATGATTTGTTGGTCATCAGGCGCTCGCCCTGTATCCCGCAAGACAGCCGTACGCATTGCTCTTACCGTGCCGGCTCGCCAGTGCGAGAGCATCTGCATGGCGTCACGATCGACGGTAAAAAAACGATTGGCTATTGGGTCATGCACTCGCCACAGGTTGTCGTGCTGTTCGTGGCTGCCGCCAGCACCGCCTTTTATCAGCCGCAAATCCTGGCGAAGTTCGGGCAGCGGCAGATCGTCAAACTGCCTGGCGTCTGGTGACAGGGCGCTTTGCTGGGCTAAGGTTTGCATAGATTATATCCCCGACCATTGACGCACGGCGGTGACAGGGCGACGCAGCAGGTAGTACATCAACGAAACAGAATCACCATATATACGTGCCGTGCCGCGTAGCCCCAGACGTTCGGGCGCGGCATTGGGATCCACCGCGCGTGCGGTTACCGTGAAGCTTGCCACGCCAGCTGCATCTGTTTCAGCTTTATAGGCAGCACGAACGATTTTTGCTTCAAGCGGATCCAACGGCGCAGCGTCAAGAAAGATTTTTACCCTGGCCCCGTTGTGAAGGTTGACGGCATCAGAAACGGGAACTTTTATCTGAAATTCAATACGCTCAGGGTCGGCCACGCGCATAATTGCTTCGCCTGCATTTACCGGGCGGCCTACCCAATCACGCGGATCGCCGTACAGCGCAACGCCGGACTGCGTGGCCCGCAAAACTGTTTTATCCAGCATCGCACTTGCGTAGTCACGTTCTGCGATAGCGACACTCTCTTCGCTGCTGGCAATCGCCAGCTCTCGCTTAGCCGTAACATCTTCAACAGAAGCCTGTTGCAGACGCAGCATTTTGGCGCGTGCAACCTCCAGTTTTTGCGTGGCCACTTCGAATTCGCTGCTTAGCTGCGTATCAATAAGTTGAACCAGGGGCGTGCCTTTGTTGACCTGTGCGCCAGGCGCCACCAGAAGTCGTTCAACGACACCGGGCATCGGTGCCGCCATCACCAGAGGGTCCTGAGGCGTAACCTCAACCGGTGCCAGTGTAGTCAATGGGATATGAATAAAGAGCGACGCCACTACTGCCCCAAGGGCGAGGGCATAAACCTTATTCAGATGCCGACGCCACGCCGAAATAGGCTTTTGGCGACCTTCAATGGCACTAAGGCCATGTGCATACGCGCCAGCCAGCCGGGCTGCTAGTGTCTTATGGGCGTCTTCCCAGGGGACGTTGCGGGCCAGCATCCAGCCAACACGGACTTCCTGATTTGCGTCGACCAGCGGTACCCACAGCAAATAGCGCAATGCGGCTTCATGGGTGCAGGGATCTTCAGGATCGGCATAGCTGGGCAGTTCGAAAGCAAAGCACGGGCTACTGGTACCGTGCTGCTGCCAGAGGGTGCTGGCAATATGTTCATACCAGCGCGTCATGGGTGAATCACGATTGACATTAGCCAGCCCGGATATTGCCGTCGCCTTCCAGCGTCTGAACGTCGCGATTTGCCGCATTTTAAACGGCCAGATGGAGGCCGCGGGAGCGGCGGCAGTGAACACTAACGCCTGTTCAAAAGGCAGAAGGGCAATAGGCTCATTGGCTAAATGTTGCCACAGCGCTTTCTCCGAGGAACAGCGACGAAGATCACCTTCAATGCGTATCAGGCTGGCACCCGTAGTATTAGGGGGTGGGGATGCGTTGGACGCTCGTGGTTTTCCGCCAGAGGTTTCATCGCGTAGAGACGCGAGGTTAGGTGGCAAAGGCCGCTGGAAATTCTCCGTTCCTTCGTCGGCTTTAAAGGGTTCCGATTTCACTGAAGATGAAGGTATACGAGACGCCATCCTCTACCTACCTTTCGGTGTTATGGTCATTTTCAACGCCAGCCGAGCGCATGCAGCCAACAGAAATATCACAGCCGTCAGCTTTTTCTTTGCTGGCTATCGGCGAGCTACCGGCCTGTGCAGCAGGCTCTGGGGCTTTAGTTGAGCTGGGTGCGCCACCCATTTTATGATCGTTAAACAGTGCCTTACCGCTCATACCTGGCAGCACGCCCTGCGGGACTTTATCGACGGTGGCGATAATTTTAATTGTCTGGCTCACCGCATCGACGGCCCCGGAAATACGGCTCACGGTCGCCTGTAGTTCATCACCGGTTTCATCGACGACGAAGTTGATCGTTGAGCTTCGTTTGAGCCATGAGAGCCATTTTGACGGCACAATCATGTTCAGTTCCAGCGGGCCGTCTTTCACAATCTTGAGCAGTTTTTCATTAGGGGGAGGGGTCTCATCCGTGCGAAACATTGTCTCGACTACGGCCCCAGAGAAAGGGGCATTGACCTTACAGCCGGTCATGCGTTCGCTGATTACGTCGGCCTGTGCTTTTCGTTCCAGGTGCTTCAGGCGCGCAACATCAGCATCTGCACGGCCAGTTGCATCCATCTTTAACAGCTCCGTCTGAACCTGAGCGTTACGTCCCTCCATTGCAGCATCAGCTCGCGCTGCGCGAAGCTCTGCCGCCAGGCGACCGCAGTCAAAGGTCACCAGCGCCTGGCCCGCTTTAAAATGATCGCCTTCCCGAAATGGCATTTTCACGATACGTTCAGATACCGAAGAAGAAAGGACCACCTCACGCTCTGCACGCAGTACGCCACGCGCTTCGTTAGTTGTAGACGGCAGGGCTACGCCCCACGCAGATGAACTGATTGCCATGACCAGAGCGATCATTATTGGGCCTGGCCGGGTTCCAGATCTGTACATAGTGAGGATGCTATTCATAATGCTTACTCACGAGCTTATTGCTGTTATCACTTGGGGGAGCTGTCTCAATCAGGGCTACAGCATCGCGACGATCGGCCCACATTACGCGCAATTTACTTGCCAGTACGTTAACCGGTTCAGTGGTGTCCATGTTGGGTTCAACGGGATCTATCCCCAACGAGGCGTAGACATTGGCATAAGCATTTTGCAGATCGGCCAGCGCCATGTCATAGCGCATACGTGAGACCAATGTGTTCATCTCTTCGCGAATAAGAGTCTGTCGGCTCAGTTTTTCTGCTTTAAAGCCAGCATCGACCTGGTGCTCAATTTTTTCCTGGACCTCGTAATAACGCTTAGAAGTCGTCAGTTCCTGGAGCCGCATAGCATATCGAACCCGGCTGACTTCAACCTGTAGTCCAACGGCAGTGGTCAGTGCGAGCTGGCGTTGATCAAGCAGTTGCCCCTGTGCTTTGATCTTTTCTTTTTCCGCAGGCAGGCGGAAAATATTCATCAGATTCCAGCTGGTTTGTGCGCCCCAGCCAATCCAGTTTTGGTTGAAGAGGTAATCGTTAGTGCTGGAATTTACACCGGCAAAAAGTCGAAAGTTAGGTAACATGCGCAGGTAAGCGGCGGTGCTTTCCTGATCGTTGCTACGTAGCTGATAGGCCACTTCACGAAGCTCAGGTCGGTTTTCTATAGCTACACGTAACCATGCCAAATCGTCACCTGAGTTAATGCCGGGTAAATCCAGCGGTTTCCAGGATAACGTCGAGGGTGGAAGTGCGACCGTGTACTGGGTATTCGGAGGTAAATTCATCAAGGCAGCTAGCTGCCGCTTGGCAACACTCAATTCACGGCCCAGCGCCTGTACATCACGTCGTATACTCAGCAGTTCACGCTCATAACTCAGTGGAACCATTGGCGCCGTGAGCCCTTGTTCTTCCTGACGCTGTGCCTGCTCAAGTGCGGTTTGTGTTGAGTGTTCAAGGTCGTTAACACGGTCGAGAAGGCGTTCAGCGCTCGCGGCTCGCCAGTAGGCTGTGCGTACATCCTCTATCAGCCTGTTGATCACTTTTCGCCTGCGTTCGTCAGCAATACTGACTTCATCAGCGGCTTGTTTAGCGCGTACGTAGGAGAGGCCAAAATCCAGCACATCCCAGCTCAGCGTCAAATCATCTGAAAGGACATTTTTCTCTGTCGAGGTTGAGGGTTCCAGCGAGGTTCTGCCTGTCAGCAATGACTGGCTGCTGCCGCCGGAATCATTGTTACGGCCCGCATAATCCACGGTAGCGACAAATTTTGGCAGCATATTGTAATTAGCCAGATCCAGCTCTCGCTGGCTAAGGGCAAGGCTCATCATTTCAACCCGTGCATCAAGGTTGTATTTAATTGCCCTGGCCATCGCCTCATACAAGTCGATGGGCTTACTGACTGCCTCCTGTGCAGAAGTTGCACGAGCGATAAGATCGTTTGCTCGGTCTTTGTTTTCCTGCACTTCAAAAGGTTTTGGCTGAACGGTACAGGCAGTTAATGTCAGCATAATCACCATACCGGCAATGGAAGGAGTAAATTTTTGCCTGAATAATTCGATCTGCCGTAACTCTGTTCGATTAATAGGATTTATCATTACGGCTCTCCCCATCATCCAGGTTTATACACATCATGAGCAGCTTAAATTCGCCACAAACAGTAGTAACTATATAATAATAAAGGTTTTTTATGCACATATCGCAATGCAGCGTATTCAGGCGCAGGAGACGCTTACTCTTCCCAGCGTGAAGGAGATAGTCGATATAGACGGATTGTAGCTAATGTTTACAAAAGGTGTGAATTGCGTTACAAATATGTTTCTTTCATCCCATTTTTGTTAGCGTTCAGGTTCCTACTGGCCTGAGAAAAGGATTGACTAATGCTTTGGTAGTAGAAAAAATGTACCAGAGGTAATTGGTATGATTGCTATTAAAGTTTATTTATGAAAATCAGTATTCGTGGAAAAAATGAGAACATAGTCAATAAACACAACTCAACCATTAATTTTTTTGGTGATGCTTCTAATGAGTAGAACACGTATTTTTCAATGAAAGCCCAGATGCCTCTTTCATGTAGTTCAACAGAGCGTGTGAAGCAAAGGGGCCTGCAGGTCAAAGGCTTAATTCGGGTTTTCAGCGTCAGGTTGTTGCGCTCAATGGGTTGAGTGAGGATTTTGCCGGTCAGATGTTAATCACCCGGCACTTCTCTGCGGTAAGGCCCCCCGGTCATCGCAGGTTATCATGCCAATATTAAGCGATGCAGGCATAGCCAGCCGTTCGCGGCAGGTGTTATCCGTGCGCGGTTCGAACGTATACGTCACAACACCCTCTGTTTTGGTGTTGTATGCATACCAGGTCAGTGCTGCCGAGCCTTACTGCCGACAAAGCCCCATTGCTCATCGAGTTCACAGATAAGCGCCACATCTGCATGGGCAACCGGAGATGATGTTATTCGCTTTGGCGCGAGTGTAGTGAGTAACTGGCTCTTGTAAGCATCCACACGAGTAAGAAGCTCAGGGTTTCGATCAAGCGAAAAGGCAGAGTGGTGCTGACGTTTGACAGTCGTGAGTGTGCTTAGAGTAGCGATAACCCAAGAGTCGATGTAAGCAAATACATGACCTTCAAGGCTCTTAAAGACCTTCTCGCTGTGAATTTCGGACCTCTTCTTGTTGCTTGCCACTGATGCGCAACCAGCTCAAATGTATTGGTGGCTTCAAGAGCCGCTTTCTTAGCTCTTTTCTGCCGCAGTCCCTCCTATCAGATATCCGTTTCTGGCGTTATCGCGTTTCTCATTGCCGCTGTCTGCAATTTATAGGGATTTTTGTCCTGTTTAGCCGCCCGGATCTTTGCGTCAGTGAGTGCCATAACACAGTGCTTCTGAGTGATTTGAGGGTACAGAGTTCTGTCGAATCAGACTATACCCTCAGTTGTACACTCGCAAAGGTGCTGATGTGGATAGAATTTGGTTGAGCTGGGAGTTGGGAAGTGATGATTCTGAAGGGGCATAGAACGCAAAAACGGACCTCCGTGGAGGTCCGTTGATATGAATTTGGTGCCCGGACTCGGAATGAAACTCAGCGTCTAATCGCTTGAATGTATGTCTGTTTTCCTGTTTGAAGAATTGAGAGGCCCCCATTGAGGCCCCCAAATGAAAATGCTTCAAATCAGCTTTCGAACAGGAACACCAGATATCCGCTTAATGCTCACCGTGCCCTTGATGTGGTTGCGGTGAGCGGAATCGAAGTAAGCGCATCTGAAAACTATTGTATCAGCCTGGTGGGCGTTGTTGAACGTCCCGCATCAGTCTGTTGAAAGCTTGTCGTCACTTCCGGCAAATACATTGACGACATCTCTTGCCCCATGAACCACGCGTTCAATACGCACTTCCGAATCCAGCACCCTGAACAGAAGAAGATAGCGACCGTAAGTGGAGCATCTGACACCCGCACCCAGCTCTGGTCTTTCTCTGTAAAGCGTGGGAGATTCGGCTATCAACAGGCATTGCTGATACAACTCTTCGGTGAAACTGACAGCCCGTACCGGATTGTCCTGAGCGATCCAGTCGCCGATTGTTTCAAGATCGTGCTCTGCCAGTGGTGATATGCCCAGCTTCATTTCGCAGGTCGCTGTTCAGCCATCTGTTTATACTTACGCCCTAGGCGGCCGAACACCTCTTCAGCGTTCTTACTGTCTCCACTGTTGATCCCTTCGGTGACGGCCTGCTGGAGAGAGTCGAGCCTGACCTGTTGCTCACGCTCTTCAAGCGCCCGAAGCCCTGCGCGGATGACTTCGCTTGTGTTGTTGTAACGCCCACTTTCGATTTGCTCACGAATGAAAGCCTCGAAGTAAGGGGTAAGGGCTACGCTGGTTGGCATAATTGAGCCTCCTGATGAATTGCTATCAGTTAATAATAGATAGTATTCCTCTACTACTCAACAGTAGGGATGAGTGTGTTCGGATCCAGACGGCTACGATCTTGCAGGCAGTAAGTCGGGATAGTGTCTGGCAACAATGTCGTTCATCTTCTCCACCAAATCCGGACGTTTAAAGATGATGTGTCCGGTGCCTTTCTGGAAGTAGCGGATCTCGACGTACTCATCGTTGAAAACGGATGAGAGCTGTTGGCTGATATGCGTATCCAGCCTCACGGAAAGATCGTTGCGATTCTCAGGAACCGGCTTGCCATCCAGCAGATTCAGCATGCGATCCAAATCCGATAGCTGATCGCGTCTGCGGCCATGCCGAAAATGAAATCCCCAACGATCGTACTGAACAAGCCCTTCGACGATGACCTTCTTGCCAAACTTGCAGGGCGAATTCGATTTGTAATCCCAGCTCAGCCCCTTAAACACGTTGATAACGCCACGCTCAAACACCTCTGCTTTGCTCTGATGCAGTTGCTCAAAAGTGCTGAGGATGTTCGCTTCACTGATGGCGGGGATGTCGTCTTTTTCCAGGCTGCCGTACCATTCGTCACGCGCCTGAGCATCCATCAGAGAAATCATTCCGGATTTGCCCATCAGATCGCGCCAGATACTGCGATCGATATTGCGGATGATGGCCCTCATTGCGGCTTCCGGTGGTTCTATTAACCAGCTGCCGTAGCGGTGGCTGGTGTGCATGGCCCAGTCATTTGCCGTGCCGCCACCGATGCCGCTGGTGAGTTGAGAGATCCCGTCAAGTTGCAGGATCAGCGTTTCGATTTGCTCCAGCGCAGCATTACGTCCGCTGACGATACGCTCAATGCTGGTGGAGCAGATGATCTCCATGTTGCCGGTTA
This sequence comes from Dryocola sp. LX212, assembly GCA_041504365.1. Classification (NCBI taxonomy): domain Bacteria; kingdom Pseudomonadati; phylum Pseudomonadota; class Gammaproteobacteria; order Enterobacterales; family Enterobacteriaceae; genus Dryocola; species Dryocola sp. LX212. The sequence goes on along the minus strand of CP167917.1, from coordinate 3,834,047 downwards.
AGACTTCAGGATCGTGGTGAGGTTGTATACCTGACATTCGTTCTTCCTTTATACAGGTCGCATAAAAGCAAAACGCCAGCCGGTGAGGGCTGGCGCTTATGCGGTTGAGTTGTTATGGGTGGGAAAGATCACTGCGTGCCAGATGCATGCAGCAGCTGAAGGTGGCGCAGAGTCTGTACATCGCTGAGAGCCTGCTCAAGGCAGGGGAGCAAATCAGCGGATTGAGTCTGGTCTTCGTCGTTATCGAAAATCAGGTTGGTTCCGCAATCGATATTGTCCTGCAGCCAGTCGATAAGGATCTGTAGGCCCTGTTCGGTGGTGAGTTTCATGGCAGTTACCAGTTGAAGGTGGCGAAGCCGGACAGGATCTCCGCGAAGGCATCCAGATGAATGCAGGTGATCCCGTAACGGCGTAGCAGCGTGGTAACGAGCTTTCGACAAGGTTTGGATAGCCCACGGCGCTTCAGTTGCAGTACCGGGAAAACCCACGCATCAAGACGGATCAGATAGCCAGAGCCGGTGTAATGGAGCCATTCAGCGCCGTCATACGGCTGGTGTGGCTGTGAGAGCGTGTGTAGCAGCGTATTGTCTTCTTCGGTGATGTGGGCGGTGCTGCACTGGATGCCAGTGAAGTGGGCTATTGCCGGGAGTGGATCTTCCACAACCAGCTTTCCCGGCTCGTCAGCGATGCGAAGGGTATAACCGTTGTCGTTCACCACATCAATCAGCTGCGCCAGTTCGATACCATCAACTTCTACGGCAATTCTCCCCATGTTGAGCGCCAGAACGTTCACGCTGTCAGCATCGACGTTAAGTGAGATTTTCATTGCAGTGCCTCCATCAGTGTTTGCGTTGTGGGCTACGATGACCGTTGGTTGCGCGGGTAACGGTTTGATAGCTGCTGCGCTTCATAAGCCCGGTAGCCCGGCGGGCTCGGAGAATGTCGATACTGCTGATAAACGGTGACTGCTCCATGACGGTGAAGCCGCTGCGGTCGGTGCGCACCAGGTCGTATTCTTCGACCAGGGCATTGACGGCATCGCATAGCGAGATACCGGCTTCAATCTGATCCAGAATCACGCTTTCATCACTTAACGGCGTGTCGTTGAGCGTCAGGCCATAGTGCTGCTCCAGGAGATGGGTCAGGAGTAACTGCCAGATTTCGACGGGCGACGGGCAGGGGTAGTCCGCCCGTGAGGGTGATAACAGTGAAGGCATAGTGAGATTCTCTTAGTTAATGGTTGCTGCTTTCTGGCGCGGTTGTTACTGGTTGCCCTGGATAAATGGCGAAGTAAACGTAGCCACAGGAGCCGAGTGTGTCCGCTTCGCAGGTCAGGCCGTTGTGGTACAGCGTGACGCAATGCGCATGGCGGGGGTTAAGCTCGCCACTGGTCAGCATCAGCTCAAGTTGTTTCATTATTACCGGAAACGCCTGGTCGAGCTGTCGGGCCTGCGCATCCGTGAACTGACCGGCGATATCAGCGCGGTCGGCAAGATAGTGAAGCCGGTTGCCTTCCTGTACCAGGCGTGCGCCAAACTGCGGCGTGATATTGCGCTTAAGTCCCCATTGTGGGCAGGGGCTGGCCTCCGGTGATGTACCGGATGAGGTGGTCGATTTCATTTAAGTTTTCCTTAATTACTGTGCGTGATTGTTAAGTGAGACCGACGCTGCGTAGTACTACATACGGGCCATTGCGGTCCTGACGGCGTTCTGCGAAGACGGCGAGCACTCCGTTGATATCCTGTATCTCGCGACCGGCGTAATGGCAGATGCTGCCGCTCCATTTGTATTTACCGGTGCAGTAGCGAAAGAGGCGGGATCCCGGATGCTGGCGGTAAATCGCCATCGCCTGGCGCTTGCTGATGATTTTCACGATGGTAGTACCTCCGGGTAGCCACCCCTGATGAGGACATCAATGATATCGTTCCAGCACCATTCTTCATCATCAGGGACGGGAAGCGTGAGTTGCCAGAGCGGTACGTTCAGAATTCCTGCCAGTCTTTTGCCAGTTTCCGCAACGGATTTATCCCCGCTGGCATAATCCGAGCAAAGCAGGCATTCACCAAAGACATAAACAGCATCATCGCCGTTATCCAGCAGAAGGAGGGCTATACTGCGCTCAAATGTTTTCTGATGATCCTGATCCACTGTCATAGCCAGCCTCTCTCAGCAAAGGACACGATGTCATGGCTGCCGACAACCAGATGGTCGAGGGTGGCGATATTTATCAGCGCCAGTGCGACTTTCAGCTTGTCGGTGAGCTGTCGGTCTTTCTTGCTGGGCTCTGCCCGCCCTGACGGATGGTTGTGTGCGAAAACTACTGCGGTAGCGTTGTGACGGAGTGCGGATTTCAGGACTTCGCGAGGATGGACGGAAACATGGTCGACCGTCCCGGCAAAGAGGGTTTCACATTCCAGAAGGCGATTCTGGCTGTCGAGATACAGCACCATAAACACTTCCCGCTCCAGTCCGCAGAGTTTAAGCCGTAGCCAGTCCCGCACCTGCTCAGGTGAGGTCAGCACCACGCCAGGCTGACGAAGGTATTTCTCCAGCAGACTGATGGCGCGTTTAATGGTGCGCTGGGCTGTGAGGGAAATGGCGGGGAGCGGGCTGACGGACGAGGGCACAGGAAACATATCAAGCTGCACGGGTTCGGTAAAAGTACGCATCCGGCCTCCGTTCAGTCGATGATGTGCATGATGGCGCTACATTCAGCATGCTCCAGCGCGTAATCCCGCAAACGATAATAGTGTTCCGTCATCGCATCACATTCGGTGCGCATGGCGTGGTGGCTGTATTCCATCAGACAGGCCGCGATACCCGCAGCCTCGGCGCTTAACTCGGTCCCGTTGCCGTTCATGCAGTTAAACAGCGTCCACTTCTCATCGTTGTCAGGCTCTGGGGCCATAAACGCGCTACCGTTGCTCAGCGTGTAAAAGAGCCAGACGCCACCGCTGTAGTCAGCACATAAACGGTCCATCCAGGCGAAGATGCGCGGCTCCAGCATCATCCATTGTGGGATGTCGCCAAAGTGTTGCGGCCAGAACGCCACGCGGTTTTCATCGGCGACCGGTGTCGTTGTAATACGATTAGGGTCTGCAACCGGAACAGAAGCGTCAGGGGTAAACAGTGGCAGGGTAGAATGGGTCATAAGAGAATTCCTTTGCTTAATAGTATGTCGCCAGCATGCGGCGTGAAGTTGATAGTATGAAAATCCCACTTTCCCCGTCGGCGTGATGGCTGTCGGGGCTTTTTATGCGCCCGGTTCAGGGCCAGAGGAAAATCAGATGGGTAGGGTGGGAAGCGAAGCGGCAGAAAGCGTCTATGCTGAAACTGGTACGTGATTACGTGCTGGTTAACCCTTGTGTCGATTCAGCCCCGCGGAGTGCGGGGTGCTTTTTCAGGCCGCTCTGGCACCCCGGAAAAGTTCCAGCATGTTTTCGGTCATCACCCACAGCGCACGATTAAGCTTCACATCGCCATCAATACCGGTGACGGCGCGGGTACGGCTGCTGCGTCCTTTTGCGTTACGTCCCGACAGACCGCCTTTCATCAGGTTTTCCTGAACTCGCTGGTAAACCGTCCACAGGTCATCGCTGTAATCTTCCCGACGACGCGGGGTCAGCAGCTGTGACACGCTTACCGGTTGATGGTCCTGACCGAAGCGGTATTCCAGCGCCGCATTCGCCAGCGCATACTGTGCCGGTGGCGGTAAAGCCAGTGACTGCATTGCATCACGCTTCTCTTCCACCCGGTCAAACACGCCCAGCACCTCATAAGCGCCTTCAATGACGTTTTCCACCACGTTGCCTCTGTGAGGGACGCGCACTTCACCAAACGACTGCCCACAGACAAGTCCGTTGGTACATACACCCCGGAAGAGCCCAGGCAGCATCTGGTAGCTGCTTGAGCCGTCATGGGAATTGAGGAGGATGATTTCCGGGACCTGCTGACCGGTAAGTTGCCCGGCACGGCGCAGACGCAGCATGTGTTTGGTGTGCTCACGTTTGCCCAGGTCACGCACGCGGGTCTGACAGGCAAAGAACGGCTGAAAGCCTTCGCGTTGCAGGTTCTCCAGCACGGTTATTGTCGGGATGTGGGTGTAGCGTTCTGAGCGTGATTCATGTTTGTCGCTGCCGAAGACGCTGGGGACGACGTTCATCAGTTCATCGCGGGTCAGAGGACGGTCACGGCGGATTTGGTTGATACGGCCAAAACGGCTGGCTAGTCTCATGGTTAACTCCTTGTTTAAACAGACGGTATAAAGGTCAGCGTGCCGCGTCCCCTGAAGGAGAAACGGCCTGCTGCTGGTTCTGGTATGTGTGCTGACGGAATGTCAGCGGTGATGTGGAACAGTTTGGTGGGTTGGTGCTGATGAAGGGGCGTATATGAATACGGGGTTATCTGCGGATCCCATCGCTGACGATGAATTTATTCAGCCAGTAACCCGCATCGGATTCAAAGTTCCAGGCCCGCCAGACCATGCGACCATCGACACGCACAACCAGGCGAAAATGCGTATCCAGGTCATCTTCGATTGCCACATTGCGGTATCTGGCCGCAACAGCTTCAGCCTGCTCACGGGTAAAAGGGCCTGCGGGGAGCTGCACGTTATCCGGCATTCTGCATATCACCGTCGTTCAATTGGGGAAGGGCGCTGAGAAAGGTGTTACAGGCTATGCGACCGATAGTACGGGTGGTTGTCACATCCACCGCGCCGCTCACCACCCCGCCTGCCAGCGGCACCAGACGGATAAACTGCCCTCCGGCACTCATGCCTGCACGGGCTGCCAGCATCATCAGCGTCTTCCTGACCACCTGCTCGGTGAAGGTTCGGGTCCAGCGCTCAACAGCTTTCATGGCGACTTCATGTAACAGCGCCCGGGCAGCATTGCCACACAGGCACAGCCCGGCCAGCGCCCGGATACGTTCGTCGGTCAGGCGATGTCCACCCAGGCAGGCCAGAGCGGCGACCAGACGCGTCTGCAGAAACAACACACTGGTGACGTTCAGCGGCAGGGTGAACGGCAAGGCCACAACGCCACCGATACCGGAGAGAAAGCCGCTGCTGCCAGCCTTGATGCTTTCCCAGTGCACCATGTTGCGTGCAGCCAGTTGCACATCCCCCTTCGCGTCAGCAAGGTAGCGCTCTGCCAGCGTCTCCGCCGACTCAATCCCTGCAATCCCGCTCACGGCTTTGTCATAGAGCCAGCCCATCACTGACCCGAGCCCACCTGCTGGTGGGGTATCGCCAATCACTTCCTCCTGTTCGTCGTTCATGCCGTCATGCTCAAATTCCATGCCTTCTTCAAACTCGTCGTCGAAATTCATTGATTCTCCTGATAAGTAACCGTCAGATATAAGAAAGCCGGGCCCACCACAGTGATGGCATCCAGCTGGTGTCGCCCGTTACTGAGGGCATAAAGACAAAAAGGCCACGCGTCCCGAAGGAGGCATGGCCTGTTAATGCACTGGAGAGTGAATTACTCCGGCGTTGGTTCCGTCACCTGCTCAGGTTGAGGTTTGCCGTGGATTATCTGGTGTTTTGCCATCGCTTCCGGCATCGCGTTGATGCAGTAGTTGATATAGAAGACGTGGAAGAGGACGGTCCAGGCTGCGTTCATTTTCAGGTCGAAGCGAAACTGCGTCAGCGCATGCTGTTGCAGCGCAGCGCGGGCTTTAAAGGCCCAGACAATCAGTAAGACGATGTAGGCCAGCGTCAGCAGCAGCGCAATCCCCTGCATGGTGGCAGCGCCATCATTCACGCTGTACCCGTAGTCATCGACCTGCAGAGGGAACATCGTTTTGAGTGAGGTTGCCAGCCCTGTGCAGACTGCCATCCAGATAACCAGCATACGGGAAGAGAAGCGCTGCCCGACTTCTGCCATGAGGGCTTCCTGATGTTTGTAGAGCCACATCAGCAGATAGATGCCGCCTGTCGGTATACACAGCAGGACCAGATGCCAGGTGGATGTATTGAGCTTGTTTTTCAGTGAATTAATTGCCGTTGCAGTCATTTTCATTTCCTTTGCCATTGTAGTGAAATTATCCGATCGTGAATCGCCGGTGTCAGTTGGTGACGAAATCACCCATTTTGTCGCTGTCAGCATGTGCTGCGTCGGTTAGTGGGCTCACGTCGAGATTCAGCCGTGTTTTGCATGCGTGCGATGAAATCAGGCTGCCATCTTTGTAAACCCGGATGCCGTAGAATTCGCGCTTACCGGTGTCGAGGCTCAGCAGCACGTAGTCGTACTGTTTCTTGTTGAAGCGGATGTATTGCGCTTTGCCCATTCCCAGCTGCGTTTCGTAGTGGAAGGCTTTGACCCCGAACAACCCTTCGGTCAGCTCCAGCTCTGACTGATTGTTTTTGTCCAGATAGGAATAGCGATAGTCCTGGCCGTTGGCGGCATAGACATTTACGTTCTTGCCGTTGTCCAGCGTGCAATACGCGTTCACAGGGTCTACGGAGGCGCTGGTTGCTACAGGTGTCGGGCGGTCATTGCTGGTGGCGTAACCGGCTGAACCATCAGGATTGATTTCCACATCCACATCGGTCGTGACGTTCGTTTGTGAGTTGGTGGTGGTGAAGCGCAGTACATGGACGGTAGCGCCGTTGACGGATTTGTCGGGAAGGGGACTTTTCTGCCAGGTGAACGCCGAAATATCCGTGCCAGGGTGATAGACGAGATAGGTGGACTGCGCATTCTTCAGGGCAGTGGCTTCAGCTTCCGGTGTTAACGGGGCTACGTTGCTGCTCTGTACCTGTTGCGGCTTACCCACTGCAGTGGAACTGCCAGACAGGTCGCTCGCCGGTAAACCACCACCCGACGAAGCTGGGCCCAGGTCTACATGAACAGGCTCCACCTTCGGGTTGTAACCATCCGTTTTGAATACCTTATGCCATTTGCCGTCCTTGTCCTGTTTATACCCTTGTTTTCTCATATTATCTTCTTGAAGCTTCTGCTGCTGGTCGGCTTCGTCTGCACGTGCAAATGCTGCGTTGGAGTCTGCAACAAACTTGTCCCGCATAGCGCTGTCAACGTCGTGTTCAGGCGCTTTCTTCCCTCCAAACAGGGAGCTCAGGAAACCTTTGCTGTGTGGCGCTGTTTTCTCCCCGCCAGGATGTGGAACATACGCAGAACATACTTTTGCAAAGTTACCCTTACCGAAGTGCGCGGTTTCGCCATCGAGCGTGACTTTTGCACCAAAGAAACCGGTGATTGCCTTGACTGCTCTGGCCCCAAGCTCTGGTCCTGACGTTGTATCGTTACGTACCAGTTTTCCGAGGATAAACATTGAATGGTCATTTGACCGGGCTCCGCACGTCAGTATTGCGGGGTAGCTGTCCCCACCAACGCTTACGCTTGCCTGCCGTATGCCCAGCAGCCCCATGTCGTCGGGACAGCCGGATTCGACCGCGATAAACGCAACAACTTCAGGGGTCACCATAGCGGTGAAATTGCCTTCACTGCTGAGGGATAGGCATTTACCGGACTGAGCTTCCCAGTCGGCACTGGAGTTATCACAGGCGGTCAGGGATAGCGTGATGGCTGCGGCGGCAGCCAGGTGTCGTATCTTCATTGAGGGTAATTTCCTTATTCAGAGTTGAGCCAGCGAACTCACTGGTTAAAGGTGTTGATGACGTCGCTAATGAAGCGGAAGTGGGGCAGTGCGGCGATAAAGCCTTCTTCGGCGATCAGATCGCTGACCTCACTGCGGCGTCGAAAGTGGCGCTCCAGCAAAGTGACGGAGATGATCTCGTCCAGCCTGAACACCCGGATGCGCCGCAGGTGGCTGGTGACCAGATACCAGCAGTGTTTTTGGTAAATCAGTCGGTAGGGTTCCAGCGCATCGTGGCGAATGCCGTTGACCAGCAAACTGATGGTGCAGTGCCGATGAATGGCTTCGGCCAGACGCTGGAAGTTGCCTGAATGGGTTGCCAGCGGGACGGTGGGCGCGTGCCAGATGAGGCAGGGTGCGGTCCCGCTTTCGTTCATGAGTAAATCCATCAGCGCTTTATCCTGGCCGGGCATAATGCGGGCGAGCCCTGTGTTGCGGATAAACGAGAATGCGGCCGGAGAATGGTCACGCAGCTGGGTTTCACTGAGCCGGTAACATCCGTTGTCATGCTTTAGATCGAGATGAACCAGCCGCTGGTGGAAATCGCGCTGCAGGGTGCGCTCTGAGACGCCAAACTCGTCGGCAAGTGGTTTCAGGTACAGCGCTTCCCCGGCCATCAGGCGGCTGATAATGACGGACAGCCTGACGGCGAGCCTGTCATAACGGGAGTCCTGTTCGTCGGACACGGAATGACCTCCAGAAGTAAATTGGGTGATAATTCATGTGGTTATTATGCAGTAGGGGCTTGACAGGTTGTGACGCTCAGGAGAAGGCTGATTGAGAAAAGGAGATGATTTTTTGCCGTGGTAACTCACTGAAAACAGGAGCATGTTCCTGTATCGCGAGATGATGCTTTGTGGTTTGCGACAAGGAGTGTCTCCAGTCAGTGAGTTATCAGAATGAAAGCCAGAAATGGGTGCGGATGTTCTGCGCTGAAGATGTGCCCCTGCACGGGAGCCAGTTGATCATCAACCGGCTGTTCACAGGGGTAATATGGTCGTGAAAATATCTGGAATGTATTGGGGCATCGGCTGGCGTTGAGTTAGCTTTTGCTCCAGGTGTCGTACTCCATGCCACTTCGCCCGTAGGTGCTGTATTTGAACTTCGCCTGCGGAACGCCAAATTTGCCGATCTTTGGTGGTTCAGGATGCAGCGCAAGGTACTTTTCGATGGCGGGGTCGGTGTAGAACTCACTGCCAGCCTTGTTTACCTGATGTGCATCTTTGCGTTTCGGACATTTTGAACGAACATGTTTGTCGAACTTCTTCGGGGAAACTGAGGCATTACAGTGGGGGCAAATCCTCATATCCGGTGCCTGGCCCGGAGGGCTTGCTTTGCTGGCTGGAACGGTCTGCTGACATATTTTTCGATGCCGCCTGTATGCCGCTTTGGACTCAAACAACACGTTACAACCGGAGCAGCATGTTTGCTTTGGCTGTGGTTTGTTCAGCGGTGCCGGTTTGGATGATACTGGCGTGACGACTTCCTTCCAGCGGTGGTTGCTCACCAGATGCTGGAACAACACGCTTTGTTCAACTGGCTTCCCGCATATGCCGCACTGTATCGACTTCATTCTGTTGCCCCGCATTCATTAATCTGGGATCGCAAAGTAATAGCATTGAGCTGCTGAGGAAATGTACAGTCGCTGAGTTTAAGGCAGCTGCTGAGAAGGGTTTTGACCAGGAATGTTATCTGCAGCGTGCTTTGCGCCATCGGATATATCTGATATCGCTATGAAAATTTACATTCTGTTGCATCTGGTTAATTGCTCTCCAGGTTAAGTACAATTTACCATCACTCCAAAATATCCCCCACTCAAATCATGGACATAGTCACGTGGCTGCAGCAGATCCCGGGACGGATGAGCAAGCAAAACCCATCACGCCTTCATTCATCGACACTCTTCTCCAGGATACCTGGCTACTTGCGCTGGCGGTTCGTAACACCGACGGTGTCACCGTTGACAGTACTCTCTACCAGCACTGCCTGAATATGATTGAGGACACCCAGATTAAGCTCCGGGCTGCTGGTGCCTCTGACTACATTGCCGAGGAAATCAGGTTCGCGCAGTGTGTCTTTCTGGATGAGACCGTTATGACTCAGAAGGATGTGGATGTTTCTTTCTGGTGGCGGGAGTCACCGTTGCAATCACGGTTGCTGATGCATCTTCGTGGCGGGGAGATGTTCTATGAACACATTAAAACGCTGCTTCGCGAGGCATCACCATCCCAGGCCGTTATGGCCTGTTATCACCGCATGCTTAAACTGGGCTACCAGGGCATTTATCACCTTGGCGAAGGCGAGGAAAGTGAAGAGCGCACTGCCTTGTTGAAACAGCTGCAGGAGCGTCTTCCTGCTTCCGGAAGCAAACTCAACAATCCGATAATTGTCCGTAATCACCGCCCGGATATTCGTTTCTGGCGACGATCACCGTGGATAATGCGACTGGCCGGAGCACTACTCATTGTCGCTGCATCATGCGCGATGAGTACCCATCTGCACTATTTGCTCGGACAGTGGTTCACGCTGAGCTGATTCACAACTGACCAGGGAGATAGCAGGTCATGAGCGAGAATACATTAACCCTTCAGGGCGGGAAAATCCCGGTCTACAATCACTACCAACTGAAAGTACCGGAACTTCATAAGCAGCACCCTGAGATCCAGTTGTCGGTACTGCGCTTCAGTGGTGAAGAAGCCCTGAATACACCCTGGTGCTATTCAATCGAGCTGACCAGCGCAACTCCCGATATTCCCGCAGATGTGCTAATCAACACCACCGCGCAGCTTCTGTTTTACCCTGATGGTAAACCCTGGCAGGCTGTCACCCCCCGAGTGATGCGGGGTGTTATCACGTCTTTTCAGCAATGCGAACGTTCCGCTGATACCACGCGTTATGTGGTGGTGCTTGAAGCCAGCCTGGCTCTGCTTCGCAACAGTCTTACCTACGCGGTTTATCAGCATAAAAGCGTTATCGGCGCGGTTGAGGACATCCTGAAACGCTGGGCGTTCTCAAGCCTTGACTACCGGTATCAGCTGAGCACTCAGTATCCGGTGCGGGAGTTCTTTATCTCTTATGCTGAAAGTGATCTCGCCTTTATTCAGCGTCATCTGGCGCGTGTGGGGGTGTTCTATTACTTTGCCTGGGATGAGGAAAACCACCGCGATATTCTGGTGTTAGGTGATTCTGGTTACGCCTTTAGCGATGGCCCTCAGATTGCGTTTCGTCACCCTTCCGGCCTGTTTGATGGCGGCCTGGAGTCATTGTGGGATGTAACTGTAAACCGCCATACCGTTGCGGGGCAGACGCGTGTTAATGATGAGTATTACCGTGAAGCTCAGAGCGATATGCAGGTACATCTGGAAACCGATCTGGATATGCCCGCGCTCACCGGTGAAGAATACCGTTACGGCGAACATTACAAAGAACAGGGCAGACAGGCCGCAGAACAGCCGGAACAAGGGCGTTGGTTCGTAAAACGCCGCCGCGAACGCCTGGTGACTGAGCAGGTTGTGTTTGATGGTAAGTCGAACGGAATGGATATTCGTCCTGGTATGATTATTCATCCACAGGGCAAATCCTGGGAAGATGCCCCGAATGGCTTGTTAGTGGTCTCCACCTCATCAGAACGCATCTCCCGTGATACCGCCTATGTCATCAGCTTTACGGCTGTGCCGAATCGCCAGCATCTTTCCTACCGGCCCCCGTTGCTGTCCCGGCCACATATTGGCGGTACACTGCTCGCGAGGGTGACTAGTCCGGTTGAAAACGCGCAATATGCTGAACTCGATGAAACGGGGCGCTACCGTGTCCGCTTTCAGTTTGACCTTAACACGACCTGGCAGGCGGGCTTTGAAAGCCTTCCAGTGCGCCTTGCCAAGCCTTATGCCGGGAATGTTTACGGCTGGCACTTCCCGCTGATTGCCGGAACGGAGGTGATGATTGCCTTCACCAACGGTGATCCTGACCGGCCTTATATCCTCTGCGCAATGCATGACTCCCGCCATGAGGATCATGTCAATCTCTACAACTATCAGCGTAATGTGCTCAGAACTCCGGCGAATAACAAACTGAGATTTGAGGATCGGCGTGGGGCTGAACACGTCAAAATATCGACGGAGTACGGTGGCAAGAGTCAGTTGTCGCTGGGGCACATTGTAGACAGTTCGCGTAATAAGCGTGGCGAAGGTTTTGAGCTGCGTACAGACAGCACGGGCACACTCAGGGCCGGTAAAGGGCTGTTCCTCACTGCAGATGCTCAGGCCACGGCCACCGGTCAGGTGCTGGATATGTCTCCGGCAATAAGTCTGGTCAAAGGGGCCGTCAGTCAGATGAATGACTGGCGTACTATAACACAGTCACACCACAATCTTCAGCCTGATGCTTCGCATTTGAAAGCCTACCTGACTGCTGTTGATCAGCTGAAATCACCGGCGATGCTGTTGAGCGCCCCGAAGGGTATCGGCATCGTCAGCCCGGAATCTGTTCTGGTCAATAGCGGCCAGACATTGCATCTGCAGAGCAAGGGTGAAACCAGTCTTGTCAGCGATGACCGTCTTTCTGTCAACACCCGACGCGCGTTCTCATTACTGGCGCAGCAGGAAGGTGTACGTATCGTTTCGGGTAACGGGCCTGTGACCATCGAATCGCATGGTGACCTGATGGGCCTTACTGCGCTGAAAGATATTTCCGTTACGTCCACCCAGGGCGAGATTCATCTGGCGGCAAAAAACGCCATCGTATTCCACTGTGGTAACTCATCCTTCCGACTTTCGCCCGGCGATATCGACATGCATACGCCAGGGAAAATCAATTACCGTGGCACGCACAACTGGAATACGCCTCTCAGTGATGAAACCACGCTGCCCGAGCTGCCGAAGTCTGTGTGTAAAGACTGCCTGAAGAAAGCCCAGGAAGAAGCGGCTGCGTTTGCAGCACGCGGATAAGGAACCTCCGATGACAACAACGACGCCGTTAGCACAACCAAAGCACATTCTCTGGCAACAACAAACCGAAGCCCTTTGCGCCAAAGCCGGGCTGGATTACATCGATGTGCTGGTGGACCAGGCCGGGACTGACCAACCACTGCAGGCTGCATTACGAAAGCTCTCGCCTGGGGTGAAGTGGTTTGAACTATTTGAAGGCACGCCTGAAGGGGGGACGCCGGAGTATTCACCGGTTGTGATGCGCCTGCATTTTGCCGTGGCGAATCAGCGTATGTGGCTGGAGCAGCTGCTGGAGTATTTCTCGGGTTCACCGCGCCTGACGCTGTTGGTTTCACCGCTGGCCTTTGATTTGCTGTGTCGTCATTTGCAGGCGTTGTCACAGGTTCAGTGGGAAGAACAAACCGGCCTGTTGCGCTATTACGACAACCGCGTATTTCCATCGTTGCTGAGCCATGTGCTCACTGCAGAGCAGCAGGCTGCCTTTACGGATATCGCGCTGTTCTGGAGCTGGCGGGACAGAGACGGGGAGATTGTCTGGAAGTTTGGAACCTTCATACCCGACAGAGAGTTAGCTGATGAACCGGAAATGAGTTGTGTCGATGATGCGCAGGTTGATCGCATGGGGTGCATCGGTGACGCAGAGAAGTTGATGCAAAGGCACTACGATCCGCAACTTTCGAATGAAGAGAATTTCACCCGTAATCTGGAGGCTTCACTCAGGGCCAGCGAGCAGAATTACTTTGGTGATTTGGTTGCGTTCATGGAGCAGGCGCGATGATTAACATGATGAAAGTGTTTCGAATTGTTGCGGTAACTATTGTCTTCGCCCTTGCCGGTTGTGATCAGTCAAATGCCGATACGTCCAGCGCCGGGAATATTCGCGGTTACAACCACGTATCAGGGCAGGACGTCAATTGGTTCTCCGTGAATGGTTACGGCAGTACGCTAACCGGAAATGCATGTTGCGTGATGATCCCCGATAAGTGGCGCCCGGGTCTGACTGCACATATCGAATGGGAAATAGATCCAAACCCTGATGAGAAAATTCCGATGAAGAAGGAAGGATTCGAATATGAGCCTGAAGCCATCGCCAGGCACGTAGCTAAGTACCGTCGGTACAGCGCCGATGTTCCCATCCCCAAATATGATCAAAGCGCGGGGATCAGTGTTCATTTCCTCCCTTGCCAACAGGTAAAAGTCTATGCGGGAGAAGCCAGCTATGGAGCTGAAACCTACCCGATCAAAGAACCGATGAACATGAAGGAGCCAGCGACATGTCCAAAATGAGTGCAAAATCCAACGTTTGGGCACCACCTGAGTTCCCTCTGAATGGCCGACTGCCATCAACGGCAGAAGACGTGCTGGATAATTATCGGAAGCAGCGTAAAGAGGAGGATGATTATCTTTACGCGTTCAATGAAGAAACCGGGCGTCGAAATGGGTTTGTTTGTTCACAGAGTCTGCATATCAGCTTCTTCTTTGATGGCACCGGGAATAATGAAGACCACGATACCCGGCATACCAGCCCTGCCCACCCGACCAATATCGCCAAAATGTTCCATGCGACATATACGCCTGAAGCTGAAGGGGATGGGTATTATGCTTACTACATGCCAGGGGTCGGCACAGCGTTCCCTGAAATTGGTGAAATGGATTACTCTGATGCGGGTTTGCAGTATGCGACAGGAGGGGAAAACCGTATTAACTGGGCACTGTTGATGCTGGCTGATGCCCTTACGCATACAGCGACTCAGGGGGCTAAGCGTATCCCGGCAACAGAAGCCCGGCAAAAGCTGAGTGGTATGGCTTCAAACTGGCCCATTGATGGCGTGTATAACCGCATTAATGCCATGAATGGCTACCTGAATGCTGATACCCAGGCCAGACTCGAAAAGCTTCAGAGAAAAGTCCTCAAAATCAAGCTCTTTGTCTATGGCTTTTCGCGTGGCGCAGCGGAAGCCCGAACGTTTGTTAACTGGCTTACTCAGTTGTTCAGAATTCCTAAAGGCGGCGATAAGCCTGAACAGGCTCTCCTGGGGATTCCGCTGAGTATTGAGTTCCTGGGGCTATTGGATACCGTACCCTCTGTCGGTGTGGCGCACATTATGCCAATGAGCGATGGGCATATGGGGTGGGCAAATGGTACACAGCAGCTACCGAACGAAAAGCGTTATCCCGGTCTTATAAAGAGCTGCAAGCACTTCGTCTCAGCACATGAACAACGCCTTTGTTTCCCGCTTGATTCCATTCGTCGTCCTGGTGGTCGCTACCCTTCTTATGCGGAAGAAGTGGTTTATCCGGGCATGCACTCTGATATCGGAGGAGGATATCCGCCGGGAGATCAGGGGAAAGGGCTAGTTGGTGGAGACAATGGCGATCTCAATTTCCCTGGCAATGTACTGTCGCAAATCATCCTTCACGATCTCTACGCTGCTGCTTTTGCGGCAGGAGCCCCACTGAGTGTACTAAAAGACAGCATTCCTGATAGGTTGCTTCAGAAGAAGCCTTCCCGAATCATGTCTGGCGACACAATTCGTCAATTTTTAGTGAGCAAATCACTCATCCAGCGTTTCAATGCCTGGCGTCAGACTATCCTCCCGACAGCCGAAGAATCGGCTCAAACCGAAGCTCAGACAAGCTATGGCTATGATGCGCATTCGCTGTCTCAGACACTGGAAGATGCGGTGTCTGACCAGATAGGCCTGATAACGGCGTGGCGAATCGGGCGCTATGCCAACGGCAGCTTTGCAAACCAGTCGTTCTATCAACATGCAACACAGCACTCCGCTGAGGAACAGGCTGCAAGTAAGCATGCGCATGATAAGAAACAAGAAGAGATCGATTATAAGCGCCGTGCTGCAACACTGAATCCACGAGTGCCGGGGGCTGCGGCTATGATGAATCAACCGGGTATTCCGGCCTACGAACCCGCTATTGATAAGCAGGAACTTCGCGAGGCTGCCGAGGAGTTTCGTAGCGACTACCTCAGTGAAACAAGGCCGCAAAGCTGGGGCGAGTTTGTGATTAATGAAATCCCCAAAGGCATTGTCTGGATGCACAATACCGACGACGAAGCGGAAGAGTTTAAGCAGATCAAAGCTGATGGCGACGCGATCTACCCTCGTCTGTTTTCATCAAAGGTCGGCGCAGTGGTCAGCGATCCTGTTCTGTCTCAGGTTGTCGCGCTGTTCGATGATCAGGTTCACGATTCCCGCGCCTGGTTTATGTATTCCTCGTTGGGGACGCGAGAGCCATGGGGAAGCTATTTCTTTTACCGTTCAATCTATTTTGGGTCTGACAGTAATAAGGATATGTACCTGCTCTCCACTGCCGGTCAATTGATCGGCGCACCCGTTCCGCCACCTGATACGTCTTTCCGGGTTAAGAATCCGGCACTTTACAATTCTGCTAATGTTGGTGGATTTGGTACAAAGGGACCGCGAACAATCCTCGATAATGCGACGGGCAAAGCCATACCGTTGTCCGACAATGCAACTGAACTGCTTAAGCCAACCCGCTCTCCAGGCCTACTGGTTGAGCAAGCCAACAGCCAGATCATTAATGATCAGCATCAGGCAATGATGGCTTCGTCCATCGATATGCTGAAAGCCTCGGGAGTAAAAGTCCTGTGAGTCTGAAGCTTATCCGCGTGGGGGATACCCTCAGGGAATATGGTGGCGAGGTGCTGACCGGTAGCTACGATGCTTTTGGTCGGCCGGTGGCGAGTGTGGGTGACAAGGTTCGCTGTAATAAGCACGGCATGACGACGATTGCGCAGGGAGCTCCGGGCTACATGGTGAACGATAAGGCTGTTTCACTTGACGGTCATAAGTGCGCCTGTACCTGCACGCTGGTCAGCTCGCTGCCTGATATGGACGTTGGGTGAATGATCTTTCCTCCCCGTTATCCCGATTATACGGAGCTGCAGCCTGCCCACTGGCGACGCTGGTGGATTGCATTGCCGGTGATTTTGTTTCTGGCCGCGCTTGCGACAATGCTGTTGTGGCCGGAAGGTAAGCCGACCCGGACAGTGTCATTCTGGTTCTGGAGCGTGATCTGCCCGTTGATTATCTGGACGGTTGCTGTCGCTCTGCGCTGGCTGGTCTGGTTACAGTCTGTATCGAATCGCGATACGCACCGGGAGGCCATTTCGGCCTCCGTTCGCGCATGGTGGCGACAGCGGTCCCGGTTGTTACCTGTAGAAGCTGTCATGCTGGTCACGCCGATGGGGGATGAGAGTAGCGAGCATGAAGCGCTATTGTCTCTGCCGCTTCCCGTTGCCCCGGAGCAGAGTGACGATGCGTCAGGGAATGCGTTGCTGCGTTGCCCGATGGTGTTGGGACTGGGCGGCCAGGAAAATCGGGCGGTCATGCTGTCACGTCACCTGGCTCGCCAGGTACTGACCCGGTTACGTAGTACCAATGAAGCGCGTCCTGTTCAGGTGTTTTGCTGGCTGGGTGATGAGCAGAGCCTGAGTGCATTCAGCCTGGTGCTGGAGTCTGACGGTATTCGTCTACCCGAAGATGTGCTGCGTTTGCACACTGTCGCTGATTTTGACCTGGTTATCGATACGATGCCAGAAGATGAACAGGCGCTGCTGTTGTGCGCCGGGTTTGGTGATGCCGACAGCGCCGCTGAGTATACCGCTTCAGAAGCCGGGTTTGCCTGGTTGTGCGGGCACAGGGCTGAGGCACTGATGACCCGCAGTGAAATTCTCCAGCCTGCTGAGTCAGAAACACCGCAACAGTTGACTGAACAGCTTGGTCGCTATGCCCGTCTGCGCAGTGCGCCTGAAAGGGTGCTGGCAGCAGACAGTGCCGCGATGGATACCCTTTTACCGTCTGGCTGGTCTGCCCTCGATAATGTCCTGATGCCGTACCTGGGTAACGCCGGGGCGGTAACCCCCTTTGTCATGCAGTCTCTGGCCGCATTGTCCGCTCTGAAGGGGCTGTCATGTGGCTGGACGGCGACATTTATGGAATCTCAATTTATTACAGGAGTTTGCGTTCCTCGTGGAAACCTCCCGCACTGAACCCCGTCATTCGCTATTCTGGCTGGTCACCGGCTATGTCATCACGATTACCCTGCTGGTCCTGCTGGGGGCATTGCTCTACTACTTTGCCGGAAGCAGTCTCGACCTGCCGGAGTTGTTGCCGGGCCAGATAGCATTCCGGGCGGCGATAACCTGGCTCGTGCTGGTCTGGTTCTGTGCGCCGTTCATTCTGTGCTGGAAAGCGCTGGTCAGACTTAAGGCAAAAGAGCTGACGGGCGACGCCGGTAGCAAAAGACAGCGCCCATCAGAGAATCAGCAGGTGAAAGACATCATCACACAGCTGCGTTTTCAGTATGGCAGACGCTGGCGCAGCAGGGTGCGTATCCTGCTGGTGGTGGGGGAGGAAAATGAGGTCGAGCAGGCGATTCCGGGGCTGACCACTCAGCACTGGCTGGAAGGTCAGGGGACTCTGTTGCTGTGGCACGGTAGCCCGGTCGCTGAGCCGGATGCCGCGCAATTGAAAGCGTTGCGTAAAATCCGCCGTCGCCTGGCTGATGCGTTGATCTGGGTGGTCAGTGCGCAGACCACACTTTCACATGACACCCTGGATACCGTCGCCCGCCAGCTGCAGAAGCAGTATCACCAGTTGGGATGGGAAATCCCGCTCTGGTTGTGGGAAACGCACGCGCTGGAATGGGAACAACCTGGTCTGCCGGTACAGGCAACGGGCTTTTTATCTGCACCTGGGGATGAAGCGGACGATTTTCGCCATTCTCTCAAACAGCTGGAGTCCTCACTGGTGCATCAGGGTATGCAGCAAATCCTGAACGACCGTAATCATGCCTTTTTGTTACAGCTGGCCCACAGCCTGCGTGACGGCGGCACGGAGCGGGTGACACATACGCTGTCACAACTGTCGGAGGGAGCCCGTTCTCTGCCGCTTGGCGGGATGGTCTTCAGCCCGGCGGTCACCTCGGGGGCGGCTTCACTGCGCCATGCGTGGCAGCCGGGCAAAGCGTGGCTGGATTTACTCGCCCAGCGCTGGCGCAAGCCGGTAGCGACCGGTGTGTCATGGCGTAAATCACTACTGCTGACCTGTACCTGTCTGCTGACGTTCTGGCTGGCGACTGCCGTTATCTCCTGGATAACAAACCTGCGGCTGATGCAGGCTGATCATGCTCTGGCCCTGAGTGCCACCGATACGCGGCAGCCTATGCCAAAACGATTGCTGGCACTTTACCAGCTGCAGCATGAAATTGAACGTCTGCAGCACCGACAGCAGTACGGAGCGCCGTGGTATATGCGCATGGGGCTGAGTCGCAATGATGACGTGCTGGATGCGCTCTGGCCGTACTGGCAACAGGCGGCGATGCCGATGTTGCGGGATGCCTCTGCGCAACATCTTTCATCCGTCATGAATCACTGGCTCAACCTGCCGCCGGATAATCCACAGCGTGCCGCTCAGTCGAAAGCCATGTATGACCAGCTTCGGGCCTATCTGATGCTCTCACGCCCCGATAAAGCTGATCCGACCTTCTTCAGCAACACAGTGATGCAGTCCTGGCAACAGCGTGATGACGTGGCGGATGGCACCTGGCGCATGGCTGGCAACAGTATGCTGGCCTTTATGATGCAGAACCTTCCGGCACACATGGAGTGGCGAATCATGCCCGATATGCGACTGGTCAGTGGCATGCGTTCCGCGCTGCTTCGCCAGATTGGGGCCAGTAATGCGGAGTCCACGCGTTACCAGAAGCTGCTGGAACAGGTCTCCCACGATTATGCAGACATGACGCTCAGCGAAATGGTAAACGGCACAGACAGTAGCCAGCTGTTCAGTACCGATGTGGCTGTACCGGGCGTATTCACGCGTAAGGCCTGGGAAGAAGAGGTTCAGCCTGCAATTGAGAAGCTGGCTAAATCACGCCGGGATGAAATTGACTGGGTGCTGAGCGATGCACAGCATTCCAGCGATACAGCGGGGACCGTTTCTCCTGACACGATGAAGGCCCGACTGACTGAGCGGTATTTCTCTGATTACTCAGGCGCCTGGCTTAAGTTCCTTAACAGTCTGCAATGGCATCAGGCCGGAAGCCTGTCGGAGTCGATTGAACAGCTGACTCTGCTGGCAGATGTCCGGCAGTCACCGCTGATTGCATTGATGAACACCCTGAATGTTCAGGGGCGCACCGGTCAGGTCGGTGGTGACCTGACCGATTCGTTGGTGAGTTCGGCTAAGCATTTAATCCACAACGACAAAGCTAATGCGGCTGTACAGCAGGCCGGTAACGTGGCGCATGGCCCTCTGGATGCGACCTTCGGACCGCTGCTGGCGCTGACGGACAGCAGTGCGTCACAGAACGCGTTGAGTCTGCAAACGTTCCTGACCCGTATCACCCGCGTTCGCCTGCGCCTGCAGCAGGTGACGAACGCACCTGATCCCCAGGCCATGATGCAGTCGCTGGCGCTGACCGTGTTTCAGGGGAAAGCGGTCGATCTCACTGATACCCGCGACTATGGCAGCCTGATTGCCGCCAGCCTCGGGCAGGAGTGGAGTGGCTTCGGGCAGAGCGTGTTTGTGCAGCCGATGGTTCAGGCGTGGGAACAGGTGCTTTCTCCAACGTCAGAGAGTATCAACAGCCAGTGGCAAAGCGATATCGTGACCCCGTGGAATGCAGCCTTTGCTGACCGCTATCCGTTTACTGAACGCCAGAGCGAGGCTTCATTGCCTGAGCTGGCGCAGTTTATGCGGGCAGATACCGGGCGTATCACACAGTTTATTCAGACCCGCCTGGGAGGCCTGTTGCGGCTGGAAGGGGATAAGTGGGTGCCGGATGCGATGAACAGCCAGGGGCTGACCTTTAACCCGGCATTCCTGGATGCACTTAATCGCCTGACCCGCATTGCGAATGTTGCCTTTGCGCACGGCGATGTGGAACTGCATTTCCAGATGATGGCAAAACCTTCCCGTGATGTGGTGGAATCCGATTTGCTGGTAGACCGTCAGAAGCTCCAGTATTTCAACCAGGAGGAGAGCTGGCAGACCCTGACCTGGCCGGATAACCGCTGGCAGCCTCAAAGCACGCTGACCTGGCGAACAGTCAACACCGGAACGCGGTTGTATGCCGATGAGCCGGGTAGCTGGGGATTCATTCGCCTGCTGGATAAGGCGCTGGTGACAAGCCTGGGAGATAATCTCTATCGCGTGGCGTGGGTGACGCCTGACGGGGTGACGCTGAACTACCAGCTGCGAACCGAGCTTGGGAAAGGACCATTGTCACTGCTTGATTTGCGTGGGTTTGTCCTGCCGTCACAGATTTTTGCATCGGGTGGCATGGCGGCGAGCCATCCGGGAGGTAAGTCATGATAGTTCGAATTTCACGAAACGCACTGCTTTGCCTGCCTTTGTTCCTGCTGAGTGGCTGTGGCCTGTTCCATGCGACGGCTCAGGGCACCGCAAGCGTGGCAAAAGCCATCTTCTATCGGCAGGTGGAAACGCTGCACCTGACCTTTGCTGCCCGGAGCGCCATTAACGCGGATGATGCGCAGGAGGCCATGCCGCTGCGGGTACGTGTGCTGCAACTGAACGATCGCAAGACCTTTGATAATACCGGGTATACCGACCTGCTGATGCAGCCTGATATCGTGCTGAAGGATTCGCTGGTGACGCAGCGCGTCCTGAGCGTCTATCCCGGCCAGACGATCAAGCTCGATATCCCGATGGATAAGAAGGCGCAGTTTGTGGCCGTGGTCGGACTGTTTCGTAAACCTGATCGCATCAGAAGTAGCTGGAAGCAGGTGCTGAGTCGCGATGATCTTGACCCGGATAAGCCACGGATCATCGAAATCCGTAACAACACTCTCCTGCTGAAACCGGTGAAAGAATGAATGACCATGAGTTTCTGAAGTATTTTGACAGCGAGATGCGCTGGCTGAAAGCGGCTGCGCGTGAGTTTGCACAACAGCATCCGGAGGCGGGGCGCCGGTTGGGCGTAGACGGTATGTCGCATAAAGCCGATGATGCCGTTGAACAGTTGTTCCAGGGTTTTTCATTGATGATGGCACAGCTGCGCCGTAAGCTGGATGATGATATCCCCGAGCTGACGGAGCCGCTGTTGGGGCATCTGCTGCCGATAGCTAACCGTACACTGCCCTCAATGGCAGTCGTAGAGCTGACGCCTGAAATGGCTGCACAGGTGAGGGATGTGGTAATCCCTGCCGGTACTACGCTTCTGACGCGACCGATGGATGAATCGGGTTTGCGTTGCCCTTATCGCACAACGGATGAACTGGTCCTGCATCCGCTGACGCTGCATAACACCAGACGGCAGTTTCACCCGGATGGTCACCAGGTGCTGACCCTGCGTTTTACCTTCAGTCAGTATGCGGACCCGTCGCAGGTAAATTTACGCCATATCCCGGTTTACATCCACGGTGACCGCCCTCTGCAGTCGATGCTGTACCAGGCTCTTACACATCATGTCTCACAGATTACGGTTCGGCTGCCACAGACCGGCAACCTCGATCCGCAACCTTTCCACGGCAAACTGTCGTCACGCTGGCAACAGCACTGGTCATCAGTCTGGCCGGAGAGTGACAGTCCGGCGCTGTGCGGTGAAGTGCGCCCGATGCTCGAGTATTTCAGCTTTCCGGCGCGATTTGCATTCTTTACCCTGAGCGGCCTTGAGACGCTGCCGTTGGGAGAGGACTGTCAGACATTCGAGCTGGACATCCATCTCAGTACCCCGCTGAACCGTGATATTCCTGTTCCGGAAGATATTCTGCGTATCCATTGCGTGCCGCTCATTAACTTGTTTTCGCTGAATGCCGAGCCGCTGAAAGTACAGCCTGCCGTGCTGGATTACCGGTTACGGCCACATCGTTTGCGTGACCATCATACCGAGATTTACAGCGTGGATAAGGTGGCTGCCAGTGAGACGCTGGACAAGCGCCAGTATGTGCCTTACCGCCAGTTCCGGCATAAGGGGGGGATGTTACAGCGCAAGGACGCCTGGCCCGAGCGCTATTTCCATACCCGCATCTGGCGTGGTGTGAGCGGGCTGCATGAAACGCTGCTGATGCTGGGTGGCTCTTCTGGTGAAGGCGATCTTCAGGAGGAAAATGCCACGTTGTTTATGAATATCACCTGCACCAACGGGAATTACGCCCGTATGGCCCTTGATGCTGCGGTGTTTGACGGACTGACGTCAACCGGTAACCAGACGCTGCGCTGCCAGACCCGACATGCACCCTCAATGCCGTGTTATCCACCTTTATCACAGCTGTATCAGTGGCATGTGATGGCGCAGCTGCATCCTCGTGCACTGAGCCAGATGATTAGCGATGCTGAAAATCTTCGGGCTGTTCTGACGCTGTTTGACTGGACCGATGATGAGAATAATCGTCGCCGTATTGGCGGGATCCGACATGTCAGCTACGAACAGGCCTATAACTCGTCGCGTCAGTGGCATGGGGTAAAGATCCGTGTAGCGCTGGATGAAACGCAGTTTAGCGGTACAGGTGATGCCCGGTTGTTCTGTGAGCTCCTTGAGCAATTTTTCACGCAGTACGCCAGCATCATTCGCTTTACTCAACTTACGGTTACGCTGACTGAGTCCGGTACGGAATGGGCGTGGCCGGAACGCAGGATTGACAGGGTGTTGATGTGACAGGCGAAGACGATAAGAAAGATCTGCCGCCGTTCTGGCTGGATGGTGAAGGCCGCGATCAGACAGCCCGCTTCAACTTTTACCGTTTCTGCCAGTTGGTTGAAAAGCTTGGCGGGAATGACCTGGGTACAGGGTTATACCCTAATAGCGACCCGGTGCGTTTCCGGCCGGATCCACATCTGGGGTTTCCATCGGGTGAGCTGAAACGAACCGAAACCGACCCGGATAACCCCGATGCGCCACCCGCGGTCCGAACAAAGTTTCTGGGGTTGTATGGCGTGGATTCTCCGCTGCCGACAGCTTACATTGACGACATTAATCAGGGGCGGGAAGGGGCTGATGCAATGGCCGCATTCCTCGATATCTTCAACCACCGGTTAATGACGCAATTCTATCGCATCTGGAAGAAATACAGCTATCCGGCAACCTTCGAAGAGGGGGGCGCAGATAAATTCTCCCGTAGCCTGATGGCGCTGACTGGCATCACACACAGTCGGACGCTTCCTCCCTCGCGGCTACTGGCGATTTTACAGCCGATGCTCCACCCGACGCATACCACTGAAGGCGTTGCCGCCGTGATTCGCAGCCAGGCACCCAATACGCGGGTAGAGGTTATCCCTCATCATCCGGTCTGGATGCCTGTCGCAGAGCCTGCACGGCTGTCGGTCAATGGGGGCATGAAGCTGGGTGACCGCCCTATACTGGGGGATGAGGTGGAAGATGCTAACTACTGTATGCGTATCGAAATGTACACCGAGGATGCTGGGGAAGCAAAAGGATGGATGCCTCGTGGTCAGCTGCGCAGGGACGTGTTTGAACTGCTTAAAACCTATCTCGGTTGTGATTATGATGCCAGCCTGCACCTGACCATTCCGGTCCGCCTTCTCCCCCGCCCGAGGCTTGGCGACCCTGATTTGTTCATGGGATATAACGTGATGATGGGGCTCAGGGATGATAATGAAGATCAGATGCCGCAGACGATGCGGATGAAGGTGGGGAAATTACGGGGAAGGGATTTTGACGAAGAATAGTCTCTCGGGCCGGTTCGACTATTATCGTTTTCTGCCAGTGGAGTTGCACCAGGATGCGGATGCGCTGATTGACTGGCTTGCGACGGCACCTTATCAGAAGCCTGATCATTGCCCGCACTGCGGAAGCCCGGCATTTCACTCCAATGGCAGTTCATCCAAAAATCGGGTCATTAACTATCGCTGTAGCCGTTGCAAGAAAGGATTTACCCCGCTGACCGGAACGCTACTTGCCCGGAGCCGACATGTTCCGTTGTGGCCGTTGTTTGCGGCGGCCCGCTTATCGGGACTCACCACTGCAGAGATGATGGCAGAACTGAAGATCGCCGATCCAACCTGCGTTCATAAAGACCGTGTAATCGCGCGTGTGATGCAGGAGTACTGGCCTGCGCTTTACGCCTGGTGGGTGCCGCATTATGAGCGACGCGACCCGACATTCACACCGGATGTTGCTGCTGAAGCGGAACGGTTGAAGGGCTGGTACCAGACACTCAGAACGCAGTCGACAGCGGTTTGTCCGCACTGCGGAGGGAAGAGAACCTACAGAACGAAAGAACGCCCGAGCTTCCGTTGTGTGCCCTGTGACCGTAATTTCAGTCTGCTTACTGGGCTACCTGTTGTCAGCCTGCAGTATTTTGAGCTCTGGGGTGAGGGAATTGATGCACTGGTAGCCGGTGACAGCACGGTGGATATCAAACGGCGGATGAAATTGTGTCTGTCAGCTGTGGGGAACTGGGAAAAGCGCATGATGCACCTGATTGAGCTCATGAACCTGCACGCACTGAAAGCCTGGATACTCTGGCAGCGCGGACGCGACAGGCATCGCAGAGCCATGCTGATACACCATCATGGCGTGCGTTTTCCGCAGGAAGGTTTGGTTCGATCACAGCGTAAGAAAGGCTGAGCATTCGACAGACGGGAATGATCTTAAGGTTCCCGCCTGCTGGTTGACGGCTTAATCGAGTGTGATGGCCGGATACGCTTCCACGTAGCTTTCGCCATTGCAGCCAAAATACGCGACCTGGCGACCAGGAAAATCCACGACATAGCGTACAACACCCGCCAGCCAGATTGCCGCCAGAAACTCGGGGAATGTGGTTCTCCCGGCCTGATCTTCCCGAAGCGCGTGAATCACGGCCTCTTCATCAAACATCGGCACGTTCGCAATGTTCGAGATGAGTGGCTGACTCTGCATCACGACTGGACCCGCATCAGTTAAGTACAGGCTCTGGCAGGATGGCAGTGTCCATTCGTTAACTTTCACGCCAGCTGCACGTAACGTCTCAGCCAGATACGGAAATCCTCCGACAGTGGGACGTTCGGTCATCGCCTTTAACATCGCAGCCTGTAGGTTATCAATCGCCTTGCTCATGTTGCCTCTTTCCTTTAGATCGTTTCTCACATGGTGGGCTGCGTAGTAATGCCGTGCAACAACAACTCTGTATCTATCGCGATGATTTTGTATCGGAGTTTGAGAGCAGGGCAGAGTAAGGATGCCTGCCAACAGCATGGAGGGAAGGGCGTTACTCCTCCCCTCTAAGCCTGGATGATCAGAGTTGGCCGCCAACACCTTTGAACTTCTCGATAAAGGCGACGATTTTCTGGAAAACGGTCTGCTTTTTCGTTTTGTACTGCGGGTTAAGAGGGCTGAGTTTGGGTAGGGTCTCATTAAGCTCCGTGCCGTTCTCTGTCGCATACTCACGCTTCAGCGAGGTGCGGATATAACGTCTTGCCGCCTCTTCGTTCAGGTTCTCTTCCTTTATCAATGCGTCCGCTTCGCGCTGCTGCTCACGCTGCGCAAAAGTGAAGAACGCATCGATAATCCCGGCCTTGTCAGGCAGCTCATCGAGATTAGTTTGCTGAATG
Source organism: Dryocola sp. LX212 (assembly GCA_041504365.1). Lineage (NCBI taxonomy): Bacteria > Pseudomonadati > Pseudomonadota > Gammaproteobacteria > Enterobacterales > Enterobacteriaceae > Dryocola > Dryocola sp. LX212. Next base: position 3,807,925 of record CP167917.1, on the reverse strand, counting down.
AAGTCAACAACCAGACCTTCTTTGGCGCGGTTGCCGAGACTTGAACGTATCAGACGTCTGACTTCTTCGGTGAGTCCCGCTTTGTTTCTGTTCTGCTTGTTATGCTCGAAAATCAGCCCGAGAATGTAGTCCAGATTGATTTCCTGTGACTTCAGCAGGTCAATCTCAAACACCACATCGTCCCAGTCGGTGGTCGATTTATCCCTGTCACCTGCAGCTTTCTCTTTGCGTTGCCAGTCGCGGATGTCGTTATACACCGAGCGATAATCCTGCACCTTGCGCTCTGGCGGCAGTCGGATGGTCTGGAGCTCAGCCAGCTTTTCGTCATCCAGATAATGCTCAGCCTTGAAGGCTTCAATTGCTGCCGGGTCACTGGTGTCAACGCTCTGCAGGGCTTTCAGTGTGGCGAATTCATCGTAGTTTTGCAGGATGTTCTCTGCCCGCAGATACTCACCAAATAGCTTCACAAAGGCCTTTTTCTCTGTCTCGCTCTCAATCTCGGTTGGGTCAGGGAAGCGGTGCTCCAGTGCGGTGACGATCTCCATAAAGCCCCGTTTAGCTTCACCGGTGACGATGTCGTTAAAGCCCTCCATGTACTCTTTGTAGCTCTTTTCCAGCACTACATTTTTGGTGTTCTTGTCGCCAAACAGCGTGATGGCATCCACCGTCGCCCGTTCCAGATTGCGGAAGGTAACGATGTTGCCGAACGTTTTGGTGGCATCGTAAATTCGGTTGGTGCGGGAGAATGCCTGCATCAGGCCGTGGTAGCGCAGGTTTTTGTCCACGAACAGGGTGTTCAGTGTCGGGGCATCAAAGCCGGTTAAGAACATCCCCACGACAATTAACAGATCGATATCCTGGTTCTTCACGCGCTGGGCTAAATCACGGTAATAGTTCTGGAAACCATTACTGTCGGTGCTGAAGTTGGTTTTGAAGTGGCTGTTGTAGTCATCAATAGCCGCATCCAGAAACTCTTTGGCGCTGCTGTTCATCGCACTGACGTCGAAACTTTCATCAATGATGTCGCCAACGGCACTTTGTTCTTCATTGGCAGCAAAGGAGTAGATGGTCGCCACCCTCAGCGGCTTATACGTCGTTGATGCCGCTGACGCTTCCTGCTGTAGCAGTTTGAAAGTTTCATAATAGGCTTTGGCAGCATCGACGCTGCTCACGGCGAACATGGCGTTAAAGCCCCTTGCGCCAGGGAAGGAACGGTGTGTTTTCTGGCGGAAATGCGCGAGGATATAGCGGCTGATTTCTTCGGTGCGACGCGGGTGCAGAAAGGCCTGTTGGTTCTCTGCCGCGCTGAGCTTTCTCTCGTCGGTTTCCTCTTCCAGTGCTTTGAACTGCGGGCGGACATCGTTGTAGTCCACCTTGAATTTCAGCACCTTCTCGTCCCGAATCGCATCGGTTATCACATAGGAGTGCAGCTCGCGGCCAAACACGCTGGCGGTAGTCTCAGCCCCCAGGGCGTTCTGCGGAAATATAGGCGTACCTGTGAAGCCAAACTGATAGAAGCGGGTGAATTTCTTTTTCAGGTTCTTCTGAGCCTCACCAAACTGGCTGCGGTGGCACTCATCAAAGATAAACACGACCTGCTGACGATAGACCGGAAGGTCGGCCTCTCCCTTCATCAGGTTGTTAAGCTTCTGGATGGTGGTAACGATGATTTTGTTATCATCCTTTTCCAGGTTACGCTTCAGCCCGGCGGTGTTATCTGAGCCATTGACGCTCTCGGGCGAAAAGCGCTGGTATTCTTTCATGGTCTGATAATCGAGGTCTTTGCGGTCAACCACGAAGAAGACTTTGTCGATGAAGTCCAGTTCAGTAGCAAGCCGGGCGGCTTTAAAGCTGGTAAGCGTCTTGCCCGAGCCAGTGGTGTGCCAGATATAGCCGCCACCCTCAGGCTTCGACCAGCTCTTCGCCTTAAAGGAACTGTTGATTTTCCACATAATGCGCTCGGTAGCGGCAATCTGATACGGACGCATCACCAGCAGCGTCTGGCTGCTGTCAAACACGCTGTAACTGAACAGCACGTTAAGCAGGGTATGCTTCTGGAAAAAGGTGGCGGTGAAGTCCTTCAGGTCTTTAATCAGGGTGTTATCGGATTTCGCCCAGTTCATGGTGAAGTCGAAGCTGTTCTTGTCGCGCTTCGTGGTGTTAGCAAAGTAGCGAGTGTCGGTACCGTTCGATATCACAAACAGCTGCAGGTATTTGAACAGCGAGTTGTCGCTGTTAAAGCTCTCTTTGCTGTAGCGGTGAATCTGGTTGAACGCTTCCCGAATCGCCACGCCGCGCTTTTTCAGCTCAACCTGAACCAGTGGCAGACCATTCACCAGCAGGGTGACATCATAGCGGTTAGCATGCGACCCGGCCTGCTCAAACTGCTGGATGACCTGCACCTTGTTACGCACCAGGTTCTTCTTGTCAATCAGGTAGATGTTTTCAAGCTGGCCGTTATCGAAGGTAAAGTCGCAGATGTAGTCGATATGGATTTTGCGGGTCTTGTCGAGGCTGCTGTCGCTCGGGCTGTCCAGATAGCTTTCACAGAATCGCCGCCATTCGCTGTCGTTAAACACCACGCCATTGAGCGCCTGGAGTTGTGTCCTGACATTTGCCAGCATCGCCTGCTGCGAGGCCATTGAGACAAAGTCATACCCCTGATTACGCAGGTCCTGAATCAGTTCTCGCTCCAGGTCTGATTCGCTCTGGTAGCTTTCGCCGAGATCCTGGGTTTTGGTGAACTTATCGAGAACGATAAAGTTGTTGGATTCAGCAATGGTGTGGGTCTGTTGAGTCATAGCGCATCCTGTGTGCCGGTAGGGCAATAACCGGCAGAGGAAAATACAAAGCTACCGGTAAGTAAACATGGCTGTGTATACCCCGACCAGCAGATGCCGGTCGGAGGCCGTCTCATTTTCGTCAGTGAGCTGCTGTATCAGGCTTCGGGAAGCTGAACAGCAAATCCCGGTAGTACTCGTACTGCTTGTGGCGCAGCTCGATTTCGCGGGGCAGGCCCTCGGTGATGGAACTTGTCAGGGTGTCGAATTTGTCCAGGATGGCAACGACACGATCTTGTTCCGCAAGTGATCTGTTAGGATCACTCGCGAAAGGAATCGGGACGCTAATTTTCTTCACCATAGGAACGGTAAGTTGTGGGATTCCCCCATCTGTACCCCCAATAGGCGTCATGTCCAAAACATAATTAAGATATCGTGTTCTGACCAAATTCTTGTTGGCGACTAACACTATCAGGCGAATTATTGGGGTGAACTTTGCTTCTCTGACTGTGTGGTATCCAACTTTTGCACCTCGCGCAGAAATTGTTACCGCATTGCTATCAATCTTGTACGAATCGGTGTAGCCATATAATCCCTTTACATCCGTTGCGTTTGCGTAGATTGGGTAAGGGTATTCGCTAGTTGGTTGTGTCTGTCCTTTAACACAATTTTCAGGTACATCACCGCCAGCAGAAATCAAAGTACAAATATGATCCAGCATCTTCCAGTCAGCTTCTCCTTCTTCGAAGCTCAGCAATTGGTCCCGATAATAGCTGTACTGCTTCTTGCGCATGGTGAGCTCTGCGGTAAGCTCTGCGGTAAGCTCTGCGGTAAGGGCGGTAAATGTATCCAGAATCCGGACGATTTCAGCCTGGATAGCAAGGGACTTCTCAGGGTTGCCTGGGCAGGGAATGGGAATTTCAAACCCTTCCAACATAGGCTTTCTGATTGAGGTAGCTGTCGCTCCCACGCTTTTCATTAAAATATACTGCTTAAACCGTGATGACATGAAGTGGTACAAGAATTTCGTGTTCACACAGTCTGATTTGATATGAATTCGATAGGCCCTCTGGTGTAATGCATACTTTCCTTCAACATAGTGGAAAATATCTCCAATCCCACCCTCGCCAGGAATGACTATGGCCGCCTCATCAAATTCAAAAGTATCAGACTTAAGGATATTCTTTGAGCGAACATAGAATGGGTGAGCGCCGTCTTCGCTTTCATCCTGGCGATTCGAGCTTCCAGTACCAATATCAGCAACAGAACCCAATGCTTTCCACTCAACCTCGGCTCCATCCAGCAGCTTTTCCAGGTAGCTCAGCTCGCTCATGCCTGCGCCTCGCTACCTTCAATTTCGGCTACAATCGCATCAATGTCCTGACGTAACTGATCAATCTTGCTGACGGTAGTTTTCAGTTCGGCATTCAGTTCGGTGATATCGACAATTTCACGCGTGTCTTTCGCTTCGACATAGCTGCTGACCGACAGGTTATAGCCATTGGCGGCAACAGCTTCAAGCTCCACAGATTTCGCCAGATGGTCGGTATCGGCCTTGCTCTCGAACACCTGCATAATCTGCTTGATGTGGGCATCGGTCAGGACGTTGTTATTCGTTTCTTTCTTGAACAGACCGCTGGCATCGATGAACTGCACGCGGGTATCAGCTTTGTGCTTTGATAGCACCAGGATGTTAACGGCGATGGTGGTGCCGAAGAACAGGTTTGGCGCAAGTGAAATCACTGTCTCAACGTAGTTGTTATCAACCAGATACTGACGGATCTTCTGCTCAGCGCCGCCACGGTAGAAAATCCCAGGGAAGCAGACTATCGCCGCACGGCCCTTGGCTGACAGATAGTTCAGGGCATGCAGCACAAATGCAAAGTCAGCTTTGGATTTCGGTGCGAGTACGCCTGCGGGGGCAAAGCGCTCATCGTTAATCAGCGTCGGGTCATCACTCCCAATCCACTTTACCGAGTAAGGCGGGTTAGAAACGATCGCATCGAACGGTTTCTCATCGCCGAAGTGCGGGTCAGTCAGGGTGTTGCCCAACCTGATATCAAACTTGTCGTAGTTGATGTTGTGCAGGAACATGTTCATACGCGCCAGGTTGAACGTCGTATGGTTTATCTCCTGACCAAAGAAGCCTTCTTCGATGATGTGATTATCGAAATGCTTTTTCGCCTGAAGCAGCAGAGAGCCTGAACCAGCTGCCGGGTCGTAGATTTTGTTAACGTGGGTCTGACCGTGCATCGCCAGTTGGGCAATCAGCTTAGAGACGTGCTGTGGCGTGAAGAATTCGCCACCTGACTTCCCGGCATTCGCTGCGTAGTTGGAGATCAGGAATTCATACGCATCGCCGAACAGGTCAATCTGGTGTGCATCGAAATCACCCAGCTTTAAGCCTTCGACACCTTTCAGTACTGCGGCCAGGCGAGTGTTCTTATCTTTAACAGTGTTACCCAGGCGGTTGCTGGTGGTGTCGAAGTCGGCAAACAGGCCCTTGATATCGGCTTCAGAAGGATAACCGAAGGCCGAGCTTTCTATCGCCACAAAGATGCTGTTCAAATCAGCGTTGAGACGGTCATTGGTATTCGCTTTCGCGGCCACATTACGGAACAACTGGCTCGGGTAGATGAAGTAGCCTTTGGTTTTGATGGCATCGTCTTTGATATCGTCAGTAATGATACTGTCATCAAGTGCTGCGTAGTTGACGCTGTCATCACCGGCTTCGATGTAGCTGGAGAAATTTTCGCTGATGAAACGATAGAAGAGTGCGCCAAGGACATATTGCTTAAAGTCCCAGCCATCGACTGAGCCCCGGACATCGTTGGCAATGGCCCAGATTTGACGGTGTAACTCAGCGCGCTGTTGAAGGCTTGTCATGGTTGAATCCCTTACGGTGTCTATTCACTGTTATTCCGGCGATTTTACCTCACTTTGTGTGTGTTGGGGGGATTTGGGCGAGGGCTGTGGTGGTTTTCGAGTAAGTCGCGACAAAGATCAACAAATTCATGGCGTAAGTAAGCCAGATGTCCCGATTCAGGGCGGAAGTAATGGCATTTGGCCTGAAATTTAGTCCAGAAGGTCGAACAGGCTCGCTATATCGGCTTCTCTGGCCGTTCTGGCGACAAACAGCCCCAGGACATTGGCTTGAGGGAAATATCGCAACAGGAAGCGTTTCATGGCCCTGAAATGGCATCCAGCGGTAAGAACATCATCAAATACAATGATGTTCTGCTTAACACCCGGTATCAGCGCCTCATCCAGACGGTAGTTCTCCATGATCGCGTCAACGGTCGGGCGGTTATTCGCCGCTTCATGTGAGGCGACCGTCGATGACTCCTGCCAGACCAGTTCACGGAAATCCAGCGCCGGGTTCAGCTCGTGGACTTTGCGTAAAACGGCGGCCATTCGATCGTCATAGGCGGCATCCGTTCTACATTTTGAGGGCGGAACGGGAACGAAAGTGTAGTTGGCGATCGCTCCACCAAAGCTGTTGTTGACCATCCGCGCAACGTCATCGATAGCCTGACCCTTATAGCGATACTCTGGCCTGCCTCGTCTGTCGTTACCTTTCTTGAGGTTCATTATCAGCTGGTTTGTGGCACTGTGCGTCGCCCCACGTCTTGCTGTGTATTCACCGAAGAAGTAGCACAGATCGTCTTCTTCCAGGTGGTAGTGCTGCCCACGAACCAGGTCATCGATTTGGGTAAGGCGAAAAGTCACAGAAGATTTCTCCTTACATCCTCGTAATCTTTGACTCTGATAGCGCCCTGCGCTTCGAAGCGAGCGGGCCAGGTCAGTGCCGGATTCTGGAAGCAGGACTCAAGAATGAACAGCTTACGGCCCTGTGCGAGTGCTGCACGCGCCTGGGTGAGCGTACCCGATGTTTCTGAGGCCTCAATGATGATCGTCGCTTCCGTCAGCGCAGACATGGTGACGTTACGTTCCGGGAAGAAGATGCGATTGCTACGGAAATCCTGGTCCAGATAGCGCTGGAATGGCACCTGGCTTATGAGCAGGTGGTTATCGCGGATCGTGTGCTGCAGTTCGCTGTTCTGCTTAGGGTAGTTGTGTGACAGTGGCGTACCGATGACGGCAATGGTATCACCGCCAAGCGCCAGGGCGGTCTGATGGGCCTGGGTATCAACGCCTTCAGCAAGCCCGGAAACGATAGTGAAGCCATCTTCGACCAGACATTTGACCAGCTTACGTGTGCGACGAATGCCTTCTTCAGACACCTTCCGTGAGCCTACAACAGCGACAGAGCGCGTGTTCACTAAATCCCACCAACCCTGATAGTAGAGCACTTCAATCGGGTGTCGGGCATCACGCAGCTTCTGAGGATATTCACCAGCGCCATGGACACGCACGCCAATATCGCTGACAGCAAAGCGGGACATGATCTCTTTGAGCTTGATCTTGAAGGAGTCTATTGTGCTCCCCGAGACCAGATCTGATGGCGTAGCTCCGGCAGGTGCCTGTCGAAACTTATCTGCAATGGTCTTAAACGTGGCCCCTTTTTCGGTCCACAGAGCTTCATACGCCGCCATTTCCTCGAAAGGTGATATAGCGCGTTCAAAGGGATTCTGACTACCGAAATCAAGTTGTGACATGGTTTCTCTGGTGATGTTGATAAGCGTGAATAATAGACAGCTTCAAGTTTACCTCCTTAACGCTGCGTGTAAACCAGCATGCGGCACAAAACACACATTATGCTGGTGGAGTAGGGCTATCGTGGCTATACGCGGGAACAGACGCTGCTTCAGCCTCGCTGGGTTGGCGCTGAACAGTTGATGTGGAAAAGGCCACTCCGAAAGATGCGGCCTTGATGACGCAGGGGTTTGTCTGAACGGGTGATCAATCTTAAAGCGTTGTAAGCTGTTGCTTAGCATGACGAATTCCCTTGAACTCAAAGCTACCGTGGAATACGTAAGGCCTCTCAAGCTTGCTCAGCGCTTCTGTAACATCATCCACAGCTTAAAGGCGGTAACATGGGCTGAGAACGTCAGAACCCGCTTAGCGGGCGATACAGTACGTCTGAAGGCATGTTCCTTACAGGGGTAACGGGATTGTTATTACGATTCATTAGGTTAGAGGAGATGGCGAAGCGGGGGTATAAGCTGGGAAGTGATTTACGATGGCTGAGTTATTCGGCAAAGCAACATAGCGAAAAAGGCCACCTTGCATGGAAGTGGCCCTGGTGATGCTACCCACAGTACAGCAGGGCAATCAGTCGGTTAGCTCGAATAACGAGATCGTCGTTTCGTCAGGCGTGAAAAAGCCGGTTGGTTCCGGACGCTTAACCCCGTCACGGTATACATAACTGACAAACTCACCGCTGCTTATATGACTGTCAACGACCGGTAGTGAGAAGAAACGATTGTAGAAGGCTACCACGGAATCCTGACGTTCGAGTTCAACGCCGAAATAACGGTCCAGGTGCTCGCGAATGAAAAGATACATCACCGCCTTATAGCCCTCGATCCCGCCTGGTAGCCGACTTAATTTACCGTTAGCTGGATCACCAAAGAATGCCCGCAGGATACGACGCATACGGATCAGCAACCGATCCCGTTCACCCGTCAACACATCATAGAAACCGAGTATCGCCAGCAACTCAAGGTAGATGGGGAAATTTAACGAAAGCTCCTTCAGCATCCTGATGTCAGACAGCATTGATGCCAGCTCACGTTGATTTAAGCGCCATAACTCATTGTGTAACACGGTGAACAGTGAGAGCTCACGTTGAATCCCCTTGAACTCAGGATCCCGCCGAGTGCTACCGTGGAAGCGTGTGGGCCTACTAAGCTCGCTCACAGCTTCTGTAACATCCTCTACGCCATAAAGGTCAACCAGACCGGTAACAAGGTCATCGCCCACCGGAATCAGCTCACCGTCCGATACAACGCCTCTGAAGGTACTATCCTGACAGGGAATAGCGGAATTGTTCTTACGATTTATGAGCTTAGGAGCGATGATGATGTTATCAGCGGTATTAGCCCCGCCTGCACTGACCGGATACAGATGACAAAGCTCAAGCTCCAACAGAGGCTTAGGCTTGTACTTACCGGAGGCCAGGGGAACAACGGCATAGCTACGCTGATACGACGCTTTAACTACGTACAGTCTGAGCAACGCTATGAAATCACCGATGCAGGTAATAGAGCCTAGCTTCAACGGGCTACGATTGATCATACGTTCGATATGCTGGACGTATGACCAGGCCATGAGCTTGCTGAGTTCAGACGGATCCCACCGACTCTCAGATTCACGACGACATGCATCGCAGCAGTATAGGAGATTCCTGGTACCCTCTAGCGTGTTATTACAGCCTTTATTTGCACAGACTTGCTGATCGTGTTCTTCACGCTGATTCTTGCGTGACAGATATTCCGCGTAGTGATCGTCACAACGGTGAGCGTAATAGGCTTCTCGGTGAGTGTTACTGAGATTGATCTCTTTGCGACACGACTTAATCCTACAATATGCCATGATGATTGATCCAGTGTGAATATCCCTCCGGGAATACTCTCGATGATATTTGATGAGGTGGAGTGTAAGGTTGCTATAATAAGATAGTGTTAAGTGTACATAATGACTTAAGAACACCTAGACACTCGTCAGCCTTATTTACGCGCTGAGCAAACCGATATTCCGATGCGTATTCCACTCTGTGCTCCCTGCTGTTGAAATATCTAACGCAACACTTGGTTAACCTGCCTGAGGCACTAAGACGATACAGCTATCAAATCGGAGCGGTTCACTTAATGACCACAATTTGAGAGGCTATGCGGCATAACGCCACGGATCTGACGGAAATCCGCCAAATCCGCAGTGTTTCGTCATGGTGTCACGCAAATGCGCTCGAAAAGTAGTCAGCGGCAGGGTTGTGCTGATTGTAGCCCGCCCATGCCGTTGTTGAGTGAATGTTACGAACCGGCCTGATGAAACTATTCATAGGAGGGTAGATCCAGCTCATAGTAATCGCCCTGAGAGTCGTTATAGGTAATTTCATCACACCCAGCAGGAAACGGTTCATTTCTTGGGAAAACCTCCCAGCTGTCCAGGTAGCTGTGTTTGTGATGAGGCGCGACTATATATACTGACTTCGTGCGGCGGCATCTGAGCAGAGTAATTCGTTCCTGGATAACTAATTGTCTCAGTACTGGCTTTATCGCGTCTGCTGATTGAGAATCCTTAGGGCCACGATTCAGCTGATCTTTGGACCTTATCGGTAACCAATCTGCCTTGATCAGCTCATGATGGATATGAGTGAACCTGTCTGCGCAGCGCTTTTGAAAGATGTACAGGTTGGATTGCTTGAAGAAAATCATACTGGCCTGCTCAAGGTACCAGTCCATGATTGTGCACGCAGCTTTGATGCTTTCGCTGGAGATTTCTGTGCCCGCTTTCTTTTCAAAGAAGTGGAGAAGTGCGGCGATTCGTATGGCATTGGAACAGGCCTTTAAGCAGAACTCTTTGATGTGTTCCCACTTTCCACCTGGTTCGGCATGGCGCATGATCTCAACCTCTTTCTGACCCAGGTAGTGGGCTGCAAAGAAGTTAAGAGTAAATTGCGTCTTCTGTTGGTCCCCGTTGTCGAAGCGTTCTTTCGCTTCATCCAGTATTTCGCGGATTCTGCGATGAAACTGGTCCAATGAGGTACACCCGGAGGTAAGCCGTTTCACTAAGTCATCCAGCTTGTGCCTTTCACCCATAACCGGCAGGAAGCGACCCATATAGCCGCTATCTTTCATAGCAGTTTGATTTTTCTCAATGAACTCATAGAAAACCCCAGGCTGGGCCATCAGAAGGCACATCATCACAGGGAACAGATCAAGGGGTTCTCTGCCAGCGCGACGATGCTCATACGGACCTCCATCCCACACCGTGTTAAGGAAACCAAAATGTTTTTTCAGAATGCTGCTGAAGAAGGTTTCCGCTTCATCAACCATCAGTCCGCCGTACTGGAATTCTGCCAATCCTTCCATTAAGGCGGCATGCGTTACATCCTTATACACGAGGTTGAATCTACGAGGCTTCCTGGGTTCTTTCTTTAGGTGGTTCTTATATTCAAGATCTTGAATTTCACTGCCGAAGCCGCGATCAATCGCCTGGGCCAGATTTTTCTCCAGCCTTGCTTCTTTGAGTTTCCAGACTTTCAACTCAATCCTGGATTCAGCCTTTCGCTCTTGGTAGTCCGCCTTCATCTCAGCGATGAATGAATGGATTTCAGCTGTTAGCTGGTTGTATATCGTCGATTTCCCGGCACCTGAGCTTGCGATCACAAGTAGATTTAAAGCCACTGGTTCGGAGATCCCGCTTGAAGGGTTGAGGACTTCAATCAAGCTGAGGCAGACCAGGGAAATAACAGCCAGAATGTTACTGGCGATTAATCCGTAGGAGATATCTTTCCCGCCTCGGAGGTGGCTTAACAGCGCCTCGAATTCAGGAAAGAGTGCAGGTACGACACTTGGGTCGTATTTCACAGGCGCCTTACTGTAAGGCTTCGGATGTTTATTCACGTCATCGTTCTCTTATTGAAGAAATACCGTGCCAGCCAGACGGCGGGCACAGATATCCCGTAGCGGGTCGCTACAATTAGTTCAAACCGCGTTGAATTCAGGAACAGAATGGTGGTTAACGAGTGTTCTATTCCTGTGGCTCACAGTTTAGTTACGAGCGTTGGCACACGCGTTGATATAGGCGTAAACCTCACGGAGAATGAATTTCGATGAGCGTCCGAGCTTGATCGGCTTAGGGAACAGCCCGTTAGCTATCTTATCAAAAATGAACTTGTCACTGGTACCGGTCAAATTAGTGACTTGTTTCATCGTCAGCAGCGTATCCCCTTCGCGAAAACGCGGGCCATCATCAGATTCGTTGGCCGCTGGTTGGGCCTTTGCAACTAATCCCTCTTCGCCCTCACAGATCTCAAAAGGCTCAAGAATCTTCTGCACATCTACCACTGGTGCTGTAGAAGCAGCCTCTGTGTTTTGCTGTTCACCAACCTGCGGGCTGTTCTGACCCGGCTGCAGTTCGTGATTAGCCGATGCGGCTGGCTGAGCGATAGCGAGGTCGATTGAATCGGTCAGCGCACTAAGGCGCGATTGACGACGTTTACGGTAGTACATACTTGGTTCTCCTTGGTGTATGAGAGTCACAACGGCTCCCGACCACACAGAGTTTGACAATAGTATCCTTCAGACACACGCTGTTAACTGGTGCCCTCTAAGTCATTTGAGTTAGTTGGTTGACATGAGTTGGCAAATGTGTATTGGATTGCATTTCTCATGTAATGGTCTTAAATACAATGAGTTAATGTGCGTCTCGATGATTTGCTGACGTACCATCCTACTTACTCGATAACCTAATGATTGATGGGCTACTACTGGAACTTATGCGATCAGGCGTATTTGATATGCTGTTGGATGAGTACACCATAGATGCATATACCTTGTTGAAATCATGACGGAATTTGTGAGAAGGTAGGGCCAAGGAAGGAACGTTTGGGGATGCGATGATGGCTTATTACTACGAATCAAAAAAAAACTCTGATCAGGGATGTTTCAATGCGGCAGATTATTTCAGCGGATTGTTTGAATCGATAAAGCCCATTGAACACCCGTCTGACATGGGACTGCAAACGGCCATAGATTTTCGCAGTTGCGAGCCAATAGCCCAGGCATACATGATCGATGTCATACCCGCCTTTGATATCTGGATCAAATGGGCCATTTCAGACGAGACGAAACCGCAGCTTACCTATTTACTCAAGGCTTTTCGTGAGGATATGGTGCATGTCAGCGTGATGTATTCCATCAATCGAGAGAATGTGTACGATGCGTTGTTTCAGCCACTTCTTAAGCCACGCGATCATCACAACGGGCTAAGCTATGAGGGCCTGCTTAAAACACTGGACACACTCTTCAAGCTTGCGGAAGAATCGCACTACTACCTCTTTGAGATCTCGTGCTGTATGTTCCAGATAGCAAATTTCCAGTTTGCTGATGAGGTTGAAGTACGAGAGCCATTCTTTACTCAGACCGTGTATCAGGCCGCTCGCTATTTGAACAAGTTCGTGTTGTGTGATGAAAACTATCATGTGCGGAAGAAGGAAGAACGTATTAGAGCAGCCCGAAGCAAAGGGGGGCAAAAGGGCACAGGGAAATACGATAAACAGTACGATGACGCGGTGGAGCTATTGGTCAAACAAGTCCAGTCAGAGTCGCATGAGACGACCTTTGCTGACAGAAATTGTGTGACTGTATGGCTGGCCGAAAAACTACTCCCGTTTAAGCATGAAATGAAACCAGCTGAAAAGGAGGAGGAGAGCAAATTAGACTCTCGACTTGACAAATGGTCAAACGAGAAAAGGTCTGCGATGAAAATCCTTTATGACCTACTAATCAGTCCGAAGAAATCCAAATAGGCACCATTCACCTGGCATGTATCGTCGAACTCTTCTGGTTAAGCTCCGTACCGGCTGGTTACCTCATTTGAACAACCAGCCGGGGTACAAACTTCTATGATGGAATCAACAGCCTAGCTCCTGTGGCGCTGGCCGCCCTGGGTGAGCATCTGATCCAACCTGGAAATCTCTTTGTGTTCCTGTGGACCGGAGCAAGCGAGGCCATCGATGTAATCGGCGTACCACTGCATCATTTCGGTGCGGCCTTCAAGGTAGAGCGCGTGGTTGTAAGTTCCACGGATGCTGTTCTTATCGACATGTGCCAGCTGAAGCTCGATCCAGGCGGAGTTAAACCCTTTCTCATGCAAAATGGTACTCATCGTGTGGCGAAAGCCGTGGCCGGTAGCTTTCTTGTCATAGCCGATGCGCTTGAGCACCATGTTAATAGCTGCCTCGCTCATTGGCTTGTTGATGTTGCAGCGACCGGGAAATACCAGGGCATTCTGGCCCGATATCACTTTCAGCTCATGCAGGATCGCGAGTACCTGTTGCGATAGGGGAACCAGATGTGCGCGCCCCCCTTTCATTCTCCCTTCAGGCACGGTCCAGAGCGCCTTTTCGAAATCAAACTCTTGCCACTCTGCAGCCCGCAGTTCAATCGTTCGAACGCCGGTCAACATTAGTAACTTTGTCGCCATACGGGTTACAGGGCTGCCGTGGTAATTAGCCAGAGCTGACAGCAGGGCGGGGAGTTCATTTTCCAGGAGGTGAGGGAAGTGCTTAGCCTTCGGTGCGGTCAGGGTGCCATTCAGGCTTGCAGTAGGGTTGATCGTCGCACGGCCTGTTGAAATGGCGTAATCGAAGATTTGGTTGCAGTACTGGCGAACTTTGCGCAGCTTTTCCAGAGAACCTCGTTTTTCGATCAGACGGAGTACTTCAAGCATTTCCAGCGGCTGGATCTCTGCGACAGGACGATTGCCGATGTGAGGGAATATGTCTTTATCCAGAGCGATCAGGACGCTCTCTGCGTGGCTTTCCTTCCAGCTGGCTGACTTATGCTTATGCCATTCCATTGTCAACATCTTGAAGGTGTTAACCGCTGATATTTTGCGAGCGAGCTTCTTGCGCTGTTTTTCAGCACTAGGATCGATACCTTCAGCGATGAGCTTTCGGGCTTCATCGCGCTTTGCCCGCGCTTCTGAAAGTGAGACTTCCGGATACACACCGATGGCGAGTTTCTTTTCTTCGCCTGCGATACGATATTTGAGTCGCCAGTAACGTGCGCCGCTGGTCTTAACCAACAGGAACAAACCACGCTCATCACCGAGTTTGTAGTCTTTCTCTTTTGGCTTGGCAGTGTCTACCTGCCTAGCTGTGAGTGCCATAAGGGGGCCCCTAAAACTGATTGAACACGATGAGCCCCCATAAATGCCCCCAACTGACACTTGATTTAGAAAGACGTCTGTTGAGTTTGAGGGAGTTCAGGGTGTTCGTAAACTTGGTATAGGTATGATTATACTTGAGTTTCGGGGAGTTTGGGAGGCAACCACAGAAGTGAAAGTGGTGCCCGGACTCGGAATCGAACCAAGGACACGGGGATTTTCAATCCCCTGCTCTACCGACTGAGCTATCCGGGCAACGGGGCGCATTAAACCGTAAAGCCCATTCTTCGTCAATGATTTTGTCAGCTTACGGCGTCCGTTTGCATGAATAATGTGCGCCATGTTGGACTCTGCGGCTTGAACCCCGCGTGAGAAGGTGCCATGATTGCGCGAAATTTCGCATATCTGCAACGGGGCGCTTATTGATGTTCACAGTCAATGTTCACCGACATCACCCGATGGCGTGCCGCCCCCTTTCTGCCGTATCCCTAAGACCCTCGCTCACCATGCGGTGAGGGCAACGCAAGCCGACTTCCGGACAACAGTAAAATCAGGTGATGCCTGGTTTTACTGATGTCTCGCGGTCGGAGTGGCTTCTCTCCTTTAGACTCGCAGACACATTCGCCGGGGAATGCTCCCTTTGCCGTGCCTTATGGCACCCACTCATCCT
This sequence comes from Dryocola sp. LX212, assembly GCA_041504365.1. Lineage (NCBI taxonomy): Bacteria > Pseudomonadati > Pseudomonadota > Gammaproteobacteria > Enterobacterales > Enterobacteriaceae > Dryocola > Dryocola sp. LX212. Next base: position 3,792,676 of record CP167917.1, on the reverse strand, counting down.
TGAGCTTTGGGATTTGTGCATATGAACTCATTGAAAATTGCCGCCAGCCGCGACGTGGCCGCCACGCTTTCCACCCATCGTGAAGTGGTCACGCTCGATAATACGGACTTTACCGATGTTGCAGCGGTCGTGCTGTCTGCCGCCGATAGCCGCAGCGGCATTCTGACGCTGCTGAAACGCACGGGCTTTAACCTTCCTGTTTTCCTGGCCTCGGAAACCCAGCCTGACGAGCAGGCGGCGTTTACCGGCGTTATCACGGGTAAAGCGCAGGATTATCTGGAGCTGGAAACGGCTGCTTCCGACTATGAAGAAGATCTGCTGCCGCCTTTTTTCGACACGCTGACAAAATACGTGGCGATGGAAAACAGCACCTTCGCCTGTCCTGGCCATCAGCACGGTGAGTTCTTTAAAAAGCACCCGGCCGGGCGACAGTTTTTCGATTTCTTCGGCGAGAACGTTTTTCGTGCCGATATGTGCAACGCGGACGTTAAGCTCGGCGATTTGCTGATCCACGAAGGCTCGGCGAAGGATGCGCAGAAGTTTGCAGCCAAAGTCTTTCATGCGGATAAAACCTACTTCGTGCTGAACGGCACCTCGGCGGCAAACAAAGTCGTGACCAACGCGCTGTTAACGCGTGGCGACCTGGTACTGTTCGATCGTAACAACCACAAATCCAACCATCATGGTGCTTTGATTCAGGCGGGCGTGACGCCGGTTTACCTGGAAGCGGCGCGGAATCCGTTTGGCTTTATCGGCGGCATCGACGCGCACTGTTTCGAAGACGCCTACCTGCGCGGTTTAATCAGCGAAGTGGCACCCGATCGCGCGCAGGAGAAACGCCCGTTCCGGCTGGCCGTCATCCAGCTCGGCACCTACGACGGCACTATCTACAACGCGCGTCAGGTCGTGGATAAGATCGGCCACCTGTGCGACTACATCCTCTTTGACTCCGCGTGGGTTGGCTATGAGCAGTTTATCCCAATGATGGCGGACTGCTCGCCGCTACTGCTGGATCTCAACGAGAACGATCCGGGGATCTTCGTCACCCAGTCGGTGCACAAGCAGCAGGCCGGGTTCTCGCAGACTTCGCAGATCCACAAGAAAGATAATCACATTCGCGGCCAGTCCCGCTTCTGCCCACACAAGCGGCTGAATAATGCTTTCATGCTGCACGCTTCGACCAGCCCGTTTTATCCGCTGTTTGCGGCGCTTGATGTGAACGCAAAAATCCACGAAGGGGAGAGTGGTCGCCGCCTGTGGGCGGAATGCGTGGCGCTGGGCATAGAAGCCCGCAAGGCGATAATCGCCAACTGTAAGATGATCAAACCGTTTATTCCGCCGACGGTAGCGGGGCGTCCGTGGCAGGATCATGCGACGGATAAAATTGCTCAGGAACGATGCTTCTTCAGCTTCGAGCCTGGCGAGAAATGGCACGGTTTTGAAGGGTATGAAAAGGACGAATATTTTGTCGATCCCTGCAAGCTGCTGCTGACCACGCCGGGTATCGATCCGCAGACCGGTGATTACACCGATTTCGGCATTCCTGCGGCGATCCTCGCAAACTATCTGCGTGAAAACGGCATCGTGCCGGAGAAGGCGGATCTCAACTCGATCCTCTTCCTGCTGACGCCTGCGGAAAGTGCAGAGAAGATGGCGCAGCTGGTAGCGATGCTCGCCCAGTTCGAACAGCATATTGAAGATGATACGCCGCTTGCCGATGTGCTGCCGACTATCTACCAGAAGTACTCCGTGCGCTACAAAGGCTACACGCTGCGCCAGCTCTGCCAGGAGATGCACGATCTCTACGTCAGCTTTGACGTGAAGGCGCTGCAAAAGTCGATGTTCCGCAGGGCGAGCCTGTCCGCGGTGGCGATGAACCCGCAGGATGCCAACAGCGAGTTCATTCGTGGCAACGTCGAGCTGGTACGTCTAAGCCAGGCGGAAGCGCGCATTGCTGCTGAAGGCGCGCTGCCGTATCCGCCGGGCGTGCTCTGCGTGGTGCCGGGCGAAGTGTGGGGAAGCGCTGCGCTGCGTTACTTCCTGGCGCTGGAAGAGGGCGTGAACATGCTGCCGGGCTTCTCGCCGGAGCTACAGGGCGTGTACAGCGAAACGGACGCGGACGGGATTAAGCGGCTTTACGGGTATATGGTGAAGTAAGTTTCCCCTCACCCTAACCCTCTCCCTTTCAGGGAGAGGGCCGGGGCGAGGGCCAATAATTACCGCCTGCGGTAACTCTTCTGGGCAGTATTCACCTTATAAAGATAACGCCGGGACTCTGCGGAAGGGTGGCGCGTGGTCAGCGTCTGGTAAACATCGTCCGCAGCCATGCTGTTGATGATGCTGAACGCCCGCTGCTTATCGCTGTTAAACACGCGCAGCACGCTGCCCGCTCCGCCGTTGTACGCTGTGATGACCGCATAGCGACGTGATGTCGGGTTATCAATGCCGCCCAGGTAGGTATCCTGCAATATGGCCAGGTAGGCCGTACCGGTATCGATGTTGCTTTCCGGGTCGAACAGGAAGCTGCGGCTTGGTTTGCCCCATTTCCCCTGTGATTTAAACACGTCCACGCCCGCGCTGTGCTGCACAACCTGCATCAGGCCCAGCGCATCCGCGTGGCTTACCGCATACGGGTTAAAGCTCGATTCGGTTTGCATAATCGCCAGGATCAGCGACTCGTCCACGCCATATTTCTTAGAGGCTTTTCGCACCATGCCAATGTATTTATGGGCACGCTTATCGAGGTGGTTCGGCACGAGGTTGATCGTAACGCTATAAACGATTTTCAGCCCGGTGCTGCGGCTCTTCAGGCGGTTTTGCAGCAGGTAATCAGCAAATTTAGACGCGCGACCCTGCCAGCGAATCGCCTGGCCGTTCTGGTCAACAACCTGGCCGTACAGGAACGGCATTTTCGAAATCTGCACGTCGTTGGCGTCGGAATAGAGGTCGACCGAGGCCGGATCGTCGCCCATCAGCAGGGTGTTGATGATTGCCTGACGCAGGTGGCCCGCGGGGTCGGTACCGGCGATGGTTTCAATAGTGATCGTACCGTCATCGAAGTTGATGTGGCTACGGGTCAGATACTGATCGGTATATTTGACGTAATCCTTCGGACCGGCGATCAGAACCTCTTTTATCCCCCAGATGTTTTCGATGTTGTTGGCAAACTGGCCCATCAAAATATCAAAGCCGTTCGTGTCCTTCACAAAGGCTTCGTTGTAGGTATCTTCTTTTTTGCTCGAACACGAGACGAGCAGTGGGGCAATAAGGGCTAGCGCTAGAATTTTTTTCATCGTTCCGTGTATGCGTTTTGCGTGTCGTGGATTGCAAAAGGGCCGCATTCGGCCCTTTGGTTTTATTTTTCCGGCGGCGTGAAGCCTTCAATATGGACTTCTTTGCCCTCGAACAGGAAGTTGACCATCTCAGCTTCCAGCTCTTTGCGGTGCTCCGGGTTCATCATGCTCATCTTGCGCTCGTTGATCAGCATGGTTTGCTTGGCCTGCCACAGCGCCCAGGCTTCTTTGGAGATTTCGTTATAGATGCGCTTGCCCAGCTCGCCCGGATAAAGCTGGAAATCCTGGCCTTCGGCCTCGCGTTGCAGGTAGGTACAAAAAATTGTGCGGCTCATTATTCTTCCTCTTCAAACGCGCGGGCGGTTTTGATCACCACCGGCTCGGCGTGTAATTGCTTTAACAGTCTTTCCACGGGGGCGGCAAGGCCCACTGAGGGTGGCTGCGCTAAGTTATACCAGAGAGCGATGCCTTCATCCATGCACCCGGTGAATGAGGACACAGGCAGCCACATTGGCACAATATCCAGGTGGAAATGGCTGAAAGTATGGCGGAAAGAGGTTAACTGCGTGAGATTATCTGCGGCCATCCCCTTTTGCGCCAGCCAGTCGCGGAGTTCTTGTTCGGTGGCGAACTGCGGGAAGCAGTACAGTCCACCCCATAAACCAACGGCCGGGCGCTGGACCAGAAGGATGCTCTGCTCGTGCTGCATCATCAGCATATAGCCGGTGCGCTCGGGCAGGGTCACCTTAGGTTTTTTACCGGGATAGCTTGCCCAGCTGTTATTGGCATAGGCCACGCAGCCGTTGCTGAGCGGGCAAAGTTCGCATTTTGGTTTTGAACGGGTGCAGACCATGGCGCCCAGGTCCATCATCGCCTGGTTAAACTGGCTCACGCCTTCCGCCGGGGTGACGTTTCCGCTTATTTCCCACAGCTGTTTCTCGACGTCCTTCTTACCCGGCCAGCCAGCTACCGCATAGCAGCGGGCCAGCACGCGCTTAACGTTGCCGTCAAGAATCGGGAAGTGCTTGCCAAGGGAAAGGGAGAGGATCGCTCCCGCAGTTGAACGCCCGACGCCAGGTAAATCGGCAACCTCTTCAAAGGTTTCCGGGAAAACGCCGCCGTGCTCGTTTGCCACTCTTTGCGCTGCCTTATGCAGGTTGCGGGCGCGGGCGTAGTAGCCCAGGCCAGTCCACAGATGCAGAACTTCATCCAGCGGGGCGTTAGCCAGATCGGTCACGGTCGGGAACTTCGCCATAAAACGCTCAAAGTAAGGAATGACGGTCGCAACCTGAGTTTGTTGCAGCATCACCTCTGAGAGCCATACTTTATAAGGCGTTTTCTCCTGCTGCCACGGCAGGGTCTTGCGCCCGAACTGGTGATACCAGTCCAGAACCTGGTGGGCAAACTGCGGTGCTTGTATCGTCAACGCGGATCTTCCGGCAATGGATGAAATCAGGGTGCCGATTCCAGCACAGAGAGCGGAGGGCTGTAAACCGGAACTTTCCCGTACATCTGCTTGCTTCTGGGCATTAACTTTGGATAATGCCCGTTTCCCGAACACTAACTAAAGTCAGAGCATCATGAAAAACGACGTCATCTCACCGGAATTTAATGAAGAAGGCCGCGCGCTGCGCCGGATCCGCAGCTTTGTACGCCGCCAGGGCCGTCTGACTAAAGGCCAGGAGTACGCGCTGGAGAATTACTGGCCGGTGATGGGCGTTGAATATGAATCTGCACCAGCCGACTTTGCCGCGCTGTTTGGCCGCGAAGCGCCGGTCACGCTGGAGATTGGTTTCGGGATGGGCACGTCGCTTGTGGCAATGGCCCAGGCGAAGCCGGAACAGAATTTCCTCGGCATTGAGGTTCACTCACCTGGCGTGGGTGCCTGCCTGAGCACGGCGCATGAAGAAGGGGTCGAGAACCTGCGCGTTATGTGCCACGATGCGGTAGAAGTGCTGGAAAACATGATTCCTGACAATTCTTTAACCATGGTTCAGCTCTTTTTCCCGGATCCGTGGCACAAAGCACGTCATAATAAACGCCGTATCGTTCAGGTGCCTTTTGCCGAGCTGGTGAAACGTAAGCTGAAGCTGGGCGGCGTGTTCCATATGGCGACCGACTGGGAACCTTATGCTGAACATATGCTCGAAGTGATGTCCTCCCTCGACGGGTACAAGAACCAGTCGGAGAGTAACGACTACGTACCGCGCCCGGATTCACGGCCGGTGACCAAATTTGAACAGCGTGGCCATCGTCTTGGCCACGGCGTATGGGACTTAATGTTCGAGAGGGTAAAATAATGGCAAAAAATCGTAGCCGTCGTCTGCGTAAGAAAATGCACATCGACGAATTCCAGGAGCTGGGGTTCTCCGTTGCATGGCGCTTCCCGGAAGGGACCTCAGAAGAACAAATCGATAAAACCGTCGATGCGTTTATTAATGATGTGATCGATAAAAATGGCCTGGCCTTTGACGGCGGCGGTCACCTGGCGTGGGATGGGCTCATCTGCATGCAGGAAATCGGTAAATGCACCGAAGAGCACCAGGCGCTGGTGCGTAAATGGCTGGAAGAGCAGAAGCTGGAAGATGTTCGCACCAGCGACCTGTTCGACGTCTGGTGGGATTGATTCAGAGTACAGGGGCTGGTGCAAACCGGCCCTTTTTTTCAGGAGTAACTATGATTCGTAAGGCTCTGATGGGCGTGCTGCTGCTGACCGCGATGCAGGCGCAGGCCGACTATAAATGCAGCGTCACGCCGAAGGACGATGTGGTGATTAATCCGCAGACCGTGCAGGTCGTGGGCGAGAACGGCAACATGGTGATTGCGCCGGACGGCAGCCTGCAGTTTAACGGTAAGCAACAAACCCTGAATGCGACCCAGCGCCAGCTGGCCGTTAAGTATCAACAGGCACTGCGTACCGATCTACCGTGGATCAACAACGGCGCGCTGACCCGCGTAGAAAAAGGACGCGTGGCACTGGACAAAATCATCACCAAAGAAATGGGCGAAAGCAGCAACATGCGCGGTCGTCTGACCAAGCTGGATGCCCAGCTCAAAGAGCAGATGAACCGTATAATCGAGCAGCGTCAGGACGGATTGACCTTCCACTATAAAGCGATTGATCAGGTGCGCGCCGATGGCCAGCAGCTGGTGAATCAGGCGATGGGCGGCATCCTGCAGGACAGCATCAACGAGATGGGCGCGAAAGCCGTACTCAAAGGCGGCGGCAACCCGCTACAGGGGGTGCTGGGTAGCCTGGGCGGCCTGCAAACCGCGATCCAGAACGAGTGGAACAATCAGCAGAAAGATTTCGAACAGTTTGGCCGCGACGTGTGCAGCAAAGTGGTCACGCTGGAAGGCCAGCGTAAAGGGCTGGTTGAGACGCTGAAGTAGGAGCTGGAAGACGCGACGCTTTTCCACGCTAGCCGATGATGGCATAGGGTGGAAAAGCGCCAGCGTCATTTGCCGCTGGCTTTACTCGGCCAGGAAGATCTCCAGCAGGGAATTAAGAAACAGCTTCCCATGCTCGGTTATCTGCCAGGTTTCCGCCGTCTCCACCAGATAATCCTTCGCCATCGCCTCGTCGAGCTGCGGGCGAATCACGGACTCATCCAGACCTGTATAAAGCGTGAACTCTTTGCGCGGCGCGGCTTCCAGCAGGCGGAAGCGGTTCATGAAGAACTCGAACGGCTTGTCGGCCTGTTTCACGTCGTGCTGGCGGTCCATGTACTTCCCTTCCATGTAGCCACGCGGATGCCGTGTTTTTGCGGTCCGCAGAATGCGCCCGTCCGGGAAAGTCACTTTACCGTGCGCGCCGCAGCCGATGCCCAGATAATCCCCAAAGCGCCAGTAGTTCAGGTTGTGCTGGCACTGGTAGCCCGGCTTCGCATAGGCAGAGGTTTCGTACTGCTGATAGCCCGCAGCGGTCAGCAGCCTGTCGCCCTGCTCGAAGATATCCCACAGCGCGTCGTCGTCCGGCAGCTTGGGCGGACGCGAGCTGAACAGCGTATTCGGCTCTATGGTCAGCTGATACCAGGAAAGATGCGGTGGATTGAGCTCAATGGCCTGGCGAAGATCGTCCAGCGCCTCTTCCAGCGTCTGGTCCGGCAGGCCGTGCATCAAATCCAGGTTAAAACTACGCAGGCCAAGGCCACTCGCCAGATTCGCCGCGCGTTTCGCCTCGCCAGAGTCATGGATACGGCCCAGGCGCTTGAGCTTCGGTTCGCTAAAGCTCTGCACGCCGATTGAAATACGGTTTACGCCCGCGCGCTGGTAGCCCACAAAGCGGTCTGCTTCGACGGTGCCGGGGTTCGCTTCCATGGTAATTTCCGCATCCGCTGCCAGCGGCAGGCAGGCACGAACGCCGTCGAGCAGGTTTTGCATTGCTTCGCTGGAGAGCAGGCTCGGCGTACCGCCGCCGATAAAGATGGTCTTTATTTCACGACCCTGCGCCAGAGGCGCGTCGACTGCAAGGTCGCGCAGTAGGTGGCTGACGTACTCATCGTGCGGCACGTCGCCCTTCAGCGCGTGGGAGTTGAAGTCACAGTAGGGGCACTTCTGCACGCACCACGGGATGTGAATATAGAGGCTCAGCGGCGGCAAATCAGCCATTTTTCATTGCTTCCAGTAACAGTTTCAGCGCCTGCCCACGGTGGGATATTGCGCGTTTCTCGTCGCGGGTTAGCTCCGCGGCGGTTTTGCCCTCGGTGGGGACAAAGAAGATCGGATCATAACCAAAGCCGCCTGCGCCTGCGGCCTCGCGGGTGATGACGCCCGCCCAGCTGCCGTGGAACACCAGCGGCGTCGGGTCTTCCGCGTGGCGCATATAGACCAGCACGCAGTGGAACTTCGCCTTACGCTGCTCGTCCGGGACATCTTTTAGTGTAGCAAGCAGCTTCTCAAGGTTTTGCTGGTCAGTGGCATCTTCACCGGCATAGCGGGCGGAGTAAATACCCGGCGCGCCGCCCAGCACGTCCACGGCCAGACCAGAGTCATCGGCAAGGGCTGGCAGTCCGGTGACCTGCGCGGCATGGCGCGCTTTCAGAATGGCATTTTCGATGAACGTCAGGCCCGTCTCTTCGGCAGATTCTACGCCCAGTTCAGTTTGTGCGACGACGTCCAGACCAAAATCCTGAAGCAGATCGGCGAGTTCACGCACTTTACCGGCGTTACCGGTAGCGAGGACAACTTTTTGCATAGTGGGATCCTGTTATTCGAGCAATGCCGCGACTTCAGTCGGGATTTGTTGCGGGTCGATAATCTTGATTTGCTTATGGCGGCCAAGCTCGCCCTTTTCTACCAGCACCTGGCCTTTGGCAACGCGAAACAGCTTTGCCAGATACTTCACCAGGTGGGCATTGGCTTTGCCGTCTACCGGTGGGGCGGTGATGGCGACTTTTAGCTCGTCGCCATGCAGCCCGACAATGCTGTCCCGGCTGGCTTTCGGCTGAATATACAGCCGCAAAACCAGCCCGTCGGTGGTCTGGCTTACTGCACTCACAGCAGGAACCAGAGCCCCGGGAACAGATCCATGCCGAGATAGTTCAGGGCATAAAGGATCAAAATGACGACCATCGCGGAGAAATCAATGCCGCCCATCGCGGGGAGCACTCGGCGGATCGGCGCCATCATCGGCTCGGTCAGCTGCATCAGCACGTATTCAATCGGGCTGCGGCCCTGGCTTATCCAGCTCATCAGCGAGCGGATGATGATTACCCAGAACACCAGCGTCCCGGCAGATTTCAGCAGCGAAAGCAGGCCGACCAGCAGGTTCATCGGGTCAAGAGACAGCGCCCCAACCTGAATCAGCAGCAGAATCGGGTATTTCAGCGTGGTGAGAATAAACGCGACCAGCAGCGAAGAGGTATCTATCGGCCCAATGGACGGAATGACGCGGCGCAGCGGGCCGACAATCGGCTGGGTAATTTTAACGATAAACTGCGCGAACGGGTTGTAAAAGTCACAGCGCGACCACTGCATCCAGATGCGGATCAGCAGCACCATCACGTACAGTTCAATCAGCGTTTTGACCAGGAAAGTCAACGTCAGCATGGCGTTCCTCAATAATTATGATGATTAACGAGCAGGGTAATCCCGCGCGCCGAAAATAGCGGTTCCAATGCGCACCATGGTGCTACCAGCGGCGATCGCGGCATCCATGTCATCGGTCATGCCAAGAGATAAAGTGTCTACCGTTGCAAAACGGCTTTTTAACGATTCGAACGCCGCCGCCATCTGCTTACAGACGGCGAACTGACGCTCGTAATCAGGTTCAGGTGCCGGGATCGCCATTAAACCGCGTAATGTCAGATTCGGCAGCGCGGCTATCGCTTCCGCCAGCGCATCAAGCTCGCTCAGGGCGATGCCGGATTTGCTGTTCTCGTCGCTGATATTAATCTGAATCAGGACGTTAAGCGGCGGCATTCCCTCCGGGCGCTGTTCGTTCAGGCGCGCGGCGATTTTCAGCCTGTCCACCGTGTGGCACCAGTCAAAATGCTCTGCCACCAGACGGCTTTTGTTCGACTGCAGCGGGCCGATAAAGTGCCACGTCAGCGGCTCTTTGCCCAGCTCTGCAAAGTAACGGATTTTATCCACGCCTTCCTGCACGTAGTTTTCGCCAAAAGCACGCTGCCCGGCTTCAACTGCTTCTGCGAGGGCGCTCGCAGGTTTTGTTTTGCTTACTGCAAGCAAAGTAACTTCTTCTGGAGAACGGCCGCAGCGCACGGCTGCCGCCGAGATTTTGTCTTTAACCTGTGTCAGGTTGTTCGCTATCTCGTTCATAAGCTGGGAATGATATGGATATCGAAGAAATTTTGGCCCTTAGTGTAAAGCATAACGTCTCCGATCTACACCTGTGTACGGGGCAATCTGCACGCTGGCGAAAACAGGGGCGGCTTGAACCCTGTCCCGCCACCGCCCCGCAGCCTGAAGCGCTGCTGGCGCAGTGGCTGACGCCGCCGCAGCAAAAGGAGCTGGAAGAGAGCGGGCAGCTTGATTTTGCCGTCACGTCTGCTTGTGGGCTCCGCCTGCGCGCGAATGCTTTTCGCCAGCGTTACGGTTGTTCACTCGCCTTGCGTCTGCTCGCTACGCAATGTCCTGAACTGGCGGCTTCAGGCGTTCCGCCGATCGTCCCTTCACTGCTACAGATGCCGGACGGCCTTATCCTGGTCACCGGCGCGACCGGCAGCGGCAAGTCCACTACGCTTGCCGCTATGGTCGGGTATCTCAACCAGCATTTTGACGGGCATATCCTGACGCTGGAAGACCCCATCGAGTTTGTCCACCGCCCGGCAAAATGCCTGATTCAGCAGCGGGAGGTGGGGGAACATTGCTGCTCATTTGCCGCAGGTTTGCGGGGTGCACTACGCGAAGATCCAGATGTGATTATGCTGGGCGAGTTGAGGGACAGCGAAACTATTCGCCTGGCGTTAACGGCGGCGGAAACGGGCCATCTGGTGCTGGCGACGCTTCACACGCGGGGGGCGGCCCAGGCCGTCGAAAGGCTGGTGGATGTCTTCCCAGCAGAAGAGAAAAATCATATTCGCAGCCAGCTGGCTGGCAGCCTCAAAGCCGTACTCGCCCAGAAGCTTGTATCCTCTTCGGAAGGGGGCCGCGTGGCACTGTTTGAGCTAATGGTGAATACCCCGGCGGTGGCGAACCTTATCCGTGAAGGTAAAACCCATCAGCTACCGGGCCTGCTTCAGACCGGGCAACAGCATGGCATGCAGTGCTTTGCGCAGCATGAAGCATTGCTGCGGGCGGAAGGGAGAATTCAGGATGAGTAAAAATTTTTCTCTGGTGTGTTTGCGGAGAGCAAACCACAGTGCATCAATATCTCTTTGCCAGATGTTTTTATTGAACGCATTGATAACCACGTGAAGCAGCCTGCATCAGGCTACCGCGATCGTAGCCATTTTCAGGCCGTTGCCGCCAGGCATGGGCTAACCAGCAAAGGTTAACGGCACGTCCGGCAGCGCGACAAATCAGGGATGATAGTCAAACCAGCTTTCAAGAATGATGACCGCGGAAGCTGAGTCGATGCTGCCTTTGTTCAGCGCGCGGAATCCACCCTGTTCAAACAGGCCCGCGCGGGCTTCTACCGTGCTCAGGCGTTCATCCTGTAGCGATACCTTCACGCCGAAACGGCCATGCAGGCGGTTGGCGAATTTCCGGGCGCGGGCGGTAAGCGGCTGCTCGGTACCGTCCATGTTAAGGGGCAGGCCGACTATCACCTCGTCCGGCTGCCACTCTTTCAGGATTTTTTCTATCGCGTTCCAGTCCGGCGTGCCGTCCTGCGCCTTCAGCGCGCTGAGCGGGCGGGCGGTGCCCGTAATGCGCTGGCCAACGGCAACGCCGATACTTTTGGTGCCGAAGTCAAAACCTAACAGCGTTCCACTGCTCATTACGCGTGCCCCGCATCGCCTGGCATTGTCAGAATATCCACGCCGATAAGCTTTGCGGCTTCTCGCCAGCGATCAGCAATGGGGGTATGGAATAAGATTGCGGCATCTGCTGGGGCCGTGAGCCAGGCGTTATCAAGGATTTCCTGCTCGAGCTGGCCTTTCTCCCAGGAGGAGTAGCCCAGCGCCACGATGACGTCCTGAGGCTGATTCGGCGTACCGATGGTTTCCAGCACGTCGCGGGAGGTGGTGATCACCGTATCGTCGGAGATACGAATGCTGGAAGCAAAAGCATCCGGGGGGGTGTGCAGGATAAATCCACGGTCTTCCGCCAGCGGGCCGCCGATAAACACGGGTTTATCCAGACGGATAGCCGGGTCACGTGGATCGGGGTCGATCTTTAGTTTCTGCAGCACACCTTCGACCTTAAGGTTCTCAAGGGGCTTATTGATAATGATCCCCATCGCACCCTCTTCGTTGTATTCACAGATATAGACGACGGCACGCTTAAAAAGCGGGTCCTGTAGAGCCGGCATGGCAATGAGAAAGTGATGCTGTAAATTCATTATCAGAGAGTCTGTTCCCGGTTGAAAAGCGGCAAGGGGCGCGCAAAGAATGCACAGTTTACCATTATTGAGCGGGCCAGGCCCGCCCGGAGGACTATTTTGCGAGGCGTGCTTCAATTGCGTCGAACAGCATACCGGTGATGGATACCGGAAACGCCGCTTCGATTTCACGAATGCAGGTTGGGCTGGTGACGTTAATCTCGGTCAGGCGGTCACCGATGATGTCGAGACCAACAAAAATCAGCCCCTTAGCCTTCAGCGTCGGCCCAACGCGGCGGGCTATTTCCCAGTCGCTGTCGGTTAACGGACGAGGTTCACCACGGCCACCGGCGGCCAGGTTGCCGCGCGTTTCGCCGCCCTGCGGGACACGGGCCAGGCAGTACGGTACGGGTTCGCCGTCAACAACCAGAACGCGCTTGTCGCCGTCAACAATAGCCGGTAGGTAGTTCTGCGCCATGCAGTAGCGGTTGCCCAGCTCGGTGAGCGTTTCGGCAATTACGCCCAGGTTCGGGTCGCCTTCCTTCACGCGGAAGATGGAGGTGCCGCCCATGCCGTCCAGCGGCTTCATAATGATATCGCCGTGCTTTTGCCAGAAGGCCTTCAGCTGCGCCTTATTGCGGGTGACCAGCGTTTCCGGGGTCAGGTCCGCAAACCAGGCGGTGAAAAGCTTTTCGTTACAGTCGCGCAGGCTCTGCGGTTTATTGACGATCAGCGTGCCCTGTTCTTCGGCGCGCTCAAGAATGTAGGTGGCGTAGATAAATTCGGTGTCGAACGGCGGATCTTTACGCATCAGCACAACGTTCAGGTCGGCCAGGGCTATGTCCTGCTCGCTGCTGAAATCGTACCATTTTTCATAGTTCTGCTCGACGGAGACCAGACGGGTCCGCGCGCGCGCTTCGCCGTTGATCAGATACAGATCGGCCATTTCCATGTAGTGCAGCTCATAGCCGCGACGCTGCGCTTCCAGCAGCATGGCAAAGCTTGAGTCTTTTTTGATGTTGATACTTGCGATGGGGTCCATCACGATGCCGAGCTTGATCATTCTTCTTCTCCTTTAGCCCAGATCGCCAAAGCGCACCTGCAGTGCGGTAATGGCGGTGAGCGCGGTAGTCTCAGTACGCAGAACGCGAGGTCCCAACAGAATATCAGTAAATTGATGTTCTGCGGTCATGGCAATTTCTTCTGCCGTTAAACCGCCCTCCGGGCCAATCAGCAGGCGAACTCGCTCCACCGGTTGGGGTAGGGTATTGATGCTGGCGCTGGCACGGGGATGAAGATTGAGCTTCAGGCTGTTGTCTTCTTCGGCGCACCACGCTTTAAGATCCATCGCCGGGCGGATTTCCGGCACCACGTTGCGTCCACATTGTTCGCAGGCAGCTACGGCAATTTTTCGCCATTGCTGAAGCTTTTTGTTCAGGCGTTCGGCATCCAGTTTTACGCCACAGCGTTCGGAAAACAAAGGGGTAATCACGTTTACGCCAAGCTCAACGGCCTTCTGAATGGTGAACTCCATTTTTTCGCCGCGGGACATGACCTGGCCAAGATGAAGATGCAAAGGGGATTCCCGGTCGTCGGTGGCGGCGGCAAGCACCTTCACACGCACGCTTTTCTTATCGGCCTGCACAATTTCGGCGTCAAAGACCTGGTTGCTGCCGTCAAATAGCTGAATGGCCTGGCCTGCACCCATGCGCAGCACGCGGCCCACATGGTTGGCGGCATCTTCGCTGAGTGCCACTTCGTGGCCTGCGGTGATTAACTCCGGGTGGTGAATGCGGGGAATACGCATGGTTTATATAATCCGAATGCAAAGGCGAGCTCTGATTTATCCCCTCTCCAGGGGGAGAGGGTGAGGGCGTTGCAGTCTATACAACCCTCACCCCGGCCCTCTCCCTGAGGGAGAGGGAGAAGTCGGCGCGCAGTTAAACAATTGCCGCTAGTGTAGGTTAGCTGTTTTGTGCCTGGCAAGCCCGCAGCACATAAGGGTTATGATTGCCCTGGATTTTCGCAATGCGTTTGTCGCGTTCGCACTCCCATGCGCTGACGGGGTAAGATTTATCCCATGCTTCAAATAGCTGGGTCTGCTGGCGGGAAAGTTTGAGCTGATACTGGTCGCGCATATAGAAATAAGTACGGGCGATAGCTCCCCTGGCGCGAGCGGGCGGCTCGGCGGCTTTTCCCTTAAAGTCGATTTTCATTGTGCACTGACCATACTGGCCTTCGCCACCGTTCCACTGGCTGTACATAAAGTTATTGCGGTCGCCGTTCACTTCCCCGATGGCGGGCTGCAGGTTGTGCATATCGCTTTCCATCCTGCGGTAGACCGGGTCTTTGATGCAGTTCTTCCTGCCGCCGTCCTGCCAGCACTGGCGCTGGTGGCCAAACTGCCAGGCCGGAACAACGTGTTCCCATTCGATACGCGACGCGCGGTTTTCATTTTTACGCACTTTATAGCCGCACGATTCGAGATCCGGCAGGCCTTTTTTACCCTGCCAGTTAATTTTGCAGCCGCAGTAGAACGTACCTGGCGCGTCAGCGTTGAGTTTTGCTCCGGCGGCTTTGGCCTGCGAGAAGCTGTTGATACCGGAACTCAGCGCGGGATAAGGGAAGAGGGCTGCAACAACTGCAACAGCCAGAAGATATTTGCGGGACATTTTCAGGATCCTGACTAAAACAGGCCCGCACACTACCTGAGGATTTATCCAGTTTCAATCGGAACTATTCGGAAGTTTTAAGGCGATCATTTTTAAATACAGGGCGTTGTAACGTCTGCCTTGAGCAGGTCGCCGCAGTGCACACAGCGGTATTCGGATTCGCCGCGCAGCACTCTGTTATGACGGCGAACGGTCAGCTGATGCAGCTGACAGCGGCAACGGTAGGGGAAGGTGTTGTGGCGCACGGACTGCACCTCAAACTGGTGCGTGCGGCGAGCGGGAACGCCCATCACGCTTTCCATCATCCATTTCCACTCTTTGCCGTGGGGAGCGACGCGGCCAAAATGCTTCCAGACCAGCAGGTGCGCCAGTTCATGCGGCACGACCTCTTCAATAAAAGCCTGCTGGTTTTCCATCAGCAGCACGGGGTTAAGACGTATTTCGTAGCTTTCCATCCACGCTGTTCCGGCGGCGGTGCCGCGCTGCTGGTAGACGAGCTTTGGTTCAGGGTAGCTGCGGCCCAGGTGCAGATTGGCCTGCTGGAGCTTGTCGCGCAGGCTGCGCATAACGGCCTGCTGAATGGCGATGGGGAGTCGAGGGGATTTCATAACGGCAGAGAATAGAATGGGACAGGGCAGGGTGCAAGCCCCTCTCCAGCGGAGAGAGGCCTTTTGCAATTTAGTCGTGGGCGCCAATTTGACGTAACGGACGACCTTTCATCAGGTTACGTTCGATGTGCTCCAGGGAAACGTGTTTGGTTTCCGGAACCAGCCAGATAGTCAGCAGGATGAAGAAGACGTTCAGACCCGCGTAAACCCAGAAGGTATTCGCGTTGCCCAGCGTGTTGAGCATGGTCAGGAACGTTGCGCCGACGATCATGTTGGCAATCCAGTTGGTCGTGGTAGAGCAGGTGATACCAAAATCACGGCCTTTAAGGGGCTGGATTTCGGAACACAGCACCCAAATCAGCGGACCGGCGCTCATCGCAAAACCAACGATAAACATCAGCAGCATCGCCACGGCGAAATACTGCGCGCCCTGGGAGTGGATGCCGATGTGCAGCATTGTGCCGAGGATACCCATACCGGCGGCCATCACCAGGAAGCCCAGCACCAGCGTAGGCTTGCGGCCCCAGCGGTCAACCAGCCCAATGGCAATAAAGGTTGCCAGCACGTTGATTAAGCCGACGATAACCGTCCCCCACATCTGCTGGGTGGTGTTGGTAAAGCCTGCAATCTCAAAGATTTTTGGCGCGTAATACATGATGACGTTCATGCCGGTGAACTGCTGCATCACCTGTAAAAGCACGCCCAGGAAAACGGCACGGCGGAAGTTGCTGTTGCTGCGGAACAGTGACCAGCCGCTCTGCTTAATCTGCAGGCTTTCGCGGATCTCTTCCAGCTCACGCTTCGCTTCGGCGCTGCTGTCACGCAGGCGCAGCAGCACGCGTTCGGCGTCGTGGAAGCGGCGTTTGGCGGCGAACCAGCGCGGGCTGTCCGGCAGGAAGAAGACGCCAACCAGCAAAATCAGGGCTGGAATAGTGATCACGCCCAGCATCCAGCGCCACGAGCCGCTGTAGCTGAAAGCGGTATCCGAAAGGTAGGCACCGAGAATACCGATGGTGATCATCAGCTGGTACATGGAGATCATGCTGCCACGGATTTTCTCCGGGGCAATCTCAGAGAGATAAAGCGGAGCGGTGTAGGAGGCGACGCCTACGGCCAGGCCCAGCAGCACACGGGAGATAATCAATACTTCCGGGTTAGGCGAGAAGGCGGAGCACAGTGAGCCTGCGACAAACAGCACGGCGCCAATCATCAGGCTGTATTTGCGCCCGAGACGGAAAGAGAGCCAGCCGCTGCCGACGGCGCCGACGGCGGCACCGAACATCATCGAGCTGACCACCCACTCCTGCTGATGTGCGGTAATCTGAAAATCTTTAGCAATGAACGGCAGGGCACCGGCGATGACGCCAATGTCCAGGCCAAACAGTAAGCCTGCCAGCGCTGCGAGGAAGCAAACAAAAAAGGTCATACTTTTGTTCGATGTCCGGTGTTTCTTATTAGTGTCAGGCATAACGCCCTCCGGTTGGGTTATCTGATTTATCGCTGTTAAGGGTAGGTTAGCGTTACGTAAATTTGTGTGATAGTAATCACATTAGTGTAATCGGTTACACTAATGTCAAAATCTGTCAGAAGTACAAATTTAGGTAAAACATAGCATTAAGAGCAAAGACGGCAAGCTAATTGCCGCTTTTTCAGTCGAATCTGAAATGGGCTGTAACAAACGAAGCAAATGGCGCAAAAAGGCAGAAAGCTCTGAATGACAAGGCGACGAATGTGTCATGTAATCGCTTTCATGGGCCGTTTTTTGAGCGTTTAACGCAAAGTATAGCCCAGCGGCAGGAATGAGGGGGGTTGAACAGGCGGAAAGACAAAAGGCCAGCTTAACTGGCCTTCAGAGGAGTAAACCGTAGCGGATTATTTCAGGCCAGCGGCTTCACGCAACAGGGCGGCCTTGTCGGTTTTTTCCCATGGGAAATGCTCGCGACCAAAGTGGCCGTATGCCGCGGTTTCTTTGTAGATTGGGTGCAGCAGATCCAGCATCTGGATCAGGCCGTATGGACGCAGGTCGAAAAACTCGCGCACCAGCAGGGTCAGCTGTTCGGTAGAGATTTTCTCGGTGCCGAAGGTTTCAACCATGATCGAAGTTGGCTCAGCCACGCCGATGGCGTAAGAAACCTGGATTTCGCAGCGGTCTGCCAGGCCTGCGGCAACGATGTTTTTCGCAACGTAACGCGCGGCGTACGCCGCAGAGCGGTCCACTTTTGATGGATCTTTACCGGAGAAAGCGCCACCGCCGTGACGAGCCATGCCGCCGTAGGTATCAACGATGATTTTACGTCCGGTCAGACCGCAGTCGCCCATTGGACCACCGATAACAAAACGGCCTGTCGGGTTAATATGGTATTTCGTGGAGGCATTCAGCCACTCTGCTGGCAGAACCGGCTTGATGATCTCTTCCATCACCGCTTCCTGGAGGGTTTTCAGCTCAACGTCTTCAGAATGCTGGGTGGACAGCACAACCGCATCGATACCCACGATTTTGCCGTCGTCATACTGGAAGGTGATCTGGCTTTTTGCGTCCGGGCGCAGCCAGGGCAGCGAGCCGTTCTTTCGCACTTCTGCCTGGCGCTGAACCAGACGGTGGGCGTAAGTGATTGGCGCCGGCATCAGCACGTCGGTTTCGTTGGTAGCATAGCCAAACATCAGGCCCTGGTCGCCTGCGCCTTGCTCCAGCGGATCGATGCGATCAACGCCCTGGTTGATGTCCGGAGACTGCTTGCCAATCGCGCTCAGAACGGCGCAAGAGTTGGCGTCAAAGCCCATATCAGAATGCACATAGCCGATTTCGCGCACCGTTTTACGGGTGATCTCTTCGATATCAACCCAGGCACTGGTGGTGATTTCGCCGCCAACCAGCACCATGCCGGTTTTGACGTAGGTTTCACACGCTACGCGAGCTTTTGGATCCTGCTCGAGGATTGCATCAAGCACCGCATCGGAGATTTGGTCAGCGATTTTATCGGGATGCCCTTCTGATACGGACTCGGACGTAAAGAGGTGTTTAGCCATGTTTTCTTCACCCTAAAGAGAATTCGGTTAGTATAGACCGCTGCCGAATGGCTCCCGTATCAGAACGTTGTGCTGATAGTGTGGGGTTTCGCCGTAGATTGAATGACAGGCAGTCTAACAGTTAATCAGTATAGATGGATTAACATCTGGACGTCCATTTTAGGTTAACCCTTAAACAGATTGCCAGTGATTTTTCGAATTGATCACACTAATGGTGAAAGCGAACTGGCAATTTTTCATGACGGCCTGCATAACCTACATTTATATTTTGCTTTTTCGGCCAGTTGTGGGTATAAAGCGGCGCGCGCGGCTCATTCACTAAGCACACATTTTGTGTTGCCCACTTCCAGCCGGGTTGAGCACTAATTTTTAGCTTTGGCTTGTCGCATACCTAACGGGGTGCGTGGAGGTGATACGATTGAAAAACCGCTTTAATTCCCAAAATCTGGCGCGCCTGTCTGGTGTGGCCATGCCCCTCGCTGCTTGCATCTCTTTGCTATACCCCAGCCGATGTTATACCCATCTCGGCGCATCGACGGATTGCCGGGCCGGTTAGTCACGCCTGTTATTCCCGAACAAGGGCGCTCTTGTCGTTGATGAGAGTTTTCTCGTGGTTTCGCCGACCCGCCCTGCGGAGCTCGGTAACGTGTTTTACAATAATATGAAAATGAAACCGGTCGCACAGCCAGTCTGTCAGCGTCTTCTGCTGCCGCTACGCGCTGTTAATGGGTTGTTATTGCGGGATACCCCTGCGATAGTAGTCAACTATTTTGCACATTCGTTTAAATTTGAGGTTCGCCATGTCTGACAAAATCTCTTCTGTTTCGGGTTCGTCAGTGGGCGAGCAGGATGGACACCGCTCCATGCAGGAGGTTGCTATGAGCTCCCAGGAAGCCAGCAAAATGCTGCGCACTTACAATATTGCCTGGTGGGGTAATAACTACTACGACGTCAACGAGCTGGGCCATATTACCGTCTGCCCGGATCCTGATGTTCCCGACGCGCGCGTTGATCTTGCCGAGCTGGTGAAAGCCCGGGAAGCCCAGGGGCAACGTCTGCCGGCGCTCTTCTGCTTCCCGCAGATCCTCCAGCACCGCCTGCGTTCTATTAACGCCGCGTTCAAACGTGCTCGTGAATCCTACGGCTACAAAGGTGATTACTTCCTTGTCTATCCGATAAAGGTGAACCAGCACCGTCGTGTGATTGAAACCCTGATTCATTCCGGCGAGCCGTTGGGCCTGGAAGCAGGCTCTAAAGCAGAACTGATGGCCGTTCTGGCCCATGCGGGCATGACCCGTTCGGTTATTGTCTGTAACGGTTATAAAGACCGCGAGTACATCCGCCTGGCGCTGATCGGCGAGAAGATGGGCCACAAGGTCTATCTGGTCATCGAAAAGATGTCCGAAATTCGCATCGTGCTGGAAGAGGCCGAGCGTCTGAACGTGGTGCCTCGTCTGGGCGTACGTGCGCGTCTGGCCTCGCAGGGTTCCGGCAAATGGCAGTCCTCCGGCGGTGAAAAGTCTAAGTTTGGCCTGGCGGCTACGCAGGTTCTGCAGTTGGTAGAAATGCTGCGTGAAGCGGGGCGTATCGACAGCCTGCAGCTGCTGCACTTCCACCTTGGTTCGCAGATGGCTAATATTCGCGACATCGCCACCGGCGTGCGTGAATCTGCTCGTTTCTACGTTGAGCTACACAAGATGGGCGTCAACATAGAGTGCTTCGATGTGGGCGGTGGTCTGGGCGTGGACTACGAAGGGACTCGTTCCCAGTCCGATTGTTCGGTCAACTACGGCCTGAACGAATATGCGAATAACATCATCTGGGCGATTGGCGACGCGTGTGAAGAACACGGTTTGCCGCACCCTACGGTTATCACCGAGTCCGGTCGTGCGGTTACCGCTCACCACACCGTGCTGGTATCCAACATCATCGGCGTTGAGCGCAACGAATACACGGTTCCTGAAGCACCTGCTGAAGATGCTCCGCGCGCGCTACAGAGCATGTGGGAAACCTGGGGCGAAATGCACGAGCCGAACAACCGCCGCTCGCTGCGCGAATGGCTGCATGACAGCCAGATCGACCTGCACGATATCCACACCGGCTACGCATCAGGCGGCTATTCTCTGCAGGAGCGTGCCTGGGCGGAGCAGCTTTACCTGAGCATGTGCAACGAAATTCAGCGTCTGCTTGACCCAAGCAACCGCGCGCACCGTCCGATCATCGACGAGCTGCAGGAACGTATGGCGGATAAGATTTACGTCAACTTCTCGCTGTTCCAGTCCATGCCGGATGCCTGGGGCATCGACCAGCTGTTCCCTGTGCTGCCGCTGGAAGGTCTGGACCAGGTTCCCGAGCGCCGCGCTGTGCTGTTGGATATCACCTGTGACTCCGACGGCGCTATCGATCACTACATCGACGGTGACGGCATCGCGACCACCATGCCAATGCCGGAATACGATGCGGATAACCCGCCGTTGCTGGGCTTCTTCATGGTCGGGGCATACCAGGAAATTCTCGGCAACATGCACAACCTGTTCGGTGATACCGAAGCGGTTGACGTGTTCGTCTTCCCTGACGGCAGCGTTGAAGTGGAGCTGTCCGACGAAGGCGATACCGTGGCGGATATGCTGCGCTACGTGCAGCTCGACCCGGATACGCTGCTGACGCACTTCCGCGATCAGGTGAAGCACACCGATCTGGATGCCGCGCTCCAGCAGCAGTTCCTCGAAGAGTTCGAAGCTGGTCTGTATGGCTATACGTATTTAGAAGACGAGTAAGATCCTGTTCTATACTTTGCGTATGAATTACGCACTATTGAACCCGGATGAAATTGCGGTGATAATCCGCACCAATAAGCATTCTCGGTACTAATCCAGTCCCTTTCTCGTCGGGTTTAACGACGCGAAAGGGATTTTTTTTGCAAATTACACCATCACCGCGAGGACAGACAATGAGCACCTTAGGCCATCAGTACGATAACTCCCTGGTCTCCAACGCCTTTGGTTTTTTACGTTTTCCGCTGAACTTCCAGCCGTACGACAGCGATGCAGACTGGGTTATCACCGGCGTTCCTTTTGACGCGGCCACCTCCGGCCGTGCGGGCGGGCGCCACGGCCCGGCGGCTATTCGTCAGGTTTCGACTAACCTTGCCTGGGAAGGCAACCGCTTCCCGTGGAACTTCGATATGCGCGAACGTCTGAACGTCGTGGACTGCGGCGATCTGGTTTACGCTTTCGGCGACGCGCGTGACATGAGCGAACGTCTGCAGGCCCACGCTGAAAAGCTGCTGGCAGCCGGTAAGCGTATGCTCTCCTTCGGTGGCGACCACTTCGTCACCCTGCCACTGCTGCGTGCGCACGCAAAGCACTTCGGTAAAATGGCGCTGGTGCATTTTGATGCCCACACCGACACCTATGCGAACGGCTGCGAGTTCGACCACGGCACCATGTTCTATACCGCACCAAACGAAGGTTTGATCGACCCGAACCACTCCGTGCAGATCGGTATCCGTACAGAGTTCGATAAAGACAACGGTTTCACCGTGCTGGACGCGGGTCAGGTTAACGACCGCAGCGTGGATGACATTCTGGCGCAGGTTAAGCAGATCGTAGGTGACATGCCGGTCTATCTGACTTTTGATATCGACTGTCTGGATCCGGCGTTTGCACCAGGCACCGGCACGCCGGTTATCGGTGGCCTGACATCTGACCGCGCTCTGAAGCTGGTTCGCGGCCTGAAGGACCTGAACATTGTCGGGATGGACGTTGTGGAAGTGGCTCCGGCCTACGATCAGTCCGAAATCACCGCTCTGGCAGGTGCGACGCTGGCGCTGGAAATGCTTTACATCCAGGCCGCTAAGAAAGGCGAGTAAAGTGGTAGTGTCGGATGGCGCTTGCGCTTATCCGACCTACGCAGGTCAAGAGTAGGGTGGATAAGCGCAAGCGCCATCCACCGTTTTTTATTACTTCAAACCATCCGCAGTCATGCGGTCGCGAATATGCTGGGCGCGTTCGGCGGAAGCAGGGTGGTCATCCAGCATTGAGCTTTGACGGCCTTCCTCCTGTTTTGCCAGCTTCTCGAAGCTGGTTGCCAGGCCAATCGGATTGATGCCTCGTTTTCTTAGCAGATCGTAAGAGTAGTCATCCGCTTCGGATTCCTGACGCTGGGAGAACTGCGCGTTCACCAGTTTTTCGCCAAGATCGCCAAGCTGCGATTGCGACAGGCTGCCGATCATCCCGCCAGCGGAAGCTGCTGCCACTCGTGCGGCGTTGGTGCCCAATGCAACCTGCATCCCTTTCTTCACGTGGCCCAGCGCAACGTGACCCATTTCGTGGCCGATCACCGCTTCCACTTCGTTATCGTCCATCATGTCCATCAGGCCGCTGTACACCCGGATACAGCCGTTTGCCATGGCGAAGGCGTTGACGTCTTTGGTGACGTACACCTTGTAGTTCACCGGCATGCCGTTGATGTTGTCCCCCAGCGCGCTGGAGATTTTTGTCAGGCGTTTGGCGTAGTCGCTGCCCGCAGGAGCGATGGTGGCTTTGCTGTCCAGCTCGACACAGGATTTATCGCTCAGCTCCTTTACTTGCGCATCGCTCAGCGTGTAGGCCTGGAAGGCTTCCGCGCCGGAGCTCAGCAGACCGTTGGAGTCCATACCCTGACAGCCGCTCAGCAGCGTGGCGAGCGTCAGGCTTAACATAACAGGGCGCATCTTCATGGCCAGTTTTCCTTTATTCATTTCAACAGCCCAGGGGCAAAACGCGCCGGAATTGGCGACGGATAAAGCACAGTATAAAGAAGATAACCGGACACGCGCAGCGTCTTGCGCAACATGCGAGCAGGATCCAGAGATTTCTTACCTGGACAAAAGGATGCTCCATGTACATGACCTTCGGCTTACGGTACATTGTTGGCACTTTTCGGGCGTAGCCCATAACGCTTAGTAGTCAAGTCGTAAAACAAGGCGTGACCTTCAACCATCCGATCTGGAGTGAAAATGTCCTCTCGTAAAGAGCTTGCCAATGCTATTCGTGCGCTCAGCATGGACGCAGTACAGAAAGCCAAATCCGGTCACCCGGGTGCCCCTATGGGCATGGCTGACATTGCCGAAGTCCTGTGGCGTGATTTCCTGAACCATAACCCGCAGAACCCGGCCTGGGCGGACCGCGACCGCTTCGTACTGTCCAACGGCCACGGCTCTATGCTGATATACAGCCTGCTGCACCTCACCGGTTATGACCTGCCGATTGAAGAACTGAAAAACTTCCGTCAGCTGCATTCCAAAACTCCAGGTCACCCGGAAGTGGGCTACACAGCCGGTGTTGAAACCACGACTGGCCCGCTGGGGCAGGGTGTGGCGAACGCGGTAGGTATGGCGATTGCTGAACGTACCATGGCGGCGCAGTTCAACCGTCCAGGTCACGACATTGTGGACCACTTCACCTATACCTTTATGGGCGACGGCTGCATGATGGAAGGCATCTCCCACGAAGTCTGCTCGCTGGCGGGCACCCTGGGTCTGGGTAAACTGGTTGCGTTCTACGATGACAACGGCATCTCCATCGACGGCCACGTTGAAGGCTGGTTCACCGACGATACCGCTAAACGTTTTGAAGCCTACGGCTGGCACGTAGTGCGCGGCGTAGACGGTCACGACGCAGACGCCATTAAGCGCGCTGTTGAAGAAGCGAAAGCGGTTACCAACAAACCTTCACTGCTGATGTGCAAAACCATCATCGGTTTCGGTTCACCGAACAAAGCGGGCACGCATGACTCCCACGGTGCACCTTTGGGTGACGCAGAAATCGCACTGACCCGTGAGCAGCTTGGCTGGAAACACGCTCCGTTTGAAATCCCGTCTGAGATTTACGCTCAGTGGGATGCAAAAGAAGCAGGCCAGGCGAAAGAAGCCGCGTGGAACGAGAAGTTTGCCGCTTACGCGAAGGCCTTCCCGCAGGAAGCCGCTGAATTCACGCGTCGTATGAAAGGCGATATGCCCGCTGAGTTTGCTGCGAAAGCGCAGGATTTCATCAAGAACCTGCAGGCTAACCCGGCTAAAATTGCCAGCCGTAAAGCGTCCCAGAACACTATCGAAGCGTTCGGCCATCTGCTGCCAGAATTCCTGGGCGGCTCTGCTGACCTGGCACCGTCAAACCTGACTATCTGGTCCGGTTCTAAAGCAATCAACGAAGACAAAGCCGGTAACTACATCCATTACGGCGTACGTGAATTCGGTATGACTGCGATTGCCAACGGTATCGCGCTGCACGGTGGTTTCCTGCCGTACACCTCTACCTTCCTGATGTTCGTGGAATATGCCCGTAACGCGGTGCGTATGGCGGCCCTGATGAAACAGCGTCAGGTGATGGTTTACACCCACGACTCCATTGGTCTGGGCGAAGACGGCCCGACTCACCAGCCGGTTGAGCAGCTTGCTGCCCTGCGCGTGACGCCAAACATGAGCACATGGCGTCCGTGTGACCAGGTTGAATCTGCGGTGGCGTGGAAATACGCCGTTGAACGTCAAGACGGCCCGACTGCCCTGATCTTCTCCCGTCAGAACCTGGCGCAGCAGGATCGTACCGAGCAGCAGCTGGCGGATATTGCTCGCGGTGCTTACGTGCTGAAAGACTGTGCAGGCCAGCCAGAACTGATTCTGATTGCCACCGGTTCAGAAGTTGAACTGGCGGTTGCAGCGTGGGATCAGCTGTCTGCGGAAGGCATCAAAGCGCGCGTGGTTTCCATGCCGTCCACCGATGCGTTCGACAAGCAGGATGCGGCCTACCGTGAAGCCGTTCTGCCGAAAGCCGTTGCGGCCCGTGTTGCTATCGAAGCCAGCATCGCTGACTACTGGTACAAATACGTTGGCCTGAACGGCGCGGTAGTGGGCATGACCACCTTCGGTGAGTCTGCTCCGGCCGAGCAGCTGTTTGAAGAGTTTGGTTTCACCGTTGAGAACGTGGTGAAACAGGCTAAAGCAGTTCTGTAATTTCTGAGCTGAACTGAAGCGGGCCGCAATAGCGGCCCGTTTTTTTTACGCCGTTTTCGGCTGCGGCTTAGAAAAGAGCAGGATCAGCGGCAGCAAAATAAAGCATAAAAACATCATCAGGCGGAAGTCCTGGTAGTAGGCCATGGTTGTCGCCTGGCGGGTGACTTCCCCATCGATCGCCAGCAGTCCGCCGAGGCTGTGAATGTTCCACATGCCGTGCTGCATAGCGTTCTGGAGCGCCTTGTTAAACGGATTGATAAAGGACGAGAACACGGCGTGATTGCGCTGGCTCTGCTGGGCAAGATAGGTCGTCATCAACGAAATACCGATGCTGCTGCCAATGTTACGAATGAGGCTATACAGCGAAGTGCCTTCTGTCCGATAACCCGGAGCCAGAGTCGAGAACGTCAACGTGGAGAGCGGCACAAAAGTTAAGCCCATCCCTACACCCTGTACGATGCCGGTACTGATAATATCCCATTTGCTTATCGACATATCGAAGTGGGTCATCTGCCACAATGACAGCGCCATGATGAGCACGCCCACCGCAATCAGGTAGCGCATATCCACCTTGCCAGCAACGCGCCCGACCAGCATCATGCTGAACATAGTGCCGAAACCGCGCGGCGTCATCAGTAGCCCGACATCAATGACCGGATAGTTCATCAGTCCCTGAAGCAGCGGTGGCAGCAGCGCCATTGTAGCCATCAGGATCGTCCCCATCATAAAGCTGAACAGCAAGCCGACGATAAAGTTCTTATCTTTAAAAATATGCGGGTCGATGAAAGGGCGTTTGCCCGTCATGATATGGGCGATAAACAGATAAAATGCGGCCCCGGCAAGTATTGCTTCAATGATGATTTCGCCGCTGGCAAACCACTCTTTTGACTGCCCGCGGTCAAGGAACAGCTGCAGACTACCGATAGCAATGCTCAGCAGGAAGAAGCCAGCCAGATCAAATTTTCGCTTTGCGTCTAACTTCGTTTCAGCAACGAAGGTAACGATACCCAGCCATGCCAGCAGGCCGAAAGGGATGTTGATATAGAACACCCAGCGCCAGCTGTAGTATTCGGTCAGCCAGCCGCCGAGAGAGGGCCCCAGAATCGGCCCGACCATGACGCCCAGCCCCCACATTGCCATTGCCGAACCATGTTTGGCTGGCGGCCAGGTATCCAGCAGAACGGACTGGGAGAGCGGCACCAGGCTTGCGCCAAAAATCCCCTGCAACAAACGAAAAGCGACAATTTGATCGAGCGACTGCGCGGCGCCGCAAAGCATCGACGCGACGGTAAAACCCACCACCGAATAGCTGAACAGGCGTTTACGGCCAATTTTTGCCGCGACGAAGCCGGTAAGCGGCATGGCAATCGCCGCCGCAACGATATAGGAAGTCAGCACCCAGGAAGTCTGGTCCTGTGTCGCGCCCATCGCCCCCTGCATATGGGGCAGGGCAACGTTGGCTATTGTAGTGTCCAGCGCCTGCATGATGGTTGCCAGCATCACCGACAGGGTGATCAGGATCCGGCGATTGCTGGTTGTGCTGTCGGCAGGCAGTGTCATGGTATCTGACATAATCAGCCTCCTTTAGAGGGCGAGATGGCGTGTGTGATGCGTATCAATACTGATATCGGCGCTAAGCCCGGCGCGCAGCTGCGGCATATTACTTGCGGTTTCTACGCTAATGCGGACTGGCACGCGCTGGGTCACTTTTACCCAGTTGCCGGTGGCATTTTCTGCCGGAATGACCGAGTACTCCGCGCCTGTTGCCGGGCTGATGCTCATCACTTTGCCGTGCCAGGTCACGCCGGGCGCATAATCCACCTCAATGTCAGCGGTCTGATTCACGCGGATGTTGGTCAGGTCTTTCTCGGTAAAGTTCGCTTCGACATAGAGGTTATGGTCGGAGACCAGCAGCATCGCCGTGGTGCCATTCTGAACATATTCGCCGCGATGGATGACTTTGGTGATGGTCCCCGACGTTGGCGCGTATTCCTTCACATGAGCGAGATTGTTCTGCGCAGTTTTTAACGTAGCCAGCGCCTTCTTGTAGCGCGGGTGCTGCTCAACGGGGGCTGAAATATCGCCGCCAAAACTGTCGACCACTTCATTTAGCTGCTTTTTCAGCATGTTCACTTCCAGCGCCATAAACAGCGTTTTCTGATGCGCGCTATCAAGATCGGTTGCGGAAACATATCCTTTGCCGCCCAGGCGGCGCTCGCGTCCTTCCTGGCGGGCTGCAAAAGCATACTGACTTTGCGATACCTGGATGTTGGCAAGCTTGCTCTGGTACTGCGACTTAATGGTCTTCAGATCGATAACGGTATTTTTCAGGTCGGACTGTGCCTGTTCAACGGCCAGCTGGAAGGGCTTTGGATCGATGCTGAAGAGCAGATCACCTTTGTTCACGTGCTGGTTTTCTATGACCGGCACGCTAATTACGCGGCCGTCGACTTCTGCGCTGATGCTGGTTTTATCGGCCTTCACGTAGGCATTATCCGTTTCGATGTAGCGGCCTCCGTGCAAATAGACGGCGCTACCGGCGACGACAAAAATGGCAGGAATAGCCAACAGTAAAATCAAACGAAGTTTTGTTCTGTTCATGGTGGGTACTCACGGTTGCGCGCGCCCCGTAGCCGGGCGCGACAGTGTTAGTTCTGGCGATGCTTGATGGCGGACAGGTTTTCACGAACCTCTTCAAGTGCCTGCACAAAGACTTCGATTTTCTCCGGCTCAAGGGTGTTGAGCACTTCCCGCCATAGCGCTTCACTCTCTTTTTTAATCTGCGCCAGCTGCTGGTGGGCGGCGGGGCGCAGGTAAAGTAAAAATGCCCGGCGGTCTTTGCAGTCCTGACGGCGCTCAATCAGATCGCGTTCGACCAGCTGATCGACAACCCGCATCACGCTCATTGGCGTCAGGTCCATCAGCTCGGCCAGTTCAACCTGGCGAATGCCTTCGTTCAGGGAGAGCAGCCCAATAGCCCGGCCCTGGGACTGGGTAAGCTGGTTGTCGGTGCGGCGCTGGAAGAAGATTTGGCGTGCCAGCCGCGAAACGTCGGTTATCAGATAACCCGCAGGAAGAAAGGTCATAACATCACCTGTATGCGTTATTGTTGATGGGGTTATAGTAACCTACGAATACTATTATCGTGATTATTATATAGTTTATAATTAAATTGCCGAGAGCCATTGCCGCGCAGGAATTATTCCTGATACCAGAGCCCGCTCGGGATAAAGTGTGACGTGGATCAGATAAATGTGCTTCCTGGCCGGGCGTAGATTCCTTTTATTCCTGCTTTCGCCTACCATAGCTGAAGCGTTTCAGTCGAATAAGTGTTCGACAAATAAGCAGTCAATTGCAGTTTCGTGAGTGCGAGGATTCCCCTGGAAGGGCGGCTGGATTACTCTGTCAGCCACTTCTATTCAGGGATATCTGGCAGGAGAGATATGACCGTACGCATCGCAATAAATGGCTTCGGTCGCATTGGGCGCAACGTGGTACGTGCTTTGTACGAATCCGGTCGCCGTGCGGAAATCACCGTGGTAGCAATCAATGAGCTGGCTGATGCTGCGGGTATGGCGCATCTGTTGAAATATGACACCAGCCATGGTCGCTTTGCCTGGGACGTGCGCGAGGAGCGTGACCAGCTCTGGGTCGGCGACGATGCCATCCGGTTGTTGCATGAACCGACAATTGCGGCGCTGCCGTGGCGTGAACTGGGCGTAGACGTAGTGCTGGACTGTACCGGTGTCTTTGGTTCCCGCGCGGATGGCGTAGCCCATCTTGAAGCCGGGGCCAAAAAAGTTCTCTTCTCCCATCCTGGCGGCAACGATCTCGATGCAACCGTGGTCTACGGCGTTAACCACCACGAAGTGCAGGCCAGCCACCGAATTGTTTCAAATGCCTCCTGTACCACGAATTGTATAATCCCGATTATCAAGTTGCTTGATGATGCCTTTGGCATTGAATGGGGGACGGTGACCACCATCCACTCCGCGATGCACGATCAGCAGGTAATAGATGCATACCATCCGGATCTGCGGCGTACCCGCGCTGCCAGCCAATCGATCATTCCGGTAGACACGCGCCTTGCCGCTGGCATCGCCCGCATCTTCCCGAAATTTAACGATCGTTTTGAGGCGATTGCGGTCCGTGTCCCGACAATTAACGTCACCGCCATCGATTTAAGCGTAACGGTGAGGGATGCAGTGAATGCAAATGAAATCAACCAGTTGCTGCAAAAAGCGGCACAGGATTCATTTCATGGTATAGTTGACTATACGGAATTACCGTTGGTCTCGACTGATTTTAACCACGACCCGCACAGTGCCATTGTTGACGGCACGCAAACCCGGGTCAGTGGGCAACACCTGATTAAAACTCTGGTCTGGTGTGATAACGAATGGGGCTTTGCTAACCGAATGCTCGACACGACGTTAGTCATGGCTGCAAGTGGTTTCAGGTAGGGCGTGGAATGCGCCCGCAAAACTTTAAGAATCAACGAGAGGATTCACCATGTCTGTAATTAAGATGACCGATCTGGATCTGGCTGGTAAGCGTGTTCTGATCCGTGCCGATCTGAACGTACCGGTTAAAGAAGGGAAAGTGACATCTGACGCACGTATTCGTGCATCTCTGCCAACCATCGAACTGGCTCTGAAGCAGGGTGCGAAAGTGATGGTTACCTCTCACCTGGGTCGTCCAACCGAAGGCGAGTACAACGAAGAATTCTCTCTGCTGCCGGTTGTTAACTACCTGAAAGACAAACTGTCTTCCCCAGTTCGCCTGGCGAAAGATTACCTGGACGGCGTTGAAGTTGCCGCCGGCGAGCTGGTCGTTCTGGAAAACGTTCGCTTCAACAAAGGCGAAAAGAAAGACGACGAAACCCTGTCTAAGAAATACGCTGCCCTGTGTGACGTATTTGTGATGGATGCTTTCGGCACCGCGCACCGCGCACAGGCTTCTACTCACGGCGTAGGCAAATTTGCTGATATCGCTTGTGCAGGCCCTCTGCTGGCTGAAGAGCTGAGCGCGCTGGGTAAAGCACTGAAAGAACCCGCTCGTCCAATGGTAGCTATTGTTGGCGGTTCTAAAGTTTCTACCAAGCTGACCGTGCTGGACTCCCTGTCCAAAATCGCTGACCAGCTGATCGTTGGTGGTGGTATCGCGAACACCTTCGTTGCCGCTCAAGGCCACAACGTAGGTAAATCCCTGTATGAAGCAGATCTGGTTGATGAAGCCAAGCGCCTGTTGACCACCTGTGATATCCCGGTTCCAACTGACGTTCGCGTTGCGACCGAGTTCTCTGAAACCGCTACCGCTACCCTGAAATCTGTAAACGACATCAAAGATGAAGAGCAGATTCTGGACCTGGGCGACGTCTCAGCCCAGAAGCTGGCCGATATCCTGAAAAACGCGAAAACCATTCTGTGGAACGGCCCGGTTGGCGTATTCGAGTTCCCTAACTTCCGTAAAGGAACCGAAATCGTTGCTAACGCAATCGCAGACAGCGAAGCGTTCTCTATCGCAGGCGGCGGTGACACCCTGGCGGCTATCGACCTGTTCGGTATCTCCGACAAGATCTCCTACATTTCTACCGGCGGCGGCGCATTCCTCGAATTCGTGGAAGGCAAAGTCCTGCCAGCAGTAGCGATGCTTGAAGAGCGCGCTAAGAAGTAATAATTACGGGCAGGGTTATCCTGCCCGTTGATTTCTTGCCGCCCGTAGACGACCTTAGGCGGCACAAACGATACGACGATACAGGACAAACAACCATGTCTAAGATTTTTGATTTCGTAAAACCAGGCGTAATCACTGGTGATGACGTACAGAAAGTTTTCCAGGTAGCGAAAGAGAATAACTTCGCTCTGCCAGCCGTTAACTGCGTGGGCACCGACTCTATCAACGCCGTTCTGGAAACAGCTGCAAAAGTTAAAGCTCCAGTTATCGTTCAATTCTCTAACGGCGGTGCCGCTTTCATTGCCGGTAAAGGCGTGAAGACCGACATTCCTCAGGGTGCAGCAATTCTGGGTGCTATCTCTGGCGCGCACCACGTTCATCAGATGGCCGAACATTACGGCGTGCCGGTCATCCTGCACACCGACCACTGCGCTAAAAAACTGCTGCCGTGGATCGACGGCCTGCTGGACGCGGGTGAGAAACACTTCGCTGCTACCGGTAAGCCACTGTTCTCTTCCCACATGATTGACCTGTCCGAAGAGTCTCTGGAAGAAAACATCGAGATCTGCTCCAAATACCTGGCTCGTATGGCCAAAATGGACATGACTCTGGAAATCGAACTGGGCTGCACCGGCGGTGAAGAAGATGGCGTAGATAACAGCCATATGGATGCATCAGCTCTGTACACTCAGCCAGAAGACGTTGACTACGCGTACACCAAGCTGAACGCGATCAGCCCACGTTTCACCATCGCTGCTTCCTTTGGTAACGTGCACGGTGTGTATAAGCCAGGCAACGTGGTTCTCACCCCAACCATCCTGCGTGATTCCCAGGATTATGTTTCTAAGAAACATAACCTGCCGCACAATTCCCTGAACTTCGTCTTCCACGGCGGTTCCGGTTCTTCTGCACAGGAAATCAAAGACTCCGTAAGCTACGGCGTTATCAAAATGAACATCGATACCGACACCCAGTGGGCAACATGGGAAGGTATCCTGAACTACTACAAAGAAAACGAAGCTTACTTGCAGGGTCAGCTGGGTAACCCGAAAGGCGAAGACCAGCCGAACAAGAAATACTACGATCCACGCGTATGGCTGCGTGCTGCACAGACCTCTATGATCACCCGTCTGGAGCAGGCCTTCAACGAGCTGAACGCGAAAGACGTTCTGTAAGTTAAAGCGCAACTAGTTCGATAAACCCGCCTTGTGCGGGTTTTTTTTGTTCATTTATTCGCGATCGCGAGTCATGATTTGTGACCGACTTGGCACATTCGCTTGTTTTTGTTTACCCTTTAGAGTCTGACTTATGGTTCAGGCAACCATTTCGCTACAAAACAAGGAGCTGTGAATGGAAGATCTTAACGTAGTAAACAGTATCAACAGTGCCGGAGGCTGGCTGGCGCGCAACCAGGCGTTACTGCTGAGTTATGCGGTCAACATCGTGGCGGCCATTGCCATTATTATCGTCGGGATGATTGTTGCCCGCATGGTATCAGGTGCGATTAACCGGGTCATGCGCGCAAGGCACATCGATGCCACGGTAGCGGATTTTCTCTCCGCCCTGGTCCGCTACGGGATTATAGCCTTCACGCTGATTGCCGCCCTTGGGCGAGTTGGTGTGCAGACGGCCTCGGTAATTGCGGTGCTTGGTGCCGCAGGTCTGGCCATCGGTTTAGCCCTACAGGGGTCGCTTTCAAACCTCGCGGCGGGTGTGCTGCTGGTGACCTTCCGTCCGTTCCGGGCGGGTGAGTACGTCGACCTGGGCGGTATCGCGGGCACCGTGCTTAATGTGCAAATATTCTCAACCACCCTGCGTACCGTAGACGGCAAAATCGTTGTGGTGCCAAACGGTAAAATCATCGCCGGCAATATCATTAACTTCTCCCGCGAGCCTGTGCGCCGCAATGAATTTATCATCGGCGTGGCCTATGACGCGGACATCGACCAGGTGAAGCAGATCCTGACCGATATCATCAGCAGCGATGACCGCATCCTGAAGGACCGTGAGCAGACCGTGCGTCTTAACGAACTGGGTCCATCCTCGGTGAACTTTGTGGTGCGCTGCTGGAGCAACAGTGGTGATCTGCAAAACGTCTACTGGGACGTGCTGGAGCGCGTTAAGAAAGCGCTGGATGCCAACGGCATCGGCATTCCTTATCCGCAGATGGACGTCAACTTTAAACGCGTGAAAGAACCCGCGCCGCAGTAAGCCTGGCGGGTCAGCTTCGCTGACCCGTTCATCATTAGAAATTCTGATAAACCATTAAAATTATCCATTTCCTCTAATGATTCTTCCGACTTAAACTCTTCGCTAATTGCTAAATAATGAAGAGAAAATCCTCGTGATATCTTACTACTTTCAAGGGCTTGTTTTAGGTGCCGCCATGATTCTCCCTCTTGGGCCCCAGAATGCCTTTGTGATGAACCAGGGCATCCGCCGCCAGTACCACCTGATGATTGCCACGCTCTGCGCGCTAAGCGACCTGGTGCTTATCTGCGGTGGGATCTTCGGCGGCAGTGCCATCCTGATGAAGTCGCCGTGGCTGCTCGCGCTGGTCACCTGGGGCGGCGTTGCTTTCCTGCTCTGGTACGGCTGGGGGGCGCTGCGCACGGCGATGAGCAGCAGCGTGGAGCTGGCAACGGCGGAGGTGATGAAGCAAGGGCGCTGGAAAATCATTGCCACTATGCTCGCCGTTACCTGGCTTAATCCGCATGTCTACCTCGATACCTTCGTCGTACTGGGTAGCCTCGGTGGGCAGCTGGCCGCCGAACCAAAACGCTGGTTTGCGCTGGGAACGATTAGCGCGTCGATTCTGTGGTTCTACGGTCTGGCTATACTCGCCGCGTGGCTGGCGCCTCGTCTGCGGACGGCAAAAGCTCAGCGAATAATCAACGGTGCCGTGGGGCTGGTGATGTGGTTTATCGCTTCTCAGTTGGCGTGGGATGGGGTCAAGCACATTTCGGCGCTGGTGGGTTAATTGGCCTTTATCCGATAGACAAGTTACCATTCCAGGCTAAGCTTGCTGCCATACGCCCGCGAGCCTGTCGGGCGCAATGACAGTGGAACGTAGCATGGAGGAATTACAGTGAAGTTTAAGACCCTGGCATTAGCCGCTTTAGTAGGATTTGGTACGCTGCCGGCGCTGGCCGACGAGCTGCCAAACGGCCCGCATATCGTCACGTCCGGCACCGCCAGCGTCGATGCCGTTCCTGATATTGCCACGCTCGCTATCGAAGTAAACGTCTCCGCCAAAGATGCGGCCTCAGCAAAAAAACAGGCTGATGACCGCGTTGCGCAATACCTGACTTTCCTGCAGCAGAGCGGCGTTGAGAAGAAAGATATCAATGCGGCTAACCTGCGCACCCAGCCAGAATATGAATACCTGAAAGACGGCAAAACGCAGCTGAAAGGCTACCGTGCCGTACGCCAGGTGGAAGTGACCCTGCGCAAGCTCGACAAAATGAATGAGCTGCTGGACGGCGCCCTGAAGGCCGGCCTGAACGAAATCCGCTCCGTCTCGCTGGGCGTTGCAGATCCGGAGCAGTACAAGGACAAGGCGCGTAAAGAAGCGATTAGCGACGCGACCCGTCAGGCAAAATTGTTGGCCGAGGGCTTTAACAGCAAGCTGGGTCAGGTCTACAGCGTGCGCTATCACGTTTCTAACTATCAGCCTGCGCCAATGGTACGGATGATGAAGGCCGATGCCGCAGCGCCTGTTTCCGCGCAGGATACCTACGATCAGCAGACCATTCAGTTTGACGATCAGGTAGACGTGGTGTTTGAGCTGGACCGCGCTCAGGGCGAAGCCGCAAAGTAATTTTTATAAAAAAATAGGTTGGATAAGCGTAAGCGCCATCCGACAAAAAAGGCCGCTAACATAAGCGGCCTTTTCCTATTCTGCGTCCTGGCGCAGTACCCGGTGTCCGTACTCCAGCAGCGCGTCCGTGACGTTACGCATCATTCTGCTTTCCGGCGCAAACCGGTGCCAGTACAGCATACGCCGCTGCATCAGACCCGGCGTCAGGTCAATCAGCTCGCCGCTGTTCAGCTCCCTTTCGATTTGCAGATGCGGGATCATACAGCAGGTGGTGCCCTGGCGAGCCAGCTGCACAAAGGCTTCCGACGAGTTCACGATATGGCAAGGCACGCTGCCCGGCGACAGATCGAAGTTCTGCTGTAAAAAGGCCTGGTGCATATCGTCAAGATGGTCAAAGGCGACGGCTGGCGCTTTGAGCAATGCAGAACGCGTGACGCCGTTCGGGAAGTAGCGAGCAGCAAAATCTTTCGAGCCAACGAACAGATAATCAAGCGCGCCTAATTTATCAACCAGGCAGCTCGGTAACGGCTGGGGTTGAATGGAAACGGCCCCGACCACTTCGCCGCGACGCAGGCGTTCCTGAGTACGGGTTTCATCTTCGACCTGTAGATTCAGGCGGATGGGGGAGTCGGCCAGCACCGGTGCAAGAGCGGGAAGCAGCCAGGTTGCCAGGCTGTCGGCGTTGACCGCCAGCGACAGCAGCAGAGGCGTGGAACCGGTTTGCTCATCGCCAAGCCACTCTTCTTCCAGCAGCTCCACCTGACGCAGTAACGCCAGCAGTTTCTGTCCCTGCTCGGTCGGGCGTGGCGGAACGGTGCGCACTAACAATGGCTGGCCGAACATATTTTCCAGTTGCTTGATGCGCTGTGACACCGCTGATTGTGTGATGCACAGCTTCTGCGCCGCGCGCTCAAACCCTCGTTCACGAATAACCGCATCCAGCGCCTGTAGCGTTCTGTAGTCCGGGCGTTTCATTGTTGTTGCTGACCTCTGTTTTTGCTTTGCCAGCACTATGACATAAATTTGCACTCAATCCAGACCAAATCCACAAAGATCGGATGAGTTCTCCCAATGGCGGGGACAATCTCACGGCGGTTGCACTATAATGCGCGTCAGTTTTCACAGCACAGGCAAATAACCATGACGCAGGATGAACTGAAAAAAGCAGTGGGTTGGGCAGCGCTCCAGTACGTGCAGCCGGGCACCATTGTTGGCGTGGGCACCGGCTCAACCGCCGCACACTTTATTGACGCTCTGGGGACCATCAAACACCAGATTGATGGCGCGGTATCCAGTTCCGATGCCTCCACCGCTAAGCTGAAGAGCCTGGGCATTCCCGTCTTCGACCTTAACGAAGTTGATTCTCTGGGCATCTATGTGGACGGCGCGGACGAAATCAACGGCCAGATGCAGATGATTAAAGGCGGTGGTGCAGCGCTGACCCGTGAAAAGATCATCGCCTCCGTTGCCGAGAAGTTTATCTGTATCGCCGACGCCTCCAAGCAGGTTGATGTGCTCGGCAGCTTTCCGCTACCTGTTGAAGTGATTCCCATGGCCCGCAGCTGCGTCGCTCGCGAGCTGGTTAAACTGGGCGGTCGCCCGGAGTACCGTCAGGGCGTGGTGACCGACAACGGCAACATCATTCTTGACGTCTATGGCCTGAGCATTATCGACCCGATCGCGCTGGAAAATGCGATTAACGGGCTGCCGGGCGTGGTGACCGTCGGTCTGTTTGCTAACCGAGGCGCGGACGTTGCGCTGATCGGCACGGCGGACGGCGTGAAAACTATCATAAAATGATCTGACCGGGGCGCACTCAGCGCCCCAAAAACCGTTTAAATTCTGACAATTTATTTTAACGGCAAATTTGGTGACATATGTCACATTCCTGTAAACCACCTGTGATTCATTCCTGGTTCTCTCACCCCGCCAGCATTTTGTGCTAACTCCTGCCGTTTATTTCTCTCCCGCCAGTCCATCGACGCAATCGTTCATATTGCCCATAGCGTAGATTTTGATATTTTGACAGAAGGATAACTTACAGGCAGTACAACACAGCTAGCTAAATAGGGTCGGGAAATGGCAAAAGTATCACTCGAAAAAGACAGAATTAAATTCCTGCTGGTGGAAGGCGTACACCAGAAGGCGGTCGATAATCTTCGCGCGGCAGGGTACACCAACATCGAGTATCACAAAGGCGCGCTGGACAGCGATGCGCTCAAAGAAGCCATCCGTGATGCCCATTTCATCGGCTTACGTTCCCGTACCAACCTGACTGAAGACATTCTTTCGGCGGCTGAAAAGCTGGTTGCGGTCGGCTGCTTCTGCATCGGCACCAACCAGGTTGACCTGGATGCGGCGGCTAAACGCGGCGTGCCGGTCTTTAATGCGCCATTCTCCAACACGCGTTCCGTTGCTGAGCTGGTGCTTGGCCAACTGCTGCTGTTACTGCGCGGCGTACCGGAAGCCAATGCCAAAGCACACCGTGGGGTCTGGAACAAACTTGCGGTTGGCTCTTACGAAGCTCGCGGCAAAAAACTCGGTATTATCGGCTACGGTCATATTGGTACTCAGTTAGGTATTCTGGCTGAATCGCTGGGGATGAACGTCTTCTTCTACGATATTGAAAACAAGCTGCCGCTGGGTAACGCCACGCAGGTACAGCATCTGTCCGACCTGCTCAACATGAGCGATGTGGTCAGCCTGCACGTGCCGGAGAACGCATCCACTAAGAATATGATTGGGGCAGACGAACTGGCGCTTATGAAGCCGGGCGGGCTGCTGATCAACTGCGCTCGCGGTACGGTTGTCGATATCCCGGCGCTTTGCGATGCGCTGGCGCGTAAGCATCTGGCCGGTGCGGCAATCGACGTTTTCCCGACGGAACCTGCCACCAACAGCGATCCGTTTGTGTCGCCGCTGTGCGAGTTTGATAACGTGATCCTGACGCCGCACATTGGTGGCTCAACTCAGGAAGCTCAGGAGAATATCGGTCTGGAAGTGGCGGGTAAACTTGCGAAGTATTCTGACAACGGCTCAACGCTGTCCGCTGTGAATTTCCCGGAGGTTTCCCTGCCGCTGCATAGCGGCACAACAAGCCGCCTGCTGCATATCCACGAGAACCGCCCGGGGATTCTGACCGCGCTCAACCAGATCTTTGCCGAGCAGGGCATCAACATCGCCGCTCAGTTCCTGCAAACCACACCGCACATGGGGTACGTGGTGATTGATATTGATGCGTCTGAAGACGTTGCCGAAGCGGCGCTGAAGTCTATGAAGGCGATTCCGGGGACTATTCGCGCCCGTCTGCTTTACTGATTTAACTCTGCCGCGGCTGACGCTGACGCTGACGCTTATCCGCCCTACATTCGAATATGTTCGTAGGGCGGATAAGCGAATGGGTCATCCCCTTTTTACCACTCCCACAGCCGGGACGGCGTGACAACCGCCGGTAACGGGATATCCCAATCCTCCGCTGGTAAAGCCGGAACCTGCTGGCAATCATGCGCCAGACCAACTGGCCACAGGCCATGCCGCTGCCAGTTTTGTAGCGTCCTGTCATAAAATCCTCCGCCCATGCCTAACCGTTGCCCCTGTTCGTCAAACGCGACGAGCGGCGTTATCAGCACGTCCAGCCTGTCCAGCGGCAGAACGTTGCGCACGTCCAGCTTCGGCTCGAGGATCCTCAGGCGGTTCATGACCAGATTGCTGTCTTTGTCATAGCGTAAAAACAGCAGGCTTCCCTTACTGAAAGGATGCAGAACCGGCAGGTAAACGTCTTTATCAGCTTGCCAGAGAGCACGAATCAAGGGATCTGTATCCAGCTCGCCGTCGAACGACAAAAATAGCGCAACGCTTTTTGCCTTTATTACCGGTGGGTAAGCCAGCATGCGTGAAGCGGCCCGTTGTGCAAAGATATGCTGTTCGGAATCCGTAATGGAGCGGCGTCGTTGCCGTATGGTCTGACGAATTTCAGCGCGAAGCTGTGAGGCAAAATGAGGTGTGGAGCTCAGGGAACGTTGTGTCATATGAAATGACCAGGTAGAAAGAGGGAATCTCCGAGATGCCGCCGCAGGCTGTAACCCTTGAACCCTTGGTTCAAGGTGAATGCAGCGTCACTGTCATCAGGCTTCTCGGACGGACCGAGCATGCTCACCGACGGTGGAGCACCACATTCTTGTGGTATGAAATATCGGCTCAGGGGACTGGCCCGCTTGCAAACATCTCAGAGAATTTTGTACTTCACAGTTACTCTACCATAGACAACTGCGAAGCGTTATTCAAAATTAGGACCCTGTCTTTCTGTTATGCGACCCTGTTCAAGCAAGGCTTGTTCAATGGTCTGCTGTAACATTTTGATGCGCTGCTCCATGTTGGCAGCGTAATCACGGGTTTTCGATTTTTCCTGAGTCAGCTCGTAGCAAATGTTCAGTGCCGCGATGAAAACTAACTGCTCAGTATTTGTGACTCTAGTGCGAACTTTTAAATCTTGCAACCGCTGATTCAGCTCATCTGCGGCCTGATTCAACGCATCCTGTTGTTCAGGCGGACAATTCACGCGCAATGAACGACCGAAAATTTGGATATCGACTGGTTGTGCAGACATGCCACCTTCCTGCTGTTAACTCGCCTGCCTTTCGCCAACCTGTGTCAGGCCACGAAAGGGGCGTCACTATAGCTACCCCGTTATGAAGATACAAGCCCTTTTCTGGTGCCTCGAGGTCCCTGGTGGTAGCATAACATGAACTCTCTCTGCCAACGATGACGAATGCGCATGTCTATACAGAACGCAATGCCTGGCTACGACGCCGTAAGCCAACTTTTGAACCAACAGGGTGTGGGCCTGACGCCTGCAGAAATACACGGCCTGATCAGCGGAATGCTGTGTGGCGGCAACAAAGACACCAGTTGGCAAACGCTGCTCCACGACCTGACCAACGAAGGCCTGGCCTTCAGCCAGAACCTCGCTGACAGCCTGCGCCAGATGCACGGCGCGACGGGCGATGCGCTGGAAGACGACGGTTTTATGTTTCAGCTTTACCTGCCGGACGGCGATGAAACCACGGTATTTGACCGTGCTGACGCGCTGGCCGGCTGGGTTAACCATTTCCTGCTCGGCCTGGGCGTCACCCAGCCTAAGCTTGATAAGGTGACTGGCGAAACAGGTGAAGCCATCGACGATCTGCGCAACATAGCCCAGCTGGGCTATGACGAAGACGAAGATCAGGAAGAGCTGGAGATGTCCTTAGAAGAGATTGTTGAGTACGTGCGCGTTGCGGCGCTGTTGTGCCACGACACTTTTACCCGTCCGATGCCAACGGCACCAGAAGTGCGTAAGCCGACGCTACACTAAAATTTTGCCTCAGGAGGTGTGATGAATCAGCAGGAATTTCTCCGTCGCCGCCAGGCGTTATTGGCGAAAATGGCCCCCGCCAGCGCCGCGCTAATTTTTGCGGCTCCCGAGGCGACACGCAGTGCGGACAGTGAATATCCGTACCGCCAGAACAGCGATTTCTGGTACTTCACCGGGTTTAACGAACCTGCAGCGGTTCTGGTGCTTATCAAAAGCGATGACACCCACAACCACAGCGTGCTGTTCAACCGCCTGCGCGATAAGACCGCTGAAATCTGGTTTGGTCGTCGTCTTGGTCAGGAAGCCGCACCGGAAAAACTGGCAGTAGATCGCGCGCTGGCATTTTCTGAAATTGACGAGCAGCTGCATCAGTTGCTCAACGGGCTGGACGTGGTTTATCACGCTCAGGGCGAACATATGTATGCGGATGCCATCGTCTTTACCGCGCTCGACAAACTGCGCCGTGGTTCTCGGCAAAACCTGAGCGCCCCCGCCACGCTGACCGACTGGCGTCCGTGGGTCCACGAGCAGCGCTTGTTTAAATCCGATGAAGAAATTGCCGTGATGCGCCGGGCCGGTGAGATCACCGCGCTGGCCCATACCCGTGCGATGGAAAAGTGCCGCCCGGGCATGTTCGAATACCAGCTGGAAGGGGAAATTCTTCATGAATTTAACCGCCACGGCGCACGTTTTCCGTCCTATAACACTATCGTTGGCAGCGGTGAAAATGGCTGCATTTTGCATTACACCGAAAACGAAAGTGAAATGCGCGATGGCGAGCTGGTGCTGATTGACGCTGGATGCGAATACAAAGGGTACGCGGGGGATATCACCCGCACCTTCCCGGTGAACGGCAAATTCAGCGCGGCGCAGCGTGCCATCTACGACATCGTTCTTGAATCCCTTGAGACGGCGCTTAAGCTCTACCGCCCGGGGACTTCCATGCAGGAAGTGACCGGCGAAGTTATCCGCATTATGGTCCAGGGACTGGTGAAGCTTGGCATTCTGAAAGGTGATGTCGAACAGCTGATTGCTGATAACGCTCACCGCCAGTTCTTCATGCACGGCCTCAGCCACTGGCTTGGCCTGGACGTTCACGACGTGGGTGCTTACGGCCCGGATCGTTCCCGCGTGCTGGAAGCTGGCATGGTGATCACCGTTGAGCCGGGGCTGTATATCGCACCGGATGCGGATGTGCCAGCGGAGTATCGCGGCATCGGCATTCGTATTGAAGATGACATTCTCATCACAGAAGACGGCAACGAAAACCTGACGGCGAGCGTGGTGAAATCTGCGGATGATATTGAAGCGCTGATGGCGGCGGCACGTCAGCTATGAGCGTGATTATCGTCGGTGGGGGGATGACCGGCGCAACCCTCGCGCTGGCTATCTCAAATATGACCGGGGGAAAGCTTCCGGTGCACCTTGTCGAAGCCACTGAACCAGACTCTGTAGCCCATCCGGGTTTTGACGCCCGGGCAATTGCTCTCGCTCAGGGTACCTGCCAGCAGTTGACCCGTATAGGCGTCTGGCCTGCTATTTCTGATTGCGCCACGGCAATTACCACCGTGCACGTGAGCGATCGCGGGCACGCCGGATTTGTGACGCTCGAAGCGAAAGATTATCAGATTGGCGCTTTAGGCCAGGTGGTTGAGCTGCACAATGTCGGCCAGCGTCTTTTTGCCCTGCTGCGTAAAGCGCCGGGCGTAACATTACACTGCCCGGAGCGAGTATCCTCCTTTACGCGTGATGAACGCGGGGTAAGCGTAGTGCTGGACAGCGGAACGGTGCTGGAAGGCAAACTGCTCGTCGCAGCAGACGGCTCTCGTTCCGCGCTTGCGGCGCAGTGCGGCATCGTCTGGCAGCAGCAGGATTATCAGCAGATTGCGGCTATCGCCAACGTCACTACCGCTCTGCCGCACAATGGCCGGGCCTTTGAACGCTTTACCGAGCATGGTCCGTTGGCCATGTTGCCAATGTCCGACGGGCGCTGCTCGCTGGTCTGGTGCCATCCTCAGGATGCGCTGGAAGCAGTAAAAAACTGGAGTGACGATCGTTTTTGCAACGAGCTACAGCGCGCCTTCGGCTGGCGTTTAGGGCGAATTACCCATGCGGGCGCGCGCAATATTTACCCGCTGGCGCTGACCACCGCCACGCAATCTGTTTCGCATCGCGTAGCGCTGGTCGGTAACGCCGCGCAAACTCTGCATCCCATTGCCGGGCAGGGCTTTAACCTCGGCCTGCGCGATGTCATGTCGCTAGCAGAGACCCTGAGCGCCGCGCATCAGGCGCAGCTCGATCCCGGCAGCTATCCCGTGCTGGCTGATTATCAGCAGCGCCGAAGCGCAGATAAAGCGGCAACCATCGGCGTCACCGATGGCCTGGTGCAGCTGTTTGCTAACCGCTGGGGGCCGCTGGTCGTTGGCCGCAATCTGGGCCTGATAGCGATGGAACATTTTACTCCGGCACGAGACGTGCTGGCACAGCGAACCCTTGGTTGGGTTGCGCGTTAAAGGAGAATCAATTTGCAAAGCGTTGATGTGGCGATTATTGGTGGCGGCATGGTGGGTCTGGCGGTTGCCTGTGGTTTGCAGGGCAGCGGCCTGCGAGTGGCCGTGCTGGAGAATCATCTCCCGCAGCCTCTTGCACTGGATGCACCTTCCGCCCTGCGCGTGTCGGCCATAAACGCTGCCAGCGAAAAGCTGCTGGCCCACCTTGGTGCGTGGCCGCAGATTGCGCGCCGCGCAGCGCCGTATCACGGCATGGCAGTCTGGGATCAGGACAGCTTCGGAAAAATCGATTTCGACGATAAAACCTACGGCTTCAGCCACCTGGGCCACATTATTGAAAACGCGGTCATTCATCACGCTCTGTGGCAGCGCGCCGAGCAGTGCGCGGACGTTACGCTGATGGCTCCCGTTGAGCTACAGCAGGTTGCCTGGGGTGAAAACGAAGCGTTCATCACCCTGAAAGATGGGGCGATGCTGACCGCACGCCTGGTTATCGGGGCCGATGGTGCCAACTCATGGCTGCGCAAGCAGGCGGATATTCCGCTTACGTTCTGGGATTATCGTCACCACGGGCTGGTGGCCACTATCCGTACCGCCGAGCCGCATCAGGCCGTAGCGCGCCAGGTCTTCCACGGCGAGGGCATTCTGGCCTTCCTGCCGCTGTCCGATCCGCATCTGTGCTCGATTGTCTGGTCGCTGCCGCCGCAGGAAGCGGAGCGTATGCAGCAGGCAGCGGATGAGGAGTTTAATCAGGCGCTGAGCGTAGCCTTTGATATGCAACTTGGGTTGTGCCGCGCTGAGAGCGAACGGCAGGTCTTCCCGCTGACGGGGCGCTACGCCCGCAGCTTCGCGGCGCACCGCCTTGCGCTGGTGGGCGACGCTGCCCATACCATCCATCCGCTGGCCGGGCAGGGGGTGAACCTTGGTTTTATGGATGCCGCTGAGCTGATTGATGAAGTGCGTCGCCTGCACCGTGAAGGCAAAGACATCGGCCAGTATCTGTATCTGCGCCGCTACGAACGCAGCCGCAAGCACAGCGCCGCGGTGATGCTGGCAAGCATGCAGGGCTTCCGCGATCTGTTCGCGGGCAGCAATCCGGCCAAAAAGCTGCTGCGTGATATCGGCCTGAAGCTTGCCGATACCTTGCCCGGCGTTAAGCCGCAGCTCGTTCGTCAGGCAATGGGGCTGCAGGATCTGCCCGCCTGGCTTCGTTAAATCCTCGTCATACTACAAGTTGCAGCGGTGTTGGCTGCGCTCTTATTCGGCCCATCCGTGGGCCACACCCCTGTCGGGCCGCTTGGCTGCAACGTGAAATATTTTGAGCATTAGGATGATAACTCCGTCACATTTCCCTTTCTGACA
Source organism: Dryocola sp. LX212 (assembly GCA_041504365.1). Lineage (NCBI taxonomy): Bacteria > Pseudomonadati > Pseudomonadota > Gammaproteobacteria > Enterobacterales > Enterobacteriaceae > Dryocola > Dryocola sp. LX212. Next base: position 3,748,420 of record CP167917.1, on the reverse strand, counting down.
CCCAGAAAGGGTAGCCCGCCTCTCGTTTGAGAAATTCTAATCTCAGGCCAAATTTCGGATTACTTTTTTTAATGACATGTTTTTATTCATGTAGTGAATTTGTTTCTGTAATGGTCGTAAATGTTAGCTAACTCTAAATTCCTTCGAAAACACTTCCGGTTTATGCGTACTGCCTCGCATTTTTCCAGTTGAATACTCTGCATGCTGCTTCGCCTGTTTTGGTCATAAGCTAATGCAATGACCGGTTTCCCCTTATGGTTTACGGGGCATATCAGTGGTAAGTTCAGGCGATAAGGTAACGTTTGCGTCGCGCCGTTAACGACGGTGATGGCGGGTTACGTCTGACGGACGGCAGGGCGCAAAAGCGCCGTGCAAACCAGATGGTTAAAGAGGAAAAGATGGCTCAACAGACCCCTTTGTTTGAACAGCACAATCTCTGCGGCGCGCGCATGGTGGACTTCCATGGCTGGATGATGCCGCTGCACTACGGCTCGCAGATTGACGAGCACCACGCGGTACGTACCGATGCGGGCATGTTCGATGTCTCCCATATGACCATCGTCGATTTACACGGCAGCCGCACCCGCGAATTCCTGCGCTATTTAGTCGCCAACGACGTCGCCAAACTGACCCAGCCGGGCAAAGCTCTCTACACCGGGATGCTGACCGCCTCCGGTGGCGTTATCGACGACCTGATTATCTATTTTCTCACCGAAGACTATTTCCGCCTGGTGGTGAACTCTGCGACCCGCGAAAAAGACCTTGAGTGGATCACCCAGCATGCCGAGCCGTACGCCGTTGAAGTCAGCGTACGAGACGACCTTTCCCTGATTGCCGTGCAGGGGCCAAATGCCCAGGCTAAAGCGGCAACGCTCTTCAGCGAAGAGCAGCGCAAAGCGGTGGAGGGAATGAAGCCGTTCTTTGGCGTGCAGGCGGGCGATTTGTTTATCGCCACCACCGGCTATACCGGTGAAGCGGGCTATGAAATTGCGATGCCAAACGAGAAGGCCGCAGAGTTCTGGGCACATCTGGTGGAAGCGGGCGTCAAGCCATGTGGCCTGGGCGCGCGCGATACGCTGCGTCTGGAAGCGGGTATGAACCTGTACGGCCAGGAGATGGACGAGGGGATCTCCCCGCTTGAAGCAAACATGGGCTGGACCATTGCCTGGGAGCCAGCCGACCGCGATTTCATTGGCCGTGAAGCCCTTGAAGCACAGCGCGAAAAAGGCACCCACAAACTCGTTGGCCTGATCATGACTGAAAAGGGCGTGCTGCGTAATGAGTTGCCGGTTCATTTTACCGATGAATCCGGCAACGTTTGCGAAGGGATCATCACCAGCGGGACATTCTCGCCGACGCTTGGCTACAGCATTGCGCTGGCGCGCGTTCCGGCGAGCATTGGCGATACGGCCATCGTCCAGATCCGCAACCGTGAAATGCCGGTAAAAGTCACTAAACCTGTTTTTGTTCGCGCCGGAAAGCCCGTCGCGCAGTAAATCTTGATAGAGGGTAAGAATAATGAGCAATGTGCCTAATGAACTGAAATACAGCAAAGAACACGAATGGCTGCGTAAAGAAGCCGATGGCTCTTACACAGTCGGCATTACCGAACACGCGCAGGAACTGCTGGGCGACATGGTTTTCGTGGACCTGCCGGAAGTGGGCTCTACGGTCAGCACCGGCGACGACTGCGCCGTGGCTGAATCCGTAAAAGCTGCATCCGACATCTACGCGCCAATCAGCGGTGAAATCATCGCCGTGAACAGCGAGCTGGAAGGGACCCCGGAGCTGGTGAACAGCGAGCCGTACGCAGGCGGCTGGATCTTCAAAATCAAAGCCAGCGACGAGTCAGAGCTGAACGGTCTGCTGGACGCAGCCGCGTACGAAGTGCTGTTAGACGAGTAAAAAATTCGGCGGGTGACGCAAAGCTTACCCGCCCTACGATTTATCACCCAATTTGGTTTTGTAGGGTGGATAAGCGCAGCACCGTCCACCGTAAAAGTTCCGCATGTTTCAGGAATCACCGCTGATGACCCAGTCCTTACGTAGCCTAGAGAATCACGAAGCGTTTATCGATCGCCACATTGGCCCCTCCGCGCAGCAACAGCATGAAATGCTGGAAACCGTGGGCGCGAGCTCGTTAAACGATCTTATCTCCACCATTGTTCCGGCCGATATTCAGCTCGCTCAGCCGCCGCAGGTTGGCGAAGCCGCCACTGAATACGCCGCGCTGGCGGAGCTGAAAGCCATTGCCAGCCGCAATAAGCGCTTCAAAACGTATATCGGAATGGGTTATACCGCGGTGCAAACGCCGCCGGTGATCCTGCGTAACATGCTTGAAAACCCAGGCTGGTACACCGCCTACACGCCGTACCAGCCGGAAGTGTCTCAGGGCCGCCTGGAAGCGCTGCTGAACTACCAGCAGGTGACGCTGGATCTGACCGGGCTGGATATCGCCTCCGCCTCCCTGCTCGACGAAGCTACCGCCGCCGCAGAAGCCATGGCGATGGCAAAGCGCGTCAGCAAGCTAAAGAATGCCAATCGTTTCTTTGTCGCGGCCGATATCCACCCGCAGACGCTGGACGTTGTTCGCACCCGGGCGGAAACGTTCGGCTTTGAAGTCATTGTCGATGACGCGGCGAAAGTGCTGGATCATCAGGATGTCTTCGGCGTGCTGTTGCAGCAGGTTGGCACCACGGGCGAAGTCCATGACTACAGCACGCTGATTCAGGAACTGAAACAGCGTAAGGTTGTGGTGAGCGTAGCCGCAGACTTTATGTCGCTGGTGCTGCTAACCGCACCGGGCAAGCAGGGCGCGGACATCGTGTTTGGCTCCGCACAGCGCTTCGGCGTACCGATGGGCTACGGCGGTCCACACGCCGCCTTCTTCGCCGCCCGCGATGAATTCAAACGTTCTATGCCGGGCCGTATTATCGGCGTATCCCGCGATGCCGCGGGCCGCACCGCGCTGCGCATGGCGATGCAAACTCGCGAGCAGCACATCCGCCGTGAGAAAGCGAATTCCAACATCTGTACCTCCCAGGTCCTGCTGGCGAATATCGCCAGCCTGTATGCGGTCTTCCACGGCCCGGCTGGCCTGAAACGCATTGCTGGCCGCATTCATCGTCTGACCGATATTCTGGCCGCAGGCCTGCAAAAAGGCGGGCTCACGCTGCGCCATAAGCACTGGTTCGATACGCTGTGCGTGGAAGTGGCTGACAAAGCTGCGGTGCTGGCACGTGCTGAAGCGCACGAGATTAACCTGCGCAGCGATATCCTGAACGCGGTAGGCATTACGCTTGATGAATCGACCACCCGCGAAGACGTACAGGCGCTGTTCACCGTGCTGCTGGGCGATAACCACGGTCTTGATATCGACAAGCTGGACCAGGATGTTGCGGGCGACAGCCTGTCGATCCCGGCAGCGATGCTGCGCGAAGACGAAATCCTGACCCATCCGGTGTTTAACCGCTACCACAGCGAAACCGAGATGATGCGCTATATGCACTCTCTGGAGCGCAAAGATCTGGCGCTGAACCAGGCGATGATCCCGCTCGGCTCCTGCACCATGAAGCTTAACGCCGCGGCGGAAATGATCCCTATCACCTGGCCTGAATTCGCCGAACTGCACCCGTTCTGCCCGGCAAACCAGGCGGAAGGCTACCACCAGATGATCGCCCAGCTGTCTGACTGGCTGGTGAAGCTGACCGGCTATGACGCGCTGTGCATGCAGCCAAACTCCGGCGCGCAGGGCGAGTACGCGGGCCTGCTGGCAATCCGCCGCTATCATGAAAGCCGCAACGAAGCGGGCCGTAACCTCTGCCTGATCCCAAGTTCTGCGCACGGCACGAACCCGGCGTCAGCGCAAATGGCTGGCATGGACGTGATCGTTGTGGCCTGCGACAGGCAGGGCAATATCGATCTGCAGGATCTGCGCGCGAAGGCAGAGCAGGCGGGCGATGCGCTCTCCTGTATCATGGTGACCTACCCGTCCACTCACGGTGTATACGAAGAGACGATCCGTGAAGTCTGCCAGATCGTTCACCAGTACGGCGGCCAGGTTTATCTGGATGGCGCGAACATGAACGCGCAGGTGGGCATCACCTCGCCGGGCTTTATCGGCGCGGACGTTTCACACCTCAACCTGCACAAAACCTTCTGTATCCCACACGGCGGCGGCGGCCCGGGCATGGGGCCAATCGGCGTGAAAGCACACCTGGCACCCTTTGTACCGGGCCACAGCGTGGTGCAAATTGAAGAGATGCTTACCCAGCAGGGTGCGGTCTCTGCGGCACCGTTCGGCAGCGCCTCGATTCTGCCGATCAGCTGGATGTATATCCGCATGATGGGCGCGGAAGGCCTGAAGAAGGCGAGCCAGGTGGCTATCCTTAACGCCAACTACATTGCCAGCCGCCTGCAGTCTGCCTTCCCGGTGCTTTATACCGGGGCGAACGGCCGCGTGGCGCACGAATGTATTCTGGATATCCGTCCGCTGAAAGAAGAGACCGGCATCAGCGAGCTGGATATCGCCAAGCGTCTGATCGACTTTGGCTTCCACGCGCCGACCATGTCCTTCCCGGTCGCGGGTACGCTGATGGTTGAACCAACGGAATCAGAGAGCAAGCTGGAGCTGGACCGCTTCATCGACGCGATGCTGACCATCCGCACCGAAATCGACCGCGTAGCGCGTGGGGAATGGCCGCTGGAAGATAACCCACTGGTTAACGCACCGCACACGCAGGACGAAATCGTCGCTGACTGGGCGCATCCTTACACCCGCGAGCTGGCCGTCTTCCCGGCAGGCCACAGCAACAAGTACTGGCCGACCGTGAAGCGTCTTGATGACGTGTACGGCGACCGTAACCTGTTCTGCTCCTGCGTGCCGATGAGCGAATACCAGTAGCCTTATGGGATGACGCGAGGTTTTGTAGGTTGGATAAGTAGAGCGTCATCCAACAAAATTGTTTAGCGGGGAGGGGAGATGGCAGTAGCATTAGTCACCGGAGGCAGCCGGGGGATTGGCAGAGCCACCGCCATCCTGCTGGCAGAAACAGGCTATAAGGTTGTCGTTAATTACCAGCGCAATAAGCAGGCCGCAGACGAGGTGGTGAATACCATTCGCGAGGCGGGCGGCGTTGCGCTGGCTATCAAAGCGGACATTGGCGACGAGCTACAGGTCCTGGCGATGTTTGCCGAAATCGACAATGCCTTTGGGCCTGTTACCGCACTGGTCAATAACGCGGGCATTCTCTTCCAGCAGTCCGCCATCGAAAACCTGACGGCAGAGCGCATTAATCGCGTATTAACCACCAATGTTACAGGCTATTTCCTTTGCTGCCGCGAGGCGGTGAAACGCATGGCTTATTGCCACGGCGGAGAAGGCGGATCTATAGTTAACGTATCGTCAGCCGCTTCTCGCCTGGGCGCGCCCGGCGAATACGTTGATTACGCTGCTTCAAAAGGCGCGGTTGATACGCTGACTACGGGGCTTTCGGTAGAGGTTGCGGCTCAGGGGATCCGCGTTAACTGCGTGCGTCCAGGTTTCATCTTTACGGAAATGCATGCATCAGGTGGTGAGGCGGGGCGAGTGGATCGGGTGAAAGAGAATTTGCCGATGAAGCGTGGCGGTCAACCGGAAGAGGTAGCAGAAGCAATAGTCTGGCTGTTAAGCAGCAGGGCATCCTACGTTACGGGCAGCTTTATTGATTTAGCAGGCGGGAAATAAAAACGCAGTCAGGATAACTGCGCCAGAGCCTTAAGCGAGTTACCCAGACTGCAAAACGGTTAGTGCTTTTTCATCTCGTCTTTCGACATATTGTCTTTAGACATTGAGTATTTACTCATGCCGTCTTTGCGCATACCGTCTTTCGACATTGAATCTTTCGACATACAGTCTTTATTCATGCCGTTTTTACTACAGTCATGGGACATACCCATCTTGTCTTTCGACATATTGTCTTTGCTCATATTATCCGCAGCATTTGCGCCAGTCATACTTAATGCCAGAGCAGAGCACATCATCATCGCATATAATTTTTTCATTGGTTTCTTCCTTAATGTATTACGTAGGGTCGAGTGAGTATATTAACTACCGCCAAACCAGTTATAACCCTGGTCTTCCCAGTAACCACCGGGATAGCGATTGGTGACTTCAATAACCTGAATATGTTTCGGGTTCTTGTAGCCTAACTTTGTGGGCATCCTTAATTTCATTGGATAGCCATATTTACGCGGAAGAATCTTGCCGTCGTAGGTTAAAGCGATAATTGTTTGCGGATGCAGCGCCGTAGCCATATCAATGCTGGTGTAATAATCATCCGCACACTTGAAACTGACATATTTTGCATTCATATCAGTGCCAATTCCTTTCAGGAATAAAGAAAACGGCACGCCACCCCATTTGCCAATGACGCTCCAGCCTTCTACGCAAATATGCCGCGTTACCTGGCTCACCTGGGCCATCTGATAAAGCTGGGATAGGGTCCATGGGCGTTTGTCCGCCACCAGGCCTGCAATCTCAAGACGGTAATCATCCCCGTTGATATCCGGCGCCTCGTCTTCGCTATAAAACGCGTTAAACGGGAAAGGCTTGGTCATCATCGATTCCGGATAAACGGGCGCCAGGTCGTTGCTGTTAAACAGCCAGGCCTGCACGCGGTCATTAAAACGAGAAATTGAACCCAGCGTTGCTTCGACCTGCTGGTTGTCGCTAATGTCACAGCCTGTGAGCATCACCAGTCCACCCAACGTCAGCCCCTGCTTTAAAAAACGACGTCGGCCTTCCGTCGAGAGCTGCTTATTAATCTGCTGCTGTGCCTCTCTCAGGATCTCTTTTTCATCACTCATGATCGTTTCCTTAACGTCCGCGAATCATGGCAAGCAATGTGCGCGGGACCAACGCAACCATCACGATGTGGATGACAATAAAGCTGACCATGGCGCTCATTGCATAGAAGTGAATAAAGCGCGCAGCGTCATAGCCACCTAATAATTCTCTTAAAAGGGGAAACTGAACGGATTTCCAGATAACCATCCCCGAGAAAACTAAGATGACACCATCAATCATCACAAATAAATAAGCGGCTTTTTGCACCATGTTGTAATGGCTAAGATCCGCATGGTCTAATTTTCCACGCAGAGCCACCAGTAAGTCTTTAATAAATTCTTTTGGTGACAGAGGCCAGTATTTACGTTTGAAACGGCCGCTGAACCCATTCATTAAAAGATAAAATAAGCCGTTAATCCCAAACAGCCACATACCAGCGAAATGCCATTGCAGCGCGCCACCCAACCAACCTCCTAATGTTAATTCATTAATAAAACTGAAATTAAAAAGAGGAGAGGCGTTATATATTCGCCAACCGCTGGTGACCATAATCAGTACGGCCAGGGCATTCAGCCAATGGCACAGCCGCAGCCATAGGGGATGAACAACTTTTGGCGTGTGGTGAGATATTTTCCTGTTCATCGTGCTACTTCCTGTTGACCCAGTGAAGTCAGTATTTGCTAAATTTATTCCCCAATGCCTCACGCAAAGTTAAATAAAATGTGACAACTTCCATCCTGCAAGTTGTGTAAACTTTCACTATGTGCGCCTGTGGGGGTAAAAAAAGTGAGTCAGGAAAAAAAGCTGCTTATCGTGGAAGACGATGAAAATATCGCCGAGCTTTTACAGTTACACTTGCGGGAGGAGGGGTTTGCGATAACCCACGCTGCAGATGGGAATATTGGCATGGTAAAACTCAAGCAGGGCGGGTGGGATGCGCTAATTCTCGACCTGATGCTGCCGGGCGTAGATGGCCTGGAAATTTGTCGTTTCGCCAGGACCATGACCCGCTATACGCCAATCATCATGATCAGCGCACGTTCCAGTGAAACGCACCGGGTACTGGGGCTGGAGCTGGGTGCGGATGACTATCTCGCCAAGCCATTTTCTATGCTTGAGCTGGTGGCGCGCGTTAAGGCACTCTTTCGCCGTCAGGAGGCGATGAGCCAGAACCTACGGCTGGATGCCGGAACCCTAGCTTTTGGCCCATTAACTATTGACCCGCTGGCCCGCGATGTGCAGCTAAACCACCAGGCGCTGGAGCTGACACCACGGGAGTTTGACCTTCTCTATTTCTTTGCCAGACACCCGGACCAGGTATTCTCGCGCCTCAACCTGCTCAACCAGGTCTGGGGCTACGAACATGAAGGCTACGAGCACACCGTTAACACGCACATTAACCGCCTGCGCGTCAAGATTGAAGAGAACCCGGCGGAACCGAATTTTATCCGCACCGTCTGGGGTAAAGGCTACAAATTCAATGCTCAGCCACGCGAGTAAACCATGCGAAAACTTTCCCTTTCCCGGCGTCTGACGCTGGTTTTTGCCCTGCTGCTCCTTAGCTCCTGCGCGCTGCTGGGCTGGATGCAGGTGCGAACCAGCACGCAATATAGCCAGGCCGTTATCCAGCAGCTCTCCAGCAACCTGGCGCAGCACATCAATGACAGCTACCCGCTGCTCAATGACGACGGGCTGAACAACGACTCGGTGCGTACGCTGTTCGAACATCTGATGGCTGTAAACCCAAGCGTAGAGGTATACGTTCTTGATAAAGAAGGTCATATTATTGGCGATGCCGCTCCGGAAGGTCATATAAAGCGTCAGCGAGTTGATCTGGCTCCTATTGAGGCCGCGTTGTCCGGACATAAGTTTCCCGTTTTCGGAGACGATCCGCGGAGCGCTGATGGCCGTAAAGTGTTCAGCGTGGCCCCGATGCGCCAGGACGGGCACCTTAAAGGCTACCTTTATGTGGTGCTGCTGGGTGAAAATTACAGCGCTCTGATTGATGACGCCCGCTATAACACGCTGCTCAAAATCGTATTGATTTCCATAAGCCTGGTTGCGCTTCTGGGGCTGATTGTTGGTGGGCTGGCGTTCCGTTGGATAACCCGTCCGCTACGCGATCTATCCCGTCAGGTGCATGCCCTGGAGATGGGCGGCATGAAAGAGATGCAGGCGATGGCGGCTCTTTCTTTGCATAAAGAAAAAGAGGGCGACGAAATTAACCTGCTGCGTCAGGGGGTCATTGGCATGGCAAGGCGTATAGCCGAACAGTGGCACCGCCTGTCCCACCAGGATCAGCTGCGCCGGGAGTTTATCGCCAACATTTCCCACGACCTTCGCACCCCGCTGACCTCGCTGCACGGCTATCTGGAAAGCCTCTCCGTCATGTCCGCCACGCTCTCCGAAGCGGATAAAAAGCGCTATCTGGAAATTGCCCTCGCGCAGAGCCAGAAGGTGGGAACCCTGGCGCAGTCGCTGTTTGAACTGGCGCGTCTGGAGTATGGGGTGGTGAAACCGCAGAAAGAGCACTTCTCTTTGTGCGAGCTTTTGCAGGATGTCTTCCAGAAATTTGAGCTGGCGGCGCAGACGCGCCATCAGCAGCTGCTGGCGGATATACAGCCGGGATTGCCGCTGATCGACGCCGATCTGGGGATGATCGAGCGGGTGCTGACTAACCTTCTTGATAACGCCATCCGCCATGCGCCGGAGCACGGCACGGTTGCTGTCCGGCTGTGGAAAGAAGGTAAGAAGGTGATGGTTCAGGTCAGCGATAACGGCCCCGGGGTGCCGCAGGAGTTGAAAGAAGGGCTGTTTGTCCGGCCTTCCATTGCCAGCCAGTCGCGGCTGCGGGTTGGGGGATTAGGGTTGATGATCGTCCGTCAGATGCTACAGCTTCACGGCACGGATATCACGCTGGTGGAAAAAGCAGAGAAGGGTGCCTGCTTCCGCTTCGCTTTACCAGTAAACTAAAGGGCGCCGAAGCGCCCTCAGGATCAGAGATTTTCGCCGTTGCTGGCTATGACTTCTTTGTACCAGTTAAAGCTCTTCTTACGCGAACGGGCCATGTCACCGGTACCGTCGTCATGCTTGTTAACGTAGATAAAACCGTAGCGCTTGCTGTACTGTCCTGTGGTGAAAGAGACGCAGTCAATGCAGCCCCACGGGGTGTAGCCCATAAGATCCACACCGTCATAGGTGACTGCTTTCATCAGCTCGGCCACGTGCGCCTTCAGGTAATCAATGCGGTAATCGTCATTGATTGAACCGTCTTCTTCCACTTTGTCGTACGCACCGAAGCCATTTTCAACGATAAACAGCGGCTTCTGATACCGTTCGTACAGCTCGCAAAGGGCGTAGCGCAGGCCAACCGGGTCAATCTGCCAGCCCCAGTCAGAGGCTTTGACGTGTGGGTTAGGGACGCTGCCCTGGAAGCCGGAGAGCGCATCGCCCGTGCCGCCTTCCGCCTTCACGGCGTTGGTCATGTAGTAGCTGAAGCCGAGGTAATCACACACGCCTTCACGCAGAATCTCTTCGTCGCCCGGTTCCATCCGGATATTGAACTCGCGGCGTTCCCACTCGTTCAGCACATAGGACGGGTAGTAGCCGCGCAGCTGCACGTCGGTAAAGACATAGCGCTCGCGCATTGATTCCTGGGCAAACATCTGGTCTTCCGGCTTACAGGAGAACGGATAGAGCGGCACCATCGCCAGCATGCAGCCGATTTGCATCTGCGGGTTGATGCGGTGACCAATTTTTACCGCCATCGCGCTGGCAACAAACTGATGGTGCAGCACCTGGTACATGACCTCTTCCGGGTTGTCGTGTTCGGTATAAACCACACCGGAGCAGCAGTAGCCGAATAGCGGCGCGCGCCAGTTACGCTGGTTGTTGATTTCGTTAAAGGTCATCCAGTACTTCACTTTGCTCTTGTAGCGTTCAAAGACTACTTCAGCGAAGCGCACGAAGAAATCCACGACTTTGCGGCTGGTCCATCCGCCGTATTCGGTGACCAGATGGTGAGGCATTTCGAAGTGGGACAGGGTAATAACCGGCTCGATATTGTACTTCAGCAGTTCGTCGAACATATCGTCGTAGAACTTCAGCCCCTCTTCGTTTGGCTGCTGTTCGTCACCGTTCGGGAAAATGCGCGTCCAGGCAATGGAAGTCCGGAAGCATTTAAAGCCCATCTCGGCAAACAGGGCGATATCTTCTTTGTAGCGGCCGTGGAAATCGATAGCCTCGTGATTTGGATAATACTTGCCCGGCACCACTTCCTGCGTGATTTCACGCGGAACGCCATGCGCGCCACCGGTGAGTACGTCACAGATGCTTGGCCCTTTGCCGCCTTTGTTCCAGCCGCCTTCAACCTGGTGAGCCGCGACCGCGCCGCCCCATAAAAAGTCTTTTGGTAAGGTTAGTTTTTTCATGTTTTTTTAATCTCGCTGTCAGTGCCGAAAATATTGTGCGATACATCACAAAACGGCAGGGCGTTAATAAGTTCTGTCCTGGAGTCTAGCAAACGAGATTTAATTGTCACGATATAACAAATCACAGCTTTTGTGATTTGTTATATCGAAAAAACAGGCTGTTTTTTTACGCCATTTTTTTCGCCAGCTTGCGGCCAATGGTTTCTAAAATATAAATGACGGGGATTTGTGTGGTAATATCGTAAACGCCGCTCACGCGGGTCAGCGGGATATGCCATGAGAGATTAAAATCCGCAAGCTTAGCCAGGGATGAGTTCTCGTGGCTGGTGATGGAGAGCACCTTGCAGTTGTGCAGGCTGAACTGGCTGGCAAAACGCAGGATCTCCTCCGTTTCACCGGAAACGGACAGCACAATTGCCAGGGCATTTTTCGCCATGTCGTTGGTGACCGGGAAATAAGGGTCGTCAATGTGGTTACTGAATTTACCGACATTAGAAAAAAATCGTGCGCCATATTTTGCTAATGCACCGGATGTTCCTGCGCCAACAAATATAATTCGTTCGGATGAACAGATAATATCAACGGCGCTGTCGATTAACTTATCAAACTCTTCATTGTTGGTACTTTTAAAAAAGCTGATAATTTCGCTGGGGCCGAAATTAACCAGCAGCTCGTCATTTTGCTCAAGATATAATTTAAAGCGCACGCGAAACTCGGAATAACCTTCGCAGTTGAGCTTACGGCAAAAACGCAGCACGGTGGTCGTGGAAACGCCCGCGCTATCGGCCAGTTCGCGGATGGTCATGTACATCACTTTGTCACGGTTTTTAATGACATAGTTGTAGACTATTATTTCCAGGCCGTTTAGCGCGGCGATTGCTGCATGAGTAAACATCGTACATCTTCCTGAGATTAGGATCGTTAACCAACCGAAGGCGTTTAGCGCAGCCAGCCTTTTTCGTGTGCGCAATACAAATGGCTTTGCACATGTTGCCATAGTTCCGGCCAGCTTTCGCTCACCAGCGAATTACGGGTCAGCACCTGCTCAAGAGAGATATTATTTTCACGCCAGCTTTGCCCTTCATTATGCAGGTTTTGCAGAATCGGCAGAATACGATCCAGGGCGCCAGCAAAACGCGCATCCGCAGTTATTCCCGCTTCGTACTCCAGCCACAGGCTGAGAAACTCACCGCGCTGCGGTTCTGGCAACAGGCCAAACAGGCGCGCTGCGGCCACGGCTTCTTTTTCGGCAATCGCCTCCCGCGCCGTCAGATCGTAAACCAGGACATCACCGACATCGATCTCCACGATGTCGTGCAACAATGCCATTTGCACTACACGTGAAATATCAACATCCGCCGGTGCGAAAGGAGCGAGGCTCATCGCCGCAACGGCAAAATGCCAGCTATGTTCAGCGGAGTTCTCCTGGCGACCATGGCCGATAATCTTCGTCCGGCGCTCAACCAGCTTGAGCTTATCGATCTCCATCAGAAAGGCAACGACTTCGCTCATCGCGCCGAAAGCATGTGGGGACATGGTTGTTTTCCTTTGGTTTCAGGCAGTTCTGTCAAGTGTACAATTTCGCATCCCGACCCTGATAAATTTATTTTAGCGTACATGTGTTCGCTGGAATCATTCTCAGCTATGCTGGCCTTGCTCAATTTTTATCATAAGTTTCACCGGGGGTAGCCGTATGGCTGACAAACCAATTAAAACCGCGGGATATTCACTGGCGGAGGAAGTTGCCAACAGCATAAGCCACGGCATCGGCTTGGTATTCGGCATTGTCGGGCTGGTTCTGCTTCTTGTGCAGGCGGTGGATGCCAACGCCAGCGCAACTGCAATTACCAGCTACAGCCTGTACGGCAGCAGCATGATTTTGCTATTCCTGGCCTCCACGCTGTACCACGCCATTCCTCACGCCCGGGCAAAACGCTGGCTTAAGAAATTCGACCATTGCGCCATCTATTTGCTGATTGCCGGGACCTACACACCCTTCCTGCTGGTTGGGCTGGATTCACCGCTCTCGCGCGGGCTGATGATTGTTATCTGGGGCCTGGCACTGGCGGGGATCCTCTTTAAGCTCACCATCGCGCACCGCTTCAAAATGCTGTCGCTTGTGACCTACCTGATGATGGGCTGGCTGTCGCTGGTGGTTATTTATCAGATGGTGTTGAAACTGGCACCGGAAAGCGTGACGCTGCTGGCGATAGGGGGCGTTATCTATTCGCTCGGGGTGATTTTCTACGTCAGTAAACGCATCCCTTACAACCATGCAATCTGGCACGGATTTGTGCTCGGCGGCAGCGTTTGTCACTTTCTCTCGATTTATCTCTACATCCGCTAATCCAGTATGCCCCGTGTTACCAGGGCACCGCAGCCGGTCAGATTTCTTCAAGTGAATAAGGCAGCGGCTCAATTTTCAGCTCGCTGCCGTTATCTTCCCTGACGCGGAAAACGCTGTCCGCTTCAAGATCGTTATTTATTACCGCCTGCACCAGCAGACGGCCATCCTCCAGCAGGCTTGCCGCCAGAACGGTGCCGGTACGACGCCAGTTATCACCCATTTTCATCTCAAGATCTTCTCCGGCTTCTGGCTGGCGGCTTGCCGCGCCTGCCAGATACCACAGGGCACGCTTGTTGGCCCCGCGGAACTTGGCGCGAGCCACCATCTCCTGACCGGTATAGCAGCCTTTTTTAAAGCTGATGCCGCCCAACGCCTGCAGGTTTGTGGCCTGAGGAATGAACTGTGCGCTATTGACGCTATCAATGACCGGCAGGCCGCCTTCGATATCCAGCGCCAGCCATTGCTGGCTGTCGTTGCGCTGGGCTTCACCTTGCAGCTTATCCGCAAGATTCAGCGCGGTAGCGGCATTCGTTAACACCATGAAGCGTTCAGCGGGTAAGCCGAACCAGAGCAGCGTAGTTTCGCCATCCTGAACGACGGGGTTTTCTGCGTCCGGCAGCGTTGCGAAAATATTCGCCAGCGCTCCGCGAGCCTGGAAACCGGCGAGGCCCAGCAGCACCTTTTTTTCATCTGGAGTAAAGGTCACTTTCGAAAACACGGCATACTTTTTCAGTTCGGTCAGCTGGGCTTCAGCCAGGCTGCGCCGCTCAATAAACGCGAAGCCTTCGCCACGATGAAACAGGCGCAGGTTGCTCCACATCTTTCCTTTCGCATCACAATGGGCGCAGAGCAGATGCTGATTGCTGCCCATCTGTGCCACGTCTGCGGTGACCTGGCCCTGCAGGTATTTCTCTGCGTCCGCGCCCGTAACGTTGACCAGCACCCAGTCGTTTAGCGTCATTAGGGTAAGCGGCAGGCGAGCGGAAGAGGTTGGCAGGCGAGGAGGAAACGGAGTGAAAGCCATAATAGTGTCCTGGATAATCCAACGGATGAATGAAGGTAATGGTAAAAGAGCTACCCGGCAATGCAAGCAGTTTGATATCGCGAATCGTGCCGTTTCGAGCAGTCTCGCAATTTCTATGCAGCGATGTCGCTTTGCACAAATATATCCAGAAAAAGTACGCAAACAGCAACATTGAGATAATACGGGCGATGAAAACACGTTACACTAGCCGCGTATCTGACACATTCACAAAGCAGGAAAGAGCAGATGGATATCAATAATAAAGCTCGAATTCACTGGGCATGTCGCCGTGGAATGCGCGAGCTCGATATTTCGATTATGCCGTTCTTTGAATATGAATATGACACGTTAAGCGACGAGGATAAGCAGCTGTTTATCCGTCTGCTGGAATGTGACGACCCAGACCTTTTTAACTGGCTGATGAATCACGGTGAACCGGAAGACAAGGCGTTGCAGCGTATGGTTAAGCTGATCCAAACACGGAATAGAGAACGTGGTCCTGTGGCAATCTGATCTTCGCGTCTCCTGGCGAGCGCAGTGGCTTTCCCTGTTGGCGCACGGCCTGCTGGCGCTGTTCGTATTGCTTTTACCCTGGCCGATGAGCTACACACTTATCTGGATGGGTTTACTTTCTCTGGTTGTCTTCGACAGCGTGCGCAGCCAGCGCCGTATTCATGCAAGTCAGGGCGAGATTAAGCTGCTGATGGACTACCGTCTGAAATGGCAGGGCAAAGAGTGGGAAATTGTTGGTGCCCCCTGGATGCTGCGCAGCGGCCTGATGTTACGCATTCGCCAGCCGCACAAAACGCGTAGCCAGCATTTATGGCTGCTTTCGGACAGCATGGACAGCGGTGAGTGGCGTGATTTACGCCGCCTGATGTTGCAACAACAGGCGAGCGGTAGCGGCCAGGCTTAAGTACCTCAGGCGAACTTCTCAGCCATTTCACCCAGAATCTGTTCACACCAGTTCTGAATGCGTTCATTGCTCAGATCGTATTGGTTGGTTTCATCCAGCGCCAGGCCAACAAACAGCTCTCCGTCTGCAATAACCGGTTTTGGGCTGGTAAACTCGTAGCCTTCTGTTGGCCAGTAACCGATAAACTGCGCGCCGCTGGGTGCTAGCTTGTCGTGCAGCATGCCGAGTGCGTCGAGGAACCATTCACCGTAGCCGAGTTGGTCGCCCATACCGTACAGCGCCACCAGCTTGCCTTCCAGATTCAGGTTATCCAGCTGCTCCCAGACGGCCTCCCAGTCTTCCTGCAGCTCACCGAAGTCCCAGGTGGGGATACCGAGGATCAGCACGTCGTACTGTTCCATCAGCGCGGGAGCGTCATCCTTCAGGTTATGGAGCGTCACCAGCTCCGGACCGATGATGTCACGAATCTTTTCGGCTGCCATTTCGGTGTAACAGGTGCTGGAGCCATAAAAAAGGCCAATGTTCATAGCGATAACAACTCATTTAATAACGTGCAGGCTGGCAAGTGTACCAGATCCCATTACGCATCATGCATAATGGCGGTAAATCAAGCTTTAGTGAGGCTCCAGTGGAACAGGATCTGGCCCGAATAGAACAATTTCTTGATGCCCTCTGGCTGGAGAAAAACCTGGCAGAAAACACCCTGACTTCTTATCGCCGGGACCTGAAAACCGTGGTGGAGTGGTTACATCGCAAGGATTTGACTCTGCTGGACGCGCAGCCCAGTGATTTGCAGTCGCTGTTTGCCGAACGGCTGGAGGGCGGTTATAAAGCGACCAGCTCAGCAAGAATGCTCAGCGCAATTCGCCGCTTGTTCCAGTATTTGTACCGCGAAAAAGCACGTGACGACGATCCGAGCGCACTGCTTTCATCGCCCAAACTGCCGCAGCGTTTGCCTAAAGATCTTAGTGAGGCACAGGTCGAACGGCTCCTGCAGGCCCCCAGTCTCGATCAGCCAATTGAGTTACGTGACAAAGCAATGCTTGAATTGCTGTATGCTACGGGGTTACGAGTTTCAGAGCTGGTTGGCCTGGTGATGAGTGATATCAGCCTGCGTCAGGGCGTGGTGCGCGTTATCGGTAAAGGTAATAAAGAGCGTCTGGTGCCGCTGGGTGAAGAGGCGGTTTACTGGCTGGAGAATTATCTCGAACATGGCCGTCCGTGGCTGCTTAACGGGCAGTCGCTGGACGTTGTATTTCCGAGCCAACGGGCGCAGCAGATGACCAGACAAACTTTCTGGCATCGCATAAAGCACTATGCCGTGATAGCGGGTATCGACAGTGAAAAATTGTCCCCCCACGTTCTGCGACACGCTTTCGCCACGCATCTGCTGAACCACGGTGCAGATTTACGTGTCGTACAGATGTTGTTAGGGCACAGCGATTTATCCACCACACAAATTTATACTCATGTAGCGACCGAACGTTTGCGTCAGCTACATCAACAGCACCACCCACGGGCGTGAGTGCCAGAAAACAAAGGAATTATGATGAAAAAAGGTATTGTGCTGCTCTCGTTAATAACAGCGTCCGTAACAGGTTTTGCCCACGCTGACGACGCGATCATTAAACAATCTCTGGCGAAGCTGGGCGTGCAAAATGCGGACATCCAGTCTGCGCCTGTGGCCGGTATGAAAACCGTGCTGACCGACAGTGGCGTGCTGTACGTCACCGAAGACGGCAAGCACATCATCCAGGGGCCGCTCTATGATGTAAGCGGCGCGCAGCCGGTGAACGTCACTAACAAGCTGCTGGTGGGGAAACTCAACGCGCTTGAGAAAGAGATGATCGTCTATAAAGCGCCGCAGGAAAAACATGTGATTACCGTATTTACCGATATCACCTGTGGCTACTGCCATAAGCTGCACGAAGAGATGAAAGACTATAACGCGCTGGGCATCACCGTGCGTTATCTGGCTTTCCCACGTCAGGGTCTGCAAAGCCAGACTGAAAGCGATATGAAATCCGTCTGGTGTGCAAAAGACCGAAATAAAGCCTTTGATGCTGCTATGAAGGGCGGTGCCGTTACGCCTGCAAGCTGTGATACCAACATCGCGAACCATTATAACCTGGGCGTGCAGTTTGGCGTGCAGGGGACGCCAGCCATCGTCCTGAGCAACGGGACCGTGATCCCAGGCTATCAGGGGCCGAAAGAGATGAAGGAAATGCTGGACGCTCATCAGCAGCTCAGCAAAGTTGGTGGGTAGTTAGCGGGTGAAAAAACAAACGCAACTTCGTCGTCGGGTCGTGGATGATTCGGTGGTGCTGCCGGCGGGGCTATCTCCGCTGTTAAAGCGCCTTTACGCCAGCCGTGGCGTGCGCGGTGAGCAAGATCTCGAGCGTAGCGTTAAGGGTATGTTGCCATGGCAGCAGCTCAACGGCATGAAAGAGGCCGTGATTATCCTGCATAACGCGCTCCGCGAAGGTCTGCGCATCATTGTGGTTGGTGATTTCGATGCCGATGGCGCGACCAGCACCGCTCTAAGCGTGCTTGCGCTGCGTAGCCTGGGTGGCTCGAACATCGGCTATCTGGTGCCGAACCGCTTTGAAGATGGCTATGGCTTAAGCCCGGAAGTGGTGGATCAGGCGCATGCGCGCGGCGCGCAGCTGATCCTCACCGTCGATAATGGCATTTCCTCCCATAGCGGCGTTGAACGTGCTCATGAGCTGGGCATTCCGGTGGTTGTCACCGATCACCACCTTCCAGGACCGGAGCTGCCAGCGGCAGAGGCCATTATCAACCCTAACCTGGTGGACTGCGAATTCCCTTCCAAGGCACTTGCTGGCGTGGGCGTAGCCTTCTATCTGATGCTGGCACTGCGCGCGCACCTGCGCGACGTTGGCTGGTTTGAACAGCAGGGGCTGGCAATCCCTAACCTGGCGGAGCTGCTGGATCTGGTGGCTTTAGGCACGGTGGCGGACGTTGTACCGCTGGATGCCAACAATCGCATTCTTACCTGGCAGGGATTAAGCCGCATACGCGCGCGTAAATGCCGTCCGGGTATTCTGGCCCTGCTTGAAGTTGCCAATCGTGAGCCGCAAAAGCTTGCGGCCAGTGACCTTGGCTTCGCCCTGGGGCCACGCCTGAACGCCGCAGGCCGTCTTGACGATATGTCCGTCGGCGTGGCGCTTCTGCTGAGTGAAAACATTGGCGAAGCCCGCATGCTCGCCAACGAGCTTGATGCGCTGAACCAGACGCGAAAAGAGATCGAGCAGGGGATGCAGGTTGAGGCGTTGTCGCTGTGCGATGCGCTGGAGCGCAGCAACGACGTGCTGCCGTACGGCCTGGCGATGTACCACCCGGAGTGGCACCAGGGCGTGGTCGGCATCCTTGCTTCGCGCATTAAAGAACGTTTTAACCGCCCGGTTATCGCTTTTGCTCCCGCGGGTGACGGCACGCTTAAAGGCTCAGGCCGGTCGATACAGGGGCTGCATATGCGCGATGCGCTTGAGCGGTTAGACACCCTGCACCCTGGCCTGATGCTGAAGTTTGGCGGGCACGCCATGGCGGCAGGCCTGTCGCTGGAAGAGCCTCGTTTTGAAGAGTTTCGCCAGCGCTTTGGCGATTTGGTTGGCGAATGGCTCGATCCTGCCCTGCTTCAGGGGGAAATCTGGTCCGACGGCGCGTTATCTCCCCAGGAGCTGACGCTGGAAGTTGCCGAGATGCTGCGCGATGCCGGGCCGTGGGGGCAAATGTTCCCGGAACCGCTGTTTGACGGCAAGTTTCGCCTTCTGCAACAAAGGCTGGTGGGCGAGCGTCACCTCAAGGTGATGGTTGAACCGCTGGGCGGTGGCCCGCTGATTGACGGCATTGCGTTTAACGTTGATACCACCTGTTGGCCTGATAACGGCGTGCGTGAAGTGGAGCTGGCCTTCAAGCTGGACGTCAACGAGTTTCGCGGCAACCGCAGCGTGCAGCTTTTAATCGATCATATCTGGCCGCTATAGCGGTTAAGCCCGGCTTAAAAGCAGTAACCAACGCTATAAAATGCGGCGTAATTCCGGTAAACTTTCCGGTTTACGACCGCATTTTCGTCTTCTGACATCAACATAAGAAATTAAGCATGTTTGAAATTAACCCGGTAAAAAACCGTATCCAGGATCTGACAGAGCGCAGCGACGTTCTTAGGGGGTATCTTTGACTACGATGCCAAGAAAGAGCGCCTGGAAGAAGTAAACGCAGAGCTGGAACAGCCTGACGTATGGAACGAACCTGAACGCGCGCAGGCGCTGGGTAAAGAACGTTCCACGCTGGAAGCGATTGTCGAGACGCTGGATCAGATGACCCAGGGTCTGGAAGATGTTTCCGGTCTGCTGGAGCTGGCCGTAGAAGCGGACGACGAAGAGACCTTCAACGAAGCCGTTGCTGAGTTAGACGTGCTGGAAACCAAGCTGGAGCAGCTCGAATTCCGCCGTATGTTCTCCGGTGATTACGACAGCGCCGACTGCTATATCGACATTCAGGCAGGCTCCGGCGGCACCGAGGCGCAGGACTGGGCAAGCATGCTGATGCGTATGTATCTGCGCTGGGCAGAATCTCGCGGGTTTAAGACCGAAATTATCGAAGAGTCTGAAGGCGAAGTTGCGGGCATCAAATCCGTCACCATCCGTATTCAGGGGGAATATGCCTTCGGCTGGCTGCGTACCGAAACGGGCGTCCATCGCCTGGTGCGTAAAAGCCCGTTTGACTCCGGCGGTCGTCGCCATACCTCCTTCAGCTCGGCGTTTGTTTACCCGGAAGTGGATGACGACATTGATATCGAAATTAACCCGGCGGACCTGCGTATCGACGTGTACCGCGCCTCGGGCGCGGGCGGTCAGCACGTTAACCGTACGGAATCCGCGGTGCGTATTACCCACATTCCGACCAATACCGTCACCCAGTGCCAGAACGACCGTTCGCAGCATAAGAACAAAGATCAGGCCATGAAGCAGATGAAGGCGAAGCTGTACGAGCTGGAAATGCAGAAGAAGAATGCTGAGAAGCAGGCGCTGGAAGATAACAAATCGGATATCGGCTGGGGCAGCCAGATTCGCTCTTACGTGCTGGACGACTCCCGTATCAAAGACCTGCGCACCGGGGTTGAAACCCGTAATACGCAGGCGGTACTGGATGGCGATCTGGACAAATTTATCGAAGCAAGTTTGAAAGCAGGGTTATGAGGAACCAACATGTCTGAACAACAAGCACCGGGCACCGAAGCGGTCGATTTAAATAATGAACTGAAAGCTCGCCGCGAGAAGCTGGCTGGCCTGCGCGAGCAGGGCATTCCCTTCCCGAACGACTTCCGCCGTGAACATACCTCAGACCAGCTGCACGCAGACTTTGACGGTAAAGAGAACGAAGAGCTCGAAGACCTGAACATCGAAGTGACCGTTGCAGGCCGCATGATGACCCGCCGTATCATGGGTAAAGCCTCCTTTGTAACCTTACAGGACGTTGGCGGTCGCATTCAGCTGTACGTTGCCCGTGACGACCTCGCAGAAGGCATCTATAACGAGCAGTTCAAAAAGTGGGATCTGGGCGATATTCTCGGCGCGCGCGGCAAGCTGTTTAAGACCAAAACCGGCGAGCTGTCCATCCACTGTACCGAACTGCGCCTGCTGACCAAAGCGCTGCGACCGCTGCCGGACAAGTTCCACGGCCTGCAGGATCAGGAAGCGCGTTACCGTCAGCGCTATCTGGATCTGATCTCCAACGACGAATCCCGCAACACGTTCAAAGTGCGTTCGCAGATCATGTCCGGCATTCGTAACTTCATGGTTGGCCGAGGCTTCATGGAAGTTGAAACGCCAATGATGCAGGTTATCCCAGGCGGCGCGTCTGCTCGTCCGTTCATTACGCACCACAATGCGTTGGACATCGATATGTACCTGCGTATCGCGCCAGAGCTGTATCTGAAGCGTCTGGTAGTGGGTGGCTTCGAGCGCGTCTTCGAAATTAACCGCAACTTCCGTAACGAAGGCATTTCTCCGCGTCATAACCCAGAGTTCACCATGATGGAACTCTATATGGCGTACGCGGATTACAAAGACCTGATCGAACTGACTGAATCCCTGTTCCGTACTCTGGCACACGAAGTGCTGGGCACCGCGCAGGTCACCTACGGAGAGCAGGTGTTCGACTTCGACCAGCCGTTCGCTAAGCTGACCATGCGTGAAGCGATCAAGAAATACCGTCCGGAAACCAATATTGCGGATCTTGACGATATGGCTAAAGCGCTGGAAATCGCCGCAGCTATCGGTATCAAAGTTGAGAAGAGCTGGGGTCTGGGCCGCGTTGTGACTGAGATCTTCGAAGAAGTGGCGGAAAGCCATCTGATTCAGCCGACCTTCATTACTGAGTACCCGGCAGAGGTTTCCCCGCTGGCGCGTCGTAACGACGAGAACCCAGAAATCACTGACCGCTTCGAGTTCTTCATCGGCGGCCGAGAAATCGGTAACGGCTTCTCTGAGCTTAACGATGCGGAAGATCAGGCGCAGCGCTTCGCAGACCAGGTTGCCGCGAAAGATGCGGGCGATGACGAAGCGATGTTCTTCGACGAAGACTACGTTACCGCACTGGAGCACGGCCTGCCGCCAACGGCGGGTCTGGGCATTGGTATCGACCGTATGGTTATGCTGTTCACCAACAGCCACACCATCCGTGACGTGATCCTGTTCCCGGCTCTGCGTCCGGTTAAGTAAGTCGTATCATTCCTCCCTTCGGGGAGGAATGATATTGCTGAAAAAGAAGGAAAAAACGTGATTTTTCCTTCTTTGTGCTTAGCTGCCGAAAATCAACGAATTGATTTTCCTTATAATTGTTAGATGAAATCTGCTCGTTTATTAAACGGTTTAGATTTGTCATCAGTTTGATTTTTCCTGCAGGAAAAAATTTCTTTTTCTTAGATAATTTTCAGAGGGTTAGTTTGCGCAAGGAAAGCATCATCCGCATAGGGTTACTTAATGCCATCGTCGCGCTACTCAGCCTGTCTTTAATCGCCTGCTCATCTGATAAAGCAGGCAGCTCTAAAGCCTCCGCAGGCAGCTACAGCGGCTCGGTGTATACCGTCAAACGTGGTGACACACTCTATCGCATCTCACGCATGACCGGCTCAAGCGTCGGCACGCTTGCCCGCATGAACGGCATTTCCGCACCTTATACCCTCGAAGTCGGGCAGAAGATCCGCGTGAAAAGCAGTTCCGGATCCTCCTCATCGAAAAAAACAGCCGTCGCAAAAAGCTCCAAAACTCGCTCATCAGCGGGCACCAGCGTGGCGAAAGTTGCACCGCCACCGGTGGGATCAAAATGCTGGCGCTGGCCAACCACCGGCAAAATTATCGAACCGTTCTCCAACAGCGAAGGCGGGAACAAAGGGATTGATATTGCAGGCTCTCGCGGGCAGCCAATTTACGCGTCAGCGGCGGGAACAGTGGTTTACGTGGGCGATCAGCTGCGGGGCTACGGCAACCTTGTGATGATCAAACACAGTGAAGATTACATCACGGCGTATGCGCATAACGACACTACGCTTGTGAATAATGGGCAGAAGGTGAGTGCAGGGCAAAAAATTGCCACCATGGGCAGCACCGGTTCGAATACTGTGAACCTGCACTTCCAGATCCGCTATCGCGCCACGGCCATCGATCCGCAGCGCTATTTGCCACCACAGGGCAGCAAACCGTCCTGCTAGGGCCGCGGCAACCGTATAAAATACCACCACTTAGCAGGCTGGCCCCTTGCTACCAGGCCCCGGAGGGTTATAATGCCGGGGCTTCCCAAAAAGCGGGTGTAGTTCAATGGTAGAACGGCAGCTTCCCAAGCTGCATACGAGGGTTCGATTCCCTTCACCCGCTCCAGATCTCCCCTTGTGGAGCAAGCATTCAAAAATGCTGCTCTGCCAGCAACTTAAATAGTCACCTATTTCAGTTACCTTTGGGTTCTACCTTATTGAACTACACAAGTGATTGTCACGCTTTGGTTAGTGGTGAGATGAG
Organism: Dryocola sp. LX212; assembly: GCA_041504365.1. Taxonomy (NCBI): domain Bacteria; kingdom Pseudomonadati; phylum Pseudomonadota; class Gammaproteobacteria; order Enterobacterales; family Enterobacteriaceae; genus Dryocola; species Dryocola sp. LX212. Next base: position 3,724,838 of record CP167917.1, on the reverse strand, counting down.
AGCTTATCAAAGCGTTGGCGGTGGTTTCAAGGTTCTTACCGCGATAGCCCAACAATGAACACAAAGCCCGCACCTGGCATTAATTCTCATAAACTTTTAACCGTTCCACACTTAGCGCGGTGTCTTGATCCTGCTTGTCGTGATGACATTGCAGCAGATAAACGAGCAAATGTTGGGAAGCCTAACCAGATCGGGAAAGGATCTGGCTCTGCCGTGGTGTTCACCGTGCCATAAACGAACGGTACTCGATAAGAGAGCGGTTAATCGGGATCACTGATGCATTCCCCTGATGCTACGCCTACGGCGCTTTCTGTTGGATACCCAACACGGCGCTAAATGGCTTCTATTGCCTGAAATCAGGGAAGGGATAACGCCTAGTTTGAGAAAGCAAGAGTGAACGCCCTTGTTCAGGAACAATCTGCCCGCTAAGATAGCTTGAAAAGCAAACTATTGGCGATGGGTTATGCGTATTAAGGGATTATCTCTTTTCTTTTGTGCCGTTTGCGCTGGTTGTAGTGGGTATTCTCAGCAACAAGAGCACTCAGATGTGCCGACTTACTCAGAGAACTATGATCAGGCGCTTGGATGGCTCGTAACTGCTAAATACAGAGATGTTGCTAACTCAGAGATCGTAATGTCACTGGTTGGAGACTTTTGCAGAAGCAAAGGGAAGGAAGCAACTCTGTACAAGACCACCGCTGGCAGTACATCCACTATTCAAGAAGTTTGGGCTTGTCAGACTCCCCCAATGTTGAATGATACGGACATACTGAGCGGGGTTTATTGCCATTTCATTGTTAACGCGCCTCGCTACTCTGTAGATTTTTCAAACCGCCAGAAAGAAGTAGCAGAGCAAAAATTTGTTAAGGCCTTTTTAGCAAAAGGGATCGAATATCCAGTTGGCGGTTTTTATGAGAAGTACCAAAGTAACTTTGCTTCGTGGGCAGTTGCCAAACACGAGGAGAGCACCAGCACCGATAAAGTGCGGCAATGGTTTGATCAGAACTGCCAGTAAGTCAAAAGGGGGCATTGCGCCTTGTAGTGTTTTTAGAAAGTAGTTTTCTCTTCAAAAAGATAAGGTTATTATCTATATCATAATATTTTCGAAGGGACTATCTTATGGTTGATCCGACTTCTATTGCTGCTTTTTCTGGCACTCTTGAGCTTGTTAACAAATCGGTAGACTTAGTTCGCAACCTTCGTAAGAAAGGAGATGATGAACTTACCACCGCCGAAATGCGTAACACGCTGATTGATTTACTCGACGATCTGGTGGAGGTAAAAAGCGAATTCGTCAGCCTAAAGGCTGTTTTGCTGAACAAGGAAGAAGAGATCCAATCCCTCAAAGCACAGCTTGAAGGAAAGAATAAACTTCTTTTTGATGGCAAGCTTTATTGGCTGGAAGGGGATAAAACGCCATATTGCACTAAGTGCTATGAAAAAGATTCATTGGCGCTTCATTTAAACTTTATCAGGGCGAACCCACATTATGCGACCAGTGACCAGTGGTATTGCCGAAACTGTAAAGTAAGCTATTACCTAAAATAGCGATTCGAGCATAAATGGCTTTTTCTATTTGTTTCCTCTCTTGATCCCCGTTGAATACTTCATTCGTAGTGCGTCCACTTTGGCTTGGGTTATGCCCAGGTAGGCGCGTGTATGCTCTGTAGATCTATGGCCCAACATCTTACTAATGACTTCTAAATCCTCATTATTATTATGGGCAATCGTTGCCACAGTCTTACGTGCGCTGTGCATACTGATCACTGCATCCTGTGGTAACAATTTACGCATTTTGAGCTTGTCCACTGCATACTGAATTTCAGAGTGAATTTTAGAGCGGCTGATCGGCTTACCTCTGCTCCGGTTGCTGTCGTTTTGGAACACATACACATTTTCTCCGCGCTCTTTATAACGAGCCTTGAGCACGTCCCTGGCTGTTTCTGTCAATTCCACTTCTACCGCTTCTTTGGTTTTGTCCTGCGTGATGCGTAGCACTTTGCTACCAATATTCAATTCATCCCAACGCCACGAACGCATATCCACGCCGCGAAGTTGTGTTTCAACACCGATAAGGAACAGATCCGCCACTGTCTGACTCTTCTTTGCGATTTCTTCTACTACCAGAGCCACCTTATCGGCGCTTTCTAGTCCGTCTGTACGTTTTGCACCTTTACTGATTGCCATTCTCTTACCTCCTTAATCTGTCTCGATGAAAATTAATATTGATCAAAAACAGATAGATAGCAAGATCATTTTGTATGTATTTGCATAAATGTCTTATTAAGGATGCATTAACGGCGATTAAACTCGATTAAAGGCTATTTAATAACACGGCGTAATAGTTACACCGCTTAACGGTAAAAACAGGCCCACCCGATCTAAAAATTCCTTCCACTGCAAATATCTTATTGATAAATAACGATATTCTATTTATTTGGCAAGTCTAAACACACGTTTGCATATTGCCATGAGTCTGCATAAACCTTGCATAGATGGTGAATAATGATGTGAAAATGAGTCAATAAATCGAGGGTATTTATAACCTATTGTTTTTGATGGTGAAACGATAGGACAAAAGGATGAAATGTCTTATTGAGGTGATGGTGTAAGGGCAAATGATAACCATTCGCATTAAATGAAAAGCTGTTTCAGTTTTGGCACGTTCAAACTTTCGAAAACAAGTAAACTCGTTCAGCATTCATTCAAAGATACAAAGTGTTCATTGTGGGCAATAATCGCTGTAACCATTGCTATATAACGATTTGTTGAAAGTGAGGTAAAGAGATTGGCATACTTTGAAAGTTAACATTTGCACGAAGAAGCACAATTAGCACGACGAATTACCCGTTATTTATGTATGTTTAAATGGTTATTAAGTGGTGCTTTATCTATCGATGATGTTATGAGCGTTATTTGGAGTAACGTTTCATAATAATGGGGGGTAGGTCAGAGTGACATAACGAATTATGACGACACACCCCCCACAGAATTTTGTTACCCCCCCTACAGAGTTTTGTTATACCCCCCCCACAGAATTTTGGGGGAGGGGGTAACAGAAAACTGTTAACTATTAGATCATCTATTAGACTATTATTAAATTACTTATTAGATCATCTTTTAAAGATATTATTATTTGCTGTTGTCCTTGCGGTACTCTACGGGAAATCTCACCTACGCCACCCTTGACGGGCTGACGGTTCGACCCCGTACCGCATAACACAGCACAGCGTTCTCTCTCTTACTTTACTGTGCCAGGCTTTGGCCTTGACGTGAGTCAGGCACAAGCAATATTACGCCTACGGCGTATATTATCTTGGCGCTGTGCGCAATATGACTAACCATCTATCCGATCTCACTAACGTTCATTCGTTTATATGCTAAGTCTGACTAACTTCAACCTTCATTCATCAACCTACGGTTATTCATTCAGTTTCAGTAAGTCAGGGCTAAGGCTTCACTGTTCACCGTGCAAGGGTTCCAGCTCATCCAGCAACCTAGCCAATCAAACATTACTCTCGAACAACTTACAGTTATTCTCGTGCAATATTTTCTTGGGGTTGGGAGTAAATGCCAGAGGGCGAGATTATAGCGCACTGGACGTGCTGTAAGCTGTTGTAAGAGTGTAGGGAATGCAGATGCATCCCTTATATATTTGAAGCTGTTAGAACGCGTCTCAGGCGTTTGTATTAATAGTGCAGGAGGTTGACTTGAAGTGTTGGGTTGTGATAAACTCCGATAAGGGATAAATTATTTAAAATACCACTTGACATTTGAGGCGATATCCTGTAAGATGAATCTTATAGGAGAATTAAAACATTTAAATCTCTCCTAATAAGGCATCCAGCCTAACCACAAAATCCAAATTACACCGCACTATCAGGCAACGTTAATAACGTTCTCCCTGGATGGTGTTTCCGTGTATCTAACGTAAGGAGAACCAAAATTAAGTATTTCAATTCAGAGATCGTCTTCGAGGCCTTGAAAGCCGGGAGCGTGACACGCAATGCAATTAACAGCCAACGAGCAGCAGCACAGCGACAAGGATATTTAGAACACACTGAACGATTACGTAAAGGGATCGAGCTTTACGATAATTGGAAAGCTGAACAGGCTGAAACCAGCACCAACGAATAAACCACAGAAGGAGAAAACCATATGAGCGAAACCAAACAATCTATTCCACGAACTTACCTACACGTTGATCCTGCAATTTTCAAGGTGCTTTTTGTTGAGTCTAAGAAGCGACAAATACCCGTCAACGAATTGATGTTAGAAATTCTGGCAGCCGGAGCGGAGACAATCAAATCAAATAAAGGTAAGTGACCTGGAATAGCTTCCAATCACTTTAGTAGCGCTTTGAGCGTGATTTAATAAATAAGGAAAATTAATGACAAATGAAAATGATCAATTTGTCAGAGTCCCTATGTGGATTCTGAAAATAAGCCACGTTAACGGGCATAAGTTTAACGATGGACTAAAAAATCTATATTGCTATTTAAAGGGATGGGAACGCGCTTTTCCTTCTTATGCAAAAATAGGTAGTGTATTTGGTATAACTCCCAGAGCAGCGGAAGAGAGAATTAAGAAATTGGTAGAGATGGGTTTGATTGAAAAGATAAACCGCTTTGCAACTTCTAACGAATATACTGTATTAGATGTGCCTGGTGTAAATATCTCAACAGAAGAGCCTGTAGCAGCTTCTGACGATGTGCAGGAAATAGTAATACCTAAGCAAGCCCCAGAGCCTGAAAAGGCCACAGAACCTTATACAGCTTCACCTATGCCGATTATTTATGATAATCGTGAGTTGCGTAAAATTTCTGATTGGATAGCGTCATCTTTTGATCTTACCGGTAATAAGGGTATGGAGAACTTTATAGAATATGCCTCAACAGTTGCTATAGAGTTAAATTTCAAACTACCGCCAGGGATTGAAGGTTATTTCGAAGAGCATTACCCAGAATACTATAAAGTATTCGACCCAATACCATTTTAACAGGAGGAACATTGATCCAATATATTCAACTGAACAACACTAACAGAATACAAATCAACGATGCAGGAAAGGCAGTATATAGAGCTTTAGAGTGGTTCTGGACTTCCAATCAAACCAACATTAGTTACGGCGATATTTCTGATAAATCCGGCGTATCTCTTCACGGAATTAAATTCTGGCTTCGAGCATTGAGTAATATTAATATTATCACGATTGATGATGAAAGCAGCTATTTATCATTTAATCTATTAAGCATAGAACGTGAGAATGTCGAGTTTTTCTATTCTAATTTCTAAATCTAAATAGAAATCTACAGCAATTTATAAATATACAATCAAGGGAACATCATATGAGTTTTATCGAAACATTGAATCTTTACGCAGTAATGGCAATCACAGTGGCGAGTTGGAATGATGTGTCCCTTTATGTAAAGGGGCTAAATGAAAAAAGCAAAAAGTTTAAAAAGTGGTAGAGAGTTTAGAAAAATACGAGCTAGGCAGAAAGAAAAGCAATCCACGCCGTCAGGCTACCACGCTGAAATAATAATCCTCCCTCCTGAATCTCCCACAGATGAAATGATCGAGATAATAGAAAGCACTCCAGGGCTTTACTATAAACCTCGTGGCAAGCGGGAAACGCGGTTTATCGGAGAGCCTCGTAAATGGGAGGCTTTAGGGTGTGAATGTTATTTGCAATATCTGGGTATTCTCCAGGTGAACGGAATAAGCAACCTTACGGGTGATGATACCCCGTTTATTATAGAAGAACTTCTTAACAATAATAAGGAATAACAATAAATGACAAATTTTCAACACCAACATAAGAGCCAGCAACGCCGTATAGCCTGGATAAGCAGCCTATTAGCAGAGCTGGCAGCGCTTGAGCAGGGGGCAGCGATTAATAATGAAAAAGCTATCGAACGTATTAACGAAATCCTAAGCACCCTTGAGGAGAACGCAGCGCCATATAACGCAGCCGTGGCAGCAGCCAAACGTACACTAATTAAATTACAAGGATAAAAAATGATGAATGGCAGTAATACATATAACGGTATTTTAGAACTATGTGATGCATACGAAGAGTATCATCTTCTACCAACGACAAGGGCAATAAACGCTGCAATCGGCGACTGTTGCGGCGCTACCGTAATGGAAGTGGTGCGGCAGCTTGAACGCTCCCACGACGCGCTAACAGCCATCTACAGCGCTACAGAGAAAGTTATGAATAGCCCATTGAGTACATTATCCGAGGAAGAAGCACGGCGCATTCTGGCGAGGCTTGAGGACTACGCTTTAGACCTGAAATTTCAATCTGATGATTTGAAAGGCTTTCTTGAAGACTTGTTAGAATTTGAAAAGGGAGAAATCATACTAAAATAAAAAAGTCAATGACAAATGTCTATTTTGCTTGACAAATCGTGCTTTTAATGTTATTCTAATATTATATGGTATAGAAACCTTCTTCCTACAACTCTCTTCCCTGGTGTTGTTATTAATTTTCATATTGGTGTATTTCCAAAGCGGTGGGGCTTACGTTATTGCTTGGCGTTTGCCCCTCTCCTTTGTATTTAAATAGAGAATTGTAGAAAGAGGGTTTTTATTATACGTGGCTAACCAGTGTTAGCAGTACATTCATCAGCCCGCCGAGGGATGAGCCAATTTAGAATGAACCATTAGTACCAGATAATAGCTGGTATGTATAAATGTATAAATCCTATTGTACAGATGGTTATTCCAGTAACCGCCATAATAATAGTACCCCATCGGGCAGGTGGGGCTATTTCTTTTTATAGAGTATTTATCGAAAACTTCCTCCTCCATAAATGTTGTTTTCGCTCAATCCTTTATTATTGAGTTCCTCGAAGAGCGGCAGCAATGCCGCTTCTTTTTGCCTGTCGTGTCCATTTTAAACTACAGGAACACACAATGTTTTTAACAAATGATAAAAGTAAAATCCTGAAATACAAATCCGATGTGATCGAAGCGTCACCAGAACTTATTAAAGCCGTTGCACATTATGCAGGGGTGAGTATTGAACACATCGAAGAGCTTACAAAGAAATATTTCAAGGACGAACAGCCTGTAATTACTGTACAGGATTTAATTAATAACAAAGCTAAGGAAATAAAAAACCTATGATTTTAGAAATTACCGAATTATTCCCAGTGCGTAAGAGTTTCACTGACGTAGTGAGCTACGCCACTGACACTTTTGCCGCTGTAGAAGCGAAAGTTTTCGCCTCTCTCCCTGCTGATGTTGAATGCGGCGATGTGCTTGATAGCACGGGCGCTCTCTACGCCTCCGGCGCTGATGCCTTTGTAGTGGTGAGTGACTTCGTAACAGCAGGAACAAACAAGCCTGTGAACGTTCTACGAAGCCCTGCGCGTGGTTCTCTCGTGTGCATCAAATCCGACAACCTCAACGCCGCTGATCACGATGCCGCTGTAGCTGCCCTGGCTGCTCAAGGCTTCCAGATGCGCGAATTCCTCACTTCTTAATACAAGGACAGTAATAATGATTATTGGTCAAAACTATGTGGATCTGAGTCCACTATTTAACGTCACTCCTACACGTAACTTCCTGCTTGCCTCCCTGGGTTTGTTCGATGAGGACGGAGTTACTTCTCATAAGGTGAGCGTTAGCCGCCTGATTGAAGACAACACCAGCTTATTCAACCAGCCTACCGCACGTTTCAGCAGTGAACATAACGTAACTGCACGGCAGAACGGGAAAGAATGGCTTATCGAGCTTCCGTATTTCCTACGTGAAGATCTGATCACTCCTGCGGATATTCAAGGTAAGCGTAAACCAGGATCGGACGTACAAGAGACGCTCACCGACATTTACAGCGACTATATGAGCAAACACGCTGTAGCGTTTATGCGCACTCGTGAGAGTTATCTTGCACGTAGCCTATTCAGTGGAACGGTGAACACTCCGAAAACTGATGATGTGCTGATCGACTTTGGCGACCTGTTCGGCGTAGCGCCAATGAACACCACGCTTGATCTGTCTGCTACAGACAGCAGCGCTCTACGTGCCATTGACGATATGGTGAGCCAGATCACCGAAGCGGCACAAAGCCAGGCGGCGGCAGTGGAAAGAATCATTGTATTTGCGAAAGGTGGCTTCTATAGCGATCTGCGTTTCAGCCCTGCAATGGAAGCGGCTTTCCGCTATGTCAGCCCACTGGACGAAGGGAACGTAGTGTTCCAGCGTCGTGACCTCCTGCCAGGCGTGAGCACGTTCTCAATCCCCGGCTCTAACGTCGATGTAGTGAAAGTGACGGATGCACTGCTCTTAGCACAAATGGGTGATGCTGATGCTATCGCTATCGCGAAATTCCAAGCTGGATCAGGTATTTACCAGAACATTTACGGGGCTGCTTCTTCAACGTTTGAGTTATTAAACGCTGCTCCGCAAGAGGTTTATTCTTGGTCATACGAAGAGACGCGCGGAAATGTTGTTAATGTGATCTCTGAAAACTCTGCACTAAGCGTGAATCACGGGTTGGGCTTCTCAGTGCACATTAAATCAGCTTAATGCGCAAGCGGGATTCTGAACCGCTATAAAATAATCAGACAGTTTAAACAGGGCGTAGGGAACTGGATCACGCAAAGCAAATGCGCCAGCCCTTGCCCTTTTTTTATTTTCAAAGGAGTAAGTATGCAAATTATACTGCAAAGTAACGACAGAGACTTTCATTTTAATCTAACAGGCGATAGTGCAACAGATATAATCAACCTTAAACAATGTTGCAGAATGCTTGAAATTAGCTATCAAGGTGTGAGTAAACGTATTCAGAGAGGCGAGAGTGTCGAAAAAGCGCTATTTCATTTTATTAAGAAGGGGGCGTAATGAGCGGTGGATTAGTTATTAATACATCTGAAATCCGTAATACGGTGACATTCGTCGTTGATCAAAATAGTGTTAAAGAAGCTAAGGATAGTGTGACGAATTTACAAAAAGCGTTCTCTTCTCTTCAAACGCCAAAGCTAAATTTCAAACGATTTAAGGATCAAATGCGACAGGCGCAGCAGCAAACGCAGAAAGCCACCAAAGCGGCTTCTAAGCCTCGTAGCAACGATGAACGAGAAAAGGAAAGGGCAGCTAAGGCCGCGCTTCGTGTAGAGCGTCAGGCAGCGAAAGAGGCGCAAAAAGCAGCGGTGCGCCGTGAACGGGCAGAGCTAAAACTTTTGGATGTCGCTTCAAGCTTCAAAAGTATGCAGCACCTTACCAATGTTGAGCTAACACAAGCGGCTCTTGCTGCAAGCAAAATCACTAAGGCCTATGCAGCAGGTACGATCAGCCTACAGCGTCAAAACAGCGAGATTAAACGCTTACAGCAAAGCTACAGACGTATGAACGCGCAGCGTAAAGCGGCTTCTGGACATAGCAGCCCTAAAGCGGCTTCTGGCGGCAATGGGCTGATCGGGGGTGGCTTCGCTGGGATGGGTGGCACTGTATTAGCTGGGGCTGGGGTAGGGCTTGCCGCTGGCGCTGCCTACAATTGGGGAAAAGGGACTATCTCTGACCAGGAAGAACGCTCGGAAATCGTCGCAAGGGCAAAGCTGGGCGGGGTGGATTATAACGTTTTGTCATCGTTAGGTCAGTTTGCACAGGCTAACGGTATTGATTCCGGTATCGGTACGCAGGGAGCCAGAAAAAACCTCGATGTAGCAAAAGATGTGGCCGAAAAGCTCGCAGACGGTACGTTGAATGCGAAACGTAATAAACAAGGTGAATGGACAGGAGCACCAACAGGCATTAACACCGCTTTGAATATGGGGTACACGCCTGAACAGCTTAAAGAATGGGCTAAAAATCCGTTTGGTTTTGTCTCTTCATATACCAACACAATGCAATCTAAAGGATTGAGCGAACAAGAAATTTTGCACAATCTTGAAGACCTCGGGGACGATCTCGGGCTTTACGCTAAAGCCTTTATGAATGGCGGGAAAGCGATCACAGATCAGGCAGAGGTGCTTAAACGTAACGGTCAGTGGCTGGACGAAGAACAGCAGCAGCAACTTATCAACTACCGCAAATTCAATCAGGAGATGGACGTTCTCACAGACAGCCAGAAGTTGAAATTTTTCGAGGGGTTTATGGAATCTCTCGACCCTGCGACGGTTAAAGAGTTTAAGGAAGCGATGCAGGAGGCGTTACCCTTCTTCGAGGGAATGGGGAAAGCCGCTGGTGATGTGGTTGAAGGGCTGATGAAACTGACCAATTGGATCACTAAAAAGCTGAACTTCTTGAATGGTGACAACACCACTAAAGAGGCTGTTAGCCAGCACTACGGCACGACCTCCGCACCTGCACAACTTGGCGATAATGCTACAGCGAATAGCTACGGGGCCAGCCAACCGCGCCAGGATGGCACACACGAGCATAATATGTTTGATGATATCCGTGAATGGTGGAACGGCACAGGCGATGCTAAAGACGTAAGCAGCTTCTCCCAGCCGCTAGGCGACACGTACAGCCCTGTGAGTATGCTCAAGCAATCGTACGCCCCACAACAGCCAGCAGCGCCGCTACAGCCTGTTATTTTGCAGAACAATCTACCGGAAGGAATGATCACTCTGAATATTCAGCCCGATCCGTCCTTTGGCAATATGTTAAACGCCACTGTAGATCAGCGTATCAGTGAAAATAATCAGCGTGTTGTATTAGCTGTCACCTCTGGTCAGAGTTCAACAGGCGGTTAATCCCGCCTTATTTATAAGGAGCTATGTTGGAAAATATAAATACCACTACAAACACGAATACAACCACATCAAAAACTAAATCAGAAAATGGATTTACTATCCTTGCATCTGTTTATAATAGTTCGAGTGATTCGTATATTCAAAACTATCAAGCAATCGTATTTGATGCTGTTACAGATACGAATGTTAGACGGCAGGCAGAAGTAACAAGCTACCCTGTAGAAAGCGGCGGTGATGTATCGGATCACGTTCAAATAAAGAACAATTCATTCAAACTCTCAGGCATAATTACAGAAACACCTGTTAGAATGAAGAAGGATCTATTATTCAGTGCAGGTGTAAATGGCACTCGTATTTCACAGGCGATTGAGTACTTAGATCAGATATTTGACAAACGTCAGCCGATAACGTTAATAACAGAACATCGAGTTTTTGAGAATGTTATTTTAACAGGTATCAGCTACGACTATAAAACAGAATTTGCAATGCAATTCGATCTAGATTTCGAACAAATACGGCTTGTTAAAAGTGGCACGGTGAACGTTATCGCTACTAAAACGCAGTCTAACAAAAGCACAGGCGGCACGGTGAAAACTAAAGTAGAAACGTCGAATAGGCCGCAAGCCGACACTGTAACTACAGCGTTTGATAAATGAGGGGCTTAACGCCCCTTTTTCGTTTTGGGGGTCAGTTACAGCGGGTAGTTCCATATGCGTCTGTGCGGCAAGTTTCACGCACATCTCTACCGCCAGCGGAGCCAGTCGTGCGAGTTGTTCCATAAGAATCTGTTTGACTGGTCGTGTTTACACGTTGACCACCTGAATCAGTTCCCGAACAACGTTCTGTGCCGTAGTTATCGGTTCTGCACGTAACTTGCGCATTAGCAGTCGAGATGCAAAAACCTAAGAGCATTGCAGTATATAATATTTTCATTATTATTCGCCTGTTTTGATTGTCCAATTCTATCTTAGACATATTTTGTAACTTCGCCAGGAGGCTACTTTCTCGTTTAAGGCAAGATGATTTCTGGATAGTCCACCATTTCTACATATCCAGACAGTTCTTTCATCCCTGCACCTTGCGAGTACGTTTTAAGGCTTTCTGTCTTCGCCTGGGCTGAGTGGCCCACAATTTCTGCAATTCTTTGCTCACGTACGCCAGCGCGATCCAGGCACGTTATAAAGTGGCCTCGTAAGCTGTGGAAGCATTGACGGTCTGTAGCGGCTGGCAGCGCTTGATTACGTAGTCTCGTGAACGCTTGAGAGTAGAACGGCCCTTTCTTGCCGTCTTTACGGTTAATCTTGTTAGCGTGTGGGAATAGGTATTCGCCGTAACTGTGGCTTAGATGCTTATCAACAATCCCCATTAACAGGCTGTGGATCGGCACATAACGCACCCCTGCCTTAGTTTTACTTTTGCTGATATAAAAACAGCGGATACCTTCGACCATTACGATCTCTTCTTTCTTCAAGCTGGCGATTTCGTCGAGCCTTGCACCAGAAAACAACCCTATCAAGATCACATCGCGTAATTCGTCGTCTGCTGCTTTGAGCAAAGCGGTTAGCTGATCCCATTCAAACGGCTGATAATTTTGAATAGTGCGCCGTGCTTCGAGCTGATGACCGTGAAACGGGTTATCTGACGCTATACCGTCATAACGACGCTTTGCAAACTCGTACAAACTCCCCAAGCAGGTGAGCCAATTTTGCAAGGTTTGCCCTGCTACGTTGCGTTTCTGTTGGTCTTCAATGAAATCAGCAGCAAGCCGTTTCCCGATCTTATCAATCGTAATGTCTACCTTCCCGATACTCTTCAAGAACACTTCTACAGCCCTGGCTGATTTACTGAGGGTGGAGAGTGAACGCCGATCCTTGTATGCCGTGGCGTACTCATCCCGTAATAGGCACAAATGGGGAATAGAACGGGATTGTTCATCTAGTTTCGGGCGGTTTTTGTTCTTCTTGATTTCAGAGTGCAGCGAGTTGATCGCATTTTGTATGCGTCTGTCTTCCGTATCCGGCTTGTACTGGTCTTTCAGGTTGTTGAACTCTACCAGAAGGTGATTCCTGAAATGTCGTGCGGTGGTGATATCGCGTGTTCCCGTACTACGGTTGTAGAGGCGTTTATCGTTGAACAGATGCCGCATATACCTTGGAACGAAGATCTGAAACATCCAGATCCCATCTTTTCTTAAATAAAGATACTCCTGGCCCTTGATCGCCATCTTTTTTACCTATTACAATCACGCTATCAATTACCTATGTTAAGTACGATATCGGTATCTGATCTGCTGTCCCGCGCTTTTGGGTTCGATTTGTTCGATTCCCTTCACCCGCTCCAAACTCAACTCCTCTGAAGTCTACCAAACTCAATTTCCCTTGATAAATCAGCAGTTATAGCATTCTATTAGTCAATTGAACTCAATTGTATTGCCTCAGGGTCAAGCTTAATGTGGGAGTATGGATGGGGGTATAATTGTACCTCTCAGAGAGGTACTCCCAATGAAGCTGACTGCTCGTCAGGTTGAAACTGCTAAACCTAAAGAGAAGCCCTAAAAACTAGCCGATGGTGGTGGCCTTTATCTGCTGGTTAATCCCAACGGTAAAAGATACTGGCGTCTCAAATACCGTTCGCCAGGTTAAAAGAAACTGCTCGCTATTGGCATTTACCCCGATGTTTCTTTAGTTGAAGCCAGAAGTAGTGTGAGGATACAAAAAGTACATTCGCGGCTGGCAACGATCCTTATCTTGAGCAGAAAATTGAGAAACTTAGTTGTCTACAGGACGCTGAAAATTCGTTTGAGGCTATCACTCGGGAGTGGTATCAACGATCGCTATGATCGTTGGCCTGTCTCCTATCGTGAAGAGATGATGAGAACCTTTGAGACGGATATGTTTCCATATATCGGTCACCGGCCAATCAAAAATATCGCTACGGGCTTCTTCCCATGTTCCGTAGATCTTTTTCTTTATCCGCTCACGTTTCAGCAACTAGAATAACCTTTCTGCAACCGCATTATCGTGACAGTTACCGCGACCACTCATACTATCCTCCAGACCGTGTGATTTCAGGAACGACTAACGCTCATAGCTTGTGACCTGCTCCCTGATAATTCACACAGAAGGCTGTTAGCAATGTCCGCTTCTAGCTCGCAGCGGACCTTATGATCATGCTTTCAGTCCACGCCGTACTCAAAACTGACATTTAAGTCACACTCCTGTTACTTGTTGCATTCATCACATTTCATTAACTTGCCGCTTACAAAAAACTTGACGGTCGGGTTGTTTGTCGCAAGACTCGATAAAAAGTAAAACGTTTTACTTTTTAAGGCACATCGCGGTATTAATGTATTTTCCGTGATATTTCCGGTAGTTACAACACGGCTGGGATTCATCATGAAACATGTAGAAGAGTACAACCATACACTTGCCGGCACTGATGCTGGCGTAATGCCGATACCTCAGCATGCTGATATCTCGCCTCTGGAAAGCAGGGCAATATCTAAAGCGCGCTGGCGTTTAATGCCTTTGATATTGATGATGTATCTGCTGGCGTTCATTGATCGTTCGAATATCGGCATGGCGGCGTTAACCATGAACCAGTTCCTGGGTTTAACGCCGCAACAATTCGGGTTTGCCGTCGGCATCTTCTCATTTGGTTATATTTTGTTTGAGGTGCCCAGCAACGTCTTACTGGCTCGTTATGGCGCACGGTTTTGGTTAGCCCGCATAATGATTACCTGGGGCGTGATTTCCATGGCCATGGCGTTCGCACAGGGGGCTGTTAGTCTCAGTATCTTGCGGTTTTTATTAGGCGTGGCGGAAGCGGGTCTTGCTCCGGGCATCGTTTTCTATCTGACCACTTGGTTCCCCAGGAAAGAACTGGCTCGGGTTTTCTCCATTTACTATTTAGGTGTTCCTCTGGCGGCCATCATCGCCAATCCGATTTCAGGCTACATTCTTGATAATTTTCATCAGGTGGGCGGCCTGGAAAGCTGGCAATGGCTCTTTTTGATTGAAGGCTTTCCGCCGATTATCCTGTCGGTCGCGGTATTTCTTTACCTCACTGATACACCAGCCAGTGCCTCATGGCTGAGTCCTGAGGAGCGCGATGCTTATCAGAAACTGATGGAAAAAGAACAGCGGGATACGCTGACGGTGGGTCACTCAGGCCTGAAAGCGATGTTTAAAGATCGCCGCGTCTGGACCCTGGGGCTTGCTTACTTCTTCACGGTCATTGGACTGACCGGCCTTGGCTTCTGGATGCCGCAGTTTATTAAACGCTTTGACTATTCAGATACTGTGGTTGGTCTGCTGGGTACCATTCCCTACATCGTTGGCGCTGTCGCTATGTGCTGGTGGTCAAACCATTCCGATAAAATGAATGAACGGACCTGGCACTTTATCCTCCCTTCAATACTGTTTTCCGTCGGGTTTGTGGTCGCGGCCATCAGCGACTCGCCAGTAATATCTATGCTGGGGCTGACGCTTTCTACCGTCGGCATGCTTGCCTGTGTGCCGACATTCTATACCTTACCCGCCTCTTTCCTCACGAACCAGGGGTCAGCCGGTGGCCTGGCACTAATCAACTCTATCGGCAATATTGGCGGCTTTTTTGGCCCCTTCCTGGTCGGACTCACCATTTCCCTTACCGGTAAATCACAGAACGGTCTCTACCTGTTATCGATACTTGTGCTTTTTTCACCGTTACTGATTTATCTCCTGAGTAAAAGTCGCCGTCAGGTTGCTGGCTGGCGTTAATGTCGACACCTTAAACATCCTATCAAGGAGTAAAAAATGAATTTAGCAGCATTGTTAAATGAGCGCGCTTGTGCCGTGAAATCAGGTTCTGCGCAGCCGATTCGGGTCGGCATCATCGGCGCCGGAAAATTTGGATCTATGGTACTTGCCCAGTTGCGTCATCTGGAAGGATTGCAGGTGGTGGCCGTTGCCGATCTCGATGTGAATAAAGCCCGCCACGCGTTGGCTCGCGTCGGCTGGCATGAAACGCAATACCGCGCTGAAAATATCGACATTGCCTTACGGGATGGATCGACCTGTGTGGTGGAGGATGCGGAGCTGTTATTCCGCTGTGAGCAGATTGATTGCATAGTTGAGGCAACGGGGCATCCACTGGCTGGAACTCGCCATGCGCTGCACGCTGTTGAACATGGCAAACATGTGATCATGGTGAATGTAGAGGCTGATGTTTTGTGCGGGCCGCTAATCGCTGAACGGGCACGGCAACAAGGTGTGATCTACAGTATGGCATACGGCGATCAGCCCGCAATTATTTGTGAACTGGTGGACTGGGCTCGTGCCTGCGGGTTTGAAATTGTTGCCGCTGGTAAAGGGATGAATTTTGAGCCTCGTTACCGTTACTCGACGCCAGATACCGTTTGGGGATTTTTTGGCTGGTCAGAAGAAGAGGTCGCTGCAGGCGACTTTAATCCTAAAATGTACAACTCTTTCACCGATGGTACCAAAGCGGCGATTGAAATGGCCGCTGTGGCCAACGCAACAGGGCTGGATTGTCCTGATAATGGGCTGGCTTTTCCTCCCGCAGGGGTGCATGACCTGGCCCGCGTATTCTCCCCCGAGGCGGATGGCGGGCGACTGAGCCGGAGTGGCCTGGTGGATATTGCAGCAAGCCAAGAGCCAGATGGCCGTGAAGTGCTCAATAATATTCGTTACGGTGTTTTTGTCACCTTTAAGGCCCGCGATGAGTATAGCCGAGCCTGCTTCAAGCAATATGGGCTGCTCACCGATCCCAGCGGCTGGTACGCCTCAATGTGGCGTCCTTTCCATTTGATTGGACTGGAAACCAGCATCAGCATTCTCTCTGCCGTGCTGCGTAATGAAGCCACAGGTTCAGCATTGAGCTTCAGGGGAGATGCGGTGGCAACGGCAAAACGCGATCTCAAGGCAGGGGAAATGCTGGATGGTGAAGGTGGCTTTACCGTCTGGGCGAATGCGCTACCAGCCACTATCAGCGTGGATCAGGACCTGTTGCCAATGGGGCTGGCGCATCACGTCAAGCTGGTCAAAGATGTCGCCAAAGACAAAGCGATACGCTTCTCCGATGTCAAATTTGAAAATAATCTGGATATCGTCGAATTGCGTAAACAAATGGTAAGCCTCTCGGGTTTATAGACGTTAACTTTGCCGCGGCGGCAAGCGTCGTCGCGGGTTATTCAGGAAATATTTATGGATACCACTACACGAGTAGGTTTGATCGGGACGGGGTTACTGGGGCAAGCGGTAGCGCGTCGTCTGGCTGCAGTTGGTTGTCGGGTTGAGGCGTGGAACCGGACAAAGGATAAAGCGCTCGGTCTGGAAGCCTTTGGTGTCAAATGTGTCGATTCAGTCGAAAAGTTATTGTCCGGGAACAACGTTATCATTTGTCTTCTGAGTGATGCCGATGCCTGCGACGAGGTGATTTTCACCGAGACAAGATTGTCACTCATTGCTCACCATTCGATCATTATCATGATGAGCACGCTCACCCCGGAGAAGGTGGTTGAACAGCAACTTCAGGCTCGACGCGCAAAACTTGATTATGTGGACATGCCCGTGTCTGGCGGTACGAAAGGCGCGGAGAAGGGTACGTTGTCATTGATGGCAGGAGGGGCGAAGCAAAGTATCGATCGGCTTCGTCCTCTGCTTGCTCACCTTGGTAAGGTTACCCGGGTGGGGGAGGTTGGTTCAGGACAGCTCACCAAACTTGCAAACCAGATTATTGTCGCCGGGACGTTATGTTTATTGTCAGAGGCCTTTACATTTGCCCAGCGGGGCGGGGCCGATCCGATTAAGGTCCGGGAGGCGCTGTTGGGCGGGTTTGCTGATTCCACCTTGCTACAACAACACGGTGAACGCATGGTAGAAAGTGACTTTTCTACGCGCGGTTCAGCGGCATGGCAGCTCAAAGATACAAAAAATATCATGGCGTTGGCGGAACAGCTTGATTTGATATTGCCGTTAACTGATAAGGTCAATATTTTGTTCAGCCAGATGGTTGCCGCGGGTGATGGCGATTTAGATCATTGCGGTATTATCCGGCAAATACAGCGCCTGAATGGACTCTCTATTTAATCGTTGAGACGCTCTCGCGTTTTATTAGTACGCTTGTTAATTCGAATACGTTCTGTTGTTCGCCAGACAAGCTCTGAATTGCTTTTTCTGCCAGCGTTTCGAGAGGGTGCTTGATGACGCTGATGGAAGGCGACAGTAGGCGGGTCCAGTGGCTGTCATGATAAACAATCAGCGATAAATCGTCAGGAACAGAAATCTTCAGTTCGCGGATCCGTGACATGATGACCGGTGCAATTGAGGTATTACCAATAATGATTGCCGTGGGGGGGACCTCAAGCTCAAGCAGCTCATCCAGTGCCTGGCTGGCGAGGGGGTCGCGAAAATTCTTCACCACCGTATATTGCTTATCCCACGCTAAACCGCTCTCTTTAAGACCTTGTTGATAGCCATTCAGCCGCTGTAGAGATGTTGAGGTATTGAGTGGGCCGCTGATCCAGGCTATACGCTTGTGTCCCTGCCGGGCAAGATAAAGGGTGGCTTCACATGCAGAGTCGTGGTTATTAAAACCAATGACGCTGGCATGCTTAACGTCTTCAAGAAAGCGGTCAATAAAGACAACAGAAATACCCATGTCACCGATGGATTGCCAGATATCACTGTTCGCACTGGTTGGCGTGGCTATGATGGCTTTGACCCGCTTTTGCATCAGCATCCGCAGACTCTCACGCTCAAGCAGCGGATCTTCCTGAGTCGTCACAAGAATGACATTCATATCCAGTTCTCTGGCCCGCCGTACGATAAGATCTGATATCTCAGAAAAAAAGTCATTGGCAATGTCTGCCACTACTAAGCCAATAGTATTATTCAGATTTGTTTTTAATTCTCTGGCGGAACTCTGAGGGGTGTAATTAAGCGTTTGCATTGCTTCGCAAACGCGAAGGCGTGTGCGTTCAGATACTGAACCAGTACCGGGATTCAATACCCGTGACACTACACCGATGGATACTCCGGCCAGCCCTGCGACGTCTCTGATGGTAATTTTCTTCTTATTTGTCAACGCACAACCACTCTATGTTGTTCTTCTGACATCAGGATGAGGGGCCTGAACACAGGATCAATCTTAATACGCACTGCTTTCAACGCTTTACTGATTTCAGCTCTCGACGCTGCTGCGTTGCGCATATCAGCTCATCTTTACCTTTTGTGGTGGGACTGTAAAGCCTGGAGATTACATCCGCTGATGCTGACATCGCATTTCTGACAGGCCGGTCAGTCCGGTTTGCCTTGAAGCGCTGTATGAATCGGTGAGAGTTCAAAAACATTTACGAGCCATATGGACTCACTCCGATCAACCGATCTGAATTTTCATGAGTGTATCAGTTTCCCTGAGCTTACATTGGTTGATGCTGAGGTTCCGACGAAAAGTTAGATTAACTTTTACTCTTGGCTAAAGGTTGCCCTGACTTATTAAGGCAAGCTGCTTCGTGCCAAAAGCGGCCGTTGCTAGGCGAGCACTACATTAATTTGGGGGAACTGGTCTCGCCGTGCATGCCATTACTGTCGGTGCAGTCCGGGTGACGAATAACGTTCGGGAATTTGAGTGGGGAGCGAGGCTGAAACGGGGAGACAAGGTGAAGTAGATGAGTAAGTCCGTCATTCAGACGGGCTTACTCAGAAAGCAGCATATGTTCTCAGGACTCATTGGAGCGGAGCGTATCGGACTGATTTAATGGTCTGCTCCAACGGAACGATTTTGTAACATGAATATCACTGAGAGTGAAATAATCAGAGCAATGATCAGCATTACCTGCAGGGTATGAGTGAAAGCCAGGGTATAGATGCTTTCAAACCAGTCCCCCCGTACTGCCGCAGGCGTACTGCCTGATACCACATCGGCAAGATACTGCTTAGCGTTCATACCCTCTGGTGTCGGTTGCGATGAAAGGAAGCGGGAAATACTGCCTGACATCAGCGAGCCGTAGACTGCTACGGCGATAGCCTCACTGCCCAGTCTGAACGTATTAAGGATCCCTGCCGCTCGTCCGACTTCCTGAGGCTCAACGGCGCTAAGGGCAATCCCGTCAACAAGGCCAGCAGAAAGCCCCATTCCGGCTCCGACCAGCAACAGACAGAGCAGGATCCGTGGCAGTGGCATCACATCATGACTGAAGATCCAAAGGAGACCCAGCCCGCCGACAAACAGGAACAGGCTGACGATCAGCAGGAAACTGGCTGGAATGCCGCGGGTTACGAGTTTGCCGGCGATTATTGGTAAAACAAGCACCGGCGCAGTCAGGGCTAACATAACCAGCCCCGACTCCACAGGTGAGAGGTTTTTAACCGCAATCAGCCAGGTCGGGAACCAGGTCAACAGCGTAACAAAACAGAAACTTGCCACTACCGGGATCAGAATTAAAGACAGGAAAAATTGATTTCCCAACAGAGCAAAATTGATAACCGGGCTGGCGGCTTTTTTCTCTGCGACCACGAATGCAAGGAAAACACTACATCCCAGACCCAACTGGATAATTGTGGTGTTGCTGGTCCAGCCGAGTTCAGCTCCTTGGGTAATACCACTCATTATCAGGAATAAAGCAATAATAAACAGTACGATACCGTAGAAATCGAAAGTGAGCTTATCTATTTTCTTTGATGCACCAGAAACTGAAGTACTCAGGATCAGCACGACAAACAGGGAAAGAGCATGGATGAGGAAAATTTCCCGCCAGCCAGCGATACCCAGCAACCAGCCAGAGAGCGTCGGACCAAAAGTAATTCCCAGCCCGGCCGTCGTACCGAACAGTGCAAAGGCGCGTGTGCGTTTTACACCACTGAAGGTCTGGATCAGGATAGCGCTGCCACAGGAAAATATTGCAGCGCCGCCAATACCTGCCAGAGCACGGGCCGCATCAAGAACATAGATATTTCCGGCACACCACGATAACACGGAGGCGAGGAAATAGAGTATGCATCCGGTAACAAATGTGCGCTTACTGCCAAAGACATCTGCCAGTCCTCCCCAGGCCAGAGTAAAACTGGCAAAAGTCAGGTTAAATGCATTAACGACCCATTGCAGGGATGCCGTTTGTGGATGCAGACTGGCGCTGATGGCGGGCAGTGCTATGGCAGTGCCTGAAATGGATGTCGGAACCACAAACACCGCGATCAGAATGCAAAGCAGGGTGAGGGTTGAAGAAGATTTTGCTTCAAGAGCTTGGGTTTGCATTAGTTAACCTTTTCTGTAATACCGGTAAGACACACCGGAAGTTGGGCTGGTCTCCGGAGGATGATCCCCTCATCCCACTGATAATTTTCTGGCGGGATTTCAGCTGACAATTTTAAATCAGGGGCAAGCTGTGCAATCGTCCGGATGGCAGCACAAATTTCCAGTTTTGCCAGTTCCTGGCCCATGCAATGGTGCATGCCATACCCAAACTGCAAATGTCGTGGTCCATCGCGGAAAGGATCGATAACCCGTGGTTCGGCATAAACTGAAGGATCACGGTTAGCAAGATAGACGTCCGGATAAATTGTCGCGCCGGCCGGGATGCAGACGCTGGCCAGTTCTACCGGCTCTGAGCAAATACGCGGGAAGGCTGATGCAGTTCCGAGGTTGGTCAGGCGGATCAGTTCATTCACCACCTGCTCTGTCGTATCTGGATACGCAACAACCTGTTTCCATAAGCTGCCAGTGAACAGCATGGCATAGAATATTTTGGTCATTACCGTGAGCGTATTCTGGTCACCACCCAATAATGATCCGAGCAGAAGTGCAGTAAGTTCTTCGTCACTCAATGGGGGCGATGAACTGTCCCGCATAGACATAAATCGTGCGATCATCCCCTCTTCACTGTGCGGGCGAAGACCTCTGACATGTTCGAAAAGATATTCGTACAATTCCGTAAACCGGGTGATAAGTTCATCCACCTTATGTGCACTGGCTTTTTGGACCGTTACGCTCAACACACGGAAATAATCTTTTTCTTCAACAGGGATCCCCAGTAACAGACAGTTGATTTGCACTGCCAGTGGATCAAGCACCTCCTGATATAAATCGAATTCCCGGTAGTCTTTGACATGATGCCAAAGTGTTTCTATCGCATCTTTTGTATGAGGAATAAGCCATGCCAGACTACTGGCACTGTAATCCTTTGCCACAAAACGCTTCATGCGTGAATGATGGGGAAAATCAAGATTCAGCAGTAAATCTTTTGGGGTCAGGGTCGGTAAAATACTGGGGGCATCAGGCAGGTTGGAGGGTGCCCGGAGGCAGGCATTGCTGGTCAGTATTTTTTTGACCTCATGATAATTGATGACATGCCAGGCTTCATGTCCGCTGAGAAGTCGTATTTTACCCGGCTGTTGATAAGTTGCCGGAACCAGCACTTCGTACCCTGGGGTACAGTCGTAATGCGGGATATCCGTCACTGATGGCCATATTGTCAAGAGAGTCATATCATCGCGCCCTCCCTTGTCAGCAATAAGTCACTGACTTGCGCCACTACACTGGCGCTTTCGCGGAAGTGGACACTCTTCCAGCCCATCTGATTTGCAGCTGAACAGTTATCCTCAACATCATCAATCAGCAGGCACTCTTCAGGCCGGACGCCGGCCTCACGGGCTGCAATAACGAAAATTTCAGACTGAGGCTTACGGAAACCAATCTTGCAGGAATCAATGATAATATCTGCCTGATCGGTGATACCCACAACGCGCTTCCAGTGACTTTCCCATTCCACCACATTATTGGTGAGAATACCGGCTTTCAGGCCGGAAGATCTGACCTGATGGAATAACGCGATCATGTGAGGATTAGGCTTAATACCATCAAACCATTGTTCACCAAAGTGCTCGAGTCTGGCTTTTGATAAATCAATCTCTGGTGCAATTGTCTGCAGATGTTTTCGAAGTTTTGTTCCCCATTCCTGCTCAGTAATCGCTGCTATTTCGATAGGGGCCAGAACATCCATATTCATTTCATCTGCAACTGATTTCATTGCCTTATGTAACAACTGCGCAGGGATGCCGGTTTTTTCATAATAAGAATCGAACAGTTCAGGGATAGACGGAGATAGCACACCGCCAAAATCAAACCAGATTATTTTCATATGATATGCTTACGTCTTATTTTTTGTTTGTAACAGTTAGCTCAGCCTGCGAGATGACATTATCGCCCTGAGAAATGATCATTGGAATAATGATGTGCTCTTCATTTTTTGTATTTAATATATTACCAACATCAATATGACAGTACACAGGGAGGTTGAATTCACAAAAGCGTTGAAAGTTAATTCTGTAGCGACTAATAACCAGATGGTCATTCAATGTATCAAAATAGTGCTGCATGGTGACTATTGCTGTCTGCCTGAAGGCTTCTATTAATAACATTCCAGGCACATGATCCAGATGGTGATCGAATATGGAGGGATGATTCTGATCAATGACCAGCGTCGTAGTACCTGTATCTTTGTTCAACTGGATATTGCTTATCACGACGTTCAGCGGCAACTGGCGGCCCACAGAGAGAGCTGATGCCCGTTGGTGAATCATAGTATTGTAACATTCTTGGGGCCTATTACTACGCAGGCGATTCCATTTAAGGACTTCCATCCATGAAATATTCATCTCTTTCCGTGCACAAAGATTGCCGTCCACATAAATGTCCATTTGGAATATAAGGCCGGTCAATGTCATTTTTCTGTGTTTACGTTCAATGACGTTGACTTCGATGATGACATTTGAACAGCTTTCTTTATACTCTATTTCGCTTTCCAGTAATGTGAAATCGGCATCATCAAATACAAACTTAGCACTATAAGGTACATCAAAGAAATTGTGTGTGACGTAAATAGAGGACTGGCGACATATCTCCAGGAGGAGAATTGCATCATAAACTTTTTTGCCAGTGACGTTAGAGTTCAGGTCATTAAAGTAAATATGAGATTTGGGAAGGTATCCAGCAGTAATATATTTATTATCGTTAATCTTCCTGATGTCCGTTAAAAAAACCTCCCCTATCGCTGCACGATGAACACACGACTTAGGTATCGTACTTTGATAGTTATACGAACCGGTCTCGATGATCAACTCATCGACTGCACTTTCAGTAAAAGACATGGAAATCCCGTAACCTCAATCAATTTTCTTGGATGAATACAGCTCCACCAGACGCAGTCAGATATGGCTAAACTCGCCGACTGATGATGGGCATCGTGATACGTTAGATGTCCATCTAACGTTCGTTAAGATTGATGATATGTAGGAGTTTTGTCAATAAAATGTTGTAATGAACTTACAAATTAGGATTTGCCATGAAAAAAGAGAGCACTATGGAGCAAAATACTCTTGATATTATTAAGGTTTTCAAAGCGCTGGCTGACCCGGTGAGACTGTTGATCGTGCGTGAATTGCTGGCCGACCAGCCGGGAGCTGAGCGCCATTGTTCCACTTTTGGGTTGACGGTAACGCGTGCCACACGCTCACATCACTTTAAGGTACTACGTGAAACAGGATTGATTAGTGTAGTTGATAAGGGGAATATGGCAGTAGCTGTACTGCGCAGGGAGGACATAGAAAGAGAGCTTCCGGGGCTTATCACCCTCATTCAACATACCAACAAATGACCTATTGCTCATAACTCTCCTCTTTGCTGTTGATCCGAAAGGCGTAAATCTCTCTACCCTTCTGCATTAAAGAAAAGCCGCATACGCGGTTTTTCAATCTTGCTTTGACTTTTTTTGATCTTCAGTGACATAGAGAGAAATTCGGATAGGTGACACATTTCCATATGCCAGGCATCTGATGACGATTTTAGTCTTTATGGATGTCTTTTCATTCTCACCGACGACGTCGGTGTAAATATACCCCTTAAACGAACCATTCTCTTTTAGCGATCCTCTGGTATGCGGGTTAGGTTACCTGAAAGCAAACTTCCGCTTTTCGCTCAAAGTAGACCGTCACGTTCTCATTTTATTTTTTGATAAAACTGATGTTTATATTGAGCCTTCACTAGTGAAGGCTCAATACTGGCTCTTCCTATTGCAGATCTTTCTCTTTCAGGAATTTACTCACTAAATCAGCAATCTGCACATTATTGAGGTCAGAAAACGGGAAGTGGGTATTCCCTTTGATTCCCACTTCTGGCAGATGCGTTACCGTCACATCCCCGCCATGCTTATTCACCACGTCACGTCACGCCACTCGCGAGCCATCGCCAGACGTACGCGCCAGCTGTCCTGCGCGGGCATGGCGACAGGCTTATCCGGTATGTTATCGCCATAAATAATCAGAATCTGGATTTTGGTCAGTGCCATAAACTGCTCCATTGGCACAGGCTCACCTTTCAGCGTGTCGAATGCACTTCGCATAGGGGCAGGGAGTTCTTTTTCCGGGAAGACAAAGCTGCTTCCAGGCTCAAAGGCGACAATGGCTTTGACCTTGTCGTTTTTCATCGCCGTATACCAGCCTGGTCCGCCCCCCTGAGAGTGGGTGAAGAGGATCGCCGGGCCGGATTTATCCACTACTGCGGACATCGCATCAGAGATACCATTGATATCAAACGGCCCGGTATTTGGGGTCATCTGACGGAAATACTGATTCAGTGCTTTTTTGTCGTGAGAGAATTGAACGCCCTTAAAATACTCTGGCCACACGCCAACGCGGAACTGGTTGAACCACATCTGCTCATCTGGTTTTGGCGTAACCGTACCTTCTACCGTCGTGCGCCCGGCGCTGCCCCGGCGTGGCTGATCGACAAGATAGGTTGAGAATCCACGACGCAGGAATATGTTCTGGAAACCTTCACGACCATCCGGAGTACTTTCCCAGGTACGGGAGAACTGACCTGCGCCGTGCAGCATGACGATAGGGTATTTATGCGGATTTTCCGGAATTTGGTAGAACACTGAGGCATGATCGCCATGATAGGTTTGGCCAGCTGAATCCAGCGGCTTTTTCGCGTCAAATGTTCCTGGTGCGGTGATGACGGTGCCACCAGCAGAAAAACTTCCCTGTTCCTGAATGACCAGCGGCTCGGCGTATACCGACTGAGCCACCAAACCACCCGCCATTACGCAGATGGCCAGCGTTTTTAAGATTGTCTTCAAGATTACACCCTCTGTTACGTTTGCCGTTCAATCATATCTGAGTTGTCAGCGTTAATTATTTAGCACCCCTGATTGCCCTTATTTGGCAGACTCATGAATGCGGATGATGGACTGACTCCACTCAGCTAAAGATGGGGAATTACCTCCGCAACCGACTGAGCTACGGCATCGTGCGTGAATGTTATCAACCAGAGGATCCAAGGATGTATAAGGCGACTTATCGACAAATTGCCGATGATGTTGAATTCCGAACGGGAAAAACAGTCAGGTCATGTTGAATAGCGCATGTTAAATCATTGCATCGGTTAATCCGCCGCGTATCTCCGAACCGGATCAGTACCGAAAGCCGGGTTTACCCTTGTCCTGAAAAATGGGTAGCGAAGATCGAGCAATCACTTAGAAATCGGGGTGAGATTAAACTTTACTGTACCGCTTAACTTTGGAGGGTTTACGGTTTTATAAGGAGAGGCCTGCCACCGCCGACGCAGGATCTTTTGGGACATGATGCGATCCTCCTGCATAATGTCAAAGTCTATCCCCGCGCAGCCGACAGAAAATCTATAAAAAGAGACGATTGTCGACTTTTCAACTTAAAGTGTTCGGGTTGGCACTAGACAAAACCACCGTTCAGTTATCAAATGGTTAAATAATACGTGAGCGACTGTTAGAGAGCGGCATCTTCCCCCAGCCGCCGGATATTTCATTGCTTACAGACACAACGACCTACCTCGCTGGAGATTTTATGCATTCCTCTGTTAATAAAAACGAAGGTCGAACTTTCTTCGGCCATCCTTATCCTCTGGGCTCGCTGTTCTTTACCGAAATGTGGGAGCGTTTCTCGTTCTACGGCATTCGCCCGCTGCTGATCCTGTTTATGGCGGCGACCGTTTACGACGGCGGTATGGGGCTGGCGCGCGAAAACGCCTCGGCCATCGTCGGGATCTTCGCTGGCAGCATGTATCTGGCAGCGCTTCCCGGCGGCTGGCTGGCGGATAACTGGCTCGGCCAGCAGCGTGCGGTGTGGTACGGTTCGATACTGATCGCCCTCGGCCATCTGTCGATAGCGCTGTCCGCCATGCTGGGCGACAGCCTGTTCTTCATCGGCCTGATGTTTATCGTTCTCGGCTCCGGCCTCTTCAAAACCTGTATTTCGGTGATGGTAGGGACGCTGTACAAAAAAGGCGATGCGCGCCGCGACGGTGGTTTCTCACTGTTTTATATGGGCATTAACATGGGTTCGTTTATCGCGCCGCTGATTTCCGGCTGGCTGATAAAAACTCACGGCTGGCACTGGGGCTTTGGCATCGGCGGTATTGGGATGCTGGTGGCGCTGGTCATCTTCCGCCTCTTTGCCGTCCCGGCGATGAAACGCTACGACGCTGAGGTCGGCCTGGATTCAACCTGGAACAACCCGGTGGCGAAGAAGAACGGGGTCGGGGCCTGGCTGCTGGCGCTGGCGGTTGGCGTGGCGGTAATCGTGACGCTTATTGCACAGGGCGTGATTGTGGTTAACCCCGTGGCGGTTGCCAGCGTGCTGGTCTATGTGATTGCCGCCTCGGTGGCCCTGTATTTTATCTATCTGTTTGTGTTTGCCGGGCTGAACCGCAAAGAGCGCGCCAGGCTGCTGGTGTGCTTTATCCTGCTGGTCTCAGCCGCATTCTTCTGGTCAGCATTTGAACAGAAGCCAACCTCGTTTAACCTGTTCGCCAACGACTACACCAACCGTATGATTGGCGACTTTGAAATTCCAGCCGTGTGGTTCCAGTCGATTAACGCCCTGTTTATTATCCTGCTGGCGCCGGTGTTTAGCTGGGCATGGCCGGCAATGGCGCGGAAAAACGTGCGTCTGAGCAGCATCACCAAGTTCGTGATCGGCATTTTGTGTGCCGCCGCAGGCTTTGGGATCATGATGCTGGCCGCGCAGAACGTGCTGAACAGCGGCGGGGCAGGCGTATCGCCGTTCTGGCTGGTGGGAAGCATCCTGATGCTGACGCTCGGCGAACTTTGCCTGAGCCCGATTGGGCTTGCGACCATGACGCTGCTGGCCCCGGAAAGAATGCGCGGCCAGATGATGGGGCTGTGGTTCTGCGCCAGCGCGCTGGGTAACCTGGCGGCGGGCCTGATTGGCGGGCACGTTAAGGCCGACCAGCTGGACATGCTGCCGGATCTCTTCGCCCGCTGTTCCGTTGCGCTGCTGATCTGCGCGGCGGTGCTGTTAGTTCTGATTGTGCCGGTGCGTCGTATGCTGGAAAACGCGCAGGTGAAGACGGAGCAAAAGCCGGTGGCCAGCGCTTAATTTTTTGATAGCTAACCTGCTAAGAGGCCGATCGTCAGATCGGCCTTTTTATTTATCTGCCCCCTAAATTGGGCATTAGTGCAAATATCCTCCAGCGCAGTGTTTCAACGTAGAACAACGTTCAGAAGCGCCAAAGGAGGAAGGGCGTCATGCTCCACCCCATCCATGTTCCGGATTAACGCCATAGCTGGGGGGCAGAATTCAGGCTAAATATATGTTAAAAGCGTAGCTCTGAGGCTTGTTGCCTGCCTGTGCTACCGGATGAAGGTGTTCCCGTTTAATGTCTGACAATCTTATTGAGCGCATTTCAAGCGCGTTAGAATCTGAATACACGCTTGAGGGGCTTGTCCGCCAGCTGCTGGAAATGCTTGAGCTGGTGACCAACATGGAGTCCACCTACCTGACCCGCGTGGAGCCGGACGGCAGCCAGCAGCATATCCTTTTTTCCCGTAACAGCAGGCACATGCAGATCCCGGAGGGGCTGTCCGTACCTTGGGGCGACACGTTGTGCAAGCGTGCGCTGGATGAAGGGCGGCGATATACCTGCGACGTGGCGGGTATCTGGGGCGATTCCGAGGCGGCGAAGGTGCTGGGGATAACCACCTATGTCAGCACACCCGTGAGGCTGGCCGATGGCTCGCTTTACGGTACGCTTTGTGCCGCCAGCTCCGAGCAGCGCGAGCTGTCCGAGCGCAGCGAGCAGGTGCTCCAGCTATTTGCCCAGCTTATCGCCCAGCAGATCCAGAATGAGCAGCTGATGAAAAAACTACAGCAGGCCAACGCTGCGCTGACCACTTCCAGCTATACCGACGATCTGACGGGCCTGCCGAATCGTCGCGCGGTGTTTGACCAGCTTCCGCAGCTCTTTACCCGAGCGAAACTCGACGCCCGCTATGTGCTGGTAGCCTTTGCCGACCTGGATGATTTTAAGCAAATCAATGATGTTTACGGTCACGACGCGGGGGATGAGTTCCTGTGCGCGGTTGGCGAGCGGCTAAAAGCAGGCGTGCGCTACGATGAAATACTGGGGCGGGTTGGCGGGGACGAGTTTATCGTTGCCGGAGCCGGGCCGACAAACTACGCTGACGCCCAGGATGCGGCCAGAGCTTTTAAAACGCGGCTGGCCGCCCTGCTGACCGGCGACTATAGCCTGCACTCATTGACGATCAAATACGGCGGCCCGAGTATCGGCGCAGTGGCGATAAATCCCGGCGACGTTAGTCCGGATATGGCGCTGCGCGCCGCCGACGAGGCGATGTATCAGGAGAAGAAAACTCGCCGGAAGTAGAGAAGCTCCCTTCGCGAGGAGGGGATCGAACCCGGTTAAGCCGCCGTCTCGTGCAGCCGGAGCCAGAGTAGCCCTGAGGTAAAGACTGCCGTTGAATGACGCAGCGTAGGCTCAGATCCCGGCAGGCTTTGCTGTTCGCTGTAGCTTATGATCGCACCGGTAGACCACTCCGCCACGACTTTTATCTCTTCCAGCTCGATTTTTAGCCCGGGCCTGGCTCCTTGCTGCCCTTCAAAGAAGGCACAAAGCGCTGAATAATCCAGCCTTGCCCCGCCCGGCGTCACCATAGAAAATGCTGGAGAGAAGCGGTTAAGCAGCGCTTTTAAATCCCCTTTACCCGCGCCCAGCCAGTTTTCAATGGCAATATGGGCGTCGATCGTTTCCTGAACGTACTGGTTCATCCGGCTTTCCTTGTTATTTATTTGTGATGCCCTTCACTGGTTGTGAAGAAATATTCCCCAGCGAAACGGCAGATAAATAATTTAATAAGTTGAATATAATGACTATTTGCATCTTACACCCGGCTTTGCATCTAACCATTCCCAAAAACCGGCATTAACAATCTATTAATGTTGCCGCATGATATGCGCTCTTGAAACCCTATTAGCATTTTGCGGAGCGGACAATGAAAGATGTGGTGATTGTTGGGGCGGCGCGCACCCCCATTGGCTGCTTCCAGGGGGCGCTTTCTCCGCGTAGCGCCGCAGAGTTGGGGAGCGCTGTAGTAAAGGCCCTGCTTGAACGTAGCGGCGTAAGCGAGCAGGAAGTTGACGAGGTGATTCTGGGACAGGTATTAACCGCCGGCGCCGGACAAAACCCTGCACGACAAACAGCTCTTAATAGCGGCCTGCCGTGGTCCGTGTCGGCGATTACCATTAATGACGTCTGCGGATCCGGCCTGAAAGCGCTGCATCTTGCTACCCAGGCGATCCAGTGTGGCGAAGCGGACGTGGTGATAGCGGGCGGTCAGGAAAACATGAGCCGCGCTCCGCATGTTCTTGCCAACAGCCGTACCGGCGCGGGGCTGGGCAACAGCCAGCTTATCGACAGCCTGGTGCACGACGGACTGTGGGATGCGTTTAACGATTACCACATGGGCGTCACCGCAGAAAATCTCGCCCGCGAATACGATATCAGCCGTGAACGGCAGGATGCGTTCGCGCTGGCCTCGCAGCAGAAGGCTCGCGCTGCCATTGATGCGGGCCGCTTCAAAGACGAAATCGTACCGGTGCCTGTAGAGCTGCGCCCGGGAGCGACGGTGCTGGTGGATACCGATGAGCAGCCCCGGACGGACGCCAGTGCGGAGGCCCTGGCCCGGCTGAGCCCGGCGTTTGATAGTGCCGGCAGCGTTACGGCAGGCAACGCCTCTTCTATAAACGATGGCGCAGCGGCCGTCTTAATGATGAGCGCCGCAAAAGCCGAAGAGCTGGGACTGCCCGTTCTGGCGCGCATCCGGGCCTTTGCCAGCGTCGGCGTCGATCCGGCGCTGATGGGGATCGCCCCCGTCACGGCCACGCGCCGCTGCCTGGAAAGGGCAGGCTGGGCGCTGGAAGAGCTGGATTTAATCGAAGCGAATGAAGCGTTTGCCGCGCAGGCGCTTTCGGTAGGGAAGATGCTGGAGTGGGATGAGCGCAAGGTCAATGTGAACGGCGGAGCCATTGCGCTTGGCCACCCGATCGGCGCGTCCGGCTGTCGGATCCTCGTCTCGTTGGTGCATGAAATGGTCAAACGGGATGCGAAAAAAGGGCTGGCAACGCTGTGTATCGGCGGCGGGCAGGGGGTTGCTCTCGCCATCGAGCGCGATTAGCTGAAGAAACTAATACGCTCAGAAAAGCCCACCTTCGGTTTGCCGGGGTGGGCTTTTTGCTGGCTTAAATCCGGTCTGACGTGATCCCGGTATCAAATTTGATCTCTTCTGCCAATAAAAATGAAACAACGTTTTATTTATAATTGAAATGGCGTTTCAAGAGGATTAGTATGGCGGCACTGAACATCTGTGCCTGCCTGATGCGGGCGCGAATAAAAAGGAAATCGACATGATTCTGGATACATTCTCCCTTGAGGGTAAAGTTGCTGTTGTCACAGGTTGTGATACGGGTCTGGGTCAGGGCATGGCGCTGGGTCTTGCGCAGGCGGGTTGCGATATTGTGGGTATTAATATTGTTGAACCGACCGACACCATCGAGCAGGTGACGGCGCTGGGCCGCCGTTTTCTCAGCCTGACCACTGACCTGCGTAAAATTGACGGTATTCCGGGGCTGCTGGACCGTGCCGTTGCCGAGTTTGGCCATATCGACATCCTGGTCAACAATGCGGGTCTGATTCGCCGTGAAGACGCCATTGAGTTCAGCGAGCAAAACTGGGACGACGTCATGAACCTGAACATCAAAAGCGTCTTCTTTATGGCTCAGGCGGCGGCGAAGCACTTTATTGCCCAGGGCAACGGCGGAAAAATCATCAATATTGCGTCGATGCTCTCCTTCCAGGGTGGTATCCGGGTGCCCTCCTACACCGCTTCTAAGAGTGCGGTCATGGGCGTCACCCGTCTGCTGGCAAACGAGTGGGCGAAGCACGGCATAAATGTTAATGCTATTGCACCGGGCTACATGGCCACTAATAACACCCAGCAGCTGCGTGCCGATGAACAGCGCAGCAGCGAAATCCTCGACCGCATCCCGGCGGGCCGTTGGGGGTTGCCGAGCGACCTGATGGGGCCAATTGTCTTCCTGGCTTCACCTGCTTCTGATTACGTCAACGGCTACACCATCGCGGTGGACGGCGGCTGGCTGGCTCGATAAAGACCTTGAAGGCTCTATGCCTCCCTTCATCGGGAGGCTTTTTTACGCAACGTTCTCCCCTTTAAACATTCACTCCCCCTAACTCCCGATGTGATTTCAGCCTCTTCCTGCCGCCGTCATGAAAAAAAGAAAAAGTCATCCATTGGATTCTTAAAAATTTAATAGTGCGAGAACTGGTAGTTGTGTTTGAGAATTATCTTGGGAATAATGGATTTCCCCGAAAAAATACTTTTAGTTTTACTGATCTTTCATCACCCGGCAGGTAGTTGAGGTGGTGCTCAGACGCGTATTTTTCGACCATTGTTCAGCAGTCAAAGTGATCGTCACAAGGAACAGACATGCGGCATTTCTCCATTATAAAACATCTGATACTTTGCCTGTTACGTCAGCCATACGCGTAAGGGTTTTCCGCGTCTGGCGAAATAGGCCTGTTCTCACCACACCACACCATTAAGCGGCTTGTTATGTCATCTATAGAAGTGAAATCACAACAATTAGAGAGCGCTCTCATTTATCCAGTCCAGCCCGCCAGCCACGAGGAGATCGACCTCCTGGCGCTGCTGTCTACGCTGTTTGCAGCCCGCAAACAGATCGTTGGAATTACGCTCATTTTTGCACTTTGTGGCGTCATCGCTAGTTTCCTTCTGCCCCAGAAGTGGACTAGCCAGGCCGTCATCACTGCACCTGAGAATGAGCAGATGGTCGAACTGCGCCGGGCGATGGTGAACATGAGCGTACTGGGCGTAGAGACTAAAGTTAACAGCGCCAGCGTATTTAACATGTTCCTGAAAAAATTCGATTCTCAGGCGCTGCGCGAACGCTTTCTTTCAACGTCGCCATACGTGCAGGTGCTGCTAAGAAATAAAGAAGTGGATACGTCGGAGCTGCACAAGGCCATTATTAACGTCTCTGAAAAATTCAAATCCCAGAACAATGCGGATCCAAAACAGACGGCTGAAACCCCTTACTCTTCTTGGACGCTAAGTTTTAACGCGCCGGACGCTGAAAATGCTCAGAGGGTGCTGAGAAACTACATTGAATTCATTGTGGGTGAAGTGAACAAAAGCATTCTCCAGGAAGTAAAGGATGCGGTGGAGCTCAAAATTGTTTTTGAGAAAGACAAGCTTAAGCTGGACCGCTCCATGCTGGAAAATGAGCATAGCGTTAACCTGCAGCGTCTGGGCTATTCGCTCCAGGTCGCCAACGCCGCCGGGCTTAAAAAACCGGTCTACAGCAACGGCCAGGCCATCAAAGACGATCCGGACTATTCGGTCGCCCTGGGCTCTGACGGGCTGGCAGAGAAGCTTAAAATTGAAGAGTCGATTAAGGACGTTTCTCAGCTTAACGTTGCCGTGCAGAATCGCGAGCATCTGGTCAGCCAGCTGGAAGCAATAAACGTCGGTGAGGTGGACTTTAAGCCGTTTAAATACCAGATGCAGCCTTCGCTGCCGGTGAAGAAAGACGGCCCGGGTAAATCTTTAGTGGTGGTGCTGGCCACGCTGGTTGGCCTGATTGTGGCGGCTGGCATGGTGCTGACCCGTCATGCTTTAAACAGCCGTCGAATGGATATGAATTCTATTATTTAATCCCGATTTTGCAGGGTGGATAAGCGTAAGCGCTATCCACCGCTAAGTTTTTGTGTCGGATGGCGCTTACGTTTATCCGACCTGCGAGAAAGGTTGGTTATCAGCCTTTCCGGATTATTCAGCTAAAGAAATCTTCCCGAATCGGCGTAAAGGTATCCAGCAGCGTACCGGCGGCCAGACACACGCAGCCGTGCATCACGTGCGGCTCTTTATAAAGCGTATCCCCGGCTTTAACCTTATGCACCTCTTCACCAATGGTGAATTCGAACTCGCCGGAAAGCACGTATGTTAGCTGTTCGTGAGGGTGGTTATGCATTGGCCCCACGGCTCCGGTTTCGAAATTCACCTGCACCGCCATCATTTTTCCGCCGTTCGCGAGTACGCGGCGGGTAACGCCAGCCCCCAGGTCTTCCAGCTTTGTGTCGTTAATGAAGGTAAACATCGTCGCTCCTGAATAATGTGAAATGGCATTTCATTTTTATAATCATGACATGAGATCGCACTTTGAGATAGCCGATTGCCTGGAACTGCCACGGATATCACGCTTTCCCGTCGGGAGCTTCCTCTGATATAACCAGAGACATGAATAAGAAGAGGGGGCGAGGAATGAAAACGATAGGCCTGTTAGGCGGCATGAGCTGGGAGTCCACCATTCCCTATTACCGCCTGATTAACGAAGGGATAAAGACCCGCCTTGGCGGACTGCATTCGGCGAAGATCGTCCTGCACAGCGTCGATTTCCACGAAATTGAGGCCTGCCAGTCAAGCGGGGAATGGGATAAAGCCGGCGAGATGCTGGCGGATGCGGCTCTGGGTTTACAGAAGGCCGGGGCCGAAGGCATCGTGCTGTGTACTAACACTATGCATAAAGTTGCCGGGCATATCGAATCCCGCTGCGGCCTGCCTTTTTTGCACATTGCCGATGCTACGGGGCGTGCGATAGCCGCGCAGGGCATGAGCCAGGTGGCGCTGTTCGGTACGCGCTACACCATGGAGCAGGATTTTTATCGCGGTCGCCTGGAAGCTGAATTTGGCATCACCTCGCTCATCCCTGACGAGCCGCAGCGCCTGCGCATTAACCAGATTATTTTCGACGAACTATGCCTGGGCAAAATCACGGCGGAATCGAAACGCTACTACCAGCAGGCTATTGCCGACCTTCAGGATCAGGGCGCCCAGGGCGTAATCTTTGGCTGCACGGAGATTGGCCTGCTGTTGCAACAGAATGATTGCCCGCTGCCGGTATTTGATACCGCCGCCATTCATGCGGAGGACGCGGTTAAATTTATGCTTGCAGAATAATTTTTCTCAATATTTCATAATGTTAAGCGGTAAATTACGGTATCCTCACGTCACGTCGGGTCATCCCCGGCGTTTTTTGTGTTATTTATTTGTTAAGCAGCGCACAAAATTTCAATAAGCTGCACCTCTACATCCTCGCTACCCGGCGGTCAGAGTTCTCACTCGCCCGCCTTTTGTCCTTTCTGCAACCGGGAGTTATTCCATGCCTGTTTCCTTACTCGCGCTGGCGATGAGTGCGTTTGCCATCGGCACGACGGAGTTTGTTATTATGGGCCTCCTGCCCGACGTGGCCGGGGATCTTCATATTTCGATCCCCACTGCGGGCTGGCTGATCAGCGGCTACGCCCTGGGCGTGGCAATCGGGGCGCCGATTATGGCCCTGCTGACGGCTCGTCTGCCGCGAAAACTCTCTCTTGTCCTGCTGATGGTGATTTTTATTATTGGCAACCTGCTGTGCGCCGTGGCGATCTCTTATAACTTCCTGATGCTCGCCCGCATCGTTACCGCGCTTTGCCACGGGGCCTTCTTCGGGATTGGTGCCGTCGTGGCCGCAGGCCTCGTTGCGCCAAACCGCAAGGCTTCCGCCGTGGCGCTGATGTTTACCGGCCTGACGCTTGCCAACGTGCTGGGCGTGCCGATTGGCACCTGGTTTGGGCAGATGTACGGCTGGCGGTCAACGTTCTGGGGCGTAGCGGTGATTGGCGTCGTGGCGTTTATCGCGCTTATCGTCAGCCTGCCTTCGCAGAAGGATGAGGCGCCCGCAGACTTAAAGCGTGAGGTCAGCGCGCTGGCTAACGGTAAGCTGTGGCTCTCCCTGTCGATGACAATTTTCTTTGCGGCGGCGATGTTCGCGCTGTTCAGCTATATCGCCCCGATGCTGCTCCAGGTCACCGGCATCACCCATAAAGGCGTGAGCTGGACGCTGTTCCTGATAGGGGCGGGCCTGACGGTGGGCAATATTCTGGGCGGGCGTCTGGCGGACTGGCGCGTCTCCGTAAGCCTGATCCTGAGCTTTACGTTTATCGCCATTTTCTCGCTGCTGTTCCGCTGGACGAGCCACGGCGCGTGGCTTGCTGAAATCACGCTCTTCCTGTGGGCGATGGCGGCGTTTGCTACCGTTCCCGCTTTGCAAATCAACGTGGTGCTGCATGGCAAAGATGCGCCAAACCTGGTCTCTACGCTGAATATCGCCGCGTTTAACGTCGGCAATGCGCTGGGGGCATGGGTTGGCGGTACGGTTATCGATCGCGGTTATGGGCTAACCGCCGTACCGGTTGCCGCTGCGGGGCTGGCGGTTATCGGGCTGATTATCTGTCTGATCAACTTCAGCAGCGGCACCGGCCATCATCATCCGGCTACCGAGCAATAAGTCAGGCGTCGAGCAGCGCTTTTAGCGGGTCATTGAAGATATGCATGAAATCATGCATATGCTCGCTGAAAGCGCTGACCAGCGCCGAGGCAGGGCGGTGTAGTGGGCGGATCAGGCTCACGGTAAAAGGCACCGCCACGCTGAAGCGCCGGGCGACCACGCCGCCTGAGGCATAGTCCAGAGCGGTAAGCGGGTTAACGACGGAGATGCCCGCTCCAGCCCGCACCATCGCACAAACCGAAGCGGCGCTGTGCGTCTCCACCACCATTCTGCGTTTTACCTCGTGCTCCTGAAATAACGAATCCAGCAGCTGCCGGTAGCTGTCCGTTCGCGACAGGCTGATGTAGTTTTCCCCGGCAAAATCCTGCGGCGTGAGTTCCGCTTTGCGTACCAGCCGGTGCCCGGCGGGCAGGACGCATACCTCGTTCAAGGTCAGCAGCGTCTGGCGCTCCGTTCCGGCAGGCGTGGAAATATTCTCCGTCAGCCCCAGATCGTGGCGCTGGGCCGACAGCCACTCTTCCAGCAGCGGTGATTCCTGCGGAACAATATTCAGGCTCAGTTCCGGATAGCGCGCCAGGAAAGGCTGCACCAGCTGCGGCAGAAAAGACTGTGAGAAAACCGGCAGGCAGGCGATTGACAGTTCGCCCTGGCGAAACTCGCGCAGGCTTTCTGCCGCGCTGACGATGCGATCCAGGCCGTACCACGAACGCTGAACCTCTTCAAACAGACGCAGCCCCTGAACGGTGGGATGCAGGCGGCCGCGGCTGCGCTCGAACAGCTGTAGCCCTGTCAGCTTCTCAAAACGCGCCAGCTCGCGGCTGACCGTTGGCTGCGAGGTGTGCAGCAGTCCCGCAGCCTCCGTGAGGTTCCCGGCGGTCATCACCGCGTGGAAGATTTCGATATGGCGAAGCGTGACTGCTGGCATCTGTTTATTCGGCCCGTGCGTAGGGTGGATAAGCGTAGCGTCATCCACCGAAAGAAAAAACCATATCATATATGAATAGACTAGTGAGAAATCGATATTTTTTCTTCACTTCGCGCTGTGGCGTAATAAACAAAATGAATCATGACCGGAGCTGACCATGCCACGCCCTCTCGACAATACCGATACCGCGCTTAACGCGCAGAACTTGCTGACCCTGCCCGCGGAGTTTGGCTGTCCCGTGTGGGTTTACGATGCGGAAATTATCCGCCAGCAGGTGGCACGTCTGCGCCAGTTTGACGTGATCCGCTTCGCGCAGAAGGCATGTTCTAACATCCATATTCTGCGTCTGATGCGCGAGCAGGGCGTGAAGGTAGACTCGGTGTCACAGGGTGAAATCCTGCGCGCGCTGGCGGCGGGCTATAACCCGTCAGAGAACCCGGACGATATCGTCTTTACCGCCGATATGATCGACGAAGCCACGCTTGCGCTGGTTGCGGAGCACAAAATCCCGGTGAACGCTGGTTCGGTGGATATGCTTGGCCAGCTTGGTGAGGTTTCCCCGGGCCATCGCGTCTGGCTGCGCGTGAATCCTGGTTTCGGCCACGGGCACAGCCAGAAAACCAACACCGGCGGGGAGAACAGCAAGCACGGCATCTGGCACGCCGACATGCCCCAGGCGCTGGAAATAGTTAAGCGCTATAACCTGCATCTCGTCGGTATTCATATGCACATTGGCTCAGGAGTAGATTACGCCCATCTGGAGCGCGTTTGCGGGGCGATGGTGCAGCAGGTTGTCGACTTCGGTCAGGATCTGGAAGCGATCTCCGCGGGCGGCGGGCTGTCTATCCCATACCGCGAAGGCGAAGAGAAGATCGATACCAGCCATTATTTTGGCCTGTGGAGCGCCGCTCGCGACAACATAGCCCAGCGTTTGGGCCACCCGGTAAAGCTGGAAATCGAACCGGGGCGCTTCCTGGTCGCCGAATCCGGCGTGCTGGTGGCGCAGGTGCGTTCCGTAAAAGATATGGGATCGCGCCACTTCGTGCTAATCGACGCGGGCTTTAACGATCTGATGCGGCCTTCCATGTACGGCAGCTACCACCATATCTCGGCCATGGCGGGGGACGGACGTGATTTAACGGCTCAGCCTGCGGTTGAAACTGTGGTCGCCGGGCCGCTGTGTGAATCCGGGGATGTCTTTACCCAGCAGGAGGGCGGCAAGGTGGAAACCCGCAGCCTGCCTCCGGTAAAAGTGGGCGACTATCTGGTGCTGCATGATACCGGCGCGTACGGGGCTTCTATGTCTTCAAACTACAATAGCCGCCCGCTACTGCCGGAAGTGCTGTTTGATAACGGTAGCGCACGTTTGATTCGCCGCCGCCAGACCGTGCAGGAGCTTATCGATCTGGAACTACTTTGAGGTTTTGCGCCCGCGCTGAAAGAAAGGGCCGGGCGCCACAGATTCACGCAGCACCAGCGTACCCACAAACGGTGGGATCGGCTCAAGATCTTCGCCGTTTGCCAGTTTTATCGCCTGGTCGATAGCGGTGGTAATCATATTGTCTATAGGCAGATAAACGGTGGAGAGGGCGGGCTGCAGCCACTGCGCGCTTGGCGCATCGTCAAAGCCAAACAGCGACATCTCTTCGGGAATGCGAATGCCCGCCTGGTGCAGCGCTTTCGATGCCCCCAGGGCCATATCATCGTTACAGGCAAACAGCGCCGTGAAGGTGACACCGCTTTCCAGCAGCGCCTGACAAAGCTGGTGCCCGACCGTCATCGTGGAGTCGCCGTTTTTCACCCGTTCTTCACTGAAGCGGATCCCGTGCTTTTGAAGCGCCTTGCGATAGCCCATCAGACGGGCCTGGCCGGTTGGGGTGGAGATTGGCACGGTGATGCAGGCGATATCGCGATGGCCCTGCTGAATCAGATATTCGGTTGCCTGGAACGCCGCGTCCTGCTGTTCGAAGAACACGCAGCGTTCGCGGGCCTGGGTAACATCACGGTTTACCACCACCAGCGGTACTCGAATAGTGCTCATCAGCGACATCAGCGCGCGCTCGGACATAAATCGGGTATAGAGCACGATGGCGTCGCAGTGACGGTCCACCAGCATTTGCACCGCATCCAACTCTTTTTGCGGCGTGTCGTGTCCGTCGGTGACAATCAGCTGTTTACCATGGAGCTCCGTCTGGCGGGAAGCCTGCTGCAGCAGACGACCGAAGTAAAAGCCGTCAAAAGTTGAGACCACCAGGCCAACGCTGTTGCTGCTGCGGTTAGCCAGCGAGCGCGCAAGAAAATTTGGGCGATAGCCCAGCTCTTCCATGGCCTTAAACACCTGTTTGCGGGTGCTCTCCTTGACCTGTCCGGTGCCGTTCAACACCCGCGATACCGTTGCTTTTGAAACGCCTGCGCGTAGCGAGACATCCAGCATTGTTACCATCTGTTCTTTCCTGATTAAGACTTCCGTCGCGATGCCGCAGTTCTGAGCGCAGTCTACCACATGAGTCAGACGGTACAGATCCGGCAGGGCATCAGAGGTGCTTAAAATGTCCTACCGGGATCACGCTTTTGCATTTACGGCGGGATCCCGACGCAGGCCCGAAAGAGTAAAACTGTTTGGTATACCAAAAATATTAATTTTGAATTATTGGAATTCCAGATGGAGGTTATGCGAGTACTGTCACGGAAATTTGTCGCAACCACCCCTATTTTTGGTATACCAAAAATAACGAAGTCATAACAATTACCTTACCGAGGTACACCCTATGGCAGTGCAGGAAAAGTTAATCGATTCTCTGGGTAGTTTCGCGACTAAATTCAATAGCTATCGTTACATCATGGCGATCAAGGCCTCTTTTATCACCCTGATGCCGGTGATCATCGTCGGCGCGTTTTCGGTATTGATATCCAATATGGTACTCGACCCGAAAAACGGTCTGGCTAGCTTCTCCGCGCTGGCATTCCTCGCGGACCTGAAGCCGATTACCAGCGCAATTAACTACGCCACGCTGAACTTCCTCAACATTGGCGCGGTGTTCCTTATCGGTATTGAGCTTGGACGAATTAACGGCATCAAATCTCTCTTCCCCGGCCTGCTTGCGGTGATCTGTTTTATTTGCGTCACGCCAACCACTATCACCATGATGGTGGATGGGGAGATGCGTATGGTGAAAGACGTTCTCGCGCGCCAGTTCTCCGATACCCGTAGTCTGTTCCTCGGGATGTTTATCGCTATCTTATCCGTTGAGGTTTACTGCTGGCTGGAGAAACGGGAAGCGCTGAAAATAAAGATGCCGGACACTGTGCCGCCGAACGTTTCGGCGTCGTTCTCGGCGCTCATCCCCTCAATTATCACCGTCACGCTGATTGCAACCTTTGGCTTCATCTTCCATCAGGTCACCGGGATGTATCTGTACGACGCGGTATACCAGGTCGTGCAGCAGCCTCTCGAAAAAGTGGTGCAGAGTTTGCCGGGCATACTGCTGCTGATGTTTGTCGCCCAGTTGTTCTGGGTCATCGGCATTCACGGTAACCAGATGATTAAACCGATACGTGAGCCACTGCTGCTGGGGGCGATTACCGTCAACATGAGCGCGTTTGAGCAGGGGAAAGAGGTGCCGAATATCATCACCATGCCGTTCTGGGATGTCTATATGAGCATCGGCGGTTCCGGGTTGACCATTGGCCTGCTGATAGCAGTGATGATCGCCACTAAACGCAAGGAGATGAAAGAGATCGCCAAGCTCTCCATCGGTCCGGGCATCTTTAATATCAACGAGCCGGTGATCTTTGGTATGCCGATCATGCTCAACCCGATTCTGGCTATCCCGTTCATCATCACGCCGCTGGTTACCGGCACTATTGGCTACTTCGCAACGCTAACCGGTTTTGCCGGCAAAGCCGTGGTGATGGTGCCCTGGACCACTCCTCCGCTGATTAACGCCTGGCTATCCACGGCGGGTTCCATGGGGGCGGTGATCACTCAGCTCGGCTGCATCGTGGTTGCCGTGCTGATTTATCTGCCGTTTGTAAAAGTCGCCTCGCGTCGTGCCGAACAGGCGCAGCTGGCCGCACAGCAGCAGCTTACCGACAACGCCTGAGGTAAAAATGAGTAAAATTAAGATGGCGATTCCAGCGGATTTTATTCTCGGTGCGGCGGCTTCGGCCTGGCAGACCGAAGGCTGGAGCGGAAAAAAAGAGGGGCAGGACTCCTGGCCTGACGCATGGTACAAGGCCGATCGCCACGTCTGGCATAACGGCTATGGCCCGGCGGTGGCGACAGATTTTTATCACCGCTACCGCGAAGATGTCGCGCTGATGAAGCAGGCAGGGCTGACGCACTATCGCACCTCCATCAACTGGTCGCGTTTCTTCACGGACTATGAAACGGGCGCGGTGGATGAGGACTATGCGGCGTATTACGACAATCTGATTGATGAAATGCGCCGTGCGAACATTACGCCGATGCTCTGCCTTGAGCATTACGAGCTTCCCATCATCCTGCTGGAAAAGTACGGTGGCTGGGGGTCAAAGCATGTGGTTGAACTGTTCGTGATGTACGCGCAAAAAGTCTTTGAGCGCTACGCCCATAAAGTGGATCGCTGGTTTACTTTTAACGAGCCGATTGTCGTGCAGACGCGTGTGTATCTGGATGCTTTGCGTTGGCCCTACGAGCAGAATACCGGCAAATGGATGCAGTGGAATCACCATAAAAATCTCGCCACAGCAATGGTCGTCAGGCTTTTCCGGGAGAAGGGCTATCAGGGGACGGTGGGGTGCATCCTCAACCCAGAGGTCACTTATCCCCGTTCGAGCGCCGAGCACGATTGCAAAGCAGCGCAGATATACGATCTTTTCTACAACCGCGTGTTCCTCGATCCTCTGGTCAAAGGGGAGTATCCGCAGCAGCTGGTGGATCTGCTCGTGAAGCATGATGTGCGCTGGGACTACACGCCCGAAGAGCTGAAAATCATCAGGGAAAATACCGTTGATGAGCTGGGTATCAACCTCTACTACCCGCATCGTGTCAAAGCGCCGAGCCGCGCCTGGCACCCTGATACGCCGTTTCATCCCGCCTATTATTACGAGCCGTTCGAGCTACCGGGCCGCCGCATGAATAAATCCCGGGGCTGGGAAATCTATCCACAGATCGTCTATGACATGGCGATGCGCATCAAACGGGAATACAAAAATATTCCATGGTTCGTTGCGGAGAGCGGCATGGGCATAGAAAACGAAGGACAGTTTCGCAGCGCCGAAGGGATTATCGAGGATGATTACCGCATCGCTTTTATCAGTGAACATCTTCACCAGACGCTGCGCGCGCGGGAAGATGGCGCAAATTGTCAGGGCTACATGCTGTGGGCTTTCACCGATAATGTCTCGCCGATGAATGCTTTCAAAAACCGCTACGGGCTGATTGAAATCGATCTGGAGAACAACCGGGCCAGGCGGATGAAAAAATCTGCCTGGTGGTATCGGGAGTTAAGCGATGGCCGCACGCTGACGTTAACCCTGGACGATGAATGGAAATAGCCATTTCCGTGGCTTAATTTGGTAAGCTAACCCTTCTGACCGGCGGCGAGAAAACCCGTGCCGCCGTTGCCTTAAAGCTGTTTAAAAGACGCAGGTGATATTGTGGACAAGGTAGTACTTTCGCCAGAAAAGAAGCAGTACCAGGAAATCGGTGAGGATCTGCGGTCGCAAATAATTCAGGGCATGTACCCGGTGGGATCGCGCCTGCCACCGGAGCGCAACATCGCCGAAAAATATGGCGTGAGTCGCACCATCGTTCGTGAAGCCCTGCTGATGCTGGAACTTCAGGGCACCGTAGATATCCGTCAGGGGTCGGGAGTATACGTTATGCGTGTTCCTGCGGAAAACGAAGCGGAAGAAGAAGCTTTTTTTAACAGCGACATTGGCCCGTTTGAAATGCTCCAGGCGCGCCAGCTGCTGGAAAGTA
The DNA here is from genome assembly GCA_041504365.1 of Dryocola sp. LX212. Classification (NCBI taxonomy): domain Bacteria; kingdom Pseudomonadati; phylum Pseudomonadota; class Gammaproteobacteria; order Enterobacterales; family Enterobacteriaceae; genus Dryocola; species Dryocola sp. LX212. The sequence goes on along the minus strand of CP167917.1, from coordinate 3,681,461 downwards.
ATATCGCGGCTTTTGCGGCTAAAATGGCTACCAAGGCGGATATCGACAATCTTAAGCGCATTCTTGAGCAGGAACAGCGTGCCATTGCGGCCAACGATCTGAGCCAGGACAACAATAAACTGTTCCACCTGGTGCTGGCCGGTGCGTCCCAGAATCAGATGCTGCTGTCGACGGTGGAGAGTATCTGGCAGCATCATGACAGCAGCCCGCTCTGGCAGCAGCTGCGGGCGAATATCGAAACGCGCCCCTATCGCCTGAAATGGCAGGGGGATCACCAGACTATTCTGGCTGCCCTGCGCCGCCGTGACGTCATGGGATCCTGGCAGGCGATGTGGCAGCATCTGGAGAACGTCAAAAACAGCCTGCTGGAGCTTTCAGATGCCGACGCCCCCGATTTTGACGGCTATCTTTTTGAGTCCGTGCCTATTTTCCAGGGAAAGCTGGTGTAATGCCTGGCCGCGTCGCCTGATTACTCCCCGGCGGGGGCAATCACCGAATGGCGGCGCACGAGCGTCGGGCTGAACATATGCGTGGTTTCTGGGATGGGCTGATTGTCTGCCAGCGCCATAGCCAGTTCCGCCGCCTGAGTTGCCATAGTGACAATCGGGTAGCGGACGGTGGTCAGCCGCGGGCGCACGTAGCGTGAAATCAGCACGTCATCAAAGCCTATCAGTGAAATCTCTTTCGGCACGTCGATGCCGTTATCATTCAGCACGCCCATAGCGCCTGCAGCCATCGAGTCGTTATAGCAGGCGACGGCGGTAAAATTTTTGCCCCGGCCCAGCAGCTCGGTCATCGCCTGCTCGCCGCCGCTTTCATCCGGTTCGCCAAAGGTTACCAGTCGGTCATTCACCGGCAAACCATGCTCTTTCAGCGCGTCGTAATAGCCCTGCAGGCGATCTTCAGCATCGGAAATCGTGTGGTTGGAGCACAGATAGCCGATTTTGGTGTGGCCCTGCTGGATAAGGTGACGGGTGGCAAGCCACGCGCCGTAGCGGTCGTCCAGCGCCACGCAGCGCTTTTCAAAGCCCGGCAGCGTGCGGTTAATCAGCACCATGCCCGGCATTTGCTGCATCAACGAGATTAAATCGGCATCCGGGATCTTCTTTGCATGGACTACCAGCGCGGCGCAGCGGTGGCGGATAAGCTGCTCAATGGCCTGACGCTCTTTTTGCTCGTTATGATAGCCGTTGCCGATAAGTAAAAAGTTGCCGGTGTGATAGGCGACCTGCTCGACGGCTTTTGCCATCGCGCCAAAAAAGGGGTCCGAGACGTCGCCGACGACAAGGCCAATTGTTTCCGTCGTTTGCTGGGCAAGCGCGCGGGCATTGGCGTTAGGATGGTAGTTCAGCTCTTCCATGGCGCTGTTGACCGCAAGTCTTGAGGCGTCGCTGGCTTTTGGAGAACTATTAATGACACGGGACACCGTGGCGACAGAGACCCCCGCCAGTCGTGCTACATCCTTAATCGTCGCCATAGAGAATATTCCTGTGAGGGTAAACGTTTACACAGGCTTAAGTGTTACGGAAAAACCGCGCCACTTCAAGGGCGCAACTGTCGTCGCGCTCGCAAAGCGAATGAAAATATGCGGCGCTATAGCCCGTAAGTTACACAGGCGTTTACTTGAAAATGAGACGCAGCGGCAGGAAGCGGCATGTTGAGGATTTTTAATGATTTCAGGCTAAATCTTTGCTTACAGTTTGCAGTGCGCTGTTGCGATTTCGCCATGGCGTACCTGGCCTGACGACTGCTACATTTTAAGTCCCAGAGGTATTGATTGGTGAGAATTCTTCGTGCGCTTGCGTACAAATCTTCTTGCACCGACCTGCGCAGATGCGCAGGTTTTTTTTGCCTTTTTTTCAGGCTTATCCTCTCTCCGTCCTCTCGCTCCCTGAAAGCTAGTCGTGTAATCTGCAGCCACTACACTTAAGTGTCTGAGCTGATTAATGACAAAGGGAGTTGATATGGTTTTAAGTTTCTTCCGCTGGCTGTTTCGCGTGTTGTTCCGGGTGCGCCTGTATGGCGACACGAATGCGCTTAACCTGCCACGTGTGCTGATTGTCCCCAACCATGTCTCGTTTATTGATGGTATTCTGCTGGCGCTGTTTCTACCTATTCGCCCGGTGTTCGCTGTCTATTCATCCATTAGCCAGCGCTGGTATATGCGTTGGCTTAAGCCGATCATTGATTTTGTGCCGCTCGACCCGACCAAACCCATGTCGATAAAAAATCTGGTGCGGCTGGTGGAGCAGGGGCGTCCGGTGGTTATCTTCCCGGAAGGGCGCATTTCCGTTTCCGGTTCGCTGATGAAAATCTACGAAGGGGCGGCGTTTGTGGCCGCAAAAGCCAATGCCACCGTCGTGCCGGTGCGCATTGAAGGTGCGGAGCTGACTTTCTTTAGCCGCCTCAAAGGGCTGGTTAAACAGCGGCTCTTTCCGCGCATCACACTGCATCTTCTTCCGCCAACGTCTATTGCAATGCCGGATGCGCCACGCGCCCGTGACCGCCGTAAAATAACCGGCGAAATGCTTCATCAGATTATGATGGAAGCCCGTATGGCGGTACGCCCGCGTGAGACTTTGTACGAAGCTTTGCTCTCGGCACAGTATCGCTACGGCGAGCGTAAAAACTGCATCGAAGATATTAACTTCAAGCCTGATACCTACCGCTCTTTGCTGACCAAAACGCTGTTCGTTGGCCGTATTCTCGATAAGTACAGCGCTGCCGGGGAGACAATCGGCCTGATGTTACCGAATGCGGGCATCAGCGCGGCGGTGATCTTTGGTGCCTCGTCCCGTGGACGGATCCCGGCGATGATGAACTATACGGCGGGCGTCAAAGGGCTGACGAGCGCGATTACCGCCGCGCAGATCAAAACGGTATTCACCTCCCGGCAGTTCCTCGATAAGGGCAAGCTTTGGCACCTGCCCGAGCAGCTCACCCAGGTTCGCTGGGTTTTCCTTGAAGATCTTAAAGGCGATGTCACCCTCAAAGATAAGCTGTGGATCTTCGCCCACCTGTTAGCACCTCACCTGGCGCAGGTTAAACAGAAGCCGGAAGATGCCGCGATGGTGCTGTTTACCTCCGGTTCGGAAGGAAACCCGAAAGGCGTAGTGCACAGCCACAAAAGCCTGCTGGCAAACGTCGAGCAGATCCGCACCATCGCCGACTTTACCGCTAACGATCGCTTTATGTCGGCGCTGCCGCTGTTCCACTCCTTTGGCCTGACGGTGGGCCTGTTCACGCCGCTGCTGACCGGGGCGGAAGTGTTCCTCTACCCAAGCCCGCTGCATTACCGCGTGGTGCCGGAGCTGGTCTATGACCGCAACTGTACAGTGCTGTTCGGGACTTCGACCTTCCTCGGCAACTATGCGCGCTTCGCCAATCCTTACGACTTCTTCCGCCTGCGCTACGTGGTGGCCGGGGCAGAAAAACTCCAGGAGAGCACGAAACAGATCTGGCAGGACAAGTTCGGCCTACGCATCCTTGAGGGCTACGGGGTAACGGAGTGCGCGCCGGTGGTGTCGATTAACGTGCCCATGGCGGCGAAGCCAGGCACCGTAGGCCGCATTCTCCCGGCAATGGATGCGCGCCTGATGGCGGTGCCGGGCATTGAAGAGGGCGGGCGTTTGCAACTGAAAGGGCCAAACATCATGAACGGCTATCTGCGCGTTGAAAACCCTGGCGTTCTGGAAGTGCCGACGGCGGAAAATGCCCAGGGCGAAATGGAAAATGGCTGGTATGACACGGGCGATATCGTCAGGTTTGATGAGCAGGGCTACTGCATTATCCAGGGCCGCGCAAAACGCTTTGCCAAAATCGCGGGCGAAATGGTGTCGCTGGAAATGGTCGAGCAGCTGGCGCTGAGCGTGTCGCCGGACAAAATGCACGCCACCGTTATTAAGAGCGATGCGTCGAAAGGTGAAGCGCTGGTGCTGTACACCACCGACAGCGAACTGAACCGCGAGAAGCTGCTGCGCTACGCCCGCGAGCACGGCGTGCCGGAGCTAGCGGTCCCACGGGACATCCGTTTTATGAAGCAGCTGCCGCTGCTGGGCAGCGGCAAACCTGATTTCATCACCCTTAAAGCACAGATGGAGAGCGAGAATGCATGATAACGCGCTAAACGATACCTCCCTGTGGTCAAAGGGGATGAAGGCGGTGACGGCGGCGCAGTTTTTGTCCGCCTTCGGCGATAACGCTTTGCTGTTCGCCACCCTTGCCGTACTTAAACAGCAGTTTTATCCCGACTGGAGCCAGCCGGTGCTGCAGATGGTGTTCGTTGGCGCATATATCCTCTTTGCCCCGTTCGTGGGCCAAATTGCGGACAGCTTCGCGAAGGGACGCGTGATGATGTTCGCCAACAGCCTGAAGCTGGTGGGGGCGGCGGTCATCTGCTTCGGCCTGAATCCTTTTGTGGGCTACACGCTGGTAGGCGTGGGCGCAGCGGCCTACTCGCCAGCTAAATACGGCATTCTGGGCGAGCTGACAACCGGCGATCGTCTGGTGAAGGCCAACGGCATCATGGAGTCTTCGACCATTGCGGCGATTTTGCTGGGGTCGATGGCGGGGGGCGTGCTTGCTGACTGGCGCGTCATAGCCGCGCTTGCTGTCTGCGTACTGGTTTATGCGGGGGCCGTTGTCGCTAACTTCTACATTCCTAAGCTTGCTCCGGCACGCCCCGGCCAGTCCTGGCGCATTACGCCAATGACCCGCAGCTTCTTCTCGGCCTGCCGCACGCTGTGGAATAACGGCGAAACGCGCTTCTCGCTGGTTGGCACCAGCCTATTCTGGGGCGCTGGGGTGACCCTGCGTTTTCTGCTGGTGCTGTGGGTGCCGGTTGCTTTGGGGATTGTGGATAATGCGACGCCAACCTATCTTAACGCAATGGTAGCCGTAGGGATTGTCGTTGGCGCAGGCGCAGCTGCGAAGCTGGTGACGCTGGAAACGGTGGCGCGCTGCATGCCCGCAGGCATACTTATCGGCGTGGGCGTTCTGTTCTTTGCAATGCAGCACGCGCTGCTGCCGGCTTACGGGTTACTTCTGCTGATTGGCGTTCTCGGCGGCTTCTTCGTGGTGCCGCTCAACGCGCTGCTCCAGGATCGCGGCAAGCGCAGCGTCGGAGCGGGTAACGCGATTGCGGTACAAAACCTGGGCGAGAACACCGCAATGCTGCTGATGCTCGGACTGTATTCGCTGGCGGTTAAAACCGGCGCGTCGATTATCGGCATCGGCATCGGTTTTGGCGTGGTGTTCGCGCTGGCGATTAGCGCACTGTGGATCTGGCAGATTCGGGGCAGGGCGGCAGCGCGTTAGTCTTAACTCACTGGCGGATGACGCCGCTGGCCGCGTAGCGCGGATCAGCGCAGCGTCATTCGCCATTTTTACCTCATCTGAATTTTAAGGCGCCGGGTAGGTATAAACCCGGTTCACCGCTTCAATCTCCTCAAGCACATCTTCGCTCAGATCCAGATGCAGGCTCTCCAGGTTGGTTTTCAGCTGTTCCATGGTGGTTGCGCCCAGCAGAGTGCTGGCAACGAACGGCTGGCGGCGAACGAACGCCAGCGCCATCTGGGCCGGATCAAGATTGTGGCGTTTCGCGATATCCACATAGGCGGCCACTGCCAGGTTGGTTTGCTCGCCGCTGTAGCGCGTAAAGCGACTGAACAGGGTATTACGCGCGCCGGCTGGTTTAGCGCCGTTCAGATATTTCCCCGTTAACGTCCCGAACGCCAGGCAGGAATAGGCGAGCAGCTCAACGCCTTCGCGCTGGGTTATCTCTGCCAGTCCCACTTCAAAGCTGCGGTTAACCAGGCTGTATGGATTCTGGATTGTCACGATGCGTGGCAGGTCATGCTTTTCTGCCAGCTGAAGATAGCGCATCACGCCCCACGGCGTTTCGTTCGACACGCCGATATAGCGGATTTTCCCGGCGCGCTGATGTTCTGACAGCGCCTCCAGCGTTTCCAGAAGCGTCACCGGCACCGCGTTATCGGTCCAGGTATACCCCAGCTTGCCGAAGCAGTTGGTAGCGCGCTGCGGCCAGTGCACCTGATACAGATCGAGGTAATCGGTTTGCAGACGCTTAAGGCTGGCATCCAGCGCGTCGCGGATATTTTTGCGGTCGAGATTTTGATTCGGGCGGATGCCGGCGTCGTTATTACGAGTCGGGCCGCTAACTTTGGAGGCGACAATAAGTTTGTCCCGATTGCCGCTTTGCTTAAGCCAGTTTCCCACGTAGGTTTCTGTCAAACCCTGGGTTTCCGGGCGTGGAGGGACGGGATACATCTCTGCGACGTCAATCAGGTTAACGCCCTGGCTAATGGCGTAATCGAGCTGGGCGTGGGCATCGGCTTCACTGTTTTGTTCACCAAATGTCATGGTTCCCAGCCCGAGGGTGCTGATTTCGAGCGAGCTATGGGGGATACGATGATAGTGCATTGCCGGCTTCCTTATTCTTATAACAGACCACATCAGGCAGGAGCCCGATAAAAAACGGACTATTAACATGGCAGAGGGGAAGCAAAAGCGAAAGGGGGACGTTAAGAAAAGTATTCAGGCCAGCAGGGCGCTGACCCTCAGGGGCTAGCGTTCAATGATCTGTGACACGTCGTCGCGGTTGATTTGCATCTCGTTGCCCTGGTTGTCGCGATAGCTCACCAGACCCGTTTCGTCATCAACCTTCGGTTTGCCGTCGGTCAGGATCATGCGGCCATCTTTGGTCGCCATCACATAGTCGCTGCTGCAGCCGGAAACGGCAAAGGCCAGTCCCACAGCGGAAATTACAACGGCCCATTTTTTCATCGTTATCTGCCTCGTCAGGAATGGAATGACATATATAGTTTAGTAATACTCTGAAAAAGGCGAGAGGGTAAGCAGGAAATTCTTAAAATAAATCAGAGGAAAGCGTGTAAGCCCTCCCCTGATTGGGTCAGAGAGGATTCTTTTTGTTGCGGATAAGATTCAGGCTTTCTACCGCAATGGAGAAGAACATAGCGAAATAGATATAGCCTTTCGGCACGTGAACGTCGAAGCTTTCGAGGATCAACGTGAAGCCCACCAGCAGCAGGAAGGCCAGCGCCAGCATTTTCACAGACGGATGTCTGTCCACAAAGTCGCCGATCGCGCCGGCGGCGAACATCATCACCCCAACGGCAATAATCACCGCCGCCATCATGATAAACAGATGATCTGAAAGGCCGACGGCGGTAATCACTGAGTCGAGGCTGAAAATGATATCCAGCAGCATAATCTGCACGATGGCGCCGAAGAAGGAGTGAACGTTAGTTTTTATCCCTTCTTCTTCACCTTCTATGGATTCGTGGATCTCTTTGCTCGCCTTCCAGATTAGGAACAGCCCTCCTAACAGCAAAATCAGATCCCTGGCAGAAATCTCGTTGCCCATCACGGTGAACAGCGGTGCGGTTAAGCGAATCACCCACGCGATGGAAGCCAGCAGCGCCAGACGCATAATCATGGCGGCGCCCAGGCCAAGGCGACGGGCTTTCTGCTGCTGAGCTTTCGGGAGCTTTGCAACAACCAGAGAGAGGAAAATTATGTTGTCGATGCCCAAAACGATTTCCAGAATCGTTAGCGTACCTAACGCCATCCACGCATTGGGGTCGGATATCCATGCAAACATCTAAAAGGTCCTGCCAAAAAAAGAAAACGCAATTATAAACGCCAGCCGGAAAGGGAGTACAAGAAAATTGCGCTCAGATGTGGAAATGGCGCGCCAGCAGGGCTGCGGTGAAGTTCTTTTTTAGATAAAACCCACGTGGCAGCGTGAGTATGCGGCTGCCGTCAGCGCCAATAGCTTCGGTGAGCGCTTTGCTGTTAGCCGCTTTCGGGCGCAGTTGCAACACTTCACCGTGGCGAGCGGTGATTCGCTCAACCTGACCCAGCACGATCAAATCCATCAGCTCTTCCCAGTCGAGCCTCAGCTGCAGCTCCTCTTCAGGCGACGGCTCCCACAGCAGCGGTGAGCCGACCCGGCGATCCGCCAGGGGAATTTGCCGCTCGCCTTCAACGGGGACCCACAGCACGCGCCTGAGCTTGTGGCGCACGTGGCTGGTTTCCCAGACTACGCCCGTGTTCCCCGTAAGCGGCGCAACGCAGACGAAGGTTGTTTCCAGCGGACGACCCAGACGATCGATCGGGATCGTTTTCAGCTCTATTCCCAGGGCGGAAAAATCCTGTTCCGGCTTGCTGCCTGCGCTGGCGCCCAGCCACAGCTCCAGCAAAATTCCAATCCAGCCTTTATCTCGTTTTAGATCGGGTGGCACAGGAAGGCCCGCGATGGCGGCCAGTTCCCCAAGGGAATAGCCCGCCAGATTCTGAGCCTGAGCAAGCAAAATCTGTTCGTCAGGCGGTGGCTGAAGGAGGGGTCTGATCGAATGCATAACGGATGATTGCCATGTGGTTAAAAAATAGCCGTGGTTTACCCACAATGAGGAAATAGTTTAGCGTGCCGAGAGGGGGAATATCAATTTCATGATTTGTAATGACTTTTTGTGCGTTTCCTCGCATATTAAATCCGAAGAAAAAATCTTTTCCAATTCTGGTCACTGACAATGAACAGGATCTTACACCGGGTTATCCACAGAAAAATGGGATAACTGGTAAAAACCGTCAATACTGGTTCTATTTACAGCCTTGACGGAGGGGTAAAACACATTTTTTCAGCGATATGTGACCAAGTTGTTTGCACAATCTGTGGATAAAAACGGCGTTGCTCGATCTTTCGACAATGTGCGATCTTCTCATGAGACTTCGATCACATTATGAAAGTTATGAACAGCATTCCAATCGGTAATCATATGAAATGCAAATGTTATTTAATATTTGTGGAATGCTCTTATTTTGAGTTATCTAAAGTTGTCCCGAGAGTATCCGACAGTTTTTCACAGTGATATCCACAGAAAAAGTGAATAAAAGCGCGATGAAATTTCCTCATCTGTTTATAACTCGGGTTAAATTTGTGAGTTATTCAAATGTTATTCGTCAAGGTTGCCTGTTAAGAGTGGTTTACCGCCTGAGGCTTGTATGAAACAATCGCTGCAATCCAGGTTTTAATTGAGGTAGTCCGGTGATCGATGATGATGGCTACCGCCCGAATGTTGGTATCGTAATTTGTAATCGGCAAGGGCAGGTGATGTGGGCCAGGCGTTTCGGCCAGCACTCCTGGCAGTTTCCGCAGGGTGGCATCAATCCTGGCGAATCTCCTGAGCAGGCAATGTACCGCGAGCTCTTTGAGGAAGTGGGGCTGCAGCGCAAAGATGTGCGCATTCTCGCCTCGACCCGCAACTGGCTGCGTTACAAGTTACCGAAACGTTTGGTGCGTTGGGACACAAAGCCGGTATGTATCGGCCAGAAACAAAAATGGTTCCTTTTGCAGTTGATAAGCTCTGATAACGACATCAATATGCAAACCAGCAGCACCCCGGAGTTTGACGGCTGGCGTTGGGTCAGTTACTGGTATCCCGTGCGTCAGGTTGTCTCCTTTAAGCGTGATGTTTATCGGCGGGTGATGAAAGAGTTTGCCAGTGTTGTTATGCCGCTGCAGGAAGTTACGCCACCCCGCAATAACGCGCCCGCATGGCGACGTAAAAGAGGTTAAGTCACGCAGAAAATGCTCACCCGTTTGCGAGAAATAGTCGAAAAGGTTGCCAGCGCCCCGCGCCTCAATGAGGCGCTGGATATCCTGGTGACAGATATCTGCCTTGCGATGGATACCGAGGTATGCTCGGTTTATCTCGCAGATCATGACCGTCGCTGCTTCTATCTGATGGCAACGAAGGGGCTGAAAAAGCCTCGTGGGCGCACCATTACCCTCGCATTTGATGAAGGCATCGTTGGCCTTGTTGGGCGTCTTGCCGAACCTATCAACCTTGCGGATGCCCAAAAACACCCGAGCTTTAAATACGTGCCCGCGGTGAAAGAAGAGCGTTTTCGAGCTTTTCTTGGGGTGCCGATCATTCAGCGCCGCCAGCTGCTCGGCGTGCTTGTTGTTCAGCAGCGTGAACACCGTCAGTACGATGAAAGCGAGGAGTCCTTCCTCGTTACGCTAGCCACACAAATGGCAGCCATTCTCTCCCAGTCACAGCTTGCCGCTCTCTTCGGGCAATACCGCCAGACGCGTATTCGTGCCTTACCCGCATCACCCGGCGTTGCAATAGCCGAAGGCTGGATGGACTCTACGCTGCCCCTGATGGAGCAAGTATCCGAAGCCTCTACCCTCGATACCTCCCTTGAGCGCGAGCGTCTGACCGCCGCACTTGAAGAGGCTTCGAACGAATTCCGCCGCTACAGTAAACGCTTTGCGGCAGGCGCGCAGAAAGAAACCGCCGCCATCTTTGACCTTTACTCTCACCTGTTGACCGATGCCCGGCTGCGCCGTGAGTTATACGGCGAGGTCGATAAAGGCTCCGTGGCAGAATGGGCGGTTAAAAAGGTCGTTGAGAAATTTGCTGAACAGTTTGCCAGCCTGAGCGACACCTACCTTAAAGAGCGGGCAGGGGATTTACGCACGCTCGGCCAGCGGCTGCTGTTCCACCTTGATGACACCATCCAGGGGCCAAATACCTGGCCGGAACGCTTTATCCTGGTGGCCGACGAACTTTCCGCCGCCACGCTTGCCGAACTGCCGCAAAACCGTCTGGTCGGCGTTGTGGTGCGAGACGGTGCCGCAAACTCCCACGCCGCCATTATGGTCCGTGCGCTGGGTATTCCTACTGTCATGGGGGCGGATATTCAGCCCTCGGTGCTGCACCGCCGCACGTTGGTGGTGGACGGCTATCGCGGCGAAATTCTGGTCGATCCTGAGCCGATCCTGCTGCAGGAATACCAGCGGCTTATCAGCGAAGAAAATGAGCTGAGCCGCATTGCAGAAGACGATGTGGATCTTCCTGCTGCGCTGAAAAGCGGCGAACGGGTGCAGGTCATGCTCAACGCCGGACTGAGCCCGGAACACGAAGAAAAACTCGGCAGCCGCATTGACGGTATTGGGCTTTATCGCACTGAAATTCCTTTCATGCTGCAAAGTGGCTTCCCGTCAGAAGAGGAGCAGGTTGCTCAGTATCAGGGCATGCTGCAGATGTTCAACGAAAAGCCCGTCACGCTGCGTACGCTGGACGTGGGGGCGGACAAACAGCTGCCGTACATGCCGATCAGCGAAGAGAACCCGTGTCTGGGCTGGCGTGGTATTCGCATAACGCTCGACCAGCCGGAGATCTTCCTGGTGCAGGTTCGCGCCATGCTGCGCGCTAACGCCGCGACCGGTAACTTAAGTATCCTGCTGCCGATGATCACCAGCCTGGATGAGGTCGATGAAGCAAGACGCCTGATCGACCGTGCCGGGCGCGAGGTGGAAGAGGTGCTGGGCTATCCGCTGCCAAAACCTCGTATCGGCGTCATGGTCGAAGTCCCGTCCATGGTCTTTATGCTCGGCCAGCTTGCCAGCCGGGTCGATTTTATCTCCGTCGGCACCAATGACCTGACGCAGTATCTCCTCGCCGTCGACCGTAACAACACCCGTGTCGCCAGCCTGTACGACAGCCTGCACCCAGCTATGTTAAGAGCGCTAAGGATGATCGCCAGCGAAGCAAAAAGATACGGCATCGATCTGTGCCTGTGCGGTGAAATGGCCGGTGACCCTATGTGCGTGGTGCTGCTGGTGGGCATGGGGTATCGGCATCTCTCCATGAACGGACGCTCGGTTGCGCGTGTTAAATACCTTCTTCGCCATATCACTCTTGAAGAAGCGCAAATGCTGGCAGAGCGCAGCCTTGAAGCGCAGCTGGCAACGGAAGTTCGCCACCAGGTCGCCTCGTTTATGGAGCGGCGCGGCATGGGCGGTTTAATTCGCGGCGGGCGCTAGAGCGCCTGCAGCACCGTATTCCCTGCGGCATTACATATCTTTTACAACTTCGCGAACTTAATCAGACCTCCCTTTGTGCTATGATTCGCGGCTTTCGGAGCGCGCCCGCCCGGGTGCGTATTTGCAACCTGCCGTGTTTTTCGGTGGGGTAACAAAGGTTTGTGGTGACAGATGAATAGTGGCTATCTGCATTTCCCTGAATTTGACCCGGTGATTTTCTCCGTCGGGCCGGTTTCCCTGCACTGGTACGGGATGATGTACCTGGTTGGGTTCGTGTTTGCCATGTGGCTTGCCGGACGTCGCGCCAATAAACCAGGCAGCGGCTGGACCAAAAACGAAGTTGAAAACCTGCTCTATGCGGGCTTCCTGGGCGTGTTCCTCGGTGGTCGTCTGGGCTATGTCTTCTTCTACAACCTGCCACTCTTTATGGCCGATCCGCTTTACCTGTTTAAAGTCTGGGATGGCGGTATGTCGTTCCACGGCGGTCTGGTTGGGGTGATCTGCGTGATGATCTGGTTTGCGCGCCGCACGAAGCGCAGCTTCTTCCAGGTCTCTGATTTTATTGCGCCGCTGATACCATTTGGCCTGGGTGCAGGGCGCCTTGGTAACTTTATCAACGGCGAACTGTGGGGCCGGGTCGACCCGAACTTCCGCTGGGCAATGCTTTTCCCAGGCTCCCGCGGCGAAGATATCGGCCTGCTGGTAACGCACCCGGAATGGCAGTCGCTGTTCAATACCTACGGTGTCCTGCCGCGCCATCCTTCCCAGCTATATGAACTGGCGCTGGAAGGTATCGTTCTGTTTATCATCCTGAATCTGTACATCCGTAAGCCACGGCCAATGGGCGCGGTTTCTGGCCTGTTCCTCATCGGCTACGGCGCGTTCCGTATCATCGTAGAGTTCTTCCGCCAGCCGGATGCCCAGTTTACCGGGGAGTGGGTGCAGTACATCAGCATGGGGCAGATCCTCTCGATTCCGATGATCGTGGCCGGTGTTATCATGATGGTCTGGGCCTACCGTCGTCGCCCACAGCAGCAGCTTTCGTGAGGAAACATGCAACAGTATCTTGATTTGATGAAAAAAGTGCTTGAAGAAGGCACCCCTAAAAATGACCGCACCGGCACCGGCACGCTGTCGATTTTCGGGCATCAGATGCGTTTTAACCTGCAGGAAGGTTTTCCGCTGGTCACCACTAAACGTTGTCATTTGCGCTCCATCATCCATGAACTGCTGTGGTTCTTAAAAGGTGACACCAACGTTGCTTATCTGCATGAAAATAACGTCTCTATCTGGGACGAATGGGCAGATGAGAACGGCGATCTCGGGCCGGTTTATGGTAAACAGTGGCGCTCATGGGCAACGCCTGATGGCCGTCACGTCGATCAGCTCACCACCGTGCTGAACCAGCTGAAAAACGACCCGGACTCACGCCGTATCATCGTTTCAGCCTGGAACGTTGGCGAACTGGATAAAATGGCGCTGGCGCCTTGCCATGCCTTCTTCCAGTTCTACGTGGCGGACGGCAAGCTCTCCTGCCAGCTCTACCAGCGCTCCTGCGATATCTTCCTTGGCCTGCCGTTTAACATCGCCAGCTATGCGCTGCTGGTGCACATGATGGCGCAGCAGTGTGACCTGGAAGTGGGGGATTTTGTCTGGACGGGCGGCGATACCCACCTGTACAGCAACCACCTGGAGCAGACTGCTCTGCAGCTGACCCGCGAACCGCGTCCGTTGCCGAAGCTGGTTATCAAGCGTAAGCCTGAATCCCTGTTTGACTACCGCTTCGAAGACTTCGACATTGAAGGCTACGATCCGCATCCGGCGATAAAAGCCCCTGTCGCCATTTAGGTGACGGCAGCCGGCGCCTTAGTGCGCCGGTTTTTTTTTTGCTCTGAGTTTAATTCTTCGAGGCTCCTTCCAGACCTTCTGCGACACCCTGCAAGACCGCATATTTCTTTCGGCATCCCTCGACGAAATCCTCCTTAACGCTGGCGAGCTTTTTTGGGCGACAGCACACTCCCTGCATGAACAGAAAGCAAAGTGGTTTTAGCCTGGTAGAAGTGCTGATCGTGATGACCATCATTGTGGCATTAAGCGCGGGTGGGCTGTACGGCTGGCAGCAATGGCAGCAGCAGCAGCGGCTATGGATAACAGTTCAACAGGTACGAAACCTGCTTGAGCGGCTGCGCAGTGACGCCAGCTGGCATAACCAGGATCGGCTACTGGCGTTGAGCCAGACGGGGGCGGAATGGTGTCTGGGTCTCGCCGGGCCGCAATCTGGATGCGGGAGCGCCGGACAATGGCAGCTCAGGCAGCCATTTGCCGATGTCCGTATCGCTGAAATGACCGCCGGGCTGGGTTTTTACGGGCTTCGTAATACGGCCTGGCCTGGACATATCACCCTTAGCAGCCCTGCCGGTACGTGGCAGGTCATCGTCTCGGCATGGGGACGTATTCGAATCTGCGCTACAGATGAGGCCACAAGATGCCTGTAAAACAGCATGGTTTCACGCTGCTGGAAACGCTAATCGCCCTCGCGCTAAGCAGTGCGGTCCTGGTCGGCGCGGGAAGGCTGTTCCCCGCTTTACAGCGTGGTGTGCTGGGGCAGTATCAGCAGGAAGCGTTGCATGAGTCACTCTGGCAGCTGGCCTTCGGTATCGGCAAGCATCTTCGCCGCGCTGGCTACTGCAACGGGCAATGCGCAGGGGCAGGGCTTGCGATAACCAACGGTGGGCAATGCGTCATCATCCGCTGGGATACCAACAGCAATGGCCTGTGGGAGCCTACGGGGCACCAGGACGCTGAGGCAACGGGGTTCCGGCTGCGGGACGGTAGCCTGGAAACCTTAAAAGGAGCGACGCAGTGCGAAGGCGGCGACTGGCAAAAAATTTCCGATCCGACTCTGATGGCTATCCGAAACTTTACCGTTACCCGCCTGAACCGACGTGACATTCCGCCGTTACTGGAAATCAATCTGAGTGCTTTTCATAAGCAGAGCCGCCGGATTGTCACTGTGCGACACCGCGTGGTGGGATACAACCAATGAATCGTCATCATCAGCAGGGCAGCAGTTCGCTGGCATTCGTGCTGCTGCTTTTTTCCTTAGGCATGCTGATGCTAAGTGGGCTGCAGCAACAGCTTCAGGGGCAGCGCACGGCTGTAGCGGGGGAGGTGAGATATTTGAAAGAGTATGCCACCGCGACGTCTGCCCTGGCCTGGGGAGGCCAGCAGAGCTGGCAGGGTAAAAATCACTGGCAGTGTCAGCAGCAGATAACAAGCTGGCGCGCCTGCGTGCGGATACTAAAAAATGGAAAAGTGATTATGGCTGCGCAGGGCGTTTACCCGAAAGAGAGCCCCCCGGTTACGCTCTGGCGCTGGGGAACCCTGAAGAACGGACGTTGGGAAGCGGCCCCGCACGGCTGGGCCGATTTTTGTCCTTTGCCGGAGGTGGATGCATGTCTGTTGCCAAAGTAGGGAGGAAACAAAAAGGCTTTAGCCTGCCGGAAGTTCTGTGTTCGCTCGTGCTCTTCGCCGTGGTGATGACTGTACTGCTCGGCTACCACCGGGTCCTGCTGCAAGGATTTCAGGCGCAGTGGCAGCTTCGTCAGCTCTGGCGACTCGCGGTGGAGCTGACCGAGCCCCAAAGCCCGGCAGCGCCAGTAGAGTGGAAAGTCATCCGACAGCAGACAACGGCAGCAGGATGTGTCAGCATCGCCGTTAACATTACCAGTCCGTCGGGCCGCAGCGGGCAGCTTTCCCGCCTGCACTGCCCGTAGGAAAAGTCAGGAGTAGCGATATTATGTTGCGTGTTTACCATTCCAACCGCCTCGATGTACTGGAAACGCTGATGGAATACATCGTGGAAGGGCAGCCTTTACCCGATCCGTTCCAGCCGGAAGTGGTTCTGGTACAGAGCACCGGTATGGCGCAATGGCTGCAAATGACGCTGGCGCAAAAGTTTGGTATTGCCGCCAACATAGAATTTCCGCTGCCGGCTAGCTTCATCTGGGACATGTTTGTTCGCGTGCTGCCTGCTATTCCAGAAGAGAGCGCATTCAATAAACAAAGCATGAGCTGGAAGCTGATGAAGCTCATTCCCGGTATGCTGGACAGGCCCGAATTCGCCTTGCTACAGAATTACCTCAGCGAAGACGACAACGGCAGAAAGCTGTTCCAGCTGGCTTCGCGTATTGCCGATCTCTATGACCAGTACCTGGTTTATCGCCCGGGCTGGTTAAGCACATGGGAGAAGGGGGAACGGGTGGATAACGCCGGAGAGGCTCAGCTCTGGCAGGCGCCGCTGTGGGCGGCTCTGGTACAGCACACCCGTGAGCTTGAGCAGCCTGAATGGCACCGCGCAAACCTCTACCAGCGTTTTATCCATCAGCTTGAAAACAGCGATGAATGTCCGGCGGGCCTGCCGCCACGGGTTTTTATCTGCGGCATCTCAGCCCTTCCGCCCGTCTATTTGCAGGCGTTGCAGGCGCTGGGCAAGCATATCGACGTGCATCTGTTGTTTACCAACCCCTGCCGCTACTACTGGGGAGATATCAAAGATCCCGCTTATCTGGCCAGGCTGATTAGCCGCCGCCGTCGCAGCCACTACCAGGCGGGGGAATCTCTACCGTTATTTAAGGATAACCAGTCTGCAACCACGCTATTTAACGATGACGGCGAGCAGGACATTGGCAACCCGATGCTGGCCTCCTGGGGCAAACTGGGACGCGATTACACCTTCCTGCTGGCGGAGCTTGAGCAGTTCGAAGAGATTGATGTGTTCGTCGACATCGAGCCGGATAACCTGCTGCACAGCCTGCAGTACGATCTTCTGGAACTGCAAAACAACGCGGTAGCAGGGCTGACGGAAGAAGATTATCTGCAGAGCCACAGCAAACGAAGGCTGGATCCCGGCGATCGCTCCATGACCTTCCACGAGTGCCACAGCCCGCAACGGGAAGTGGAAGTGCTGCATGACCAGCTGCTGGCGATGCTGGATGCCGATCCCGATCTCACTCCGCGAGACATCATCGTGATGGTGGCAGACATTGACAACTATAGCCCGTTTATTCAGGCTGTTTTCGGTAATGCCTCCCCGGACCGCTGGCTGCCCTTTGCGATATCCGATCGGCGGGCAAGTCAGGCTCATCCGGCATTACAGGCTTTTATCGATCTGCTTTCACTACCGGACAGCCGGTTTATGGCAGAAGACGTTCTGGCTTTGCTTGAGGTGCCTGCCCTTGCGGCGCGATTTGCCATCAGTGAAGAGGGCCTGCGCTATCTGCGCCTGTGGGTAAACGAATCCGGGGTGCGCTGGGGGATTGATGACGACAACGTGCGGGAATTCGATCTTCCTGCCACCGGGCAGCACACCTGGCGCTTTGGCTTAACGAGGATGCTGCTGGGCTACGCCATGGACAGCAAGGCGGGGGAGTGGCAGTCGGTGCTTCCCTACGACGAGTCCAGCGGCCTGATAGCCGAACTTGTCGGCCAGCTTGCTGAACTCTTGATGCAGCTAAGCCGCTGGCGTCAGGCTCTTTCTTCCCCCAGAACGCTGGCGGAGTGGGTGCCGGTCTGTCGCGAAATGCTCGACGGCTTCTTCCTACCGGATCGGGATACCGAAGCAGCACTGGCGCTTATCGAGAAGCAGTGGCAGGAGATGATCAAACACGGCCTGGACGCCCATTACCAGCAGGCGGTACCGCTTACCTTATTACATGACGAGCTGGCGCAGCGCCTTGATCAGGAGCGCATCAGCCAGCGGTTCCTCGCAGGCCCGGTTAACTTCTGTACCCTGATGCCCATGCGCTCTATTCCCTTTAAAGTGGTTTGCCTGCTGGGCATGAACGACGGCGTCTATCCAAGGACCCTTGCACCGCTGGGCTTCGATCTGATGAGCCAGAAACCGCAGCGCGGTGACCGAAGCCGCCGCGACGATGACCG
Source organism: Dryocola sp. LX212 (assembly GCA_041504365.1). NCBI lineage: Bacteria > Pseudomonadati > Pseudomonadota > Gammaproteobacteria > Enterobacterales > Enterobacteriaceae > Dryocola > Dryocola sp. LX212. The sequence continues at coordinate 3,663,643 of CP167917.1, read as the reverse complement.
CTATCTGTTCCTGGAAGCGCTGAACTCGGCGCAGCAGTGCTTGTATATCAGCTATATTGGCCGATCTATTCAGGATAACAGCCGCCGTTATCCGTCCGTTCTGGTGGAAGAGCTTCTTGATTACATCGCGCAAAGTCACTGCCTGCCGGACGACTGCGCGCTAACCTGCGACGAAAGCGGAGAGGCGGTAAAAGCCCACCTCATCTATCAGCATAGCCGTACGCCTTTTGACGCCAATAACTTTCTGCCGACAAGCCTTGAGCAAAGCTATGCCAGCGAGTGGCTGCCAGCTGCTGGCGAGCAGGGCGAAGCCCATGCGCCCTTTATCCAGGTGCTACAGCACAAGGTGCCCGAAGAAATTACGCTGGAGCAGCTCCTGCGCTTCTGGCGTCATCCTGTGCGGGCCTTCTTCCAGATACGGCTGGGGATTAACTTCTGGCTTGAGGACAGCGAGCTGCCGGACGCCGAGCCTTTTACGCTCGACAGCCTCGAGCGTTTTCAGATGAACCAGCAGCTGCTCAATACCCTCGTTCAGGGAGGCGATCCGCAGCTCCTGTTCCGCCGCTATCGTGCCGCAGGCGCGCTGCCCTACGGCGCGTTTGGTGAAATAGTCTGGGAAAAACAGTTAGCGGAAATGGAAGAGCTGGCCACAAAAGTGAGCGCTGAGCGACAAAATAGCGCAAGCGTTGAGGTTGATATAACGATCGCGGGAACCAGGCTGATAGGGTGGCTGTCGGATGTTCAGCCCGATGGCCTGCTGCGCTGGCGGCCTTCCGTATTGAACGTGGCCCACGGTATGCAGCTCTGGGCCGAGCACATTGTCTGCTGCGCGTCAGGCGGCCAGGGAAGCAGTCGGGTTTATGGTCGTAAAAATTCGGCATGGATTTTCCCGCCGATGGACCGTGAACAGGCGCGGACATATTTACAGCAGCTTATTGAAGGTTATCAGGAAGGTTTAAGCCAGCCGCTTCTGTTACTCCCAAATAGTGGGGGGGCGTGGATAAAAGCCTGTTATGACCAGGCAAATGATGCCATTTTATGGGATGAGCAGACGCAGCAGAAAGCCAGAGCTAAGCTGTTGGCGGCCTGGGAAGGTAATCAGATGGTCGAAGGTGAAGGTGCAGATGTCTGGCTCCAGCGCCTGTATCGCACGCTGGATAACGACTATTACGAGGCGGTTATTCATGAAGCCGAGCGATACCTGCTGCCGCTGTTCCGCTTTAATCAGCCATAAAGTACTGTATAAAAATTGCACAGCCTGGCAAGTTCCTCTATGATGCGCATCTTGCTCAGGGCTGGCGAAAAAAGTAACAACTACGGTAGCGAATTAATTGAAAAGTTGTTAATGATGAGTGAGTTAGGAAGTTTCGTGATAAAGAGGTTCGTGAATGCCTAAATGCAGCACCTGGTTTACACCGCTTTTCTTGTTCGTTGCTCTTTGGGCACCATTAAGTCAGGCAGACACGGGTTGGCACCCTATTCAGGAAACCATTCGCAAAAGCGATAAAGACAGCCGCCAGTATCAGGCTATCCGTCTTGATAACGATATGACCGTACTGCTGGTCTCCGATCCGCAGGCGGTGAAGTCGTTGTCCGCGCTGGTGGTTCCTGTGGGGTCGCTGGAAGATCCGGACGCGCATCTTGGGTTGGCCCACTATCTCGAGCACATGTCGCTGATGGGCTCTAAGAAATACCCGGAGCCGGACAGCCTATCCGAATTCCTTAAAAAGCACGGTGGTAGCCACAACGCCAGCACTGCGACTTACCGCACCGCCTATTATATGGAGGTCGAGAACGATGCCCTGATGGGGGCCGTTGACCGCCTTGCTGATGCCATTGCCGAACCGAATCTATCCCCAGAATATGCCGATCGCGAGCGCAATGCCGTCAATGCAGAGCTGACGTTAGCGCGCTCTCGTGACGGTATGCGTATGGCCCAGGTCGGCGCGGAAACGTTGAACCCGGCGCACCCGGGCTCGCGTTTTTCCGGCGGTAATCTGGAAACCTTGCGCGATAAACCCGGCAGCAAGCTGCTGGATTCGCTGATCGCCTTCCGTGACAAATACTATTCGGCGAACCTGATGAAAGCCGTTATCTACAGCAACAAACCGTTGCCCGATCTGGCGAAGATTGCTGTGGACACTTACGGGCGCGTGCCAAACAAAAACATTGAGAAACCGGCCATCACCACTCCCGTGGTCACGGATGCGCAAAAAGGCATCATCATTCATTACGTTCCGGCTCTGCCTCGTAAAGTGCTGCGCGTTGAGTTCCGCATCGATAACAACAGCGATAAATTCCGCAGCAAAACCGATGAGCTTATCGGCTATCTGATTGGCAACCGTAGCGATAACACCCTCTCCGACTGGCTGCAGAAGCAGGGGCTGGCGGACAGCATTCGTGCCGATTCCGATCCGCTGGTCAACGGTAACAGCGGGGTGTTCGCCATCTCCGTTTCCCTGACCGACAAAGGCCTCGCTAATCGCGATGAGGTCGTTGCCGCCGTCTTTAGCTATCTGAATACTCTGCGCCAGAACGGCGTCGATAAACGTTATTTTGACGAGCTGGCCCACGTGCTGGATCTGGATTTCCGCTATCCTTCTATCACCAGGGATATGGACTACGTTGAGTGGCTGGCGGACACCATGCTTCGCGTGCCCGTGGAGCACACGCTGGATGCCGTCAATATTGCTGACCAGTACGATCCGGCGGCCATTAAAGCCCGTCTGGACATGATGACCCCGCAGAATGCCCGCGTCTGGTACATCAGCCCGAAAGAGCCGCACAACAAAATGGCTTATTTCGTGAACGCCCCCTATCAGGTAGACAAAATAGGTAAGCCAACCTTTGACAGCTGGCAGCAGAAGGCTGAGGCAATTCATCTGACGCTGCCGGAGCTGAATCCGTACATCCCGGATGATTTCACCCTGATCAAACAGGATAAGCGTTACGCCCATCCTGAACTGCTTGTCAAAGAGCCCGGCCTGCGCGTCCTCTACATGCCGAGCAAATATTTTGCCAGCGAACCGAAAGCGGACGTGACCATGGTGCTGCGTAACCCGCAGGCGATGGACAGTGCAAAAAATCAGGTTCTCTTTGCCATCAATGACTACCTGGCGGGGATCGCGCTGGACGAGCTGAGCAATCAGGCGGCAATAGGTGGGATTAGCTTCTCGACTAACGCTAACAGCGGCCTGATGGTCAATGCCAACGGCTACACCCAGCGTCTGCCGCAGCTGTTCGAAGCGCTGCTGGCGGGCTACTTCTCCTATACCCCGACCCAAGAGCAGCTCGAGCAGGCGAAGTCCTGGTACGCGCAGATGATGGATTCGGCGGAGAAAGGCAAGGCCTACGATCAGGCGATAATGCCGATTCAGATGGTCTCCCAGGTGCCTTATTTCCAGCGCGATGAGCGGCGGGCCCTGCTGCCTACGCTGACGCTGAAAGACGTCGTTGATTACCGTGATGCACTGAAAACCAATGCCAAACCAGAGTTCCTGGTGCTGGGGAATATGCCCCCGGAGCAGGCGAAGGATCTGGCGCATCAGGTGCAGAGCCAGCTGGGAACCAAAGGCAACGAGTGGTGCCGCAATAAAGACGTGCTGGTGGATAAACAAACGCTCGCCATGTTCGAGAAAGCCGGTAGCAGCACGGATTCCGCCCTGGCTGCGGTCTATGTCCCAAAAGGCTATGACGAGCTGGTAAGTACAGCCTACAGCACCATGCTTGGACAGATTATTCAGCCCTGGTTCTACAACCAGCTGCGTACCCAGGAGCAGCTCGGCTATGCCGTCTTTGCCTTCCCGATGTCCGTTGGTCGCCAGTGGGGCATCAGCTTCCTGCTGCAAAGCAGCGACAAGCAGCCGGGCCAGCTGTATGAACGCTTTAAGGCGTTTTATCCTACGGCGGAACAAAAGCTGCGCGCGATGAGCCCGGAAGATTTTGCTCAGATCCAGCAGGGTGTGGTGGGTGAAATCATGCAGGCGCCACAAACGCTGTCGCAGGAAGCCTCGCAGCTGAGCAAAGATTTCGACAGAGGAAACCTGGCGTTTGATTCGCGTGCTAAAGTAGTCGCCGAAATCAAGAAGCTGACGCCACAGAAGCTGGCCGATTTCTTCCATCAGGCGGTGATTGATCCTCAGGGGGCAGCGCTGCTGTCGCAGGTCTCCGGCAGCCAGAACGGCAAGGCGGGCTATGCGGCACCAGAAGGATGGAAGACATGGGAAGGCGTCAGCAACCTGCAGCAAACGCTGCCGCTCGTCGACGACAAATAAAGTGAGAAACAATGACCGGAACCGCACAGCCCCTTGATCCTCTTAGCCTGCCGCTGACGGGCGAGCGACTAATTGAAGCTTCTGCCGGAACCGGAAAAACATTTACCATCGCCGCGCTCTACCTGAGGCTGCTGCTGGGATTAGGGGGAAATGCAGCGTTTCCCCGCCCGCTCGGCGTAGAAGAGCTGCTGGTGGTCACTTTTACCGAAGCGGCCACGGAAGAACTTCGTGGTCGTATTCGTGCCAATATTCATGAACTGTGCATCGCCTGCGTGCGCAACAGAACCGACCATCCTCTTTTCAAAAGCCTGCTTAAACAAATCCCCGATCTTCACCAGGCCGCACAGATCCTCCGTCTGGCCGAACAGCAAATGGATGAAGCCGCTATCTTCACCATCCACGGCTTCTGCCAGCGAATGCTTAGCCTTAACGCTTTTGAATCGGGCATGCTGTTTGAGCAGCGGTTAATCGAAGACGAATCCCTGCTGCGCCGCCATGCCTGTGCGGACTTCTGGCGTCGCCATTGCTACCCGCTGCCGAAGCCCGTGGCTCAGGCGATGAGCGAGCAGTGGGCCGGACCAGAAGAGCTGCTGCGGGATATCTACAGCTGGCTACAGGGAGAACAGCCTTCGCTGAAGCAGGCTCCGCCGGATAACGAAACGCTGGTTGCCCGCCATGAAAAGATCGTCACGGCTATCGACAGCGTCAAAGCAGGCTGGCAGGCAGCGTCAGGAGAGATCGCCGCTATTGTTGAGCAGTCCGGCGTCGATCGCCGCAGCTACAGCAGTAAAAACCTGCCTAACTGGCTCAGTCTGGTGGGCGCATGGGCGCAAACCGAAACCACAAGCTACCAGCTGCCGGACGCGCTAAGCCGTTTCTCCCAGACGGTGCTGGAAGATAAAACCAAAAAAGGTGAGGTGCCACGCCACCCGCTTTTCAGCGAAATTGCCGCGCTGCTGGCAGAGCCGCTCACACTCCGGGACCTGGTGATTGCCCGCGCGATGGCGGAGATTCGCTTTATTGTGCAGCAGGAGAAACGGCGCCGCGGTGAGCTGGGCTTCGACGATATGCTAAGCCGTCTCGACGACGCGCTACACCAGCCGGGCGGCGATGCCCTGGCCGAAGCGATACGCGGTCGTTTTCCGGCAGCAATGATAGATGAATTTCAGGATACCGACCCGCAGCAGTACCGGATCTTCCGCCGTCTGTATATCAACCAGCCCGGGACCGCGCTGTTATTGATCGGTGACCCCAAGCAGGCCATCTACGCCTTCCGCGGGGCGGACATCTTCACCTACATGAAAGCGCGGCATGAAGTGAGCGATCACTATACGCTGGATACCAACTGGCGTTCGTCTCCAGCGATGATTACCGGCGTTAACAGGCTGTTTGAACAGCTCGATAACCCCTTCCTGTTTCGTCAGATACCTTTCCTGTCGGTGAAATCAGCCCCGAAAAACAGCGGCCTGCGTTTTACGGTTAAAGGACAGACCCAGTCGGCGATGTCGCTGTGGCTGCAGCCGGGAGAAGGCTGCGGAGTCAGTGATTACCAACAAGCCATGGCATTGCAGTGTGCGCAGCAGATCCGCGACTGGCTCGCCGCGGGCCAGCGGGGCGATGCGCTGCTCTGGAAGGGCGAGATCTCGCGGCCGGTGCAGGCATCCGACATCACGATCCTCGTGCGCAGCCGGGGTGAAGCTTCGGTGATCCGTGACGCGCTGGGCGGTCTGAATATTCCTTCCGTGTATCTCTCTAACCGTGATTCCGTTTTCGCCACGCCGGAAGCGCGCGAAATGCTGTGGATTTTACAGGCGGTGCTGGCACCGGAAATAGAGTCAGCTTTGCGCAGCGCCATAGCGACCAGCGTGCTGGGCCTGGACGCCAGACGTATAGAAGCGCTGAACGAAGATGAAGAAGCCTGGGACCGGCTGGTCGAGGAGTTTTCAGGCTACCGACAAATCTGGCTTCGTCGTGGCGTAATGCCGATGCTGCGCGCGTTAATGTCAGCGCGGCAAATAGCGGAAAACCTGCTTGCCATGCCCGGCGGGGAAAGACGATTAACCGATATTTTGCACATCAGCGAGCTGTTACAGGAGGCGGCGGCGAAAGCGGACAGCGAACACGCTCTGGTGCGCTGGCTTGCCCAGCAGGTTGCCGAACCGGACAGCAACGCGGCAAGCCAGCAGCTGCGCCTGGAAAGTGACAAACATCTTGTGCAGGTGGTGACCATCCACAAATCGAAAGGGCTGGAGTACCCCCTGGTCTGGCTGCCGTTTATTGCTAATTTCCGACCGCAGAATAACGCCCTGTATCACGACCGAACGACTTTCGCCTCGCTGCTGGACTTAAGCAACGATGAAGAGAGCCTGAGCCTTGCTGAAGAAGAGCGGCTGGGGGAAGATTTACGTCTGCTGTACGTGGCGCTGACGCGTTCGATATGGCATTGCAGTCTCGGCGTTGCGCCGCTGTTCCGTGGAACCCGGGCGAAAAAGGGGACCAGCGACCTGCATATGGGCGCGCTGGGCTATCTGCTGCAAAAAGGCGAAGCGCAGGACGCCGCCGGGTTACAGGCGTGTCTCGACGAGCTGGCCTGCGAGGCCATCAGTATCAACTCGCTGCTGCCTGTTGACCCACAGCCCTGGCAGCCTGCAACGCCGGAACAGCCTGAGCTGAGCGCGCGGATCATGCAGCGTCGCGTCTCTGACAGCTGGCGCGTCACCAGCTATTCCGGGCTGCAGCAGCACGGGCAGAGCCAGGCGCTGGATCTCATTCCGCGTCTGGACGTCGATGGTGCAGGCGTTGAACAGGAGCAAAGTGAGCCATCACTTACCCCGCACGCTTTCCCACGCGGTGCGGCACCGGGAACATTTCTGCATAGTCTGTTTGAGGACATCGATTTTACCCGGCCGCTGGATGAAGAGTGGATAGCGCAGCAGCTGACTTTGCAGGGCTTTAGCGAGCAGTGGCAGCCGGTGCTGAGCGAATGGTTAGCGAAGATTTTACAGGCGCCGCTTAATGAAACGGCCGTGTCGCTTAACCAGCTGGCAGCAACGGAAAAGCAGGTTGAGCTGGAGTTCTATCTGCCCATTGAAACCGACCTCCAGGCGGAGCAGCTGGATACTCTGATTCGCCGTTATGACCCTCTTTCGGCGGGCTGCCCACCTCTCAATTTCCGTCAGGTGCGTGGCATGCTGAAGGGCTTTATCGATCTGGTTTTCCGCTGGCAGGGGCGCTACTACCTGCTGGACTACAAATCAAACTGGCTGGGTGAAGACAGCCAGGCCTATACCCAGGATGCCATGGCCGGTGCGATGCAATCCCATCGCTACGATTTGCAATATCAGCTCTATACCCTGGCGCTGCACCGCTATCTGCGCCACCGTATTCGCGACTATGACTATGAAAGCCATTTCGGCGGCGTGATTTATCTCTTCCTGCGCGGCGTGGAAGGTAACGGTTCAAGCCAGGGGATTTTCTCAACCCGCCCGGATGCTGGGTTAATTTCGCGAATGGACGCGCTGTTCGCAGGCAGCAAGGAAGAGGTGACGCTATGAAAATGTCAGAGCTGCTGCAGCAGGCCGTGGTCCTGAAGCTGCTGCGTCCGCTGGACGCACAGTTTGCCATGATGCTGGCAAACGACGACGAGCCTGGGGTTATGCTGGCCGCAGCGCTGGTCAGCCACGATGCGGGGGAAGGGCATGTCTGCCTGCCGCTGAGCCGCTTAAGTCCGGAATATTGCTTTGTCGGGCGGCAGCCTGAACTGGCTGAGCAGCTGTTTGCGGTCGTCGGCGGAGCAGAGTGGGCTCCGGCGCTGCTGGCTTCGGCTGCCGTCAGCGATAACGACGAGCCGACGCCGCTAAAGCTGATTGGTGAAAGGCTCTACCTTAACCGCATGTGGGGTAACGAGCAGGCCGTCGCGAAATTTTTTGGGGCGCATAACCGGGCAATGACGGTTGATGAACAGCAGCTGAAGGACGTGCTCAACGGGCTCTTTGAAGCAACGGCGGACACCGACTGGCAAAAGGTGGCGGCGGCGGTTGCGCTAACCCGGAGGATCTCCGTGATTTCCGGCGGGCCGGGCACCGGCAAAACCACAACGGTGGCAAAATTGCTTGCCGCGCTGGTCCAGCTTTCCGGAGATGCGCCATTACGCATCCAGCTGGCGGCTCCTACAGGCAAAGCAGCTGCTCGTTTGACGGAGTCAATTGGGGCGGCGCTGCGCCGCCTGCCGCTGTCGGACAAACAAAAAGAGGTGCTGCCGGACGATGCCTGTACGCTACACCGCCTGCTGGGTGCCCAGCCAAACAGCCAGCGTCTGCGTTATCACGCCGGTAACCCTCTGCATCTGGATGTGCTGGTGGTCGATGAAGCCTCGATGGTGGATTTACCGATGATGGCCAAGGTCATTGATGCCCTGCCAGAACATGGCCGCGTGATTTTTCTGGGGGACCGCGATCAGCTTGCGTCCGTTGAAGCCGGGGCGGTGCTCGGGGATATCTGTCACTACGTCAGCTCGGGTTATTCCGCTGCCAGGGCGCAGGAGCTTAGCCGCATAACAGGGTATTCGCTCCCGTCAGGCCAGGGCGAGCATGCCAGCGCGCTACGCGACGGGTTATGTTTACTGCAAAAGAGCTACCGTTTTGACAGCCAGTCCGGCATTGGCCAGCTTGCCTTCGCGGTAAACGCCAGCGATGCCCGCAGAGCACAGGAAACATTTACCCTCAATTACACCGATATCAGCAAACGTCCCCTGCGCGAGAGCGAAGACTATGCGCTGATGATGGCGGATGCGGTGGAGGGCTACCGGGCTTATCTTGAACTTATCCGTCAGCAGGCCGCGCCGGAGCAAATACTGCAGGCTTTCGGGCAGTATCAGCTGCTGTGCGCGCTGCGGGAAGGGCCGTTTGGCGTAAGCGGGCTGAACGAGCGCATCGAACAGGCGCTGATCCAAAAGCGTCTTATCGCGCGTCCTGCACCTGCGCTGTCGCGCTGGTATAACGGCCGCCCCATTATGATTTCCCGCAACGACAGCACGCTCGGGCTGTTCAATGGCGATATCGGCATTGCGCTGGAAAGCGAAGGGGGGCTGCGCGTCTGGTTTGCCATGCCGGACGGGACGGTTAAATCCGTGCAGCCCAGTCGTCTGCCGGGCCACGACACCGCCTATGCTATGACGGTGCATAAATCCCAGGGGTCTGAGTTTGATCATGCGGCGCTGGTACTGCCTAACCAGTTCACGCCGGTGGTGACGCGTGAGCTTGTCTATACCGCTATCACGCGCGCGCGCAGCCGCCTGTCCCTGTATGCCGACGATCGGGTGTTTGAGAGAGCAATTATGACACGCACGGAACGGCGCAGCGGGCTGATCGATATCTTTAAATGATTTCACCCTCGCCCCTCAGGGGAGAGGGACGGGGTGAAGGGAGGATGGCTTTACGCCAGGTCCGCCATCAAAATCTTGGAGCGGCGCTGGTAGTTGTACATCTCTTTCTTGCTCTCCGGCAGCAGATCCACGTCTACCGGCGTGAAGCCACGCTCCTGGAACCAATGTATGCTGCGGGTGGTGAGCACGAACAACTTGTTCAGCCCCATCTGCCGCGCCTGGGTTGCAATGCGCTGCAGCAGCACTTCGCCGCGCGACGAGCTGCGGTAGTCCGGATGAACCGCCACGCAGGCCATTTCGCCAATCCCTTCTTCCTGGAACGGGTAGAGCGCCGCACAGGCGATGGTCAGGTTATCCCGCTGGATGATGGTGAACTTATCGATTTCCATCTCCAGCTGCTCGCGAGAGCGGCGCACCAGAATGCCCTGCTGTTCCAGCGGGCGAATCAGCTCCAGAATGCCGCCGATATCGTTGATGGTGGCGCGGCGGATTTGCTCGGCGCTCTCCATCACAATCTGCGTGCCTATCCCGTCGCGGGAGAAGAGTTCCTGAAGCAGCGCTCCGTCTTCCTGGTAGCTGATCAGGTGGCTGCGACGCACGCCGCTGCGGCAGGCTTTTACCGCCCCGCGCAGGAAGCGGACGGTGCCGGAATGGTAATCTCCGGCGCTCTCCAGCTCTTCAATACGCTTTTGAGCGTCGTTCGGGAACAGCTCAGAGATGATGTTTCCCGAATCGTCGATCACACCCTGCGAGGAGCAGAAGCCAATCATTTTCTCGGCCTTCAGCTTCACCGCAAGCTGGGTGGCCACTTCTTCTGAAGTCAGGTTAAAGCTCTCACCGGTGACTGAAACAGCCACTGGCCCCAGCAGCACGATGGCACCGTTATCCAGTTGCCGATGAATCGCCTCTTCGTCGATGCGGCGAATACGCCCGCTGTGGCAGTAGTCCATACCGTCGTCCACGCCCAGCGGCTGGGCAATGATAAAGTTGCCGCTAACCACGTTGATATGCGCCCCCTGCAGCGGCGTATTGCCGAGGCTCATGGACAGGCGCGCGGTAATGTCCAGCTGCAAAAGACCCGCAGCCTGCTTCACCAGCTCCAGAGTTTTGGCATCCGTCACGCGGGTGTATTTATGGTAAATCGGTTCATGGTTGTGGGCGGCCAGATTGGCGTCGATTTGCGGGCGGGCGCCATACACCACCACCAGGCGGATACCCAGACTATGCAGCAGGCCAATATCGTTGACGATACTGGAAAAGTTCTCATGCTCGATGGCCTCGCCGCCCAGCATAATGACAAACGTTTTTCCCCGATGGGCATTTATATAGGGAACAGAATGGCGGAATCCCTGTACCAGTTCGGTTCTACGTTCCTTCACCACGGCATACCCTCATTGCATGGTTATTCGTTATTTGTGTATTTTTATTCTTTTATTGGCCGGCGTGCAAGCAGCAATTTTGGCAAAGTGAATATTTCTTCTTTACGTGACCCTCCTATACATTTCGGAATGTATACCGATTTTAGGATGACAGTAAGGGCGTGATTCGCTAAAGTTTTCGCCTAAAAAATAGAAGCCATGATTCGTTATTCATCAAAAGCAGTTGTCCAGGAGAGGCATGTCAGATTCCAGTCCCCTTATTAGCCGCCGCCGTTTACTTCAGGGCGCGGGTGCCATGTGGTTGTTGAGCGTAAGCCAGGTAGGCCACGCCGCTTCAAGCCAGGTGGTTGCCGTGCGCGTCTGGCCGGCCTCGTCTTATACTCGCGTGACGGTGGAATCGAACAAGATGCTTAAATATAAGCAGTTCGCTTTAAGCAATCCTGAGCGCGTCGTGGTGGATATCGAAGGGGTCAATCTGAACTCAGTGCTTAAGGGCGTGGGCAACCAGATCCGCGTTGACGATCCTTTTATTAAGTCAGCGCGCGTCGGGCAATTTGACCCAAACACCGTGCGTATGGTTTTTGAACTGAAACAAAATGTTACGCCGCACCTGTTTGCGCTGGCGCCGGTTGCTAAGTTTAAAGAGCGCCTGGTGATAGATCTCTATCCGGCAAATATGAATAGCGAGCAGGATCCGCTGCTGGCGCTGCTGGAAGATTACAACAACGGCAAGCTGGACAATAAGATGCCTGCCGAGCAGGGGCCGAAGCCCGGCAAAGCTGGGCGCGACAGACCGATTGTCATCATGCTCGATCCTGGGCACGGCGGGGAAGATCCGGGAGCCATTGGGCCAAACAAAACGCGTGAAAAAGATATCGTGCTGAAAATAGCGCGGCGCCTGAAGGCGCTAATCGATAAAGAAAGTAATATGAAGGCCTACATGACGCGCAACGAGGATGTTTTTATCCCGCTAAAAGTGCGCGTCGCCAAAGCCCAGAAGCAGCGTGCCGACCTGTTCGTATCAATTCATGCCGATGCGTTTACTTCAGGTGCCGCCCGCGGCTCGTCAGTTTTCGCTCTCTCCACTAAAGGCGCGACCAGTACGGCTGCGAAGTTCCTCGCCCAGACCCAGAACGCCGCGGACTTAATCGGCGGCGTAAGCAAGAGCGGGGACAAATATCTCGACCATACGATATTCGACATGGTGCAGTCGCTGACCATCAACGACAGCCTGAAGTTCGGCAAAGAAGTCCTGAACAGGCTGGGCAAGGTCAACAAGCTGCATAAGAACAGCGTCGACCAGGCAGGGTTTGCGGTGCTCAAAGCCCCGGACATCCCGTCAATCCTTGTAGAAACGGCGTTCCTGAGCAACAGGGAAGAGGAGCGCAAGCTGCGCACGGCGACGTTCCAGCAGGAGGTAGCGGAGTCTATTCTGGCAGGGATTAAGGCGTATTTCGCGGATGGCGCGACGCTGGCACGGCGCGGATAATATCCACGTCATTCTTCAAGCGGCAGGGGTGTTGGCTGCACTCCCTCACCCCAGTCACTAATTAATATAAACTTCTGGGGATGAGCTCCTGGGCCGCCTGGCTGCAACTTGAATTATTTAGGGGATAGCGAACTGAGGTGGCTTAGTGAATTTCAGATACAAAAAAACACCCGTTAAGGTGTTTAATGTTGGTTGCGGGGGCCAGATTTGAACTGACGACCTTCGGGTTATGAGCCCGACGAGCTACCAGGCTGCTCCACCCCGCGTCCGATGACTGCTTTGTTTCCCAAATGGTTTTCACCATTGCGCGATATTCAGCGACTTAGTTGGTTGCGGGGGCCAGATTTGAACTGACGACCTTCGGGTTATGAGCCCGACGAGCTACCAGGCTGCTCCACCCCGCGTCCGGATACTTCCTTACTTTTAATGATTTTACGTCATTACGCAAGTAATCAGCGTTTTAATTGGTTGCGGGGGCCAGATTTGAACTGACGACCTTCGGGTTATGAGCCCGACGAGCTACCAGGCTGCTCCACCCCGCGTCCGTGGATGCGCACTATACTCTGCTGGACTTTTGATGCAACCCTTTTTTTAAAAAATCCCTTATTTATCACAGGTTGTTGAAAATTCCTGCTTTCTGCTCAGAATTTACACATCATGGTTATTGCTCAGGCGCAACGCATTTTAATCTGACGCCACGTTTGCTATCTTCCCGTGGCGTGTAGCGGCATAAACCAGGTAGAGGCAGTGATGAAAGGACGTTGGACAAAATATGCAGTAACAGGTGTGATGGTCATGGCTCTGGCGGCTTGTTCGTCAAAACCGACGGATAAAGGCCAGCAGTATAAAGATGGCAAGTTCACCCAGCCTTTCTCGCTGGTCAATCAGCCTGAAGCGGTCGGTGCGCCTATTAATGGTGGCGATTTCGCCGAGCAGGTGAATCAGATCCGCTCTGCTTCTCCAAGACTCTACAACAGCAAAAGCAATGTTTACGGCGCGGTGCAGCAGTGGCTTCGTGCGGGCGGCGACACCCGCACCTTAAGCCAGTACGGACTTGACGCCTGGCAGATGGAAGGCGCGGACAACTACGGCAACGTGCAGTTCACCGGTTATTACACGCCGGTAGTCCAGGCGCGCCATACCCGACAGGGTGAATTCCAGTATCCCATTTACCGTATGCCGCCAAAACGTGGCCGTCTGCCGTCCCGTGCCGAGATCTATCGCGGCGCGCTCAGCGACAGTTACATTATTGCCTACAGTAATTCCCTGATGGATAACTTCATCATGGATGTGCAGGGCAGCGGCTACATCGATTTCGGCGATGGTCGTCCACTGACGTTCTTCGGCTACGCCGGGAAAAACGGCCACGCGTACCGCAGCATCGGCAAGGTGCTTATCGATCGCGGGGAAGTAAAGAAGGAAGATATGTCGATGCAGGCGATTCGCCACTGGGGTGAAACCCACAGCGAGGCTGAAGTGCAGGAGCTACTGGAGCAGAACCCATCTTTCGTCTTCTTCAAGCCTGCCAGCTACGCGCCAGTGAAAGGCGCAAGCGCCGTGCCGCTGATTGGTCGCGCGTCCGTTGCTGCTGACCGCTCAATCGTTCCTGCGGGCACGACCCTTCTTGCAGAGGTTCCGCTGCTGGATAATAACGGCAAGTTCAACGGGCAGTACGAACTGCGTGTGATGGTGGCGCTGGACGTTGGCGGCGCGATTAAAGGCCAGCACTTCGATATTTATCAGGGGATTGGTGCGGATGCCGGTCATCGCGCCGGATGGTACAACCACTACGGTCGCGTCTGGGTGTTGAAAAACGCTCCCGGTGCCGGTGGTAATGTCTTCAGCGGCTAATCGCCGTTTCCCTTCTTTGTCAGCAATCAACGCGGGCTGTATAATCAGCCCGCTGTTTCATGCAAAACTTCGTACCCCGCAAAGATCCACCCGAGGAAAACGTCATGTCTGTAGTTCTCTCCGATGCCTGGCTGCAACGCTTTGGCGGCACTGCTCGTCTGTACGGGCGCGATGCGCTGCACCTCTTTGCCGATGCGCATGTTTGCGTCATTGGTATTGGAGGCGTGGGCTCTTGGGCTGCAGAAGCGCTGGCCCGCACCGGGATCGGTGCGATTACCCTGATCGATATGGACGACGTGTGCGTGACCAACACTAACCGGCAGATCCATGCCCTGCGTGATAACGTCGGCCAGGCGAAAACAGAGGTGATGGCGGCGCGCATTCGTGAAATTAATCCGGAATGTCGCGTGACGGTGGTTGACGATTTTATAACGGCGGATAACGCCGCGCAGCTGCTGAGTCAGGGCTACAGCTATGTGGTTGATGCTATCGACAGCGTGCGTCCGAAAGCGGCGCTGATCTCGTACTGCCGTCGCAATAAGATCCCGCTGGTCACGACGGGCGGCGCGGGCGGGCAAATCGATCCCACGCAGATCCAGGTAGCCGATTTGGCGAAAACGATTCAAGATCCGCTGGCGGCGAAGCTACGTGAAAGGCTGAAGAGCGATTTTGGCGTGGTGAAGAACAGTAAAGGCAAGCTGGGCGTGGACTGTGTGTTTTCCACCGAAGCGCTGGTTTACCCGCAGGCGGACGGCTCAGTGTGTGCCGCGAAGAGTACGGCGGACGGCCCGAAACGGATGGATTGTGCATCCGGCTTTGGCGCGGCAACTATGGTCACCGCCAGCTTTGGCTTTGTGGCGGTTTCCCACGTTTTGAAGAAGATGATGGCAAAGGCCCGACGTATCGACGTTCAGTAGGGTGGATAAGCGCCATCCACCCGATATTACGCGTTTGCCGCCTGTCTAACCGCATCGGCCAACGCCGCAAGCCCGCTGCTGCGCGACGCGCTTAGCTGATTACGCAAACCCAGCTCATCAAACAGCGCCAGCGGGTCAGCATTCCGCAGCGCTTCCGGCGTTTTTCCCTCTACCGCCGTCAATAGTACGGCCAGCAAGCCCCGTACGATGCGGCCTTCACTGTCGCCATAGAAGTGCAGCGTGCCGTTTGCTTCGCGTTCGTGCCCAAGCCAGACGCGGTTTTCACAACCGGCAATTTCTATCTCGTCGCGTTTTAAATCCGCGGGCAGGGCAGGCAACTGTTTACCGAGCAGAATAAGCTGGCGGTATTTGTCTTCCCACTGCTGGAGCGGCACGAATGTCGCCCGCAGCATTTCCGGGGTGATGGCGTGGCCAAACGGGTGGCCGGCTAAGAATCCACTTGTCATTTAATCCACCAGAATTGCCAGCGCGTGGTCGATGGCTTTCACCAGCGCTTCCACGTCGCTTTGCGTGTTGTAAGGGGCAAAAGAGGCGCGCAGGGTACCGCTTACCCCAAGCGCTGTGAGCAGCGGCTGGGCGCAGTGCTGCCCCGCGCGTAATGCGATGCCGGATTCGGCCAGTAGGGTGACCAGATCGCTGTGGTGAACGCCCGCAAAATCGAAGGCCAGCAGGCTTGAGTCCTGACAGCGGAAGCTGCGAAAGCCTGGGCGCTTAGCCAGCTCTGCTTCTGCAAGCGTCGCCAGCCCGCGGCTATAAGTTTCAGCCTCGGCAATATTAATCTGAGAAAGCCACTCCAGGGCAGCGCTCAGGCCAATCACGCCGGCAACGTTCGGCGTTCCCGCTTCAAATCGGTAAGGCACAGCCTGGATTTTGAAGCCGTCAAACGAGACGTGAGTAATCATTTTACCGCCGCCAAGCCACGGTGACATTTCTGCTAACAGGTCGGTTTTGCCGTACAGCGCGCCGATACCCGTTGGCCCGTATAGCTTGTGGGCGGAGAAAGCATAGAAATCGATACCCAGCGCCTGAACGTCCGGTGGGGAGTGCACGACGCCCTGAGCACCATCTATCATGACCACTGCACCAGCGTTGTGTGCAAGGCCAACAGCCTTCGCAAGATCGGGACAGCCGCCTGTAACGTTTGACATCTGGCCAAGGGCGAGAATTTTGCTGCGTTCGTTCAGCAACGAAGGAAGCTGGCTAAGATCGGGAAGGTAATCTTTGCCAATCGGCAGCCTAACGATTTTAGCGCCGGTTTGCTCCGCCACCATCAGCCACGGCACAAAGTTGGCATGATGTTCCGCCTCGCTAACGATGATTTCATCGCCGGGTTGCAGGCGGGGGCGGGCATAGCACTGGGCTACAATATTAATTGCTTCGGTGGTGCCTCGCGTCCAGACGATATCTTTGCCGGAAGGGGCGTTCAGCAGCGCAGCCACCGCGTCACGCGCCGCTTCGTAGCGGGCGGTAAGGCGCTGCGCCGTTGGAAACTGGCTGCGGTGTACGTTTCCTGCGCTGAGGCTATAAAACTGCTGGCTGGCTTCAATCACCGCCTGGGGTTTTAACGCGGTCGCCGCGCTGTCGAGATAGACGCCCGCATCCGCCAGGGCCGGAAACTGGCTGCGAAAAGCGGCGGGATTAAATGCTTTCATGGTTATCCTCGTTTCTGTCCTTCGATCGTGGCGCATTTTTTGGGAACAAACAAGAAATGTGTAACCCTCGGAATTTTCTGCTTAACCTGGCAAAGTCACAAAAGAGGGTTATGCTAATTATTGTTAGGCTAAGGTTTCAGCCTGTAAGCATAAGAGCTTTAATTAGCATTAAAATCTACATACAAGGAGAAGAAGTATGAATAAGGCAGCCGCAATCGTATCTGCATGTCTGATGACTTTTACACTGGCAGCATGTTCCAGCCCAAACTACGTAATGCACACTAACGATGGTCGTACCATCGTGGCCGACGGTAAGCCGCAGACCGATAATGAGACCGGGATGATCAGCTACAAAGATGCCAACGGCAACAAGCAGCAGATCAACCGTACCGACGTGAAAGAGATGGTTGAGCTCGACCAGTAAATTTTGGGCAAAAAAAAGCACCGCTTAAGGCGGTGCTACATTAATCACTATGGACAGACAGGGTAAATGTACAGGAAGTGAAAAAGGGGTAGCTTAGCTACCGGGGTCTGGAATGCCAGACCAATTGCAAACACAACAACACAACATCACAACCGTAAGCCAAAAGCCCTCCGAAACACGCATTCCAGATAACTTTTCGTTCCGGCTCAGGAAGTGCCGCCACTATAGGTATTTGCTGGTGCATCCTCAACGGACAATTTATAATGGCTCAGATAAAAAAAACTAATAGGTTAATATAAATAACCTGTTTGTTAACAGCCATTAACATTTAAGCCTGTCAACTATGTCCAAGCGCTTGCCACCTCTGAATGCTTTACGCGTTTTTGATGCCGCCGCACGTCACCTGAGTTTTACCAAAGCGGCCGAAGAGTTATTTGTCACTCAGGCGGCAGTTAGCCACCAGATTAAGTCCTTAGAGGACTTTTTAGGGCTAAAACTGTTCCGTCGCCGTAACCGCTCCCTGCTGTTAACTGAGGAAGGGCAGAGCTATTATCTCGATATTAAAGAGATTTTTTCTCAGCTCACCGAGGCCACGCGTAAGCTTCAGGCTCGAAGTGCAAAAGGCGCATTAACGGTAAGTTTATTGCCCAGTTTTGCCATTCACTGGCTGGTGCCTCGCCTCACAAGCTTTAACTCAGCTTATCCGGGAATCGACGTTCGTATCCAGGCCGTGGACCGTCAGGAAGATAAACTTTCTGATGACGTGGACGTGGCGATTTTCTACGGTCGCGGTAACTGGCCGGGACTGAGGGTCGAAAAACTTTATGCCGAATACCTGCTGCCGGTTTGCTCGCCTATGCTGCTTACGGGCGACAGGCCAATCAAAACGCCGGAAGACCTTGCGCAACATACTTTATTGCACGATGCCTCGCGTCGGGACTGGCAGACATATACTCGTCAGCTGGGTGTAAGCCATATCAATGTGCAGCAGGGGCCGATATTCAGCCACAGCGCGATGGTGCTGCAGGCCGCGATTCACGGCCAGGGCATTGCGCTGGCGAACAACGTGATGGCGCAAACGGAAATCGAAGCCGGGCGTCTGGTCTGTCCGTTTAATGACGTACTGGTGAGTAAAAATGCCTTTTATCTGGTTTGTCATGACAGTCAGGCAGAACTCGGTAAAATAGCGGCATTCCGGCAGTGGATCCTGGCAAAAGCTGCCAGCGAACAAGAAAAATTTCGCTTCCGCTACGATCAATAATGCATACGATGCGCGGTAGTGCACCGCGCCCTACTTTTAGGGTTACACAATGACCAGCCGTTTCATGCTGATTTTTACCGCGATTAGTGGATTTATCTTCGTTGCGCTCGGTGCCTTTGGGGCCCATGTGTTAAGCAAGTCTCTCGGCGTGACGGAGATGGGGTGGATTCATACCGGCCTTGAATATCAGGCGTTTCACACGCTGGCTATATTCGGCCTCGCGGTGGCCATGCAGCGCCGCATTAGCATCTGGTTTTACTGGAGCAGCCTGTTTATGGCGCTCGGTACCGTACTCTTCAGCGGCAGCCTTTACTGCCTGGCGCTGTCGCATTTACGCCTGTGGGCGTTTGTTACACCGGTCGGTGGCGTCTGTTTCCTCGCCGGTTGGATATTGATGTTGATTGGTGCAATGCGCCTGAAACGTAAGGGCGTAAGCCATGAATAACAAAGTGATTTTGTACTGCCGCCAGGGCTTCGAGAAAGAGTGCGCGGCAGAGATTACCGATAAAGCCGGTCAGCGCGGTGTTTACGGTTTTGCCCGCGTTAAAGATAACAGCGGCTATGTTGTTTTCGAATGCTACCAAATGGAAGATGCCGATAAGCTGGCCCGCGAGCTGCCGTTTAGCGATCTGATCTTTGCCCGCCAGATGATCGTCGCCGGTGAGCTGCTAAAAGATCTTCCTCCGGAAGATCGTATTACGCCGATCACCGGCATGCTGCAGGGCGTGGTAGAGAAGGGCGGCGATCTGCGCGTTGAAGTGGCGGATACCAACGAGAGCAAAGAGCTGATGAAGTTCTGCCGTAAGCTGACGGTACCGCTGCGTTCCAGCCTGCGCGAAGCAGGCGTGCTGACCAACTATGAAACGCCGAAGCGTCCGGTTGTTCATGTGTTCTTTATTGCACCGGGCTGTTGTTACACGGGATATTCTTACACCAACAATAACTCCCCATGGTATATGGGCATCCCGCGTCTGAAATTCCCTTCCGATGCGCCAAGCCGTTCAACGCTCAAGCTGGAAGAAGCTTTCCATGTGTTCATCCCCGCCGATGAGTGGGACGAACGTCTGGCAAACGGCATGTACGCGGTGGATCTGGGGGCTTGCCCCGGCGGCTGGACCTATCAGCTCGTACAGCGCAACATGTGGGTCTCTTCTGTGGATAACGGCCCAATGGCGCAGAGCCTGATGGATACCGGACAGGTGACCTGGCTGCGTGAAGACGGTTTTAAATATAAGCCAACGCGTAGCAACATTTCGTGGATGGTCTGCGACATGGTCGAGAAACCGGCGAAGGTCGCCAGCCTGATGGCAACGTGGCTGGTCAACGGCTGGTGCCGGGAAACCATCTTCAACCTTAAGCTGCCGATGAAAAAGCGTTATGAAGAAGTCTCTCAGAACCTCGCGCAGATCCGCGAGAAGCTGGAAGAAAACGGCATCAGCGCACAAATCCAGGCGCGCCAGCTCTATCATGACCGCGAAGAAGTGACCGTGCACGTGCGCCGCATGTGGGCTGCCGTTGGTGGCCGTCGCGACGAGCGCTAATTTTCCTTAGCAAGCCAGACGTACGCGTCGTCCACCGGTAATGCTGTTTATCGGCGGATGGCGCAAGCTCATCCGCCCTACGTTGGCAATGACGACTGCGTCAATCTTAACTGCTGCAAATTCCCCTCAAGGTTCAAATCCGTCTGCAATCTGGCTACCTGGCGGCAGATAAACGCGCTCTCTTTGTGCTGCTCCAGCTTCCTGCGCCATTTCTCCGGCACTTCTTCAAGTCTTTCATAGAGCGCTTCGAGCGTTGAAAACTGATGAATCAGCTGGGTCGCGCTTTTTGGACCAATGCCCGCGACACCCGGAATCTTACTGCTGCTTATACCCGCCAGCCCCCAGAAGTCCGGCAGCTGTTCCGGCAGCACGCCATACTCTTTGGCAATAAAAGGCGCATCCAGCCAGCGCTTCTGGAAATAATCTCTGATCTGAATTGTCGGTGCCAGCAGCTGGCAAAAACCCTTATCCGTGGAAACGATGGTGGCCTGGTGCCCGCTGACGGCGAGCTTTGCGGCAAGCGTTGCTGCTAAATCATCCGCTTCATTACCCGGCGAGTGCCAGCAGGCCACCCCACGGCGGATAAAAGCTTCCCTTATGGCGGGCATTTCCTGCTCCAGGGACTCTGGCATGGGGGCACGGCCCGCTTTGTAGTCCGGCAAAACTTGGTGGCGCCAGCCGTCTCGCCTGTCCTCGTCGTCAAAGACCGCCACGGCGTGGGTCGGCTGGCTGTGGCTGATGAGCTGGCCAAGAGCATGCAGGCAGGTATCGGCACACGGCGAACCCTGCACCGCGTGGATACGGCGGATGAGGTTCAGGGCGTCAACGATAAGTAGATGAATGCTCATGATTTTATAACCAGAAAAGTGATCTGCGCCCACTTTAACATTTCGTAGCGGCGCGGGCTAACCCGTGAATTCAATTCGGGAAAGCGCCTCGCAAAAAAATGATTCCGCAATCGCCAGGAAAAGGCATTGCTTATTAATTTGGTTGCTATGTATATTTTATCGGAATAAAAAAACAGAGATAACTACATGAGCAAGAGCAGCCACCTCGCAGATCGTATCCAGAACCTCCAGCCTTCCGCCATTCGTGAGCTGTTGAAGCACAGCAAAATGCCCGGCGTCATCTCCCTTGCCGGGGGCATTCCCTCAGGCGAGCTGTTCGATAAAGAAGGGCTGGCCCAGGCCACTCAGATCGTGGTGGAGCAGAATTTTAACGATGCGTTTCAGTACGGACTAACGGAAGGGAACGTCGAGCTGCGCCAGCAGCTTGTTGGCCTTTGCCAGGAGCGCGGTATTACGACCACGCCTGAGCAGATGCTGATCACCTCCGGCTCCCAGCAGGCGCTTGATTTATTAATTCGGGCGCTGGCAAACCCCGGCGACGTGTTTGTTGTTGAACGACCCACTTACCTCGCCACGCTGCAAATTCTGAGCCTTACGGAAGCGACCGTTAAGTCGGTTGGCGGCGACGAACACGGCATGATTGTGGACGAGCTGGAAGCCCTGCTTAAAACAACCCGTATTAAAGGTGTTTACCTGGTGCCGACATTCGGCAACCCAAGTGGTACAACGCTGAGCGCTGAGCGCCGCGAAAAGCTGGTTAAGCTGGCTATCGAGCATGATTTCGTCATTATTGAAGATGACCCGTATGGCGCCATCAGCTTCACCGAAAACCGCGAGAAGACTCTCTTCCAGGTGGCGGCGGAAATGGGCAATCACGAAAACGTCGTTTATACCTCGACCTTCTCCAAAATTCTGGCGCCTGGCCTGCGCGTGGGCTGGATCCTGATGCCGGACTGGATGAAGCATAAAGTGGCGATTATCAAACAGGCTACCGATCTGCACGCCAACTCCTTTAGCCAGTCGCTGGTGTCGGCTTATCTGTCGCTGAACCGACTGAATCCGCAGATTGCCCTGATTCGTGAAGCCTATAAGCAGAAATGCCAGAGCCTGTCACGCTACCTGCAGGATGAGCTGGGCGACCATATCAGCTTCAACCAGCCGCAGGGCGGTATGTTCCTGTGGGCGAAATTCCGCTATAAGTTCGACACCACGAAGTGGCTGGAGCAAACGCTGGCGAAAGGCGTAGTTTACGTACCAGGGGAGTTCTTCTTCAGCGACAATGCCGATAAGAAAACGCTGCGTTTCTCTTATGCGACGGCGTCGGATGAGCAGCTTTTTGAAGCGGTGAAGCGCCTTAAATCGGCGCTCTGATCCCACAAACTGACAACCTTTTCGTAGGCCGGATAAGCGTTAGCGTCATCCGGCACAGCAACCTTCAATGGTGGATGGCGCAGCCGCTTATCCCCCCTACAAACTGACAACTTTTTGTAGGTCGGATAAGCTTGCGTCATCCGACGCAATCTTATCTCCCCAACGCGACTAAAAAGGAGCCTTTCGGCTCCTTTTGTTTAGTGATGTTGTACTTCCTGGACTAAGGCTTTTTCTTTCACCTTGCCGCCCACACGCCGTGAGTAGATTGCGGTAAGGATAGGCACCAGAATCGCCGTCACAATGACGCTTGCGGCCACCAGTGCCGTAGCCGAAGCGGCGACTGGCTCAAACGCCGGGTTAATCTGCGCGATAATCACCGGGTTTGCCACTGCGGCACCCGCTGCAGACGAGGCTGCAATTCCTGCCGTACCGTTACCGCCGCCGATAAATTTGTCTGCCAGAATCAGCGGGATACCCGTCACTACGATAACGGCTACGCCTAGCATGATGCCCAGCAGGCCGGTATCCATAATTACGTTCAGATTGATGGTATTGCCCAGCGCGAAGCCGAAGAACGGAATCAGCGTTGGCGTCGCTTTGCTGAAGAAGGCGCGGAAATCATGATCCAGGTTACCGAGAGTGAAACCGATCAGGAACGGCAGAACGGCCCCGATAAAGTGGTGTGCCTCAAAGGAGGCGAGGCCAGCAGAACCCAGAATCACCATAGTCATCAGCGGGCCTGATTCAAGAGACATCAGGACAAATGCGCCCGATTCTTCTTTGGTGCCATACTGGTTCATCAGGCTGGCATACAGGCCGCCGTTTGTCATATCCATCGCAGAAACCAGCGCCAGTACGGAAAGGCCGGCGAACATCCCCGTCTGAATACCTTCATCGGGAATGAAGGAGGCGGCTATCATCGCCACCACCCACGCAACGGCAATCTTAGTGATAACCAGCGTTCCGGACTTGCGCAGTACCGTGCCGGTAGCGCGCAGATCGATGGAGGCACCAATGCAGAAGAACCAGACGGCCAGGATTGGCACCGTGCCGCTAATCATTCCTTTGGTGAATGAGCCGAAGTAAGCCCCGGTCTGCGGTGCGAAGGTGTTGAGCATGGCCCCTAATAACAGTGGGATCAGCATCATGCCGCCCGGAATACGTTCAATCGTTGCTTTGATTTTCATTTAAATACTCTCCATTCTTTTATATCCCTGCGGCGTTAGCCGAAAAAGGGATGCAGAGGTCCGCAATAAAAAGTTATTCCTTTTTATTGAGTTAGCTAAATTTCGCCTGAGTGGCTGACAAGCCGCTCCTGTTTCGCTGCTGTGAAAGACTTAAGCTGGGTAACCGTGCTCCAACATAAACTTTATAGCCGGTACTATCTATTGATTGGAATTATGATTCAATGAAATTGAAACGATATTTCAATTTAGATCACATTATTTCGCCAGAGCCACTGCTAAACTATTTAGTAAGTCAGTTAAATGTAAATTTTGTGTAATTAACTTGAGTATTTAATTCGTATTTAATGAGGAGAAGTCATGGATATTCGTCAAAGCATTCATAGCGATCATGCTAAAACGCTCGATACGGCAGGCCTGCGCAAAGAGTTCCTGGTCGAGACCATTTTTACCGCCGATCGGTACACCATGACCTACAGCCATATCGACCGCATTATTGTGGGCGGTGTGATGCCGGTGACACGTTCCGTGAGCGTAGGGGGAGAAGTAGGCAAGCAGCTGGGCGTGAGCTATTTCCTGGAGCGCCGCGAGCTGGGCGTGATTAACATCGGCGGGCCGGGGACGATTACCGTTGATGGCACCTGTTATGAAATTGGCCATCGCGATGCTTTATATGTAGGAAAAGGCGCGAAAGAAGTGGTGTTTGAAAGTGTAGATGCTGCTAAACCTGCGCGTTTCTACTATAACTGCGCGCCAGCCCATACGACTTACCCGACTAAGCGCGTTACTCCTGCTGACGTATCGCCAGTTTCGCTGGGCGAAGACGTTACCAGCAACCGCCGTACCATCAATAAATACTTTGTGCCGGACGTGCTGGAAACCTGCCAGCTGAGCATGGGCCTCACCGAACTGGCACCGGGCAACCTGTGGAACACCATGCCGTGCCACACTCACGAACGCCGCATGGAAGTCTATTTCTATTTCGGTCTGGAAGAGAACAGCTGCGTATTCCACATGATGGGCCAGCCGCAGGAGACGCGTCACATTGTGGTGCAGAACGAGCAGGCGGTGATTTCACCAAGCTGGTCGATTCACTCCGGTGTGGGAACACGGGCGTACACGTTTATCTGGGGAATGGTCGGTGAGAACCAGGTGTTTGATGATATGGACCACGTGAAGGTGGGTGATTTGCGCTAGTTTATACCCTCGCCCCGCCCCTCTCCCTGAAAGGGAGTAGGAATTCGATCCAGTGCCCTCGCCCCTTTGGGGAGAGGGCCGGGGTGAGGGGCCATATTAATCGCAGGAAACTTTCATCGCCAGTCCACCACGAGAGGTCTCCCGGTATTTGGCATTCATGTCTTTGCCCGTTTCATACATTGTCTCAATAACTTTATCCAGGCTTACCCGTGGTTCGCTGGTGCGGCGCATAGCCATACGCGCGGCATTGACCGCCTTCACGGCCGCAATCGCGTTACGCTCGATGCACGGCACCTGAACCTGTCCCGCAACCGGGTCGCATGTCAGCCCCAGATTGTGCTCCATGCCGATTTCCGCCGCGATGCAAACCTGCGCCGGGCTGCCGCCCAGTAGTTCCGCAAGGCCAGCCGCGGCCATCGAGCAGGCCACGCCGACTTCACCCTGACAGCCTACTTCCGCACCGGAAATCGAGGCGTTCATCTTATAAAGTGAGCCAATGGCCCCGGCGGCCAGGAAGTAGCGCGCGCAGGAGTTTGCATTCACTTCACGGATAAACTTGTCGTAGTAGGCCAGTACCGCAGGAACAATACCGCATGCACCGTTGGTTGGCGCAGTGACGACACGGCCACCGGCTGCGTTCTCTTCGTTTACCGCCAGCGCGAACATGTTGATCCAGTCAACAACCGCCATGGGGTCTGAGTTGTTCTTGTCGCTGCTTACCAGCATTCTGCGCAGTGCCGCTGCCCTGCGAGGAACGCGCATTTTTCCCGGAAGAACACCTTCGGTGGTGATACCGCGCTCGATGCCGCTGCGCATAACGTTCCAGACGTTCGCGAAGTGCGCGTCTATTTCCGCCTGCGTGTGCATCGCGCATTCGTTCTGCAACATCAGCCCTGACAGGGAAAGCCCTGTCACATCGCAGTGTTTGCGCAGGTCGACCGCGTTTTTATACGGGTATGGCACCGCAATTTTTTGTGTATCTTCCACCCCAAAATGCGCTTCATCTACGATAAAGCCACCGCCGATGGAGTAGTAAGTCTGACTATAAAGAACCGTATCGCCAGCGACTGCCGTGATACGCATGCCATTCTCATGCAGCGACAGGTTGTCGGCGTGGAAATTCATGCAGCTATCAACCGGGAACTCAACTTCGTGCGCGCCGTTGGCCAGCAGCAGGCGGCTGTGGGTATTCACATCCTGGATAAAATGCGGAATGGAATCGATATCCACCGTGTCCGGCAGATTACCTGCCAGCCCCATAATAATCGCTATATCGGTGTGGTGGCCTTTGCCGGTCAACGACAGGGAACCATAAACGTCAACAATTACGCGGGTAACATCGTGCAAAATCCCTTGCGCGATTAAGTCATCAGCGAACTGTTTGCCGGCCTTCATCGGGCCGACGGTATGCGAGCTGGAAGGCCCGATGCCAATTTTAAAAATGTCGAATACGCTAATCATGTTGCGTCCATTGCGAGAGTGACTTGAAGGGGGGAAGAACCGCCCGCAGAGAGCAGGCGGTTTAGGGCTATTAGCCGAACAGAGAGTAGAAGATTGCAGAGATAGCAATCAGGCCCATTACCACAACAAATACGTTGCTGATGTGACCGCTGTATTTGCGCATGGCCGGGACTTTCTGAATCGCGTACATCGGCATCAGGAAGAGGATCATTGCGATAACCGGGCCGCCCAGGGTTTCAATCATCCCCAGGATACTTGGGTTCAGCGTCGCCACAATCCAGGTGGTGACCAGCATGAAGATGGCGGTGATGCGGTTCAGCTTGTTGATCTCAATGCTTTTGCCTTTGCCGCGCAGCGATTTGATAATCAGACCGTTGAAGCCTTCACGGGCACCTAAGTAGTGGCCGAGGAAGGATTTAGTGATCGCTACCATCGCGATGATGGGTGCCATCCAGGCGATAACTGGCGCGTTAAAATGGTTAGCCAGGTAAGACAGAATGGAGATGTTCTGCGCTTTCGCTTCTGCCAGGTTAGCAGGAGAAAGGCTCAGCACGCAGCTGAACACAAAGAACATGACGGTCAGCACCATCATGATGTGTGCGAAAGCCAGAATGCGGGAACATTTTTTCTCAGCGCCATCGCCGTACTCTTCACGTTTGGCTACCGCGAAGGAAGAGATGATCGGTGAGTGGTTGAAGGAGAAGACCATGACCGGAATTGCCAGCCACAGGGTCATCCACAGGCCGCTGCCGGTTGCCGGCGTGCTGCTGAAGGAGAGGGTGTCGAACACCGCACCGGTCCAGTTAGGGATCAGGTACAGGGCCAGCAGCATCAGCGCGATAACGAACGGGAACACCAGGATGCTCATCGCCTTAACGATCATCTGCTCGCCGAAACGAACGATGGTCATCATGCCGACAATAAGGATCAGGGACAGGATGAAACGCGGTGGTGACACCATGCCCAGCTGGTGGGTGATGAAGCTGTCCACTGTATTGGTGATGGCTACGCTGTAAACCAGCAGAATTGGGTAGATAGCGAAGAAGTAGAGCAGGGTAATAATTTTACCCGCGCCAACGCCGAAGTGCTCTTCAACAACTTCAGTGATGTCTTCGCCCGGATTTTTACCCGACAGCACGAAGCGGGTCAGGCCGCGGTGTGCGAAGTAGGTCATTGGGAAAGCAAGGACGGCCATGATCAGCAGCGGGATCAGGCCACCCACGCCGGCGTTAATTGGTAAGAACAGCACGCCAGCACCAATTGCGGTGCCGTACAGGCCGAGCATCCACATGGTATCCGATTTGCGCCAGGAACTTTTTGTCTCGACAGAGGCGATACTGCCGGTTTGTGTGGTATCCATCAACTTCTCCAGAAGGAACTTATTGTGCGAAATTTCAGTCAATGACGAGGTTTTTCGTTTGACTGATGAAACTAAATTCTGTGCCAGGGCGTTTTTCTAGTAATTTTGACCTGAAACTATTGGCGGGCGGAAAGATACATTTATGTTATCAATCTATCAGTGATCGCGATCCCAAATGCAAGAATCCACTACTAACGTAATGGTTGCTGGTATTTCATTCTGGATGAGATCGGCCTCGCCAAATTTAAGCGCGCAAAGACTATCATTTGCCATAGATGCGATAAATTAAACGGCATTAAATACATGGCGTTGAACTGTAAAAAACTGCATTAGCAGCGTTTTATGGAAGGGATTGCTTAAAAGTCGTGATGATTAACGGCGGAATGGGCTACGCAATCGGTTGGCTATATAAGATAGGTGAATGAAAGGAAGGGCGACGACAGCGTCGCCCCTGGGTCTATCAAGAGCAGATTTCGTAGCAGGGAATATAGGCGCTACCCGGTAACTTCATACGGTGCTGGGCGACAAAGCCCTGCAGCAAATCATCCATGCGTTTCATCATCTGCGCGTCGCCGTGGATTTTGTACGGGCCGTATTTCTCAATGGCTTGAATACCACCTTCTTTTACGTTACCCGCAACAATGCCCGAGAAGGCCCTGCGCAGCGAAGCGGCCAGCTCTTCTGCCGGCCGATCGGGAAAGAGTTTGAGATTCGCCATATTTTCATGGGTTGGCTCAAACGGCATTTGCAGATCCGGCGCGATACGAATCGACCAGTTGAAGCTGTAAGCATCGCCGGTTTCGCGGCGGTACTCTTTCACCTGCGGCATTGCTTTTTTCATCAGGCGCGCCACTTCCGGCGCATCATCGATAATGATTTTGTAATGACGGCGGGCCTGTTCGCCCACGGTGTTGACGATAAACTCATCCAGCACCCGGAAGTAGTCCGCGCTCTCTTTCGGGCCGGTCAGAATCAACGGCAGCACCTGGTCGTGGTTATGTGGGTTCATCAGAATGCCCAGCAGATAAAGCAGCTCTTCAGCCGTACCCACGCCGCCGGGGAAGATAATGATGCCGTGGGCGATACGGACAAACGCTTCAAGACGCTTTTCAATATCCGGCATGATGATCAGCTCGTTAACCAGCGGGTTAGGTGGCTCGGCGGCAATAATAGAGGGTTCGGTCAGACCGATGAAACGGCCTTCTCTGAAACGCTGTTGTGCCTGGCCTACGGCTGCACCCTTCATTGGCGCTTCCATGGCGCCAGGGCCACAGCCCGTACAGATGTTCAGTTCGCGCAGGCCCAGCTGGGTGCCGACACGACGGGCGTACAGATATTCGTTTTCGTTGATTGAGTGGCCGCCCCAGCAGACAACGAGGTTTGGCGCTTCGCCGACGTGTAACGCGCGGGCGTTACGCAAAATGGAAAACACCATGTTGGTGATATTAGCGGGATCTTCCAGGTCGAGATTCTGGAAGCGACCGGCGCTGGAGAGTTGGCCGTTAACAAAGAGGATGTCGCGGAGCACTGCGAACAGGTTAGCCTGCAGAGCCCGGATGATACGGCCATCGACAAAGGCTTCTTCCGGCGGGTTTATTAACTCCAGTTTGACGCCGCGTTCACGTCGCAGCACGTTGATATCAAAGTTTTCGTAGCGTGAGAGAAGTTCTTTACTGCTGTCGGTCTGGCTTCCTGAGTTAAGTACGGCAAGTGAACAGTTACGGAACAGTTGGTAAATGTCGCTGCTGGCCGTGCGTTTAAGCATATCGACTTCCAGCTGCGACAACATATCCATTGAGCCAAGCGGGCTAATATGTGTAATCAAGTTAACTCCTTACGGGACGAAAAGTGCCGCTCCCAGTGATTACAATAGCCCTGCCGTCTTAACTTTAACAACCCGAAAACATGATTCCCTGCGCGCCGTGCGAAGCATTTCGCATTTATTGACGAACCAGGCGGCCAAATGCCGGATGGAAATCGGTGTTAGTGCGCCACGGGTTGATATCCAGCCCACCACGACGGGTGTAACGGGCATAGACGCTGAGCGACTCGGGCTGACAAAACTTCTGAATATCATTGAAGATGCGCTCAACGCACTGCTCGTGGAATTCGTTGTGGTGGCGAAAGGACACCAGATAGCGCAGCAGCTTCTCACGGTCGATACGCGCGCCGCGGTAGCGGATCTGCACGGAGCCCCAGTCCGGCTGGTGGGTAATTAGGCAGTTGGATTTCAGCAGATGGCTGACCAGCGTCTCTTCGACAATATCTTCTCCGGCGGCTCCGTCCAGGTAATCAGCGTTGAATTCGTAGCTGTTAATTACGATGTCCTGCTCGTCGATGCATTCGCCGGTGAACGCTGCGATTTCCTGGCCTTCCAGCTCGTGCAGGCGGAACAGCACCACGCTAACTTCACCCTGGGCGCAGGCGCTCAAATCACGCTTTAACGTTTCTTGCACCGCTTCCCAGTCGCTGAAACGTGTCTGGTTAAAACTGTTCAGATAGAGCTTAAAGCTTTTAGATTCCACCAGATTAACGCTGTTTGCATCAAGCTGAACATGCCCGACAGCAACCTGTGGCAGGCCGTTGTCGTTAAGCCAGGAAAGCTCGTACAGCGTCCAGATATCGCCGCCGCTAAAGGGCAGGGCATCCGCGTGAAGACCCAGCGGATCGCGATTGAGGCTGCGTGGCACGGCCTGCAGCAGGGCCGGTTCATAGTTATCCTGGTAGGCCGTAGGTTTACCCAGCGTCAGGCCGCTCAGCGCCTGGTGTTTTTCATAAGACATGTGTCACCGATAGAATGCAGGTACAATTAGCCTCTATTGTACCGCAGCCTTATGAGAGTGAGAAATTGATGGATAACGACGTGCGTCAGGCGCTGGAAGCTTTCACGGAACGTTTTTGTACCGCATGGCGTGAGCAGACCGGGGGCTGGCCCGCAAGCGAAGAGCTGTATGGGGTTCCGTCACCGTGTATCGTCACCACTACCGGAAGCGATGTGCGCTGGCAGCCGCAGCCTTTTACCCTCGGGGCCGATCTTAGTGCGGTTGAACGCGCGATGGATATCGCTCTCCAGCCTGCGGCCCATCAGTTCTACACCACGCAGTTTGCGGGCGATATGCCTGCAAAGTCTGGGGATGTTGCGTTAACGCTTTTGCAGGCCTGGAGCGAAGATGATTTTCAGCGTGTGCAGGAAAATCTCATTGGTCACCTGGTAACGCAGAAACGCCTTAAGCTGTCGCCGACGCTGTTCCTGGCAACGACCCAGGATGAGATGGAAGTGGTGTCGTTTTGCAACCTCAGCGGTGAAGTGGTGCTGGAAAAAATTGGCACCAAAGCCCGCTCCACGCTTGCGCCTTCGCTGGCGATGTTCCTGCAGGATCTCCAGCCTCAGGTCGTTTAACCCTTATCCGCTGAGCGGCGTCTGTGAGAGATCTCTTACAAATGCTGTAAGAGATCGCTAACTTTTTGTGGGTTGTTGGCTGACTTAATTCCCTTCAAATATTGATAAATCAATGCATTAGCTTGGCTTGCGATCATCTTCGAATGAAAGTTGTCTGGAACTTTCTCGTCGGGTGCCTTGTCATACGGTGCCAAATATAAGATCCTATGTTCATCGACAGGGAGTCGGGTAGTGAAGGAGATGTCAGGATGATGTCACTTTGCGAAGAAGCGGATGACACCAGGACGGTGTGGCACGGAAGGCTTCATGATGAAGCAAGGAACACTCAGGAAGAGTAAAGGACACCTCCAGGATGGAGAATGAGAGCCGAATCTGGACGATCGGTGGGTCTGGAAGACTAAAGGATAAAAGCATCAGGATGATGCAGGACACCAGCAGGATGTTGGTTGCAGGAAGCGCGTACGATGGATTGTAGGTCAGGAGACCGTTGGACAAAGTTGTCACGGATGAGCAGGGAGCACCAAAAGTAGCCGGATTAGCTGCGAAACGAACCGGGAGCACTGTGTAAAAACAGTGCTCCCTTTTTTTATGCCTTTTTTCCGCGCGGCCGATAAGTGGTATGCTTGCCCGCAAATTTTGACTGACGTTTGAGGTTTCCATGGAACGCCATGCGCTGGTGCGCCAGCATTTACTCGCAATCGAACAGGTCCTGCGCGATCACCATCTGTGGCAGGGCGTTGCTCCGGCCCCGGTGGCCTTTGAAAGTGACCAGCCTTTTTGTATGGATACGCTGGAACCCCACGAGTGGCTTCAGTGGGTGCTTATCCCCCGGATGCACGCCTTGATTGACAGCGCGCAGCCGTTGCCCTCGTCTTTTGCCGTTGCGCCTTATTATGAAATGGCGCTGGATGCGGCGCATATCGGTCGTGAGCCGCTGCTGGCCGCGCTGCAGGAACTGGATGTCCTGTTCGCGGGCAATGCCGACTGATGCTGGAAATTATCTATCAGGACGAGTGGCTGGTCGCGGTAAATAAACCGTCAGGCTGGCTGGTTCACCGCAGCTGGCTGGACAGGCACGAGACGGTATTTGTTATGCAGACCGTGCGTGACCAGATCGGTAAACATGTTTTCACCGTGCATCGCCTGGACAGGCCAACTTCTGGCGTGCTGCTGATGGGGCTGTCGAGCGACGTAGGTCGTATGCTCTCACAGCAGTTCGAGAATCATCAGATTCAAAAACGCTACCATGCGGTGGTACGCGGCTGGCTGGAAGAGGACGCCGTGCTGGATTATCCACTTGTTGAAGAGATGGATAAAATCGCCGACAAGCATGCCTCGCAGGATAAAGGCCCGCAGCCTGCGGTGACCCATTATCGCAGTCTGGCAAAGGTAGAGATGCCCGTGCCGGTCAGCCGGTACCCGACGGCGCGCTACAGCCTGGTTGAGCTTGAGCCAAAAACCGGGCGTAAGCATCAGCTTCGTCGCCACATGACCCACCTGCGCCATCCGATTATTGGTGATTCAAAACATGGCGATCTTCGTCAGAATCGCGGTGCGGCTGAACATTTTGGCTGTCAGCGCCTCATGCTGCATGCAAGCCAGCTGGCGTTAATTCATCCCGTTACCGGCGAGCCGCTGACGCTTCGCGCAAAGCTCGACGACACCTGGATGCGCATGATGTCACAGTTTGGCTGGCGTGGAATACTGGGCGACATTGAAAAGGTTGAGTTTGATCCGGGCAACGGTCAGGATGAATCCTCAGAACCGTAATTCAGGGAGTTAACCGATGGCTGAAGTGGGTATTTTTGTTGGCACCATGTATGGCAACGCACTGCTGGTGGCAGAGGAGGCCGAAACGATCCTGAAAGGCAAAGGCCATCAGGCGAAGGTATTTGAAGATCCGGAGCTGTCCGACTGGCAGCCCTATCAGAATCAGTACACGCTGGTCATCACCTCCACTACCGGCCAGGGCGATCTGCCGGACAGTATCGTGCCGTTATTCCGGGCGCTGAAAGATGATGTAGGCTATCAGCCGGAACTGCGTTACGGCGTGATCGCGCTGGGCGACAGCAACTACGACCATTTCTGCGGCGGCGGCAAACAGTTTGACGCGCTGCTACAGGAGCAGGGCGCAACCCGCGTCGGCGAAGTGTTGCTCATCGATGCCAATGATCACCCTGAACCGGAAGCGGCGGCTAACCCCTGGGTTGAGCACTGGGCCACACTGCTTAAATAATTCTCCGGCGGATGGCGCATGCGCTTATCCGCCCTACAAAACTCCCCTCAATCCCATTTTCGTGAAGCATCCCCCAGCACCCTGGACAGACGCCATAAAGTGCTCAAACCCCGCCCGGCAAACTTGTGTCATTGCACGATGAGGCGCGCAGGCTCCCTCCATATACTTCTAGTCGGTTAAAGAATAAACCGCAGATACCCGCTTCACCCTGCGTGTTGCGAAGATAAAAACTGTGGATAAACCGACGCATCATTCTGATTACCCTACAAAAGCTTCTCAGAATGAAATGTAGCCGAAAGCTATCATTCAGGAGTGCAACATGAACACACTTAGCCAAACGGCGAGCGGGGTCGAAAAAAGGACTAACGCCCGCTACTGGATAGTGGTGATGCTGTTTATCGTCACCTCATTTAACTACGGCGACCGTGCCACGCTGTCGATTGCCGGTTCGGAAATGGCAAAGGACATCGGGCTTGATCCGATCGGCATGGGCTACGTTTTCTCGGCGTTCTCCTGGGCCTATGTCATCGGCCAAATCCCCGGCGGCTGGCTGCTGGATCGGTTTGGCTCTAAACGTGTCTATTTCTGGTCAATCTTTATCTGGTCGATGTTCACCCTGCTGCAGGGATTCGTCGACGTCTTCAACGGCTTTGGCATTATCGTTGCGCTATTTACCCTGCGCTTCCTGGTAGGCCTGGCTGAAGCGCCTTCTTTTCCCGGCAACAGTCGAATAGTCGCCGCCTGGTTCCCGGCACAGGAGCGCGGCACGGCAGTTTCAATTTTCAACTCAGCCCAGTATTTCGCGACGGTGATCTTCGCGCCGATCATGGGCTGGTTAACGCATGAGGTGGGCTGGTCGCACGTGTTCTTCTTCATGGGCGGTTTGGGCATTATCATCAGCTTCGTCTGGCTGAAAGTGATCCACGAGCCGAACAATCATCCCGGCGTAAACAAGAAAGAGCTGGAGTACATTGAAGAAGGCGGCGCGCTGATCAACATGGATCAGAAGCAGACCAAAGCGCACGTTCCCTTCTCCCAGAAGTGGGGCCAGATCAAACAGCTCATTGGTTCGCGCATGATGATCGGCATTTATATCGGCCAGTACTGCATCAACGCGCTAACCTACTTCTTTATTACCTGGTTCCCGGTCTATCTGGTGCAGGAAAAGGGGATGTCTATTCTCAAGGCGGGCTTCGTTGCCTCCGTCCCTGCGGTATGCGGATTCGTAGGGGGCGTGCTGGGTGGGGTCATATCCGACTGGCTGATGCGCCGCACCGGCTCCCTGAATATCGCCCGTAAGACGCCAATCGTGCTGGGCATGCTGCTTTCGGTCAGCATGGTGTTTTGTAACTATGTGCAGGCGGAATGGATGGTCGTGGGCTTTATGGCAATGGCCTTCTTCGGCAAGGGCATTGGCGCGCTGGGCTGGGCGGTCATGGCCGACACGGCACCGAAAGAGATAAGCGGCCTGAGCGGTGGCCTGTTCAATATGTTCGGTAACGTCTCCGGCATCGTGACGCCAATCGCTATCGGCTACATCGTCGGGGTTTCCGGCTCGTTTAACGGCGCGCTGATATACGTTGGCATCCACGCGGTGGTCGCGGTGCTGAGCTACCTGATTATCGTCGGCGACATTAAGCGTATTGAACTCAAACCCGTGCTGACAGGACGCGCATCATGACTACTCAGGCAAGCCCGATAGTTACCGATATGAAGGTCATCCCGGTGGCCGGTCACGACAGCATGCTGCTGAATATTGGCGGCGCGCACGGGGCCTACTTCACGCGAAACATCGTGGTGCTGACGGATAATGCAGGAAATACTGGCGTTGGCGAAGCGCCCGGCGGCGAGACGATTTACCAGACGCTGGTGGATGCGATTCCGCAGGTTGTCGGACAGGAAGTTGCCCGCATGAATCGCGTGGTGCAAAACGTCCACAAGGGCAATCAGTCGGCAGATTTCGATACTTTCGGTAAAGGCGCCTGGACGTTTGAACTGCGCGTCAACGCGGTGGCGGCGCTCGAAGCGGCGCTGCTGGATCTGCTCGGCAAGGCGCTGAACGTGCCGGTCTGCGAACTTCTGGGGCCTGGCAAGCAGCGCGACGAAGTCACCGTACTGGGCTATCTGTTCTATATTGGCGACCGGAAGAAAACCGACCTGCCGTATCTGGATGGCAGCAAGGCCAGCCACGCATGGTACGAGCTGCGCCATCAGGAAGCGCTGACCAGCCAGTCAATTGTGCGGCTGGCGGAAGCGGCGCAGGACCGCTACGGTTTCAAAGACTTTAAGCTCAAAGGTGGGGTTTTGCCGGGCGAACAGGAGCTGGACGCCGCCTGCGAGCTGAAAAAACGCTTCCCGGACGCGCGCATTACCGTCGATCCTAACGGTGCATGGCTGTTGGATGAAGCTATAGATCTTTGCAAGGGCATGGGCGATGTTCTGACGTACGCCGAGGATCCATGTGGCGCTGAACAGGGCTATTCCGGGCGCGAGATCATGGCTGAATTCCGCCGTGCCACGGGTCTGCCGGTGGCAACGAATATGATCGCCACCAACTGGCGTGAGATGAACCACGCCGTGATGGTAAATGCGGTGGATATCCCGCTTGCCGATCCGCACTTCTGGACCTTAAGCGGCGCGGTTCGCGTTGCGCAGCTGTGTGACGACTGGGGCCTGACGTGGGGCTGCCACTCAAACAACCATTTTGATATCTCGCTGGCGATGTTTACCCACGTTGGCGCTGCGGCACCGGGCAAGCCTACCGCCATCGATACGCACTGGATCTGGCAGGAAGGCGATCAGCGCCTGACGAAGTCCCCGCTGCAAATCGTCAACGGCAAAATCGCCGTGCCGGACGCCCCGGGCCTTGGCGTTGAGCTGGAATGGGACCAGGTGCAGAAAGCGCATGAGGTTTACAAGTCGCTGCCGGGCGGGTCTCGTAACGACGCCACGGCCATGCAGTACTTAGTGCCCGGCTGGCAGTTTGACCGCAAGCGTCCCGCTTTTGGCCGTGGATAAAACATTTCGATTAAAAAGGAATTAAAGATGATCACTTCAACTTCTACTCCCGTCGTCACCGCCATGCAGGTCATTCCCGTTGCCGGTCACGACAGCATGCTGATGAACCTGAGCGGCGCGCATGCGCCGTTCTTCACCCGCAATATCGTTATTATCAAAGATAATTCCGGGCATACCGGCGTGGGCGAAATTCCCGGCGGCGAAAAAATTCGTAAGACGCTGGAAGATGCCGCTGCGCTGGTGGTTGGCAAAACGCTGGGCGAATACAAAAACATTCTTAATGCCGTACGTCAGCAGTTTGCTGACCGTGATGCCGGTGGCCGTGGCTTACAGACGTTTGACCTGCGTACCACTATTCACGTTGTTACCGGCATTGAAGCCGCCATGCTCGATCTGCTCGGGCAGCACCTCGGGGTAAACGTGGCCAGCCTGCTGGGCGATGGTCAGCAGCGCAGCGAAGTGGAAATGCTGGGCTATCTGTTCTTTGTCGGCAACCGTAAAGCCACGCCTCTGGCCTATCAGAGTCAGCCGGATGAGAAATGCGACTGGTACCGCATTCGCCACGAAGAGGCGATGACGCCGGACAGCGTGGTGCGCCTGGCGGAAGCAGCCTATGAAAAATATGGCTTTAACGATTTCAAACTAAAGGGCGGTGTACTGGCCGGCAGCGAAGAAGCCGAAGCGGTTACCGCGCTGGCAAAACGTTTCCCGCAGGCTCGCGTGACGCTGGATCCAAACGGTGCCTGGTCGCTCGACGAAGCCATCGGGCTTGGCAAACAGCTGCGCGGCGTGCTGGCCTATGCTGAGGATCCCTGTGGCGCAGAGCAGGGCTACTCCGGCCGAGAAGTGATGGCGGAATTCCGTCGCGCGACCGGCCTGCCAACGGCCACCAATATGATCGCCACCGACTGGCGTCAGATGGGGCACACGCTCTCCCTGCAGTCCGTTGACATCCCGCTTGCCGATCCGCACTTCTGGACGATGCAGGGCTCGGTACGCGTGGCGCAGATGTGCCATGATTTTGGCCTCACCTGGGGTTCACACTCTAACAACCACTTTGATATCTCGCTGGCGATGTTCACCCACGTCGCGGCGGCGGCTCCGGGTAAAATCACCGCCATCGACACTCACTGGATTTGGCAGGAAGGCAACCAGCGCCTGACCAAACAGCCGTTCGAAATCAAAGGCGGTATGGTGCAGGTGCCAACGAAGCCGGGCCTCGGCGTCGAGCTGGACATGGATCAGGTGATGAAGGCCCACGAGCTTTATCAGAAGCACGGGCTTGGCGCACGTGATGATGCGATGGCGATGCAGTACCTTATCCCTGAGTGGAAGTTTGATAACAAACGCCCTTGCATGGTGCGTTAAAACGGATCCGGTGCCGTCAGGCGCCGGACACCCCATCCCCACATCGCGACGGACGGCATATGAAGATTGTAATCGCACCAGATTCTTACAAAGAGAGCCTCAGCGCTCTGGAGGTGGCGACACAAATTGAGGCCGGTTTTCGGGAGATTTTCCCGGATGCCAGCTACGTGAAACTGCCCGTTGCTGATGGCGGGGAAGGGACGGTAGAGGCGATGGTTGCCGCAACCGAAGGGAGTATCGTCGAAGTTGAGGTAACCGGCCCGCTGGGAAGACCCGTTGACGCGTTTTATGGGCTGTCCGGGGACGGGAAAAGTGCGTTTATCGAAATGGCGGCGGCAAGCGGCCTGGAGCAGGTCCCCGCCTCGCAGCGTAACCCGCTGCTGACCACCTCATGGGGCACCGGCGAGCTGATTCGCCACGCGCTGGACGGCGGCGTGAAGCACATCATTATTGGCATTGGCGGCAGCGCCACCAATGACGGCGGCATCGGTATGGTGCAGGCGCTGGGCGCTAAACTGCTGGATAAGCAGGGGCAGTCGCTGGGCTACGGCGGCGGCGAGCTTGATAAGCTGGCAAGCATCGACATCGGTGGGCTGGATAAGCGCCTACAGGCGTGTCGTATAGAGGTCGCCTGCGATGTCACCAATCCTTTAACCGGCGAGGACGGGGCTTCCACTGTCTTTGGCCCACAAAAAGGCGCAACGCCGGAAATGGTAAAGCGGCTGGATAAATCTCTCGCGCACTATGCCAGAATTATTGCCCGCGATCTGGATAAGGACGTGCTGACGCTGGACGGTGGCGGCGCGGCGGGCGGCATGGGCGCTGCGCTTTATGCTTTCTGCGGCGCGGAGTTGCGTCAGGGGATAGAAATAGTTACCGAGGCGCTGGATCTGGATGCGCTGGTGCGCGATGCGGATCTGGTTATCACCGGGGAAGGACGAATCGACAGCCAGAGCATTCACGGTAAGGTGCCGGTGGGCGTTGCCCGAGTGGCTAAACGCTACGGGAAGCCGGTTATTGGCATTGGCGGCAGCCTGACGGCGGACTCAGGCGTGGTGCACGAGCATGGCCTGGACGCGGTATTCAGCGTGCTTTACACCATCTGTACGCTGGAAGAGGCGCTGGACAACGCCGGGGCTAACCTGCGCATCGCGGCAAGGAATATCGCCGCGACGATCGCGATAGGGCGTGCTTTGTAACGCTATACTCGTCCTATAAAAAATCAGGCAACCTTTTGCTCGTGCATTTTCCGATAGGCGGAAGGGGAAGTTGTATATTTTTTGCCGAAAATCCGCGTGAACGACTGCTGGGAATCAAAGCCGTAACGCTCAGAGATGTCGACGATACGGTCGTTGGTATTCAGCAAATCGGTCGCCGCCAGCATCAGCTTGCGGTCGCGGATCCAGGTGCCCATGCTTTTTCCCGTGGTGCTGGTAAACATCCTTTGTAAATACCACTTCGAATAACCGGAGTGCTTCGCAACGTCCTCGATCCTCAGCGGTTTATCCATATTTTCTTCAATCCACTCAATCAGGGATTCCATGAAGTTTGCGGGCATAGACATACTTCCTCCGGGTTAATGCGCTTGTCATTGAGTGAGTGAGCACTCATTATAGGAGGTGGTTGTTCACCGTCAATGACATTTTTGTCAGCGAAATGTTAATCGTTGCTTAAGCGCGGACGTTTTAACATAGTTGCTCCGGCGTCAGGGAACATGGTTTAATTTTGAGTAAATTCGCAATATCTGTGAGGAAATGTGGCTCGTCCAAAGAGTGAATGCAAACGAATAGCGCTGCTTGAGGCCGCAAAGTTAGCCGTGGCTGAATTCGGCTTAGGGGCGGCGACGTCTTTGATTGCCAAAAATGCCGGTGTCGCCGAAGGGACGCTGTTTCGTTACTTTGCCACGAAAGATGAGCTGCTGAACGGGCTGTATCTGTACCTGAAAACGAGCCTCGGGGGAACGATGATGCAGAATTTTCAGGCCGACGCCTCGGTAAAAGAGCGGGCGCGTATGGTGTGGAGCAGCTTCATCGACTGGGGGCTTGTTCATCCTCAGGCCAGCAAGGCCATGCGTCAGCTGGCGGTGTCGGATAAGATCACCCAGGAAACCAAAGACAGCGTAGCGCGTGTTCATCCTGAACTGCGTAAGCTTGCAGAAGACTGCATTACTAATGAACTCTTATCCTGCGGACAGTCGGCCTTTGCGGACGCTATTTTTTTCTCGCTCGCGGAAACCACCACCGAATTCGCCTCCCGGGAGCCGGAAAAAGCCCAGCAGTATAAAACCTCTGGCTTTGAGGCGATGTGGCGCGCTATGTCTCGAAGTTAGCCAGCATTTTCTGGGCTTCTTTAGAGACGTTATCCATCTCATCCAGCAGCTCAAGCAGCTCCGGCTCCAGCTCCTGCGGGGCCACGCCGCTGCGCATCTCATGCTCCAGCCTCATACAAATATTTTTTAGTTTCGGTACGCCGCTATAGCCGCAGCTCCCGTGCAGCTTGTGAATAATATCGACCAGCCCTTCAGGATCCTCCCCAACCAGCTGTTCCTCAACGGTGTTGCACACTTCAGGCAGGAAGGCGAGCAGCATTTGCAGCATGTCTCGTGCGAGATCGGGTTTATTGGCCGCCTGCTGTAAAGCCCGCGACCAGTCCAGCGTCTGGCTGGCCTGCAGGCTCTGCGGCGAAATATCCGGGATCATTGCCGGGTGAGAGGCCACAATAGTGCCGGGCTGGTAGCGGGCGAGAAGATTGACCAGCTTCTGTTCCTCAATGGGTTTGGCGAGGTAATCGTTCATGCCGGCGCTCAGCAGTTTTTCTTTCTGACCGGCCATAGCATGGGCCGTGACGGCAATCACCGGCGTCTGCTGGTGATGCGGCATCTGGCGGATCAGCTCGCAGGCGCGTATGCCGTCCATCTCCGGCATCTGGATATCCATCAGGATGATGTCTATCTGCATCTGCCTGGCGCGCTCAATGGCCTGCATGCCGCTGTCGCATAGCACGACGTTCTGCACCTGGTCCTCAAGCAGCGCACCAATCAGCTTCAGGTTTGCCGGGTTATCGTCTACCGCCATGACGGTCATTGGCAGCTTGCCCGATTCGCTGCCGTCCACCGGCGCTGGCGTTTTGCTGAAGGAGCGATCTGCCAGTATCGGCAGCAGTCGGGTGGAGGTAATAGGTTTGAGCAGACAGCCCGCCACGCCTTTGCTCTTCAGCTCCTCTGCGTTGACCTGCGCATGGCAGGGGAGCGCCAGAATCAGGCAGTCCGTCAGGGCCGTGGCCTTCACCAGCTTCGGATTTTCCATGCTCAGCGAGTCGTTATAGGTAATCGGGATGCCGATCAGCAGGATGTCATAATGCTCATCCGGCAGCGTGGTGAACGACGGGCTGTAGACCACCGTTAGCGGCGTGCTGGAAAGCAGATTCAGCGTACTTTGCGCCGCTGCAGCGTTCTGTTCAACATAGGCAATGCGCTTCCCGGTCAGGTTTTCGGTCGAGTGGCCGTCGAGCACCGCGTTAGGGTTCAAATCCAGATTGATATGGAACCAGAAGGTCGAGCCGCGGTTTGGCTGGCTGTGAAATGAAATGTCCCCGCCCATCTCGTTAACCAGCTTCTGGGTGATGACCAGCCCCAGCCCGGTGCCGCCGTGACGGCGGGAGATGCTGGCGTCAGCCTGGCGGAAGGCCTGGAACAGCCGCGACTGCTCGCGTTCGGGAATGCCGATGCCGGTATCGTGGATCTGCATCTCTATCTGGACTTTGTTATTGCCCAGCGAACGCTTCTCAACCAGCAGGTCGATGTTGCCGCTTTCGGTAAATTTAATCGCATTGCCGACCAGATTGGTGATGACCTGCTGCAAACGTAGCGGATCGCCAATAACGTTGTCCGGCACATCATTTTTAATATTGAGCGTCAGTTCCAGACCTTTGTCGTGGGCGGCATGGGCGAGCAGGGTGACGACGTCATCCAGGGTATTACGCAGCGGGAACGGGATGCTTTCCAGAATCAATTTCCCGGCCTCGAGTTTGGAGAAGTCTAAAACGTCGTTGATGATGGTCAGCAGGTTGTTCGCCGAGCGTTCAATGGTGTGCAGATGATCGCGCTGGGTGGCGTTAAGATCCGTTTTTAGTGTCAGTCGGGTAAAGCCAATCACGCCGTTGAGCGGCGTACGCAGCTCATGAGACATATTGGCGAGGAATTCTGACTTGATGCGGGCTGCTTCCTGAGCGCGCTTTTTGGCCAGATCCAGCTCAACGTTCTGAATTTCCATCTGCTCAAGGGTCTCACGCAAGTCCGATGTGGCCTGGTCAATATTGTGTTGCATCTCCTCGTGATAGGCGGTCAGGGACATCGCCATCGAGTTAATTCCGTTCTTGAGCATGTCCAGTTCGCCGAGCATAAAGCCCTCAACGCGGCTGTCTAATTGCCCCCGGCGGATACGGTCAACCGTGTTGACCATGTTGCGAATTGGGCTGGTTACATCGCGCATCAGGCGATAGGCGAATAGCATCGCAATCCCCACGCAGAACAGCATCATCATGATGGAGATGAAAATTTCCCGATACTGCTGCAGGCGAACCGACTTCAGATCCAGCTCCATTGCGACGTAGCCGAGGGTGTTGCCGTCCTGCTTGGCATCCACCACTGCGGACTCATCCGGCGAGTAGCTTTCGGAAATGATTGGCGTACGCAGGATTATCACATCGCCTCTGCGCGTGACGCTCAGGCTCAGGGGGATTTTTACTCCGGCGGGAAGCTGCAGAACGGATGGGCTAAGTTGGAAATTTGAGGTGACAAAAAGCTTGTTGTTCTCATCGAATACCGAGATGGCGCGGACGATATCAGAGTGACGACGGTGCAGCACGCTAACCAATTGGTGGATAGACTCACGACTGTGGAAGTTCATCCCGTACTCGCTCGACACGGCAAGCGGTTCAATAATGCTGGTGCCGGCATCTTCCAGCTGGCGCTGTAAGTCGTTGTAGCGGTGGACGACAAAGAAGGTACTGAGCAGCAGACCGATCATCAGCGTCGGAGCCAGAATCAGGATCATCATGCGTGCCCGCAGGCTGTAGTTGGTCATGGGGTTCCGATATGGGACAATTGAGGCAACGGTTAAAATTTAAGAGTTCATCTCGACATATGGCGCAATTCTACTCTGCAAAGCGACGTGTTACGACACGTCAGATCATAACTGTGACGGTTAATGACCTTGACCCCTTCGGGCAGGGCGTTGCGCGTCACAACGGAAAAACGCTGTTTATCGCGGGTGCACTGCCGGGTGAGCAGGCCGAGGTCACGATCACTGAGGATAAACGTAATTTTTCCCAGGCTGTGGTCAAACGGCGCTTAACCGACAGCCCCGAGCGGGTTGTGCCACGTTGCCCGCACTTTGGCGTTTGTGGCGGCTGTCAGCAGCAGCACGCAAACGTCCCCCTTCAGCAGCAGGCGAAATCCCGCGCGCTGGCCCGCATGATGGGCACCCGTGATGCCCCTCGTGAGGTGAATGAGATTATTT
Organism: Dryocola sp. LX212; assembly: GCA_041504365.1. Taxonomy (NCBI): domain Bacteria; kingdom Pseudomonadati; phylum Pseudomonadota; class Gammaproteobacteria; order Enterobacterales; family Enterobacteriaceae; genus Dryocola; species Dryocola sp. LX212. The sequence goes on along the minus strand of CP167917.1, from coordinate 3,620,489 downwards.
CAGGTGAGCCGTGGGGCTACCGCCGTCGTGCGCGCCTGAGCCTCAACTTCAATCTTAAAACGCATACGTTGCAGATGGGCTTTCGTAAGGCCAGCGACAAAGAGCTGGTGGAGATCAAACGGTGCCCCGTTCTGGTGCCCCAGCTCGAAGCACTGATTAACCCGCTGCGTAAATGCCTGTCGGAACTGAAGGCCGTGCGCAAGTTAGGGCACGTAGAGCTGGTGCTGGCGGGCAGCGGGCCGCTGATGGTTCTGCGGCATCTTTCGCCGTTGGAGCCTGCCGATCGACAAAAACTGGAACAATTCTCGCATTCTGTCGGGCTTGCGCTATTTTTAGCACCCGACGGTGAAACGCTTGAGGCGAACGGCAACGATGCGCCCTGGTATGATTCGGACGGTCTACGATTAAGTTTCAGCCCGCGTGACTTTATCCAGGTGAACGACGGGGTGAATCAGCAGATGGTCGCTCGCGCTATCGACTGGCTGGACGTACAGCCAAAGGATCGGGTGCTGGATCTGTTCTGCGGCATGGGCAATTTTACCCTGCCGCTGGCGAAACGAGCGGCGAGCGTGGTGGGGGTGGAAGGCGTTGCTGCGCTGGTGGCGAAAGGCGAATATAATGCCCAAAATAATTCGCTGAAAAATGTCACATTCTTTCATGAAAATCTGGAGGAGGATGTGACTCGTCATGCCTGGGCGGCGCAGGGATTCGATAAAATCTTACTCGACCCTGCCCGAGCCGGTGCGCCAGGCGTGATGCAGCATGTGATTAGCCTTGCTCCCAAACGGGTCGTTTACGTCTCGTGTAGCCCCACTACGCTCGCCCGCGATAGCGAAGCGCTGCTGGCTGCGGGCTATCAGATTCAGCGGCTGGCAATGCTCGACATGTTTCCCCACACTGGGCACCTGGAGTCAATGGCGCTCTTTGAGCGTATTTAAGCGGTTAATCAGGCCTGGGTCTGATTGAGAAACCGACAGGAGAGGACAATGGTTGCGGTAAGAAGTGCACATATCAACAAAGCTGGCGAATTTGCGCCCGATAAATGGATTGCGAGTCTCGGGATCACTAACCAGCAGTCGTGTGAGCGCTTAGCCGAAACCTGGCGTTACTGCGAGCAGCAGACGAAAGGCCATCCGAACGCGGAGCTGCTGCTGTGGCGCGGCGTTGAGATGGTGGAAATCCTCTCTATGCTCAGCATGGACAACGATAGTCTGCGGGCGGCGCTGCTGTTCCCGCTGGCGGACGCTGGCGTGGTCACCGAAGAGGTGATGAGGGAAAGTATTGATAGTCAGGTAGTGACGCTAATACACGGCGTGCGCGACATGGCCGCCATTCGCCAGCTGAAAGCCGCCCATACCGATTCCGTCTCCGCAGAACAGGTTGATAACGTCCGCCGCATGTTGCTGGCGATGGTGGATGACTTCCGCTGCGTGGTCATCAAGCTCGCCGAACGTATCGCCCACCTGCGGGAAGTGAAAGACGCGCCGGAAGACGAGCGCGTGCTGGCGGCGAAAGAATGTACCAATATCTATGCGCCGCTTGCCAACCGCCTCGGCATCGGCCAGCTGAAGTGGGAGCTGGAAGATTACTGCTTCCGTTACCTGCATCCGGCGGAATATAAGCGCATCGCAAAACTGCTGCACGAGCGCCGTATCGACCGCGAACACTACATAGATGAGTTCGTCGGGCTGCTGCGCAAGTCGATGAAAGAGGAGGGCGTGAAGGCCGAAGTGTATGGCCGCCCTAAACACATCTACAGCATCTGGCGCAAAATGCAGAAGAAAGCGCTGGCGTTTGATGAGCTGTTCGACGTACGGGCTGTGCGCGTGGTGGCCGAACGTTTGCAAGACTGTTATGCCGCGCTGGGCATCGTCCACACGCATTTCCGCCACCTGCCGGACGAGTTCGACGACTATGTTGCCAACCCGAAGCCAAACGGCTATCAGTCTATCCATACGGTTGTGCTGGGGCCGAACGGCAAAACCATCGAAATCCAGATCCGGACCAAACAGATGCACGAAGAGTCGGAGCTGGGCGTTGCCGCACACTGGAAATACAAAGAGGGTAACGCGCGCAGCGGCAGTTCCGGGCACGAAGACCGTATCGCCTGGCTGCGTAAGCTGATTGCGTGGCAGGAAGAGATGGCGGACTCCGGCGAAATGCTCGACGAAGTGCGCAGCCAGGTCTTCGACGACCGGGTTTATGTATTTACGCCAAAAGGCGACGTTGTTGACCTGCCTGCCGGTTCCACGCCGCTAGACTTTGCTTACCACATTCACAGCGACGTGGGGCACCGCTGCATCGGCGCGAAAATTGGCGGGCGCATCGTACCGTTCACCTATCAGCTGCAGATGGGCGATCAGGTTGACATTATCACCCAGAAGCAGCCGAACCCAAGCCGCGACTGGCTGAACCCAAACCTGGGCTACGTCACCACCAGCCGTGGGCGCGCCAAGATCCACAACTGGTTCCGCAAGCAGGATCGCGACAAAAATATTGTGGCGGGCCGTCAGATCCTCGACGATGAGATCGAGCGGCTGGGCATCAGCCTGAAAGAGGCCGAAAAACATCTGCTGCCGCGCTACAACTTCAACGAAATTGAAGAGCTGCTGGCGGCGATTGGCGGCGGGGATATTCGCCTCAACCAGATGAGCAACTTCCTGCAGGCGCAGTTTAACAAGCCAACCGCCGCTGAACAGGACGAGCAGGCGCTTCGTCAGCTGGAGAAAAAATCCTCCAGCCAGCATCAGTCCCGCAGCAAGGATAATGGCCGGGTGGTGGTGGAAGGCGTGGGCAATCTGATGCACCACATTGCGCGCTGCTGCCAGCCGATTCCAGGGGATGAAATTATCGGTTTCATCACTCAGGGACGAGGCATCTCCATCCACCGCGCGGACTGCGACCAGTTGGCCGACCTGCAATCCCACGCCCCAGAACGTATCGTGGACGCCGTCTGGGGTGAAAGCTACTCCAGCGGCTATTCGCTGGTGGTGCGGGTGACGGCGAACGATCGCAGCGGCCTGCTGCGCGATATCACCACTATTCTGGCAAACGAGAAGGTGAACGTGCTGGGCGTGGCGAGCCGCAGCGACACAAAGCAACAGCTGGCCACCATCGACATGAACATTGAAATCTACAACCTGCAGGTGCTGGGCCGTGTGCTCGGCAAGCTGAACCAGGTGCCGGATATCATCGATGCGAAACGGCTGCACGGCTGACCTGTAGGGTGGATAAGCGAAGCGCCATCCACCAAAACATTCAATACCCGGCAGATGGCGCTTTGCTTATCTGCCCTACGTTTTCTTAAGGATCGACATTGACTCAAATTACCCGCCTTCTTGGCATCATGAAGCGGCTGCGCGACCCGGAAAACGGCTGTCCGTGGGATCGCGAGCAGACCTTCGCCACTATCGCGCCCTACACCCTGGAAGAGACTTACGAAGTGCTGGACGCCATTAACCGTGAAGATTTTGACGATCTGCGCGGCGAGCTGGGCGATCTGCTTTTCCAGGTCGTGTTTTATGCGCAGATGGCGCAGGAAGAGGGGCGGTTTAATTTCGACGATATCTGCTCATCCATCAGCGACAAGCTGGAGCGCCGCCATCCGCATATTTTTGCCGACGGCGAAGCGGGTACCAGTTCCGAAGTGCTGGCGAAGTGGGAGCAGATCAAAACCGCCGAGCGCGCGGAGAAAGCTCAGCACTCCGCGCTGGATGATATCCCCGAGGCATTTCCTGCCCTGATGCGCGCGCATAAAATTCAGAAGCGCTGCTCATCCGTAGGCTTCGACTGGACCTCTCTTGGCCCGGTGCTGGAAAAAGTTCACGAAGAGATCGATGAGGTGATGCACGAAGCTCAGCAGGTCGTTGTGGACGAAGCGAAACTTGAAGAAGAAGTCGGGGATTTGTTGTTCGCTACGGTTAATCTGGCCCGCCATTTAGGCACCAAAGCTGAAGTTGCTTTGCAAAAAGCCAACCGCAAATTCGAGCGTCGTTTCCGGGAGGTGGAACGGATTATCGCCGCGCAGGGGCTGCAGATGACCGACGCGACCCTCGATCAAATGGAAAATGCCTGGCAGCAGGTTAAACGCCAGGAAACTGAAATCTAACGCGTTTTTGCGGTCAAGCGCTATTTCCCGGTATTCCCATTTAACAAGCGCTTGATTTGCGTCAAAAACATTTATGCCAGACCCGCTATTTTCTCAAGCCTGACAAAGCGCGAGGTCAGGTTGGCGGGTTGAAGAATGAAAGTTTGTGGCACCCTGAGTGTTCGGGTATACTGCTTTCCCGTCCTGGTTATTCCATCGTCTTTAAACCTAACTTCTCAGGTTCAGCATGACAACGAACTATATTTTTGTGACCGGCGGGGTCGTTTCCTCTCTGGGTAAAGGCATTGCCGCAGCCTCCCTCGCAGCTATTCTCGAAGCCCGTGGCCTCAACGTATCCATCATGAAACTCGATCCGTACATCAACGTCGATCCGGGTACCATGAGCCCTATTCAACATGGGGAAGTGTTCGTTACCGAAGACGGCGCTGAAACCGACCTGGATTTGGGTCACTACGAGCGCTTCATCCGTAACAAAATGACGCGTCGTAACAACTTTACCACTGGCCGTATCTACTCAGAAGTTCTGCGTAAAGAACGCCGTGGCGACTACCTGGGCGCAACCGTACAGGTTATCCCCCACATCACCAACGCTATCAAAGAACGCATCCTTGAAGGTGGCGAAGGCTATGACGTCGTGCTGGTTGAAATCGGCGGCACCGTGGGGGATATCGAATCCCTGCCGTTCCTCGAAGCGATTCGCCAGATGGCCGTTGAAGTGGGCCGTGAGCACACGCTGTATATGCACCTGACCCTGGTGCCGTACATGGCCGCAGCCGGTGAGGTGAAAACCAAACCAACACAGCACTCCGTAAAAGAACTGCTTTCTATCGGTATTCAGCCAGACGTGCTGATCTGCCGTTCTGACCGCGTGGTTCCGGCAAACGAACGTGCGAAAATCGCGCTGTTCTGTAACGTGCCGGAGAAAGCGGTTATCTCCCTGAAAGATGTCGATTCTATTTATAAGATCCCTGGCCTGTTGAAATCACAGGGGCTGGACGATTATATTTGTAAACGATTCAGCATTAACGCACCAGAAGCTAATCTGGGCGAGTGGGAACAGGTAATCTACGAAGAAGCGAACCCAACGGGCGAGATCACCATCGGTATGGTCGGCAAGTACATTGAACTGCCGGATGCCTACAAATCGGTGATTGAAGCGCTGAAACACGGTGGCCTGAAGAACCGTCTGACCGTCAATATCAAGCTGATTGATTCGCAAGATGTTGAAACACGTGGCGAAGAGCTTCTTAAGGGTCTGGATGCTATTCTTATCCCTGGCGGTTTTGGCTATCGCGGCGTGGAAGGCAAAATTGCTACCGCCCGCTATGCTCGTGAAAACAATATTCCTTATCTGGGTATCTGCCTGGGTATGCAGGTTGCGCTGATCGAGTTCGCGCGTAACGTTGCAGGGATGGCTAACGCCAACTCCACGGAATTTGTGCCAGACTGTAAATATCCGGTGGTGGCGTTAATCACCGAGTGGCGTGACGAAGAAGGCAACGTTGAAGTGCGTACTGAAAAGAGCGATCTGGGCGGTACTATGCGTCTGGGTGGCCAACAGTGTCAGCTGACCGACGGTACGCTGGTGCGCCAGATGTACGGCGAGCCGCAAATCGTTGAACGCCATCGTCACCGCTACGAAGTCAACAACATGTTGTTGAAGCAGATTGAAGCAGCGGGCCTGAAAGTTGCGGGCCGCTCCGGCGATGATCAACTGGTAGAAATCATCGAGGTTCCAAATCACCCTTGGTTTGTTGCCTGCCAGTTCCACCCGGAATTTACTTCTACGCCGCGTGACGGGCATCCACTGTTTGCAGGCTTTGTGAAAGCTGCCGGTGAGTACCAGAAGCGTCAGGCGAAGTAAGCAGAGTTAGAACGACAACGCGCGACATTTCGCGCGTTGTTTGTCTGGAGTTTTAGTTTAACTTGTACTGAGGAAAACCTAATGTCCAAAATCGTTAAAGTCATCGGTCGTGAAATCATCGACTCCCGTGGTAACCCGACTGTTGAAGCCGAAGTTCATCTGGAGGGCGGTTTCGTAGGTATGGCTGCTGCACCATCAGGTGCTTCTACGGGTTCCCGCGAAGCGCTGGAACTGCGCGATGGCGACAAATCTCGTTACATGGGTAAAGGCGTGACTAAAGCCGTTGCCGCTGTTAACGGCCCAATCGCTCAGGCGGTTATGGGTAAAGATGCGAAAGACCAGGCTAACATCGACAAGATCATGATCGATCTTGATGGTACTGAAAACAAATCTAACTTCGGTGCTAACGCGATCCTGGCTGTTTCTCTTGCTGCTGCAAAAGCTGCTGCTGCCTCTAAAGGCCTGCCGCTGTACGCACACATCGCTGAACTGAACGGCACCCCAGGCAAATACTCTATGCCTCTGCCAATGATGAACATCATCAACGGCGGCGAGCATGCTGACAACAACGTTGATATTCAAGAGTTCATGATTCAACCAGTTGGTGCTAAAACTCTGAAAGAAGCGATTCGTATCGGTTCTGAAGTGTTCCACAACTTGGCGAAAGTGCTGAAATCTAAAGGCATGAGCACTGCTGTTGGTGACGAAGGTGGCTACGCGCCTAACCTGGGTTCTAACGCAGAAGCGCTGGCTGTTATCGCTGAAGCGGTTAAAGCTGCGGGCTATGAGCTGGGTAAAGACGTTACTCTGGCTATGGACTGTGCGGCATCTGAATTCTACAAAGACGGTAAATACGTTCTGGCTGGCGAAGGCAACAAAGCGTTCACCTCCGAAGAATTCACCCATTTCCTGGAAGATCTGACTAAACAGTACCCAATCGTTTCTATCGAAGACGGTCTGGACGAGTCTGACTGGGCTGGCTTCGCATACCAGACTAAAGTACTGGGCGACAAAATCCAGCTGGTTGGTGACGATCTGTTCGTAACCAACACCAAGATCCTGAAAGAAGGTATCGACAAAGGCATCGCTAACTCCATCCTGATCAAATTCAACCAGATCGGTTCTCTGACCGAAACTCTGGCAGCGATCAAAATGGCGAAAGACGCTGGCTATACTGCCGTTATTTCACACCGTTCAGGCGAAACTGAAGACGCTACCATCGCTGACCTGGCTGTGGGTACCGCTGCAGGCCAGATCAAAACTGGTTCTATGAGCCGCTCTGACCGTGTTGCTAAATACAACCAGCTGATTCGTATCGAAGAAGCGCTGGGTGATGCAGCACCATTCAACGGTCTGAAAGAAGTTAAAGGCCAGTAATTCGTTACGGTCCTCTTCTTATAAAAAAACCGCTTCGGCGGTTTTTTTTTACCCTTTTTTCTCAAATTCTCGCACTTAGTTTGATTTAAAGACGCATTCTCATTTGCAGATTGCATCTTATCCGTCCAAAATCAGGGAGGAATACCACAACAGGTCAGGAGACCGCCATGAAAGCAGCAGTTGTTACGAAAGACCATTCCGTTGAAATCGTAGACAAACCGATGCGCGCGCTGGAGCACGGCGAAGCATTGCTGAAAATGGAATGCTGCGGTGTGTGCCACACCGATTTGCACGTTAAGAACGGAGATTTTGGTGATGTTACGGGCACTACGCTCGGACATGAAGGGATTGGTATTGTTAAATCCGTCGGGCCTGGCGTGACCTCCTTAAAAGTAGGTGACCGGGCAAGCGTTGCGTGGTTCTTCCGTGGCTGCGGCCACTGCGAATACTGCAACAGCGGTAATGAAACGCTGTGTCGCAGCGTGACCAACGCAGGCTTCACCGCGGATGGTGGCATGGCCGAAGAGTGCATTGTGGTTGCAGACTACGCCGTAAAAGTGCCGGACGGCCTGGAATCAGCCGCCGCCAGCAGCATTACCTGCGCAGGTGTGACCACTTACAAGGCCGTTAAGGTTGCTGGCATCAAGCCAGGGCAGTGGATTGCGATTTACGGCCTGGGCGGCCTCGGCAACCTTGCGCTGCAATACGCGAAGAACGTCTTTAACGCCAAAGTCATCGCGGTAGACGTTAACGATGCGCAGCTCAATTTTGCCAAAGAGAGCGGCGCGGATATGGTGATTAACTCGCGCAACGAAGATGCCGGCAAAGTCATTCAGGAGAAAACCGGTGGCGCGCATGCCGCGGTGGTGACCGCCGTGGCGAAATCCGCGTTCAACTCGGCGGTAGATGCCGTTCGCGCGGGTGGGCGCGTGGTGGCCGTTGGCCTGCCGTCAGAGTCCATGAGCCTGAATATTCCGCGCCTGGTGCTGGACGGCATTGAAGTTGTTGGCTCGCTGGTCGGCACCCGTCAGGACCTGGCCGAGGCGTTCCAGTTTGCTGCTGAAGGTAAGGTCACGCCGAAGGTCGCGCTGCGTCCGCTGAAAGACATCAACGCCATTTTCGAAGAGATGGAGAGCGGCAAAATCAAAGGCCGCATGGTGATTGATTTCAGAACGCACAAGTAACCAGTGACGGGCCGGGATTTCCCGGCCTTTTTTATTCTCCGGCAGGTCTACAACAGCAGCGGCAGCGTAGCGCTGGCAGTTTGCTGACTAGCCGTTGCGTACCGGCTGTCATGACTTATCAGTTCTCCCACCAGCACCTCTACCAGCAACATTGCGCCCACTTTGGCATTTAGCCTGCCCCCTATTTTCTTCGTACAGCTTGCCGATCCGAATACCCAGCGGTTTTACGTCGGCGATTCGCGCTAACAGTCTTGTTGATGTGCAGGCAATCATGGGACTGGTGGATATACTGGTTATCGCCATCGTTAAGCGTGACTATCCGGGCAGCGATGTCTACATCACGCCAACGCTGAAATACCGGAGATGGCGGCGCATTGTCTTGAGCCTGGAGCCCATGCGGTGGTGGTGGGCGGGGCGATTACCCGTCCGCAGCAAATTACCCGCCGTTTCGCCAACGCGATGTATTCGGAAAGCTAATTGCCAATCAGGCCGGCCCGGTTCATAGCGAATTGGGCTGTTTTCACCGCCGCGCATGATCTCAACCGTTAGTTCTGCGATAATTACTTTTTGCGAAGATAACAGAGATGATTATGCAGTACCCGATTAACGAGATGTTCCAGACCCTGCAAGGGGAGGGCTATTTTACTGGTGTGCCCGCCATCTTCATTCGCCTGCAAGGCTGCCCGGTCGGCTGTGCGTGGTGCGATACCAAACACACCTGGGATAAGCTCGCGGATCGTGAAGTCTCTCTGTTCAGCATTCTGGCGAAAACCAAAGAGAGCGATAAGTGGGGCGGGGCCAGTGCGGAAGACCTGCTGAATATCATTCAGCGTCAGGGCTATACCGCACGCCACGTGGTGATTACCGGCGGTGAGCCGTGCATTCACGACCTGATGTCGCTCACTTCGTTGCTGGAACATCATGGTTTTAGCTGCCAGATTGAAACCAGCGGCACGCATGAAGTGCGCTGTACGCCGGGGACCTGGGTGACAGTTTCGCCGAAGGTGAACATGCGCGGTGGCTACGACATCCTCGCGCAGGCGCTGGAACGAGCCGACGAGATTAAACACCCGGTAGGACGCGTGCGTGATATAGAAGCGCTGGATGAGCTGCTGGCAACGCTGCATGACGAGAAAAACCGTGTGATTGCCCTGCAGCCCATCAGCCAGAAAGAAGATGCCACGCGTCTGTGCATCGAAACCTGTATCGCCCGCAACTGGCGGCTTTCCATGCAGACGCACAAGTATCTTAATATCGCTTAACGCATAAAGGCACCCAAGGGTGCCTTTATGTTTTGTAGTTTTGTAGGGTGGATAAGCGGCAGCGCCATCCACCAAAGGCTTAGCCCTTATACACACATCCGGCGGTACAAGTCTCTTTAACCATCACCGCGCTCAGCAGCGGAACGATGGGTTTCATTTTGTCCCAGATCCACTTCGCCAGCACTTCGCTGGTTGGGTTCTCAAGGCCTGGAATATCGTTCAGATAGTAATGATCGAGGCTATCGTAGGTTGGCTTAAACGCCGCCTTTAGCTCGGAGAAATCCATAATCCAGCCCGTATACGGATCGACCTCGCCGGTGATTTCCAGGCGCACCATGAAAGAGTGGCCGTGCAGGCGACCGCACTTGTGGCCTTCCGGTACGTGCGGCAGGCGGTGGGCGGCTTCGAAGGTAAAATCTTTAAACAGGGTGGTTGCCATTATTGAGTCTCAGTTAGCGCAGTTAAGTCGAGCGAAAAACCGCCGCATAGTACCGGAATTGACATTTTTGCGCATTAACTAAAAGCCTCATCTTCTTTTTGCCGTCTCTTTGTCGTGCTGTTCTGAATGAAATTCCTTTCATTTCAGATGGTTAATTAATCGTTTTTAATGTTATGAATTACCCGAAAAAGCGGTTAGTCATTTTGGTTATTTGTTATTTCCATCCCTTCTTTAATTGTTACTATCCGGCTGGTTACCCTTACCCCTATGAATGCTTTTTACCGTTGATTGTTATAAACGGACCTTTTGCTACTGGAACCCAATCAAGCATGACAACTCAGGCCCCACCGACCGCTTTGCTGCCGCTCACCCCGGAGCAACTGGCTCGCCTCCAGGCGGCAACAACAGACTTCTCGCAGACGCAGCTGGCCTGGTTATCAGGCTATTTCTGGGGGATGATTAATCAACAGCCTGGTAGCATTGCCACGCCTGAGCCAACGGCTGCGGAAGTGCCAGCGATCACTTTGATCTCCGCCTCCCAGACGGGCAACGCACGCCGCGTCAGCGAACAGCTGCGCGACGACCTGTTAGCAGCAAAGCTGAACGTTAACCTGGTGAACGCTGGGGACTATAAATTCAAACAAATCGCCCAGGAAAAACTGCTGGTTGTCGTGACCTCCACGCAGGGGGAGGGGGAGCCGCCGGAAGAAGCGGTGGCGCTGCATAAATATCTTTTCTCCAAAAAAGCGCCGAAGCTGGTCGATACGGCCTTTGCCGTGTTCAGCCTGGGCGACTCCTCCTATGAATTCTTCTGCCAGTCCGGCAAAGACTTCGATTCGAAGCTTGCGGAGCTGGGCGGTCAGCGGCTGCTCGACCGCGTGGACACCGACGTTGAGTTCCAGCCTGCTGCTCAGGAATGGCGCGCTAAAATCGTTGATATCCTGAAATCCCGCGTCCCGGCTGAAACGCCTGCACAGGCCGCAGCCACGGCAACCGGCGTGGTCAACGAAGTCTTCTCCAGCCCGTACACCAAAGAAGCGCCGCTGACCGCAACGCTCGCGGTGAACCAGAAAATCACCGGACGTGACTCTGACAAAGACGTGCGCCATCTCGAAATCGATCTCGGTGATTCTGGCCTTCGCTACCAGCCCGGCGACGCGCTCGGCGTCTGGTATCAGAACGACTCGGCCCTGGTGAAAGAGCTTGTTGAGCTGCTGTGGCTAAAGGGCGATGAAACCGTCACCGTTGATGGCAAAACCCTACCGCTTAGCGAGGCGCTGGAGTGGCACTTTGAGCTGACCATTAACACCGCGAACATCGTTGAGAAGTACGCGCAGCTTACCCGTAACGCCGCGCTGCTCGACCTGGTTGGCGACAAAACCAAACTGCAGCACTTTGCCCAGAGCACGCCGATTGTCGACATGGTGCGCTATGCCCCGGCGGAGCTGACCGCAGACCAGCTGGTTGAGCTGCTGCGTCCGTTGACGCCACGCCTGTACTCCATCGCCTCTTCACAGGCTGAAGCAGAAAGCGAAGTTCACATTACCGTTGGCGTGGTGCGCTACGACATCGAAGGGCGTGCCCGCACCGGCGGCGCCTCTGGCTTCCTGGCCGACCGTCTGGAAGAAGACGGTGAAGTGCGCGTGTTCATCGAACATAACGATAACTTCCGCCTGCCGGCCAACCCGGAAACCCCGGTGATCATGATCGGCCCCGGCACCGGCATTGCGCCTTTCCGCGCCTTTATGCAGCAGCGTGAAAACGACGGCGCTAGCGGCAAAAACTGGCTGTTCTTCGGCAACCCGCACTTCACCGATGACTTCCTGTATCAGGTTGAGTGGCAGCGCTACGTTAAAGACGGCCTGCTGACCAAAATCGATCTCGCCTGGTCCCGCGACCAGGAACACAAAATATACGTACAAGATAAACTGCGCGAAAAAGGCGCGGAGCTGTGGAGCTGGATTCAGGAAGGCGCCCACATATACGTCTGCGGCGATGCCAATCGCATGGCAAAAGACGTTGAGCAGGTTTTACTGGAAGTGGTAGCCGAGTTCGGTGGCATGGACACCGAGACGGCCGATGAATTTTTGAGTGAGCTGCGCGTTGAGCGCCGTTATCAGCGAGATGTCTACTAATGAGCGATAAACACCCCGGACCGTTAGTGGTCGAAGGAAAACTGGCTGACGCCGAGCGCCTGAAGCTGGAAAGCAATTTCCTGCGCGGCACCATCAAAGAAGATTTGCAGGATGGCCTGACCGGCGGCTTTAAGGGCGACAACTTCCTGCTGATCCGCTTCCACGGCATGTACCAGCAGGACGACCGTGACATCCGTGCCGAACGCGCCGAGCAGAAGCTGGAGCCGCGTCATGCCATGATGCTGCGCTGTCGTCTGCCGGGCGGCATTATCACCACCCAGCAGTGGCGCGCCATTGATAAGTTTGCCGAAGATAAAACCATCTACGGCAGCATCCGTCTGACTAACCGCCAGACGTTCCAGTTTCACGGCATCCTGAAAAAGAACGTGAAGCCCGCGCACGAGATGCTGCACGAAGTCGGGCTGGACGCGCTGGCGACCGCCAACGACGTTAACCGTAACGTGCTTTGCACCTCGAACCCGATTGAGTCTGAACTGCATCAGGAAGCTTACGAGTGGGCGAAAAAACTCTCTGAGCACCTGCTGCCGCGCACCCGCGCGTATGCTGAAATCTGGTGGGACAAAGAGAAAGTCGCGACCACCGACGAAGAGCCGATTCTGGGCGCGACCTATCTGCCGCGTAAGTTTAAAACCACGGTTGTGGTGCCGCCGCAGAACGATGTGGATCTGCATGCGAATGACATGAACTTCATCGCCATCGCTAAAGACGGCAGGCTGGTGGGCTTCAACCTGCTGGTGGGCGGTGGGCTATCCATCGAGCATGGCAACAAAGCCACCTACGCCCGCACCGCGAGCGAATTCGGCTATATCCCGCTGGAGCACACGCTTGCCGTTGCCGAAGCGGTGGTGACTACCCAGCGCGACTGGGGTAACCGTACCGACCGTAAAAATGCGAAAACCAAATACACCCTCGAGCGCGTCGGCGTTGACGTGTTTAAAGCGGAAGTAGAGCGCCGCGCGGGCATTACCTTTGAGCCGATTCGTCCATACGAATTCACCGGCCGTGGCGATCGCATCGGCTGGGTAAAAGGCATCGATGATAAATGGCACCTAACGTTGTTTATCGAGAACGGTCGCATCCTGGACTACCCGGATCGTCCGCTGAAAACAGGCCTGCTGGAGATCGCGAAGATCCACAAAGGTGATTTCCGCCTGACGGCTAACCAGAACCTGATCGTGGCTGGCGTGCCGGAAAGCGAAAAGGCGAAGATCGAGCAGCTGGCGAAAGAAAGTGGGCTGATGCATGCGGTGAAACCGCAGCGTGAAAACTCCATGGCCTGCGTCGCCTTCCCAACCTGTCCGCTGGCGATGGCCGAAGCAGAGCGCTTCCTGCCGCAGTTTGTGACTAAAGTTGAAGATGTGATGGAGAAGCACCACGTTGGCGAAGAGAACATCGTCCTGCGCGTGACCGGCTGCCCGAACGGCTGTGGTCGCGCAATGCTGGCGGAAATCGGTCTGGTGGGTAAAGCGCCTGGCCGCTACAACCTGCACATCGGCGGTAACCGCATCGGCACGCGCATCCCGCGCATGTACCGCGAGAACATCACCGAGCCCGAAATTTTGGCCTCCATTGATGAGCTGGTGGGGCGCTGGGCGAAAGAGCGTGAAGGGGATGAAGGCTTCGGCGACTTCACCATCCGCGCCGGGATTATCCGTCCGGTGCTCGATCCTGCCAGGGATTTGTGGGATTAACATTCATCGGCGGGTGACGCTGCCCTGGTTTTTTGCAGGGTAGATAAACGGTAGCGTCATCCACCCTGATTTTTGCCAATAAGCGAGGCACGTATGTCCGTACTCGATCTAAAAGCACTGAACGAACTGCCAAAAGTCGAACGCGTTATGGCGCTGGCCGAGGTCAATACCCAGCTCGAAAAGCTGACCGCGGAGCAGCGCGTCGGCTGGGCGCTGGAAAACCTGCCCGGCGAGTTCGTGTTGTCCTCAAGCTTTGGGATTCAGGCGGCGGTGAGCCTGCATCTGGTCACCCAGCTGCGCCCGGATATCCCTGTGATCCTCACCGATACCGGCTATCTGTTCCCGGAAACCTACCAGTTTATCGACGAGCTGACGGACAAGCTGAAGCTGAACCTCAAGGTGTTTAGCGCAAAAGAAAGTGCGGCATGGCAGGAGGCACGCTACGGCAAGCTGTGGGAGCAGGGCGTTGAGGGCATTGAGAAATACAATGAGATCAACAAAGTCGAGCCGATGAACCGCGCCTTGCAGGAGTTGGGCGGCCAAACCTGGTTTGCTGGCCTGCGTCGTGAACAGTCCGGCAGCCGGGCGAATCTGCCGGTGCTGGCGATACAGCGCGGCGTTTTCAAAATCCTGCCAATTATCGACTGGGATAACCGCACGGTTTACCAGTACCTCACCGCCCACGGACTGAAATACCATCCGCTTTGGGATCAGGGCTATCTGTCAGTCGGTGATACCCATACTACCCGCAAGTGGGAACCGGGCATGGCAGAAGAAGAGACTAGATTTTTTGGCCTGAAGCGCGAGTGCGGACTGCACGAAGGCTGATTCAGGAATAATAAGGTGGGCGCCGACCCACCTTATTTTTTAAGTCCTATTTCCCCGCCTTCGCCAGCTCCTTCACCAGCGGCAGCATGATGCTGACGACGTCGTGGCTGCGTTTTTTTATGCGGCCCGGCAGCCATTTATCCAGGTGCTGCTGGTTATCCAGCAGCACGCTGTGCCAGCTTGACCCGTCCGGGAAGGCTTTATTTTTGGCCCGCTGCTGATAGCCATCTTTTTTGCCCAGCGACCAGTTAGTGGATTCTACGGACAGCACGGGTATGCCTGCTTTGTCGAAAGGTTCGGCATCGTTGCAGCAGCCGGTTCCTTTTGGGTATTTTGCGTTTCGGCCCGGATTTGTGGCGGCCTGAATGCCCATCTGGCGTGCCAGCATAATCGCGCGGTCACGCGTTAGTTTGCGCACCGGCATCGGCGTTTTTATGCCGCTATTAAAATAGAGCCAGTCACCGGTCACGAGGCTGTCGAGATTGATCACAAGCAGGGTGTTTTTCCTCTCTTTTTCGCTCATGCGGCTGAGGATGTTTGCAGCCCCCAGTTCGCCGAGCTCCTCGCCGCTGGTAGCGATAAAGCGAATGCCGTAGCGCGTCGGAACCTTTGCCATACGTTGAGCCAGCTCCAGCATGACGCCGAGGCCGGAGGCGTTGTCGTCCACGCCCTGTAGCGTCAGGCCACCGAGATTATTATTGGTATCGGCATCGCTCAGCGGGATGAAGGTGTCCAGGTGCGCCATGATAATAATCTGCTGCGGCTCTTTCCCCTCTCGCGCGGCAATCACCTGACTTGCGCTGACGTGATGCCAGCTCTGATGACCGTCTTTGGTGGTATAGAGATAGCGGGTCTTAAAGCGGCGAATATCGGCCTGGTAGCCATATTGTATGAACTGTTCTTGCAGATAGTCGGCGGTAAGGAGTTCGGCGGGGCTGCCGGCCATTCGGCCTGGAAAAACGGTGGCGATATGGCGAGTCTGCGCTTCGGCAGTTTTACCCAGATGTGTCGTGGTGGCTTCGGCAGGCAGGGAGAAACCCATCCCCAGCGCAAGAGAAACAGCCCAGAAGCGCTGCGCGGAAAACATAGTCGATCCTTTTTTATTATGCGTAATTTTTGCGTGGCTAGTATGAAACTGTGACCTGCGATAAACAATTCCAAATCATCCTAAAGCCCCGTTAAACCTCCCGTTAAGCACATTTTGTAATTTAGTTTTCCAGGGCTTTATTCCTTTGTGGAACTACTCATTCCAATTCGTAATTTCATATCAAATAACCCTGCGTCTTATAGTCCCTGTAATTTCATGCAAACGGTCGGGCTATGACCCGCCGTGCTAATCGCAGCTTTAAGGGAAGGTTATGGACCAAAAACGACTCACTCACCTGCGGCAACTGGAGGCAGAAAGCATCCATATTATCCGCGAGGTCGCTGCCGAATTTTCCAATCCGGTAATGATGTATTCAATCGGCAAAGACTCGTCGGTGATGTTGCATCTGGCTCGTAAGGCTTTTTATCCGGGCACGCTCCCTTTCCCGCTGCTGCACGTGGATACCGGTTGGAAATTCCGTGAGATGTACGAGTTCCGCGACCGTACCGCGAAGGCCTACGGCTGCGAGCTTCTGGTGCATAAAAATCCCGAAGGCGTGGCGATGGGCATCAACCCTTTCGTGCACGGCAGCGCCAAACACACCGATATCATGAAAACCGAAGGGCTGAAGCAGGCGCTGAATAAATACGGTTTCGATGCGGCCTTTGGCGGCGCGCGTCGAGACGAAGAGAAATCCCGTGCAAAAGAACGTATCTACTCGTTCCGCGACCGTTTCCACCGCTGGGACCCGAAAAACCAGCGTCCGGAACTGTGGCACAACTACAACGGGCAGATAAACAAAGGTGAAAGCATTCGCGTGTTCCCGCTCTCCAACTGGACCGAGCTGGATATCTGGCAGTACATCTACCTGGAAAATATCGACATTGTTCCTCTCTACCTGGCAGCGCCGCGTCCCGTACTGGAGCGTGACGGCATGCTGATGATGATTGACGATGACCGTATCGACCTGCAGCCGGGTGAAGTCATCGAGCAGAAGATGGTGCGCTTCCGTACCCTCGGCTGCTGGCCGCTTACCGGCGCGGTTGAGTCCAGCGCTCAGACGCTGCCGGAGATCATCGAAGAGATGCTGGTTTCCACCACCAGTGAACGCCAGGGCCGCATGATTGACCGCGACCAGGCCGGCTCCATGGAGCTGAAGAAACGCCAGGGTTATTTCTAAGGAGCCGCCAGATGAACAGCACCATTGCACAACAAATTGCCGAAGAGGGCGGCGTAGAGGCTTATCTGCACGCTCAGCAACACAAAAGCCTGCTGCGTTTCCTGACCTGCGGCAGCGTGGATGACGGGAAAAGCACGCTGATTGGGCGTCTGCTGCATGACACGCGTCAGATTTACGAAGATCAGCTCTCCTCACTGCAAACCGACAGCAAGCGCCACGGTACTCAGGGCGAGAAGCTCGATCTGGCGCTGCTGGTGGATGGTTTACAGGCCGAACGCGAGCAGGGCATCACCATCGATGTGGCCTATCGTTATTTCTCTACCGAGAAGCGCAAATTTATTATCGCCGATACGCCGGGACACGAGCAGTACACTCGTAACATGGCTACGGGTGCGTCAACCTGCGAGCTGGCGATCCTATTGATTGACGCGCGTAAAAGCGTGCTGGATCAGACCCGCCGCCACAGCTTTATCTCCACGTTATTGGGGATCAAACACCTGGTCGTAGCCGTCAATAAAATGGATCTGGTTGAGTTCAGCGAAGAGACATTCGAGCAGATCAAGCAGGATTATTTGACGTTTGCCAAACAGCTGCCGTCTGACCTGGATATCCGCTTTGTGCCGCTGTCTGCGCTGGAAGGCGACAATGTTGCGACGCAAAGCGCAAATATGCCGTGGTATACCGGGCCTACGCTTCTTGAGCTGCTGGAAACGGTTGAGGTTAAGCGTATCGTAGATCTGCAGCCAATGCGCTTCCCGGTTCAGTATGTAAACCGCCCGAACCTGGATTTCCGTGGCTATGCCGGTACTCTTGCTTCCGGCGCGGTGAAAGTCGGGCAGCGCGTTAAGGTTTTACCGTCCGGCGTGGAGTCATCCATTGCGCGAATCGTAACGTTTGATGGGGATTTGCAACAAGCTGCTGCCGGAGAGGCGATCACCCTGGTGCTGAAAGATGAAATCGACATCAGCCGCGGCGACCTGCTGGTGGATGCAAGCGACTCGCTGCCAGCCGTGCAAACCGCGAAGGTTGATGTGGTCTGGATGGCAGAGCAGGCGCTGGTGCCGGGCCAGAGCTATGACATTAAAATCGCTGGTAAAAAGACCCGCGCCCGTGTGGATAACATCCATTATCAGGTAGAAATTAACTCCCTGACCCAGCGCGTGGTGGAAAGCCTGCCGCTTAACGGCATCGGCCTTGTGGATTTAACCTTCGACGAGCCGTTAGTGCTCGATAAATATCAGGAAAATCCGGTTACCGGCGGGCTTATCTTTATCGATCGCCTGACTAACGTCACCGTAGGCGCGGGTATGGTTCGTGAGCCGCACGAAGAGGTGTATCAGGAACCTTCTGCATTCAGTGCCTTTGAGCTGGATCTGAACGCGCTGGTGCGTCGTCATTTCCCACACTGGGGCGCGCGTGATTTGCTGGGAGGCAAGTGATGGCAGAGCACGACGATAACGTGGTCTGGCATGCCCATCCTGTGACTCAGGAGCAGCGTGAACGGCTTCACCAGCATCGCGGGGCGGTGCTGTGGTTTACCGGGCTATCCGGCTCCGGTAAATCCACCGTCGCCGGTGCGCTTGAGGAAGCGCTGCACAAGCTGGGCGTCAGCACCTATCTGCTTGACGGCGATAACGTGCGCCACGGACTGTGCCGTGATTTGGGGTTCAGCGATGCCGATCGCAAAGAGAATATCCGCCGGGTAGGTGAAGTCGCCAACCTGATGGTAGATGCCGGGCTGGTGGTGCTGACGGCTTTCATCTCCCCGCATCGTGCAGAGCGGCAGATGGTGCGTGAGCTTGTCGGGGAAGGGCGGTTTATCGAAGTATTTGTTGATACCCCCCTTGAAATCTGTGAAGCGCGCGATCCTAAAGGACTGTATAAAAAAGCCCGGGCCGGCGAGCTGATAAATTTCACCGGGATTGATTCATTGTATGAATCGCCGGGCGAGCCGGAAATTCACTTAGACGGCGAACAATTGGTAACAAATTTGATTGCGCAAATGTTAGACCTGCTGCGTCGTAACGATATTATCAAAGCCTAATGAGAGTGCCTGGCGCATCACTGCGTCCGGCCAGCCAGGCCACCGGATTCGTTATGCGCAACAGCTCGAACATTGTTATTACACAGACTGAACCTGGACCTTCAGCCGAAGAAACCACCAGGTCACTGCCAGGGGCGTTCATCGGCCTTTTGTCGTGGCTGCTCGCGCTTGGCATCCCGTTTCTGATGTATGGGCCTAACACCCTGTTTTTCTTCCTTTATACCTGGCCTTTCTTCCTTGCGCTAATGCCCGTTGCCGTCCTGGTGGGCATAGCGCTGCATTCGCTGCTTAGCGGCAAGCTCATCTACAGCTGCCCTGCCACGGTCATCACCGTAGGACTGATGTTCGGCGTTTTATTCATGTGGCTGACGGGTTGAGCCTGACCGACGAAAATGCCCCGATTTAAGCTAAACCTCCTGCAAGCGCGCATGTCGGCGCGATCTGTGATAAATTCTGCCGCAAATTTGTCGACTCACTTTGTGCCCGCGACCCTGTTGGGGTTACAAGTGAAGTCAGACACGCAGTTGTGGAATGGGTGTGCCGTTTTTCAGGGGGCAGGATGGGTAAACTAACGCTGCTGTTGCTGGCCTTGCTGGTCTGGCTGCAGTATTCGCTGTGGTTCGGTAAAAATGGCGTGCATGATTACACGCGAGTCAACGAAGACGTGGCTGCTCAGCAGGCGACTAATGCCAAACTGAAGGCGCGTAACGATCAGCTGTTTGCTGAAATTGACGATCTTAACGGCGGCCAGGAGGCCATCGAAGAGCGCGCGCGCAACGAACTGAGTATGACCAGGCCTGGTGAAACCTTCTACCGCCTGGTGCCGGACACCTCTAAGCGCGTCGGCAACAATGCCGCGCAGAATAATCGATAAATAAGCGTAAGTGATTCTCATGGCAGACTCCTCACGGGACGTAATTGCCGTGGTGCCGGCCGCCGGAATAGGCAGCCGTATGCAAACGGAATGTCCAAAGCAATATCTTCACATCGGCAATAAAACCATCCTTGAGCATGCAGTCGCGAGTCTGCTGGCACATCCACGTGTCAGCCATGTCGTCATTGCCATCAGCACTACAGACACCTGGTTCACCGCTTTGCCGCTGGCAGCAGATCCCCGTATTACCGTAGTAAACGGCGGAGGGCAGCGCGCCGATTCCGTGCTGGCTGGTCTTCAGGCCGCAGGTAAGGCTGAATGGGTGCTGGTGCACGATGCCGCACGTCCCTGTCTGCATCAGGATGACCTGGCGCGCTTGCTGGCCATTACTGAAACCAGCAAGGTTGGCGGTATTCTTGCGGCTCCGGTGCGCGACACGATGAAGCGCGGGGAGCCAGGCAAGCCTCTGGTCGCCCATACCGTCGAGCGCGAAGATCTCTGGCACGCGCTTACGCCGCAGCTTTTTCCGCTTGAACTGTTGCGAAGCTGTCTGCTGCGCGCGCTGAATGAAGGGGCGACGATCACCGATGAAGCATCGGCCCTTGAATACTGCGGCTTCCATCCCGAATTAATTAGCGCCCGCGCCGATAATATAAAAGTGACGCGCCCGGAAGATCTGCGGCTTGCAGAGTTTTACCTCACGCGGTTGACCCAAACGGAGAATATTTAATGCGTATCGGACATGGTTTTGACGTACACGCTTTTGGCGGCGAAGGCCCGATCATCATTGGCGGCGTGCGCGTGCCTTTCGAAAAAGGGTTGCTGGCCCATTCTGACGGCGACGTTGCACTCCATGCGCTGACCGATGCGCTGCTTGGCGCTGCCGCGCTGGGGGATATCGGCAAGCTGTTCCCTGATACTGACGCCGCCTATAAGGGCGCGGACAGCCGGGAGCTACTACGCGAAGCCTGGCGCCGTATTCAGGCTAAGGGTTACACTCTAGGCAACGTCGATGTCACCATTATTGCTCAGGCACCGAAAATGGCACCGCACATCCCCCAGATGCGCGTGTTTATTGCCGAAGACCTCGGCTGCCACATGGACGACGTCAATGTCAAAGCTACCACCACGGAGAAGCTCGGCTTTACCGGTCGTGGCGAAGGGATTGCCTGCGAAGCAGTCGCGCTGCTGCATAAGGCTCGTCCATAATGGATATGCAAAATCTCACCTGGCTGCACGGCAAGCCGGAAGGGGCGGGGCTTATCAAAGCCAGCCCCGAGGATTTCATGGTTACCGAGGATCTGGGCTTTGGCCCGGACGGTGACGGCGAGCACCTGCTGCTGCGCATCCTGAAAAAGGGCTGTAACACCCGCTTTGTGGCCGACGCGCTGGCGAAATTCCTCAAAGTTCACGCTCGCGAAGTCAGCTTCGCCGGACAGAAAGATAAGCATGC
Source organism: Dryocola sp. LX212 (assembly GCA_041504365.1). Taxonomy (NCBI): domain Bacteria; kingdom Pseudomonadati; phylum Pseudomonadota; class Gammaproteobacteria; order Enterobacterales; family Enterobacteriaceae; genus Dryocola; species Dryocola sp. LX212. The sequence continues at coordinate 3,598,942 of CP167917.1, read as the reverse complement.
CGTCACCGAGCAGTGGTTCTGCGTACGTCTGCCTGGCAAAGAGATGCCTGACATGAGCGCATTTGAGCTGGAAGGCTGTGAAGTGCTGGAGTACGCGCGCCACCGTCGCAAGCTGCGCCTTGGAGCGCTGAAGGGGAATAACTTTACCTTGGTGCTGCGTGAGGTCAGTCATCGCGAGGAGCTGGAAGCGCGGTTGAATCTTATCCTACGCGACGGCGTGCCGAACTACTTTGGCAGCCAGCGTTTTGGCATCGGCGGCAATAACCTGAACCAGGCCCGCCGCTGGGCCCAAACTAACGCTCCGCTGCGCGATCGCAATAAACGCAGTTTTTATTTGTCAGCGGCCCGTAGCGCGTTGTTTAATCAGATTGTTAGCCTTAGACTGAAAAAACCAGACTTTAATCAAGTTGTTGATGGCGATGCGCTACAATTGGCAGGACGCGGCAGCTGGTTTGTCGCCACTGCCGAAGAACTCCCGGTATTACAACCTCGCGTTGACGGCGGCGAACTGCTGATTACGGCACCGCTGCCGGGCGACGGCGCGTGGGGGACGCTCAATGAAGCGCTAGCCTTCGAGCAGCAAAGCGTTGAGCAGGAAACCGATCTACAGGCATTGCTGGTGCGCGAGCGAGTCGACGCCGCACGACGTGCCATGCTGGTTAAACCAGAAGAATTACGCTGGAGCTGGTGGGATGATGTAACCGTGGAGGTCAGCTTCTGGCTGCCTGCCGGTAGCTTCGCCACCAGTGTTGTAAGGGAACTCATGAACACGCCGGGTGATTATGCGAATATTGCTGAGTAACGATGACGGGATCTATGCGCCGGGCATTCAGGCGCTGGCGAAAGCCTTGCGGGAATTTGCCGAGGTACAGGTCGTGGCCCCGGACCGTAATCGCAGCGGCGCATCAAACTCGCTGACGCTTGAATCCTCACTGCGCACTTTTACGCTGGCTAACGGCGACATTTCCGTCCAGATGGGCACGCCGACGGACTGCGTCTACCTTGGCGTGAACGCGCTGATGCGCCCTCGCCCTGACGTGGTGGTCGCCGGTATTAATGCCGGGCCAAATCTGGGCGACGACGTTATTTACAGCGGCACCGTCGCTGCCGCCATGGAAGGGCGTCACCTGGGCTTTCCTGCGCTTGCCGTCTCATTAAATGGTTATCAGCATTACGATACGGCGGCTGCCGTCACCTGTTCAATTTTGCGAGCTTTATCGCGCGAACCGCTGCGTACCGGCCGTATTCTTAACATCAACGTGCCTGATTTGCCCCTTGATGAAATTAAGGGGATTCGCGTCACGCGCTGCGGCAGTCGCCATCCGGCAGATAAAGTCATCCCACAGGAAGATCCGCGTGGCAACACGCTCTACTGGATTGGTCCGCCGGGAGACAAGCACGATGCCGGTCCGGACACGGATTTTGCCGCCGTTGAAGAAGGCTATGTCTCTGTTACCCCCCTGCACGTTGATTTAACCGCTCATAGCGCCCATGACGTTGTGAGCAGCTGGTTAACTAAAGCGGGAGTTGCCGGGGAATGGTAAGCAAACGCGTACAAGCTCTTCTCACTCAGCTTCGTGCTCAGGGCATTCAGGACGACAATGTCCTGGATGCGATTGCGCTGGTGCCGCGGGAAAAATTTGTCGACGAAGCGTTTGAGCACAAAGCCTGGGAAAATACGGCGCTGCCGATTGGCTCAGGCCAGACCATTTCACAGCCGTATATGGTTGCCCGCATGACCGAACTGCTGGAGTTGACGCCGGAATCCCGGGTGCTGGAAATCGGCACCGGTTCAGGTTATCAGACCGCAATTCTCGCCCACCTGGTCCACCACGTGTGTTCCGTTGAGCGCATTAAAGGGCTGCAATGGCACGCACGGCGTCGCCTGAAACAGCTGGATTTGCATAATATTTCTACCCGCCACGGTGATGGCTGGCAAGGCTGGCATGCGCGCGCGCCATTTGACGCTATCATTGTTACGGCTGCGCCGCCTGAGATCCCTTCGGCTTTATTATCACAGCTGGACGAGGGCGGCATTCTGGTTCTGCCGGTAGGCGAAGAACGGCAATTTTTAAAACGCATTCGTCGCCACGGTGGCGAATTTACTATTGATACGGTAGAAGCCGTTCGTTTTGTACCCTTAGTAAAGGGCGAACTGGCATAACCTGGATATTTCTTGTTTTTTAACCAGGGCCTTAGCGTAACGTTGCAGGGTTAAACCTATCGTATTTTCATAAGCATGTAGTGGTTTCATTTTTTGGGGGATTTATGAGCGCGGGAAGCCCGACTTTTACTCTACGTCGCATTGCGACGCTATCGCTGGTTAGCCTGTGGCTGGCTGGTTGTAGCAATAGCACGACTCAGGCACCAATTAGCTCTGTCGGTGACAGCAGTAGCGCAGGGAGCAGCAGTGCTGACGGTGCACAGGTAGCCCAGCCTCCACAGATGTCTGCGCCAGTGCCGACCCCTCAAGTTCAGCCGGTTCAACAGCCGGCGATCCAGCCTGTACAGACTCAGCCAGTACAGCAGGCCCAGCCGGTTCAAAGCCAGCCCGCCGTACAGTCTGCACCTGTACAGACGGAAAACGGACGTATCGTTTATAACCGCAAGTATGGGAATATTCCGAAAGGCAGCTATGCCGGAGGCAGCACCTACACGGTGAAGCGCGGGGATACCTTGTTCTACATTGCGTGGATCACCGGCAACGATTTCCGTGACCTTGCGCAACGTAACAACGTCGCGGCCCCGTATGGTCTGGAGGTGGGTCAGACCCTGCAAGTTGGTAGCGCATCCGGCACGCCAATTACCGGCGGAAATGCCGTCACCCAGGCTGATGCGACTGCTCAGGGTGTGAACAATCCGGCTGCGCAAAACTCAACCGCAGTGGTTGCTTCTACACCGACAATTACGTATTCTGAGGACTCAGGTGAACAGAGTGCTAACAAAATGTTGCCGGATAATAAGCCAGCTGCGACAACCGTCACAGCACCGGCTACGGCACCTGTGGTTAGCTCTACAACTACCGCACCCACTGCCAGCAGCACGTCCGACAGCGCGCCAATCTCGACCTGGCGCTGGCCGACTGATGGCAAGGTTATCGAGAACTTCTCTGCCACTGAGGGTGGTAATAAAGGGATCGATATCGCCGGCAGTAAAGGACAGGCTATCATCGCGACCGCTTCAGGCCGCGTAGTATATGCCGGTAACGCACTGCGTGGTTACGGTAATCTGATCATCATTAAACACAACGATGATTACCTGAGTGCCTACGCCCATAACGATACGATGCTGGTCCGGGAACAACAAGAAATCACGGCGGGGCAGAAGATAGCTACCATGGGTAGCACCGGAACCAGTTCAACAAGATTGCATTTTGAAATTCGTTACAAGGGGAAATCCGTCAACCCGCTGCGTTATTTGCCGCAGCGATAAGCCGGCAAAGCACTCCACATAAGTGCTTTGCCCAGGGATCACGGGTAGGAGCCACCTTATGAGTCAGAATACGCTGAAAGTTAATGAATTAACCGAAGACGCGGAATTTGATGAGAACGGAGTTGAGGCTTTTGATGAAAAAGCCCTTGTAGAAGAGGAACCCAGTGATAACGACATTGCCGAAGAGGAGCTGTTGTCACAGGGCGCCACGCAGCGTGTATTAGATGCGACTCAGCTTTATCTTGGGGAGATTGGCTATTCCCCATTACTGACCGCCGAAGAAGAAGTTTACTTTGCCCGCCGCGCGCTGCGTGGTGATGTTGCCTCCCGCCGTCGCATGATCGAAAGTAACCTGCGTCTGGTGGTAAAAATTGCCCGTCGTTACAGCAATCGTGGTCTGGCACTGCTGGATCTGATTGAAGAGGGGAATCTGGGGCTGATTCGTGCGGTAGAGAAGTTTGACCCTGAGCGTGGGTTCCGCTTCTCAACCTATGCAACCTGGTGGATTCGTCAGACCATCGAACGGGCAATCATGAACCAAACCCGTACGATTCGCCTGCCAATTCATATCGTGAAAGAGCTGAACGTTTATCTGCGTACCGCTCGTGAACTCTCCCACAAGCTCGACCATGAGCCGAGCGCGGAAGAGATTGCAGAGCAGCTGGATAAACCCGTTGATGACGTCAGCCGTATGTTGCGCCTTAACGAACGCATCACCTCAGTAGACACCCCGCTGGGCGGTGACTCTGAGAAAGCGCTGTTGGACATTCTGGCAGACGAAAAAGACAACGGACCTGAAGACACCACGCAAGACGATGATATGAAGCAAAGCATCGTAAAGTGGCTGTTTGAACTGAACGCTAAGCAGCGTGAAGTGCTGGCTCGTCGCTTTGGTCTGTTAGGCTATGAAGCTGCAACACTGGAAGATGTAGGTCGTGAAATCGGCCTGACTCGTGAACGTGTTCGTCAGATTCAGGTTGAAGGTCTGCGTCGTCTGCGTGAAATTCTGCAGACTCAGGGGCTGAACATCGAAGCGCTGTTCCGCGAATAAAGACCCTTCAAATAAAAAAGCGGTGACTGATGTCACCGCTTTTTTTATGTTTTTGTAGGCCGGATAAGCGCAGCGTCATCCGGCGTTTTCTACACCAGACTCTTCAAGCGATAGATCCACTCCAGCGCCTGACGTGGCGACAGAGAATCCGGATCGAGTGCTTCCAGCGCTTCTACCGCAGGCGACGTCTCTTCCGCGACCGACAGTAACGACATCTGCGTACCGTCGACCTGAGTTGCCGCGGTGTTACCAGAAACTGTCTCCAGCTCGCGAAGCTTCTGACGCGCCCGTTTAATCACCTCCTTCGGTACGCCTGCCAGTGCCGCAACGGCCAAACCGTAGCTTTTGCTTGCCGCTCCGTCCTGCACGCTGTGCATGAAGGCAATGGTGTCGCCGTGCTCCAGCGCATCCAGATGGACGTTGGCTACGCCCTCCATTTTTTCCGGCAGGGTGGTCAGCTCGAAATAGTGGGTCGCGAACAGCGTCAGCGCCTTGATACGGTTTGCCAGATTTTCGGCACAGGCCCAGGCAAGCGACAGCCCGTCGTAGGTTGACGTCCCGCGCCCAATTTCGTCCATCAGCACCAGACTGTGTTCGGTGGCATTGTGCAGAATATTGGCCGTTTCGGTCATCTCCACCATGAAGGTAGAGCGGCCGGAGGCCAGATCGTCTGCCGCCCCAACTCGGGTGAAGATACGGTCGATTGGTCCGATTTCGGCCTGCTGTGCGGGAACAAAGCTGCCTATATAGGCAAGCAGGACGATCAGCGCCGACTGCCGCATATAGGTACTTTTACCGCCCATATTTGGACCGGTTATAATCAGCATTCGTCGCTGGGGGGACAGGTTAAGCGGGTTAGCGATAAACGGTTCGCTCAATACTTTCTCGACTACCGGGTGACGTCCACCAACTACCTTTATGCCCGGCTTATCGCTAAGCTGCGGACAGGTATAGTTCAGGGTATAGGCGCGCTCGGCCAGGTTGACCAGCACGTCCAGCTCCGCCAGCGCTGTGGCGCTTTGCTGCAGGGCTTCCAGGTGGGGCAGCAGCGTATCAAACAGCCGATCGTAGAGCTGTTTCTCAAGCGCCAGCGCCTTGCCCTTCGAGGTCAGCACCTTATCTTCGTACTCTTTCAGCTCGGGAATAATGTAGCGCTCGGCGTTTTTCAGGGTCTGGCGGCGGACATAGTGGATTGGCGCATGGTGACTTTGCCCACGACTTATCTGGATGAAGTAGCCGTGAACGGCGTTGTAGCCGACTTTCAGCGTATCCAGCCCCAGTCTTTCTCGTTCGCGGATTTCCAGCTTATCAAGGTAATCCGTCGCGCCGTCTGCCAGCGCGCGCCATTCGTCCAGCTCTTCGTTATAGCCTTGCGCGATAACGCCGCCGTCACGTACCAGAACCGGCGGAGACTCAATAACCGCGCGCTCAAGGAGTTCGCGGAGTTCGGTAAATTCGCCAATATTCTCGCGCAACGTCTGCACGTAATCCGTTGGCACGTCCGCCAGCATTTCACGCAGTTCAGGAAGCTGCTGGAAAGCGTAACGCATGCGGGCTAAATCGCGTGGACGGGCGGTACGTAGCGCCAGACGCGCGAGAATACGCTCAAGATCGCCTACCTGGCGCAGCACCGGCTGGATCTCCGCCGTGCGGTCCTGCAGGGCGGCAATGGTGCTCTGACGTTTCTTCAGCACCTCGACGCTGCGAACGGGCATATGCAGCCAGCGTTTAAGCATGCGGCTGCCCATCGGCGTGACGGTGCAGTCCAGCACCGAAGCCAGCGTATTTTCAAAGCCGCCGGCCAGATTCTGGGTGATCTCCAGATTGCGGCGCGTGGCGGCATCCATAATGATGCTGTCCTGCTGCCTGTCCATGGTGACGGAACGGATGTGCGGCAGCGACGTGCGCTGGGTGTCTTTAACATACTGCAGCAGGCAGCCCGCGGCACAAAGGGCGTGACGAGCGTTTTCGACGCCGAAGCCCGTTAAATCACGGGTGCCAAACTGCAGATTCAGCTGCTGGCGAGCGGTTTCAATCTCAAACTCCCACAGCGGTCGGCGGCGCAGGCCGCGGCGGCCTTCGATCAGGCGCATCTCGGCAAAATCTTCTGCATACAGCAGCTCAGAAGGATTGGTACGCTGGAGCTCGGCGGCCATGGTTTCGACATCTTCCGGCTGGCTCAGACGGAAACGGCCGGAGCTGATATCCAGCGTCGCGTAGCCGAAGCCCTTGCTGTCCTGCCAGATGGCGGCGAGCAGGTTGTCCTGACGCTCCTGGAGCAGCGCTTCGTCGCTGATGGTGCCGGGCGTCACGATGCGCACAACTTTACGCTCGACCGGACCTTTGCTGGTTGCCGGATCGCCAATCTGCTCGCAAATCGCTGCGGATTCACCGAGGTTGACCAGTTTTGCCAGGTAGTTTTCTACGGCGTGGTACGGTACACCCGCCATGGGGATAGGCTCGCCCGCTGAAGCCCCGCGTTTGGTCAGCGAGATGTCCAGCAGCTGCGACGCGCGTTTCGCGTCGTCATAAAAGAGTTCGTAAAAATCCCCCATACGATAAAACAGCAGAATTTCAGGATGCTGGGCCTTCAGGCGCAGATACTGCTGCATCATTGGCGTGTGGCCGTCGAAGTTTTCCATAGTAGTCATTTGATTTTATTAACCAACTTCGTAGTCGAATTAAAAAGCAATCCTGAACATCCGGGCCAGGATCGCGAGTGCTGCAAAGCGTATCATAATGGGAGGATTCGGTGCATCTCACATCCTGCAGACTAAGCGGCATAAGAGGGAAGAACTTAAAAATCCTACCTTCGCTAGCGTTTAACTTAATCAGTAATTTATAACTAAATATTCTCGTTATTTTCGCTGCGGATGTTTTTGCCATTTTGCTTTACCATTAGAGCAACCCATACTGGTCAGACATACGGATATCACAGCCCATGCGTTATTCAGCAGCACTCCTCCCGCTTCTTGTTTTACTCAGCGCTTGTAGTAGCAAGCCAAAAACTGAGGCGCAGACCCAGCCGACGGCTGGTAAGCCATCCGGAGGCTTCCTGCTGCAGCCGCAGCATGATGTCTTTATGCAAACCGGGGATTTTGCCTACAACCCGGAAGCCGAAAAATTTATCGACAAGATGGTCAGCGAGCATGGTTTCGACCGTCAGCAGCTGCATGAAGTCTTTTCGCAGACCAAAAAGCTAAATTACGTGCTGCGCCTTATGGATCGGCAGGCGCCGACTACTGCACCACCTGCGGGCCCGAACGGTGCATGGCTGCGCTACCGGGGCAAATTTATCACGCCTGATAACGTGCAAAACGGCGTGGTTTTCTGGAACCAATATGATGATGCGCTCAAGCGCGCTTTCCAGGTCTACGGCGTGCCGCCTGAGATCATCGTCGGAATTATCGGTGTAGAAACCCGCTGGGGCCGCGTGATGGGTAAAACCCGCATTATTGATGCGTTGTCTACTCTGGCCTTCGCGTATCCGCGCCGTGCGCAGTACTTTGCAAGCGAACTGGAAACCTTCCTGATCATGGCGCGTAACGAAGGGGATGACCCGCTGACGCTGAAAGGTTCCTTCGCGGGCGCTATGGGCTATGGCCAGTTTATGCCTTCTTCTTTCAAAGAGTATGCGGTTGATTTTAACGGCGACGGCCACGTTAATCTGTGGGATCCGGAAGATGCCATCGGCAGCGTGGCGAACTACTTTAAAGGCCACGGCTGGGTGAAGGGCGATCTGGTTGCGGTACCGGCAAACGGGCAGGTGCCGGGCCTGGCGGATGGCTTCAAAACCAAATACTCCGTCTCTGCGTTGCAGCAGTCAGGCCTGACGCCGCAGAGTTCGCTGGGTGACCATCAGGAAGCCAGCCTTCTGCGCCTGGATATGGGCGACCGCTATCAGTACTGGTACGGCATGCCGAACTTCTACACCATCACCCGCTATAACCACAGCACGCACTACGCGATGGCAGTCTGGCAGCTTGGCCAGGCGGTTGCGCTGGCGCGCGTTCAGTAATTAAATCGCCCCGTTCCGGGGCGATTTCTTTCGTTGGCGGCCATGTTGCGCCGGTATAGCTTTGGTTTAACTCTGCAATTTACAAGTTGCTCAAGTTGGTTTATGTTATGTTATAACAAATCAATTTGAGTATGCTGCCATGGATTTACCCCACCCCTCAACGCTTTTCTCTGCCTCCGCACTGCTACGTATCGGGGGGATCCTCATCGTGCTGTGCTGTCTTTGGCTGGCCGTTTTATGGGCGGTAGCGCTGCCATGATCGAACTTGAACGGGTTGTGCCGGGCTATCAGGGTAGGGCGGTCGCTCCCGCGCTATCCGGTACCTTTCACGCGGGCAGCATGACGGCGGTGATCGGCGCGAACGGCACGGGAAAATCGACGCTGCTTAAAACCCTGATTCGGCTTCAGGCTCCCGTCTCTGGGAAGGTCGTTTACAGCCGAGGTGCCATGCCACGCGTAGCCTGGCTGCCGCAGCTTGCCGAGATGGATCGCCAGTTCCCGACGACAGTTTACGACGTGGTGAGCATGGGAAGCTGGCCCGCGCGGAGCATTTTTTCCGGCCTTAACCGTCGGTGCAGGCAACGGGTGGCGGAGGCAATAGAGCGCGTTGGGCTGAGCTTGATGGCGAAACAGCCCATTGAAACCCTGTCCGGCGGCCAATATCAGCGCATGCTCTTTGCTCGCCTGCTTGTCCAGAACGCGCCGCTGGTGCTGCTCGATGAGCCGTTCACCGGTATTGACGTGCAGACCACAAACTTCCTGATGACGCTTATTCGGCAGATGCACGAGGAGGGGCAGACGGTGATCACCGTGCTGCATGATAACGAACTCGTAGAGCGTTTTTTCCCGGATGTTCTGCTGCTTGGCCTGCAAACCACGCACTGGGGAGCAACGTCACAAGTTTTACCTGGTTACCTGTCATCAGGCTCTCATCTGGCGCTATCTGTATGATCTATCAATTTTTAATTGAGCCGTTTATTGACTACGGCTTTATGCGCCGGGCGCTGGTTGCCTGTCTGGCTCTATCACTAAGCACGGCCCCGCTGGGGATTCTCCTGCTGCTGCGCCGGATGAGCCTGGTGGGGGATGCGTTATCCCACGCGATTTTGCCGGGGGTTGCCGTGGGGTATCTGCTTGCGGGCATGTCGCTGGTGGCGATGGGTATTGGCGGCTTTATTGCCGGAGTAGTGGTGGCGTTAATTTCCGGGTTGGTAAGCGCCCGCACGAATCTTAAAGAAGATGCCAGCTTCGCCGGTTTTTACCTGGGCTCTCTGGCTCTTGGCGTCACGCTGATTTCCCTGCGTGGTTCGAGCGTCGACCTGCTTCATCTATTATTCGGTTCCATCCTTGCCGTTGATGGTGGGGCGACAATATTTGTCGGCATTATTGCCAGCGTGACCCTGATCCTGCTGGCGTTGATTTATCGCGGCCTTGTCATGGAGACGTTTGACCGGGCGTTTCTGCGGGTCAACGGGCGTCTGATTCCTCATCTATTGCACGGTGTTTTTCTGGCGCTGCTGGTGCTTAACCTGGTGGCTGGCTTTCAGATACTCGGCACCTTAATGTCCGTCGGGTTGATGATGCTTCCCGCCGTTGCCGCCCGCTGCTGGGCGAAAACGCTGGCGGGCTCAATAGCTATTGCGGTGCTTTGCGGTCTGTGCTGTGCCTGGCTAGGTCTGGCCTGGTCATTCAGCGCCTCGCTGCCTGCCGGGCCTGCCATCGTACTGACCGCCAGCGGCGCATTCGTTCTGTCTCTTCTTTTCGGGCCACGCAGTGGGCTACTTCGGAGCTTCTTCCGGAATGGGTTAACAATCAGCAAGGGGATTAAATGAAACGTTTTGGGATGGCATTAACGTTAGCCGTGGCGATTTCAGGCCAGACGGCAATGGCGAAAGAAATAAACGTCGTAACCAGTTTTACCGTACTGGCGGATATGGCAAAGCAGGTGGGGGGCAAGCATGTGAAAGTGACGAGCCTTGTCGGGCCTGACGGCGACCCGCACAGCTTTGAGCCGTCCCCGAAAGACAGCGTGGCGCTGAGCCATGCGGATGTCGTGATCGTCAGCGGTCTGGGCATGGAAGGGTGGATGGACAGGCTGGTGAACGCATCGGGCTATAAAGGCAAAATTGTTGTTGCTTCTCAGGGAGTGGATACCCGCAGCATGGAAGAAGACGGGAAAACTATCACCGATCCGCACGCCTGGAACAGTGCGGAAAACGGATCGATTTACGCCAGCAACATTTTGCAGGCGCTGATTGCTGCCGACCCACAGGACGCGCCGGAGATTCGTCAGGGGGGTGAGGATTACATTACGCGTCTGAAGCTGCTGGACAGCTGGGCGAAAACGCGCTTTGAAGCTATCCCAAAGGCCCGCCGCCATGTGCTGACCAGCCACGATGCGTTTGGCTACTTTGGTAAGGCGTATGGGGTAACGTTCCTTGCCCCGGTGGGTATCTCTACGGAAGCTCAAGCCAGCGCCAGTGACGTGGCCGCGTTAATTAAGCAGCTCAAGGTGCAGCACATCAAAACCTATTTTATCGAGAATCAAACCGATCCGCGCCTGGTGCAGCAGATCGCCGCTGCCAGCGGGGCGAAGCCGGGCGGGGAGCTTTATCCTGAAGCGTTATCTGCCGCAGACGGCCCGGCTGCGACCTATGAAATGGCGTTCAAACATAACGTCGAAACCATTGCCAGCAGCATGAAATAACACCATGGGCCAGCTTCTGCTGGCCTTTTTCATTTCTGGAATCGTCCTCTAGCTTCATGATGTAATCTTCTGAAAGCGCCGTAAAATGCTACCCTGGTAATAAACGACATGACTACAATCGGAGCAGCTATGACGGATAAAACATTGCGACAACTAAGCCATCAACTTGGTGAGGTTTTAGGCCCGCTGGGGGCTACCGTAACCACCGCAGAATCCTGTACCGGCGGATGGATAGCCAAGATCATCACGGATGTCTCGGGAAGTTCGGCCTGGTTTGAACGCGGCTTTGTGACATACAGCAACGAGGCTAAACATCAAATGATCGGCGTTGACAGCTGCACGCTTGAAACGCATGGCGCGGTCAGTGAAGCCGTGGTTCGTGAAATGGCTCAGGGCGCGCTTTATGCAGCCGGAGCAGACTACGCGATTTCCGTCAGCGGCATCGCCGGTCCCAACGGAGGGAGCGATGAAAAACCGGTAGGTACTGTGTGGTTTGGCTTCGCCTCAAAGCAGGATGGCACCCTTGCCCGGCAGCAGCTTTTTGACGGTGACCGGGATGCGGTACGGCGTAAGGCCACGGAATATGCTCTGCAAACCCTGTGGGATGAATTTCTAAAAAATAAGCTTGATACTGTATGACCATACAGTATAATTGCCTCAACAAATTGTATTCGAACGCAGCGTAGCGCATCAGCGCTCACCCTGCATGACAGGAGTAAAAATGGCTATCGACGAAAACAAACAGAAGGCGTTAGCGGCAGCACTTGGCCAGATTGAAAAACAATTCGGTAAAGGCTCCATCATGCGCCTGGGTGAAGACCGTTCCATGGACGTGGAAACGATCTCTACCGGTTCACTTTCACTGGATATCGCGCTGGGGGCCGGTGGCCTGCCAATGGGGCGTATTGTTGAAATCTACGGGCCTGAATCTTCGGGTAAAACGACGCTGACCCTGCAGGTTATCGCCGCCGCACAACGTGACGGTAAAACCTGTGCGTTTATTGATGCGGAACACGCGCTGGATCCTGTCTATGCGAAGAAACTCGGCGTGGATATCGACAACCTGCTGTGTTCTCAGCCAGACACCGGCGAACAAGCGCTGGAAATCTGTGACGCGCTGGCGCGTTCCGGTGCGGTAGACGTTATCGTCGTTGACTCCGTGGCGGCCCTGACGCCGAAAGCGGAAATCGAAGGCGAAATCGGTGACTCTCACATGGGCCTCGCGGCACGTATGATGAGCCAGGCGATGCGTAAGCTGGCCGGTAACCTGAAGCAGTCCAACACCATGCTTATCTTCATCAACCAGATTCGTATGAAGATTGGCGTCATGTTTGGTAACCCGGAAACCACGACCGGCGGTAACGCCCTGAAGTTCTACGCTTCCGTGCGTCTGGATATCCGCCGTATTGGCGCGGTGAAAGATGGCGACAACGTGGTGGGCAGCGAAACCCGCGTTAAAGTGGTCAAAAACAAAATCGCTGCGCCGTTTAAGCAGGCTGAATTCCAGATCATGTACGGCGAAGGCATTAACTTCTACGGCGAGCTGGTTGACCTTGGCGTGAAGCACAAGTTCATTGAAAAAGCGGGCGCATGGTACAGCTACAACGGCGAGAAAATCGGTCAGGGTAAAGCGAATGCCAGCAACTTCCTGAAAGAGAACAAACCGATGTCCGCAGAAATCGAGAAAAAACTGCGTGAAATGCTGTTGAACAACCAGGACGGTACGCCGGATTTCGTCGTTGACGATCACGACAAAGATGTCGCCGAAACCAACGAAGATTTCTGATGAGAAATAGGGCCGCGAAATGCGGCCCTTGTTGCATTTAGCGCTCAATTCCCGCAGTTTATAGCCTATGTCTGAATCCTCCTCTCCAAAACGCAGCGCCTACGCGCGCTTACTCGACAAAGCCACCCGTGTTCTTGCGATGCGGGATCACAGCGAGCATGAGCTCAGGCGCAAACTTAGCGCCGCACCCACTTTCCCCGGCAGCCAAACCGCAGAGCCACCTGCCTTCACCCCGGAAGACATCGAAAAGGTTATTGCCTGGTGCTATGAACACCGCTTCCTGGACGACGCGCAGTTTGCCGCCCGCTTTATCGCCAGCCGTGGCCGTAAAGGCTATGGGCCGCAGCGTATACGTCAGGAGCTGCAGCAAAAAGGCATCGACAGGGCTACGGGTGAAACCGCCATGATGAACTGTGAGGTGGACTGGCCGGCGATGGCGCGAGAAATGGCTGAAAAAAAATTTGGCGATCCGTTGCCGACAGAGTGGAAAGAGCGTGCCAAAGTGCAGCGTTTCCTGATGTATCGTGGTTTCTTTATGGAAGATATCCAGGCCATCTACCGAAATTTTACCGATTAGAGTCATACGGTATTTTACTTCCCTGACCAGAAAACTTATCTTATTCCCACTTTTTTCCAGGTAAGCTTGCCATCGCTTCAGTAACCCTGTAGGGAATGTCAGGTTTGCAACACCTCTTTAGCTTGATTTCAGGATAATTATGAGCAAGAGCACCGCTGAGATCCGTCAGGCGTTTCTCGACTTTTTCCATAGTAAAGGTCACCAGGTTGTAGCGAGCAGCTCTCTGGTGCCGAATAACGACCCGACCCTTCTGTTTACCAACGCCGGGATGAACCAGTTCAAGGATGTATTCCTGGGCCTCGATAAGCGTAACTATTCCCGCGCCACAACGTCACAGCGTTGCGTTCGAGCGGGCGGTAAACATAACGATCTGGAAAACGTCGGTTACACCGCGCGTCACCATACTTTCTTCGAAATGCTGGGCAACTTCAGCTTCGGGGATTACTTCAAACACGACGCAATTAATTTCGCCTGGGAACTGCTGACCGGCGAGCAGTGGTTTAACCTGCCAAAAGAGCGTCTGTGGGTTACCGTGTACGAAACCGATGACGAAGCGTTTGAAATCTGGGAAAAAGAAGTGGGCGTGCCGCGCGAGCGTATTATTCGCATCGGCGACAACAAAGGTGCGGCCTATGCGTCTGACAACTTCTGGCAGATGGGCGACACTGGTCCTTGCGGCCCGTGCACCGAAATTTTCTTCGATCATGGCGATCACATCTGGGGCGGCCCTCCGGGCAGCGCCGAAGAAGATGGCGACCGTTATATCGAGATCTGGAATATCGTCTTCATGCAGTTCAACCGTCAGCAGGATGGCACTATGTTGCCACTGCCTAAGCCATCGGTTGATACCGGCATGGGGCTGGAGCGTATTGCGGCGGTTCTGCAGCACGTCAACTCCAACTATGAAATCGACCTGTTCAGCAAGCTTATCCAGTCCGTTGCCAACGTCACCGGTGCGACTGACCTGACCAGCAAATCCCTGCGCGTTATTGCCGATCATATCCGTTCCTGCGCCTTCCTGATTGCCGATGGCGTTACGCCGTCCAACGAAGGTCGTGGTTACGTGCTGCGCCGCATTATTCGCCGCGCTATCCGCCATGGCAACATGCTGGGCGCCAAAGACACCTTCTTCTACAAGCTGGTGGGGCCGCTGGTTGAGGTTATGGGCTCCGCAGGCGATGAGCTGAAAGGCCAGCAGGCGCTGGTTGAGCAGGTTCTGAAAACCGAAGAAGAGCAGTTTGCCCGTACGCTTGAGCGCGGTCTGGCCCTGCTGGATGAAGAGCTGGCAAACCTGAAAGGCGACACGCTGGACGGCGAAACGGCTTTCCGCCTGTATGACACCTACGGCTTCCCGGTTGACCTGACGGCGGACGTTTGCCGTGAGCGCAATCTGAAGGTAGATGAAGCTGGATTTGAAGCCGCAATGGAAGAGCAGCGCCGTCGCGCGCGCGAATCCAGCGGTTTCGGCGCGGACTACAACAGCATGATCCGCGTTGATACGCCATCCACCTTCAAAGGCTACGATCATCTCGATCTGACTGCGAAGGTCACCGCACTGTTTGTTGACGGCAAAGCCGTAGAGCAGATTTCAGCGGCACAGGATGCGGTCGTTGTGCTGAACGAAACGCCATTCTACGGCGAATCCGGTGGCCAGGTGGGCGACAAAGGTGCCATCAAAGGCAACGGTATCGACTTCACCGTCAGCGACACCCAGAAGTACGGCCAGGCCATTGGGCATCTGGGCAAACTGGCGAGCGGCGTGCTGAAAGTGGGCGACAGCGTTAAGGCGGAAGTTGACGAGGAGCGCCGTGCACGTATCCGTCTGAACCACTCTGCAACGCACCTGCTGCATGCGGCGCTGCGTCAGGTATTAGGCACACACGTCGCGCAGAAAGGTTCTCTGGTCAACGACAAAGGCCTGCGTTTCGACTTCTCCCATTTTGAAGCGATGAAACCGAGCGAAGTTCGTGCTGTCGAAGATATCGTTAACGCTCAGATTCGTCGCAACCTGCCGGTCGAAACCAACGTTATGGATCTCGAAGCGGCTAAAGCGAAGGGGGCGATGGCGCTGTTCGGTGAGAAATATGACGATCACGTCCGCGTGTTGAGCATGGGCGACTTCTCAACCGAATTGTGTGGCGGTACTCACGCTAACCGTACCGGTGATATCGGTCTCTTCCGCATTGTGGCGGAATCCGGCACTGCGGCGGGCGTACGCCGTATCGAAGCGGTAACAGGTGAAGGTGCGCTGAGCAGCCTGCATGCGCAGAGCGATCAGCTGCACGAGATTGCACACCTGCTGAAGGGCGACAGCCAGAACCTGAACGAGAAAGTGCGTTCGGTGCTGGAACGTACCCGTCAGTTGGAAAAAGAATTGCAGCAGTTAAAAGAGCAGCAGGCTTCGCAGGAGAGCGCAAATCTTTCCAGCAAAGCAACAGAAGTGAAGGGCGTGAAACTGCTGGTGAGCGAACTGAGCAACGTTGAACCTAAGATGTTGCGTACGATGGTCGATGACCTGAAAAATCAGCTTGGCTCAGCGGTAATCGTTCTGGCCACCGTGTCAGAAGGTAAGGTTTCTCTGATTGCTGGTGTCTCCAAAGATGTGACCGACCGCGTTAAGGCCGGGGAGCTGGTGGGGATGGTTGCACAGCAGGTTGGAGGCAAAGGTGGTGGTCGTCCGGACATGGCGCAAGCGGGTGGTACAGACGCTCAAGCCTTGCCTGGCGCGCTGTCTGGCATCGAAGCCTGGGTCGCGGCAAAACTTTAAGTCACTATAAAGTAGAGGCGTGCGCCCGTTCCGTTTTGTGGGCTGGCGCTCGTTCATCTGCACATTATCAATAATGATAAAGTCAGGTTGAAGTTGTGTATATCGGCTAAACTTAGTCATAACAGAATGTAATGCCGTGACTGCTTACACATATGTGTTTGTCATCGCTTACTTTTTGGCGTTATATGATGGATAATGCCGGGATACGCACAGACCCGACTCTTTTAATCTTTCAAGGAGCAAAGAATGCTTATTCTGACTCGTCGAGTTGGTGAGACCCTCATGATTGGGGATGAGGTGACAGTGACAGTACTAGGGGTTAAAGGCAACCAGGTCCGTATTGGTGTGAACGCCCCGAAGGAAGTCTCTGTACACCGCGAAGAGATCTACCAACGTATCCAGGCTGAAAAATCGCAACAAACGAGTTACTAAAGTTACTGCGTCTCGCCAGCTGCTGGCGAGGCGCTCTCTTTCTTCTTCCGTATTTCCCCGTTCTCTCCCCCTTTGTTCGTTTTAACCTGTAGCTTCCCGAATTTTTCTTACTGAGCAGTATCTCTATTTCTTCCCGTTTCTCATATCTTGCCTGTTGATAAAACACTCTTTTTGCCTTCAAATTACGCGAATTGCATGGGAATTGTGCAATTGATTACGAGTCGGGAAAAATTGTTTGACTTATAAGTGCGGGAAAGTAATATGTGCGCCACGCAGTGCCGATGAGCAGAAACAAGTTCAGCGGTGCGACTCGAAAGAGGCGTGTGGTGAGGTGGCCGAGAGGCTGAAGGCGCTCCCCTGCTAAGGGAGTATGCGGTCAAAAGCTGCATCCGGGGTTCGAATCCCCGCCTCACCGCCATTTTGCATCCGTAGCTCAGCTGGATAGAGTACTCGGCTACGAACCGAGCGGTCGGAGGTTCGAATCCTCCCGGATGCACCATCTTCTTCCTGACTATCAGCGATGATCGTATGCCAGAGAATTTAGTGTTCTCAGCATGCTCCAGGGAGGAAAACGTTGCTTTAGCAAGCAACGGCCCGTAGGGCGAGCCTTCGGTGAGTAATCCTCCCGGATGCACCATATCTCTTCAGTGTTGCGGCAAGTTGAGTGACATTGAGTCAGCAGTAAATCAGCAGTTCCCGATGCATCCGTAGCTCAGCTGGATAGAGTACTCGGCTACGAACCGAGCGGTCGGAGGTTCGAATCCTCCCGGATGCACCATCTTCTTCCTGACTATCAGCGATGATAGTATGCCAGAGAATTTAGTGTTCTCAGCATGCTCCAGGGAGGAAAACGTTGCTTTAGCAAGCAACGGCCCGTAGGGCGAGCCTTCGGTGAGTAATCCTCCCGGATGCACCATATCTCTTCAGTGTTGCGGCAAGTTGAGCGACATTGAGTCAGCAGTAAATCAGCAGTTCCCGATGCATCCGTAGCTCAGCTGGATAGAGTACTCGGCTACGAACCGAGCGGTCGGAGGTTCGAATCCTCCCGGATGCACCATATTCTTCCTGTCTCTCAGCGATGAGAGAAAGCCAGAGAACTTAACGTTCTCAGCCAGCACCAGGGAGGATAACGTTGCTTTAGCAACGGCCCGCAGGGCGAGCCTTCGGCGAGTCATCCTCCCGGATGCACCATATTTCTGATTATCTTCCCTGATGATTAGATACCGCAGTAAATCAGCAGTCCCCAATGCATCCGTAGCTCAGCTGGATAGAGTACTCGGCTACGAACCGAGCGGTCGGAGGTTCGAATCCTCCCGGATGCACCATATTTTTCCTGATTCTCAGCGATGAGAGAAAGCCAGAGAACTTAACGTTCTCAGCCAGCACCAGGGAGGATAACGTTGCCTTAGCAACGGCCCGTAGGGCGAGCCTTCAGCGAGTCATCCTCCCGGATGCACCATATTCTCCCTGATGCACCCTTTCCTTGCCTTTCCCCCATTGTTTTCAACATCGTTCTGACATTCAAACCTACCCTCCATGACAAAAGCGACAAATATCCGTGTTTACGCTAAAGTAACGCCTTGATATTTGGCTATGCGAGGGATGAGATGTACGAACGTTACGACGGGCTTATTTTCGATATGGACGGCACCATCCTCGATACCGAACCGACACACCGTAAGGCATGGCGTGAGACGCTGTCCCGTTACGGCATGACGTTTGACGAGCAGGCAATGGTTGCGCTAAACGGCTCACCCACCTGGCGCATTGCGCAGGCCATTATCGACTCTCATCAGGCAGACCTAAATCCCCATCATTTAGCGCAGGAAAAGACCCTGGCCGTCAGAGCTATGCTGCTCGACACCGTGCGTCCTTTGCCGCTCATCGAGGTGGTGAAGACCTGGCATGGCCGTCGTCCCATGTCGGTGGGGACAGGCAGCGAGAGTGATATCGCCGAAGCGTTGCTTAACCATCTTGGCCTGCGCCAGTATTTCTCTGCGGTTGTCGCCGCCGATCATGTTAAAAATCATAAACCATATCCGGACACTTTCCTGAAGTGCGCTGAACTAATGGGCGTGCCGCCCGAGAAGTGTGTGGTGTTTGAAGACGCTGATTTTGGTCTGGAAGCGGCTCGCGCAGCGGGTATGGCCGGTGTGGACGTTCGCTTACTGTGAACGAGCTGCTGTCACTGGGTTCGCTGTTTACCAGCAGCTTCCTGAGTGCGACCTTACTGCCCGGCAGCTCCGAGGCCGTGCTGGTCGCGTTATTGATTGGCGGCGCAGGTCCCACCTGGTTGCTAGTGTTAATAGCAACAATGGGTAATAGCCTCGGGGGGCTAACTAACGTTATTCTGGGTCGTTTTTTCCCGCAGCGTGCGCAGTCTCGCTGGCAGGGAAAAGCGACCGCCTGGCTGACCCGATTCGGCCCGGCTGCTTTATTACTGAGTTGGTTGCCGCTGATTGGCGACCTATTGTGCCTGCTTGCCGGATGGTTACGTCTGGCATGGGGGCCGGTAATCTTTTTTTTGTGCCTTGGTAAAGCGTTACGCTACATCGTTGTCACGGTTGCAACGGTACAAGGCATGGCGTGGTGGCAATAATTGCGTGGTGCGAGAGTACGGAAGTCCGCTAAAACAATTATGCTTAATAAAAATGAATTCGACAGGCGGGAGGTCAATTTGATCCCGGACGTATCACAGGCGCTGGCCTGGCTGGAAAAGCATCCTCAGGCAGTAAAGGGCATTTGTCGCGGTCTTGAACGCGAAACACTGCGAGTCACGCCAACGGGCGAACTGGCAACGACAGGTCACCCGGAAACCCTCGGCTCAGCGCTGACACATAAATGGATCACCACGGACTTCGCCGAAGCCCTGCTGGAATTTATTACGCCAGTGGACGGTGACATCGATCATATGCTCACTTTCATGCGCGATATTCATCGCCATGTGGCCCGTGAACTGGGCGAAGAGCGCATGTGGCCACTGAGCATGCCGTGCTATATCGACGATGGTCAGAACATTGAGCTGGCGCAGTACGGCTCGTCCAACACTGGCCGTCTGAAAACGCTTTATCGTGAAGGGCTGAAGAACCGCTACGGCGCGTTGATGCAGACCATCTCTGGCGTGCACTATAATTTCTCTCTGCCGCTGGAATTCTGGCAGGCAAGGTTAGGTGTTAAAGATGCCGAAAGCGGGAAAGAAGAGATCTCTGCGGGCTACTTCCGTCTGATCCGTAATTATTACCGTTTTGGTTGGGTTATTCCGTACTTGTTTGGCGCCTCGCCGGCGATTTGTTCCTCTTTCCTGCAAGGGAAAGAAAGCACGCTGCCGTTTGAGAAAACAGAATGTGGCATGAACTACCTGCCGTATGCCACGTCGCTGCGCTTAAGCGATCTGGGCTATACCAACAAATCGCAAAGCAACCTGGGCATCACCTTCAACGATCTCCATACCTATGTTGAAGGGCTGAAGAAAGCGATTAAAACGCCGTCTGAAGAGTATGCGCATCTTGGCCTGGAGAAAGACGGTAAGCGTCTGCAAATCAACACTAACGTGCTACAGATTGAAAACGAACTCTATGCGCCGATTCGTCCGAAACGCGTGACCGCGAAAGACGAGTCGCCGTCAGACGCGCTGCTGCGCGGCGGTATCGAATATATTGAAGTGCGTTCGCTTGATATCAACCCGTTCTCCGCCATTGGCATGGACGAGCAACAGATTCGCTTCCTCGACCTGTTTATGATCTGGTGTGTGCTGGCCGACGCGCCGGAAATGAGCAGCGACGAGCTGCTCTGCACCCGCACAAACTGGAACCGGGTGATTCTGGAAGGACGTAAACCTGGCCTGACGCTGGGTATGGGCTGTGAAACTTCCCAGCATCCGCTGTCACAGGTGGGCAAAGATCTGTTCGCTGATTTACGTCGGGTTGCTCAAACGCTGGACGGCATCGCGGGTAATGACGATTATCAGAAAGTGTGCGATGAGCTTGTCGCCAGCTTTGACGATCCAGAGCTGACGTATTCAGCCCGCATTCTGCGGTCTATGATTGATAATGGCATTGGCGGTACGGGGCTTGCGCTTGCGGAGCAGTATCGTCAACAGCTTATCAATGAACCGCTGGAGATTATGACGACGGAAGTGCTGCAGCAGGAGCACGATGCTTCATGGCAGCGTCAGCGTGATATCGAAGCCGGGGACAGCGAGCCGTTTGAGACATGGCTTGAGAAACAGTCGCGGTAGAAAAGAAAATGGCCACAATCAATGTGGCCAAAATATTCATCTCTGAAGACAGGGATGATGATAACAAATGCGCGTCTTTCATATATTCAGACGCGTGCCGGGAAAAATGGTTCATTTTATTTTAAAAAAATTCACTTATCGGAGGTGACCAGATGCCATTGTTGGATAGTTTCACTGTCGACCACACCCGCATGGGCGCGCCAGCAGTACGTGTAGCCAAAACGATGCACACACCAAGCGGCGATACCATCACCGTATTCGACCTGCGCTTTTGTGTCCCGAACAAGGAAGTGATGCCGGAAAAAGGGATCCATACGCTTGAGCACCTGTTTGCAGGTTTCATGCGCGATCACTTAAACGGTAACGGCGTTGAGATCATCGATATTTCGCCGATGGGCTGCCGCACCGGCTTTTACATGAGCCTGATTGGCGTGCCGGAAGAAAGCCGCGTTGCCGAAGCATGGAAAGCGGCAATGGAAGACGTGCTGAAGGTAAAAGAGCAGAACCAGATCCCGGAACTCAACGTCTATCAGTGTGGCACATACCACATGCACTCTCTGCAGGAAGCGCAGGACATTGCGCGCCATATCATAGAGCACGGTGTGAGCGTCAACAGCAATGACGAGCTGGCGCTGCCGAAAGAAAAGCTGAAAGAGCTGCACATCTAGTAATAGTAGTAGGTCGGATAAGCGCAGCGTCATCCGACATAGCTTGTCGACAAAAGGAGCCGGATGGCTCCTTTTGATTGCTGACAAAGAAGGAAAAAGCGTGGTTTTTCCTTCTTTGTGATTAGCAGCCGAATATCAATGAATTGATTTTCCTGGTTATTTTTTTGATGAGATCTGTTCATTCGTTAAATATTTCAGGTTTGTCATCATTCTGAAGGAGCCTGACGGCTCCTTTTTTATAAAGAAATAAAATTATGTCTACCACTCTCCAGTTCAGTTTCGCAACCCGCCCGCTGGTGCCGTTTGCCCATGATTATCCGCATGGCGCTACCGAGCCATGGCACAGCCACGATTGCGCGCAGCTTCTGCACGCGCTCAGCGGCGTGGTGCGGGTTGAGACGGAGCAGGGATACTGGGTGGTGCCGCCAAGCCGCGGCGTATGGCTTCCTGCTGGGACGCAGCATCGCTTTCAGGTTACGGGGTATGTTGCAGCCCGAACGTTGTTCATTGACCCTTTTGCGCGGGCGGACCTGCCCTCGGTTTGCCAGGTGGTGCAAATCTCAGATTTGCTGCGTGAGCTTATTATCAGCTCGCTGACGCTGCCCGAAAGCTACGCGGCCGGGAGCAGGGAAGAGCGGATCTATGAGCTGATCCTCGATGAGATCCGCGTGATGACGGTGCTGCCGTTTAATTTACCTGAACCGGCGTCGGCGGCCTTACTGGCGCTTTGTCGTCAGATCCAGGCCGAACCCGGCAAAACCTGGAGCACGGCGCTGGCCGCCGGGCTGCTCAATATCAGTGAAAGGACCCTGCTGCGGCATTTCCGTCAGCAAACCGGGCTGGCGTTCAGCGAGTGGGTACGGCGGGCGCGGCTGATGGAAGCCCTGAGCCGTCTTGCCCAGGGCCAGTCCGTATTGCGGGTAGCGCTGGATTTAGGCTACGAGAGCCACAGCGCGTTCAGCGCCATGTTCCGACGTACCCTTGGTGTTTCCCCCGGCGACTACTTCCATCAGAACCGCTCGTCTGACGGCAGTGCATTAAGCAACGCCTGAAGCGAAGCCCGCGCCACGTCGTTATCGATACCCACGCCCCAGCGGCTTTCGCCTTTCGCGAAGGTGCAGCGGATATAGGCCGCCGAACGGCTCTCGCTGTGCCTGCCGAGCGTGTGTTCATGGTAGTCATCAATGGCGAACGCGACGTTAATCAGGCTTTTCAGGGCATCGGCAGCGGCGGACAGCAGACCATTTCCTTTTCCCTGAAGCGTAATAACGCCAACTTCCGCCTGAATACGTGCCTGGAGCGACAGCAGGCCCTCTCCCTGGCTTTCGCTACGGTAATCCAGCAGCTGCCGTCCGGCGGCCTTGTGATGCCCGTACAGCTCGCGGAAGAGCTGCCAGATGGCGGCCAGCGTCATCTCGTTTCCGTCGCGATCGGTCTGCTCCTGTACGTGACGGCTGAAATCCTGCTGCAAAGCGCGCGGCAGCATCAGGCCGTGATTCTGCTCCAGCACCCACGCCGCGCCGCTTTTACCGGACTGGCTGTTAACGCGGATCACCGCTTCGTAGCTGCAGCCGATATCGTTCGGATCGACGGGCAGATAAGGCATCTCCCAGCGTGAATCGGAAGCCTGCTGGCGCGCGGTAAATCCTTTTTTAATGGCATCCTGATGCGAACCGGAAAAGGCCGTAAAGGCCAGCTTACCGGCGTAGGGATGGCGAGGATGGACGGGCAGCTGATTACATTGTTCGACAACTTCCACGACCTGCTTCATATCGCTGAAGTCGAGCCGTGGCGATATCCCCTGGCTGTAGAGGTTCATCGCCATAGTCACCAGGCAGACGTTCCCGGTGCGTTCGCCGTTACCGAATAAGCAGCCTTCCACGCGATCGGCTCCTGCCAGTATTGCCAGCTCCGCGCTGGCGACGCCGCTTCCCCGATCGTTATGAGGATGCACGCTGATGCACACGGCATTACGCCGTGAGAAGCGGCGGCAGAAATATTCGATCTGATCGGCGTAGACGTTTGGCGTATTGACCTCCACCGTCGCCGGCAGGTTGATAATCATTGGCCGTTCGGCGCAGGGTTCCCACACGTCCGCTACCGCCTCGCAGATTTGCAGGGCGAAGTCAGGCTCGGTAAAGCAAAACGTTTCCGGGGAGTATTCATAACTCCACTGCGTTTGCGGATGAGCTTCGCACAGGGCGCGGATCTGGCGCGTGGCGCTGACGGCAAGCTGAACGATCTCCTCTTTGCTCTGGCGGAACACCAGGCGGCGGAAGAGCGGGGCGGTGGCGTTATAAAGATGCACGGTTGCGCGGTGGGCATCCTGCAATGCCGCAAAGGTGCGCTCGATAAGATCGCTACGCGCCTGGGTCAGGACCTGGATGGTGACGTCTTCCGGGATGCGGCGCTCTTCAATCAGCTGGCGCACAAACTGAAAATCCGTTTCTGAGGCTGCCGGGAACGCCACCTCGATTTCTTTAAAACCGCATTTGAGCAGCCGTTCCCAGAAGCGCAGCTTGCGCGCGCTGTCCATCGGCTCAGCCAGTGCCTGGTTGCCGTCGCGTAGGTCGGTGGAAAGCCATCGCGGAGCATGGGTTAGCTGTTTATTCGGCCACTGACGATCCGGCAGATTAACCGGTGGATGCGGAAGGTATTTTTGCGACGGGTCTTGCAACATGTGGGATCTCCTTTGCTCGGGTCAGACTTTATCCTGACAACTAGTTGGGGAGATTACTGGCGCACAACTGACAACCTGTGCTGAGAAACAGCCATAGGGTGCAAAGGCGATCCACCCTACGGCTGTTTTTGTAGTTCGGGTAAGCGAGCGCTACCCGACAATTTTAGTGCGCACCACCGGCGCCGCCGCCTGCACCAAACGGCGGTTTGGCGAACCAGACCAGCCCCAGCAGCAGAATGAACACGCCGCCGGAGACCCAGAAAATCTCATTTGCCGAGATAATCAGCCCCTGGCTTGTGATCTGCTGGGCAATAAAGCCGGACGCCTGCTGGGTCGACATTCCCAGATTCTGCAGATCGTTGTACATCTGCACGGCATTCTGGTTAAACGGCGTGACCGACTCCGTGAGCTGCGCGTGGTGCAGTGATTCACGGTTAGTCCACAGCGTAGTGGTTATCGACGTACCTATAGAACCAGCCAGCGTTCGGGTGAAGTTCGACAGGCTTGATGCCGCCGCCAGACGTTCAGGCGGCAGGCCGGACAGCGTAATGGTCGTCAGCGGCATAAAGAAGCACGCCACCGCGAAGCCCTGAATAAACTGCGGCCACGCCGATCCGCCAAAGTCCATCCCCGGCTCGAAGGTGTACGCGCGCCAGTAGAAACAGACTGCGTACATGATAAAGCTGAACGTCACCAGCCGCCGCATATCGAGCTTGTGCGCAAAGCGCCCGATGATCGGTGACAGCAGTACCGGCAGAATCCCAACGGGAGCAGAAGCCAGGCCCGCCCAGGTTGCGGTGTAGCCGTATACCTCCTGCAGCAGCTGCGGCAGCAGAACAATCGCGCCGAAGTAGAGCATGTAGGCAAGGCTGATACACAGGCAGCCGATGGTAAAATTGCGCGACTTAAACAGCGACAGGTCAACTATCGGGTTATCGTCCGTCAGCTCCCAGACAATCAGGAAGCTTATCGCCACCACCGCAACGATGGTTAGCACGATGATTTCTGTTGAGTTAAACCAGTCCAGCTCTTTACCGCGGTCGAGCATGACCTGCAGGCTACCAATCCCCACCACCAGCAGCGCAAGGCCGATGGCGTCGATACGCCGGTTTTCGGTTCGCGTTTCCCGACCCCGCAGCGTTTGCAGCGTCATCAGTACCACGACCACGCCGATCGGCACGTTGATAAAGAAGATCCAGCCCCAGTGATAGTTATCGCTGATGTAGCCGCCGAGGATCGGCCCGAAGATCGGCGCAACGATGACCGTCATCGACCACATCGCCAGCGCAATGCTGCGCTTGGCCGGTGGATAGTTGCTTAACAACAGGCTTTGCGACAGCGGGATCAGCGGCCCGGCGACAATCCCCTGCAGGACCCGGAAGAAGATCAGCATCTCAAGGCTATTGGAGACGCCGCACGCCCAGGAGGCGATAACAAACAGGATGGTCGACCACAGGAACAGCTTCACTTCGCCGAAGCGTTTAGCCAGCCAGCCGGTGAGCGGGATCGAGATGGCGTTCGCCACCCCGAAGGAGGTGATAACCCATGTCCCCTGGCTCAGGGACGAGCCAAGGTTCCCGGCAATGGTCGGGATCGCCACGTTGGCGATGGTGGAGTCCAGCACCTGCATAAAGGTTGCCAGAGACAGCGCGATGGTCATGATGACCAGCTGGGCTCCTTCTAGCGGTTTAAGCTGCGCCATACAACCTCCGCTTTATTAACCCGCATTCGCCTGGATAATCTGGTTAATCAGCTGGTTTACCGGCGCCAGATCCAGCTCGCGGGCGTTACTTTCGTAAACCGGTGAGGTACGGCTCTTGCTTGCCAGCATGCTGCCATCGCGATCCGTCGTGTTCACGGTGACCAGGGTCGACAGGCCGATGCGCAGCGGATGCTGTTCGAGCTGTTTTGCATCCAGCTCGATACGCACCGGCAGACGCTGAACCACTTTGATCCAGTTACCGGTGGCGTTCTGGGCTGGCAGCAAAGAGAAGGCGCTGCCGGTCCCCATATCCAGGCCGACAACCCTGCCGGTGTATTCAACGTTGTCGCCGTAGATATCGCTGACGACGGTCGCAGATTGCCCAATACGCATATGTGCCAGTTGGGTTTCTTTGAAGTTGGCATCAACCCACAGGCCGCTGGCCGGCACGATGGCCATCAGAGGCGTGGTCGGGCTGATTTGCGCGCCGACCTGCACCGCACGGCGGGAAACATAGCCGGTCATCGGGCTGACGATTTTGGTACGCTGCAGGGCCATCCATGCGTTACGCAATTCGGCGGCGGCCTGCTTCACGTTGGGCTGCTCTTCGAGTTTTGTACCGAGGATCATTGCCTGGTTGGCGTTGTACTGCTGAACGGCGACGTCCAGCGCTGCCTGAGCGGATGCCACGGTGTCACGGGCGTGCTGCAGCTCTTCACGGCCAATCAGGTTTGCGCTGCCTAAAGGTATACGACGGTTCAGGTCGCTTTGCGCCTGGGCCAGCGCGGTCTTTTTCAGCTCAATATTGGCCTGATACTGCTTGCTGTTGATCATCTGCTGGCGTGTCTGACGCACGCTGGAGGCCAGCACGGTCTGCGCCTTATCGAACGCCTGTTGGGCGTCGGCCTGGTCGAGCGTGACCAGCACATCACCCTGTTTTACAAAATCAGTATTGTCAGCCCAGACCTTGGTGACGCTGCCTGAAACCTGGGACATGATCTGCACCTGGTTACCGGCGACGTACGCATCGTCCGTGTTTTCGTAATGGCGTAAGACTAAGAACCAGTAAATTCCATATGCCACAGCAATAATGACGAAGAGCAAGGTCAACAGCAGAAGGGCGGTCTTACGCTTGCCTTTCTTATTGTTCACCGGTTGCTGCGGGGTTTCATGCTCCGCATGTGCGCTCATGCTAATCTCCAAACTTATTATTATTATGGTCAGCTTTGCTGACCCGTTAGTGCATAGAGGCCAGCAATGGAGTTGCTGGCCTCTGTAGTTATCTGTTTTCCGGGATGCTTAATCGAGTCTGACGCGTCCTGTCAGCGAACGGCTTCCAGCATGGTCTGGTCTACGTCCATTTTGTCCAGACGAGTCAGCAGCTTGCGGGTGATGGCTTCCAGCTGCTCTTTTTCAGAGCCGCTCAGGGAAGACCACAGCTCGTGCAGGCAGTTATGCTGCGGTGGCAGGACCTGACGCAGGAATTCATGACCTTTATCGGTCAGCTGCAAATGCAGACAGCGACGGTCGTTGTCGCTTTCACGGCGTTCAATCCAGCCCCGCTTTTCCAGCTCGTCGGCAATGCGCGTCGCGTTGGTACGGGACGATCCCAACGCACAGCTTAGCTCAGAGGGCTGAATGCTGTGGTTCTCCTGGGACTCAAGAGTGATTAACGCCATAAACAACGTTTCGTTAATCCCCTGAGCCTTCAGCATCTTATTGCGGTTTTCCAGCAGCTTACCCTGCATGTGCATGCACAGACGGGTCAGCAGGATCTCCTGGTACGGGAAGTCCTGATGGCGTTTGGCGCGAAATTTTAGCATTTGTTCAATGGGCGTAAACGAACTATCCATTTTGGCATAACCTCATTAGTTGCAGCCGATATAGTAACGATGGTGACAAATAAAGTAAATCTATTGTTCAGGGATTTTTTATCCGTCGGGTCTATATCACCATCATGAGTTTCCAGGCTAATCCATAACCCAGAGCACTGAGAAGCGTAGGAATGATAATGCTACGAGTCTTATAAAAGCTCACGCCGAGAACCGCAAAACCGACCAGCGTCGGCAGCAGCCGCCTGCTGTCATGCATGATTTCCGGGGCGCAGGAGACCACCAGCAGCGCGCAGATTGAGGCGATGCCGATGCTATCCAGCAGCACACCGGTGGCGCCGCGCTTAGCGGGGCGAGTGGCGTTTGCACGCAGACGAAGGGGTAAATAGCGGAATAAATAGTTGGCTAAGCCGACCAGCAGGCCGAGTAGCAGGACCTGGGTGCTCATTACGCCTCCTCCTGATAAAACGCCTGGATCACGGCGGCCAGGCAGCCGCAGACGATACCGGCCAGAATCGCGGCTGGTATCGACACCAGCGTCACGCCGAGCAGGGCACCCGCCAGGGCGGCGGTAACGGTCCAGGACTGCTTACGCTGGAACGAGGCGAGCAGGAAGCTCAGGAACAGCACGGGAAGCATAAAGCTTAATGCGGCCTCCACAGCTGGGAAGCTATCGAGCAGGCCATTGCCGGACCAGGAGCCGAGCGCGGTGCCGAGCACCCAGGAAAACCAGGAGCTGAAGGCGATGCCGATCATCCAGTTTTCGCTCCAGCGCCGGTTGTCGCGCACCAGTTTCGCGGTGGCAGCGGCAAACACCTCGTCCGTCAGCCCGAAGGCCCAGACTGCCGTTTTGGGCCTGCTGAGCGTTTTAGTGATTCGCTGGCGTAGCGAGGGGCCGTATAGCACGTGGCGGACGTCCATCGCCATCACGGTCAGGGCAGCCACCCACAGAGAGCTACCCGCCGCCAGCAGCGCGGTGATCACAAACTGGCTGGCACCAGCGTAGATAATGCAGGAGAAAAACAGGCTTTCGAGCGGGGTAAACCCCAGCTTAGTGGCGTTCAGACCGAAGGCAAAGGCCACGGGGAGGTAACTGATGACGATGGGCAAACTGTCTTTCAGCCCCTCAACCCAGGTCGCTT
Organism: Dryocola sp. LX212; assembly: GCA_041504365.1. Classification (NCBI taxonomy): domain Bacteria; kingdom Pseudomonadati; phylum Pseudomonadota; class Gammaproteobacteria; order Enterobacterales; family Enterobacteriaceae; genus Dryocola; species Dryocola sp. LX212. The sequence goes on along the minus strand of CP167917.1, from coordinate 3,569,911 downwards.
CGTGCTGATGATTGTCGTTTGAAATTGTCGCGGGACTGTCCATATTAAATTTTTATAAATAACCGGCGTGAATGTCACTCGAATTAATAATCTGGGACAACCTTACCAGACTGCCCCAGGCCTTAACACCCTTGTTTGTCCACAAGGGTTGTAAAGGATTATTGGCAGACCTCCTGGCGGTGGTAGCCGCGCCACCAGACCACCAGGTTTAGTAGGGCCATAATCGCGCCCGCCGCACAAACGCCATTCCAGCCAGCATGTTGGTAAGCACTTGCTGAAATCAGTGACCCTGCGGCGCCGCCGATAAAATAGCTGGTCATGTAGCCAGCCGTCAGGCGGTTGCGGGCTTCCGGCATCATGCGGTAAATCACGGTCTGGTTGGTGATATGAACGCCCTGCACGGTAAGATCCAGGACGAGAATACCGATAATCAGCGCGATCACCGAATACTGGCCCAATGCGGTGGCAATCCATGAGAGCAGCAGCAGCACCAGACCAACGGTTGTGGTGAGATGCGCCTTGCCCTTATCGGCAAATCCTCCCGCAGGTCGCGCTCCCAGCTCGCCAGCCGCGCCCGCCAGGCCAAACAGCCCGATGACGCCTTCGGAGAAGTTAAACGGCGGAGAAGCCAGCAGGAACGCCATCGAGGTCCACAGAATGCTGAAGTTGGCGAAGGTGAGGCAGCCGAGCGTGGCACGGGTGCGCAGCAGGCTGTCTTTGATAAACAGGCTGAATACGGAACCCAGAAGCTGCGGATAATTCAGATGGTTTTCCTGCTTCACGGTTGGCAGACCGCGCCACAGGGCGACAGCCATAATAACCATCAGCACGCTGGCAACCCAGTAAACCGTGCGCCAGCCGCCCAGGCTTGCCAGCAGGCCCGCGACGGTACGCGCCAGCAGGATCCCCAGCAGCAGGCCGCTCATAATGGTCCCCACGACTTTGCCACGCTTAGCCGGTTCCGCGAGGTGAGCCGCAAGCGGCACGAGGATCTGCGCGACGACGGAGAACAGGCCGGTGAGCGCGGTACCCAGGATCATCATCGGCAGCGTCTGGCTGGTGGCGGTGATCAGCATGCCGCCCGCGGCCAGCAGCGTCATAAAGACGATAAGCCCGCGTCGTTCAAACATATCCCCCAGCGGCACCAGCAACAGCAGGCCAGCGGCATAGCCCAGCTGGGCGGCGGTGACGATAAACCCGGCCTGGTTGACGGAAAGAGAAAAGGCGCGGGCGATGGTGTCGAGCAGAGGTTGCGCATAATAATTGCTGGCAACGGCAAGGCCGGTGGCCACGGACATCAGGGCAATCAGCGCGGGGCTGAGCCCCTGAGCGGTATTTTTCATTGTTATCTTCAGCTTGTCATTGAGATCGCGAATGATAACGAAAATTGATGGTTAAGACAGGTGGGGTGGGTGTCGGATTGTGCGGTTATGGGGAAGCAATAACCCTCACCTCGGCCCTCTCCCTGGAGGGAGGAGGGGCAGAGTGAGGGATGTCTGAAACGTTACTTAGCGGCTAAAGCTTCTTTCACCCAGCCGTCAAACTGCGCCTGGTGCGCTTTGATCCAGCCGTCAACGTGACCCTGAATATCCGCTTCGGAAGCGTGACCGGCATGCATCATGGCATTCTCGGCGTTGATATCCGCCAGCGGCAGCTTCATCAGGCTGAACAGCTTCGCCGCCTGCGGGTTTTTCTCCGCCCAGGCTTTGTTCGCTACGATGTGCATGGTGTTCACCGGGAAGCCGTAGTTCGCGCCGTTAGGCAGCTTGGTATCGATATCCTTCTGCTCGCCAGGCATGGAAGAGAACGGCACCTGCAGCCAGACCACGTCTTTCCCCGGCACCATCACATCGCTCACCCAGTACGGCGTCCAGGTGTAGTACAGAATCGGCTTGCCTTCTTTATGACGCGTAATGGTATCGGCGATCATTGCGGAGTAGTTACCCTGGTTGTGCACCACGGTATTGCTCAGCCCGAAGGCCTCAATCTGATGGTTGATAACGGCTTCGCAGCCCCAGCCAGGCGTGCAGCCGGTCAGATCCGCTTTACCGTCGCCGTTGGTATCGAACAGTTTGGCGATTTTGGGATCTTTGAGCTGGGCAATATTGCTGATTTTGTACTTCTCAGCGGTTTTTTTATCGATGAGATAGCCCTGAGCGGCACCTTCGACATAATTCCCCTCGCGATAAAACTTTTTGTCTCCACCGGCGGCGGCAAACATGTCGTCGTGCAGGGGCTGCCAGTTAGTGGCGGTAAAAGTGGCATCGCCAGAGGAAATTGAGGTGTAGGCCACGTTGTAGTCCACTTCGCTTGGCTTATTGACGGTGTAGCCCATTTTCTCCAGCGCTCGGCTCACCAGCAGCGTCTGGAACGTCTCTTCGGAGATGGTGCTTTGAATCGGCTGAACGGTAATGCCTTTGCCCGGCAGGTCGGCGGCAAAGGTGCTGGTGGTAACGAGTGTGGCAAGGGCTGTGGCTAAGATCGCAGTGTGTCGCATCGTTAATCCTTAATTGTTGTGATGGGGCAAGGGGCGGCAAAGCTGCCGCCGCCAGGCTTATTTACAGAAGGGACGGGTCAGAAGACCCAGCGGGCCGGTGGTGTACCAGCGGCGGTTGCCACGGCTACGCGAATCGCGGCCAATGGACTGCGTCAGGCGGTCAAGAATAATAGCGAGGATCACGATCCCCACGCCGCCGACGGTGGCAAGGCCCATATCCAGACGGCCTATGCCGCGCAGCACCATCTGGCCAAGGCCGCCTACGGCAATCATCGAGGCGATTACCACCATAGAAAGGGCGAGCATCAGCGTCTGGTTGACGCCGGCCATGATGGTCGGCATCGCCAGCGGAAGCTGCACTTTGAACAACATCTGATGCGGGCTTGCGCCGAACGAACGAGCGGCCTCAATCAGATCTTCCGGCACCTGTTTAATCCCCAGAATGGTCAGGCGCACGATTGGCGGCAGGGCGAAGATAATCGTCACCACTACGCCCGGCACGTTGCCGATGCCAAACAGCATCACAATCGGCACCAGATAGACGAATGCCGGGGTGGTCTGCATCGCATCAAGCAGCGGTCGGATAAATTTTGCCGCCCGCTCGCTGCGCGCAAGCCATATGCCGAGCGGTAGCCCGATAATCATGCAGAACAGCAGGGCGGTCAGCACCAGCGCCAGGGTGACCATCGCCTGGGACCAGGCCCCGATGGCACCAATGGCGACCAGCGAGACGAGCGTGGCGATCCCCATACCGAGGCTGGACATCTGCCAGGCGATCAGCGCGAAGATAATAATGGCCACCGGTGCGGGCATCCCCAGCAGAAAATGCTGGAAGCCACTGAGGATGTAATCTACCGGCACGCGGATGCCCTGGAACACCGGACGGAAGTTAGTGACCACCCAATCGATGCCGTGTGTTACCCATGTGTCGAGCGGGATCAGCGTCTTATGGAACGGATCGAGAATATTAAAATGTTCGGCCTGCGGCGCAGGAGCAGCATTCAGCCAGTCTGACCCGCCGCTGGCGGCAGGCGCTGATGCTGCCTGGCTGCCCCACGCGTCTGCGCTGGAAGCGGCCTGATTGGTTGTTGCGTCGGCAGCCGCGCTGCCGGTATCCCACGGATTTGCTGAATTACTCACTGGTTGCCCCCTCACGGTCTAATGCCTGCAGCAGCACCCCTTTCGAGATGATGCCCACGTACTGATTCTCATCGCCCACTACCGGCACCGCGCACGGAGCCTGGCCTACATGGGTGAGCAGGTCGCTCAGTGACGTGTCGGCGGAGACGGGCGCCGGGGACTCCAGAAACGCGCTTTCCAGACCCAGCCCGTTAGCCAGTGCGCTTTTCAGGGAGTCGGTAGAGACGATGCCGAGGAACTTCTGGCCGCGCTCAATGACATAGCCATATTCACGGTCGTCATCCTGCAGCAGCTTCAGGGCCACGCGGGGACCAAAGCCGGCGGTCTTGCGCAGCAGGCCAGCCGGGCTGCGGCGGGCGATATCTTTTGCGCTGAAGACCTGGCTGATATCCACGCCGCGGAAGAAGGTGCGCACATAGTCATTAGCCGGATTATTAAGAATTTCATCCGGCGTGCCGACCTGCACAACTTCACCGCCCTGCATAATGGCAATCCGGTCGCCAATACGCATAGCCTCATCAAGATCGTGGGAAATAAAGACGATGGTACGCTGATGCTTCGCCTGTAATTTAACTAGTTCATCCTGCATCTCAGTACGAATTAACGGGTCGAGGGCCGAAAAGGCTTCATCCATCAATAATATGTCTGGATTGATGGCCAGCGCGCGGGCTAATCCTACACGCTGACGCATGCCGCCGGATAGTTCATCAGGATAAGCGTGGGAATAATTCTCCAGCCCAACCTGACGCAATGCATCAAGGGCTTTTTCCTGACGTTCAGCAACCGGCATGCCCGCTAATTCCATGCCAAAAGCGGTATTATTCAGCACGGTCATATGCGGCATTAAAGCGAAGGACTGGAAAACCATTGAGATCTTATTTTTGCGAACCTCGCGGAGTTCTGAATCTGATATTTTGGCAATATCCACGCCGTCAATCAGCACCTGTCCACGGGTTGGTTCAATCAGGCGATTGAGAAGGCGAACCATGGTCGATTTACCCGAGCCGGATAACCCCATGATGACGAAGATCTCGCCTTCTTCAATTGCCAGACTGGCGTCTTTCACGCCAAGTGACAGCCCTGTCTTTTCCAGTATCTCTGCTTTAGTAAGGCCTTTCTCTATATATTTGAATGCGCGCTGTGGATGCTCGCCAAATACTTTATATAAATTCTTTACTTCTAATTTAATTGCCATGCAATAAAGTTAATCCCATGTTTAATTTAGCGATACACAATATCCTGATGGAAATATTTACCGGGTTATACCCTAACATACTCAGATTCTGAGACAACCCTCAAGCTCCCCTGGAACAATATCCACAAAACAAGCGTGGGCGAAATTTTCAGTAATAGCAGGGGCTAACGGCAAACCCGCAGCAGGCGATGTTTTTTGTCAGCGGTGGATTATTCTGCCGGAATGGATGTCATTCTGTGTAAATTGTGATCTTCATCATGTGCAGCTATTACACAGATGAAAAGTGATTTCTCTTAAATAAATGTGGCTTTGAAAATTGGTCAGCGCACTTCGTTATATTTCGCTCACTACTTAAGGAATGGAGGAGATCGTCCACAGATTACGTGCACGATTTTTCTGTATGACCTTTTTAATAATTTAGGATTTTCTTTATGGTAAACTCTGCGGTTCAGCTTTTTCAGGCGTCAATTTTTTCGTTTGTTAAAAGGTTTTTACCCAATTAAAGAGATATCTTTAACGGACTAACCAAAAGGTATGTTATGAGTCAAAACGATACGGAAAACGTCGTTAGCCGCAGCAAGATAAATCCCCCTGTGTTTTTTATCTCTGCCGCATTAATCATTGTTCTTGTTACTTTTTCTTCCGTTTTTCCCGAGTTAGCGGACCGCAAATTCAAAGCGCTGCAGCAGGGAATTTTCACTAACGCCAGCTGGTTCTATATCCTCGCCGTTGCCCTCATTCTTCTTAGCGTGACCTACCTGGGCCTGTCCCGCTACGGCAACATCAAGCTTGGGCCGGATCACGCTCAGCCAGATTTTAGCTATGTCTCGTGGTTTGCCATGCTGTTCTCTGCGGGCATGGGCATCGGCCTGATGTTCTTTGGCGTTTCCGAACCGGTGATGCACTATCTGAACCCGCCCGTCGGCACACCGGAAACTATAGAGGCCGCCAAGCAGGCCATGCGCCTGACCTTCTTCCACTGGGGTCTTCACGCCTGGGCAATTTATGCCATCGTCGGGCTGATTCTTGCCTTCTTCAGCTATCGCCACGGTTTGCCGCTGACGTTGCGCTCCGCGCTCTATCCTATTATCGGCAACCGAATTTACGGGCCGATTGGCCATGCGGTGGACATCTTTGCTGTTATCGGCACGGTATTTGGCGTCGCTACTTCGCTCGGCTATGGGGTATTGCAGGTCAATGCGGGGCTGAACCACCTGTTCGGCGTGCCAATTAACGAAACCGTGCAGGTGATACTGATAGTGGTCATCACCGGTCTGGCAACGCTTTCCGTAGTCTCTGGGCTGGATAAGGGTATTCGTATCTTATCCGAACTGAACCTCGGTCTTGCCGTGCTGCTGCTGCTGCTGGTCATGATCCTCGGCCCAACCGTCCTGATATTGAAATCCTTTGTGGAGAATACCGGCGGCTATCTTTCGGAGATCGTCAGTAAGACCTTTAACCTCTACGCCTATGAGCCTAAATCCACCAACTGGCTGGGCGGCTGGACGCTGCTCTACTGGGGCTGGTGGCTGTCGTGGTCGCCGTTCGTCGGCATGTTTATCGCCCGCGTTTCCCGTGGCCGTACCATTCGTGAGTTTGTGACGGGCGTGCTGTTCGTTCCGGCAGGCTTTACGCTGCTGTGGATGACGGTATTCGGCAATACGGCTATAAATCTGATTATGAATAAAGGGGCGAAGGATCTGGCTAATACGGTTCAGACCGACGTTTCGCTGGCGTTGTTCAACTTCCTCGAGCACTTCCCGTTCTCTACCGTTCTGTCCCTTATCGCGATGGCAATGGTCGTGGTGTTCTTTGTCACCTCTGCGGATTCCGGCGCAATGGTGGTGGATACCCTGGCCTCCGGTGGCTCCGACCAGACGCCGGTCTGGCAGCGGATCTTCTGGGCAGCCATGATGGGCGCAGTAGCGATTGCTCTGCTGATTGCCGGTGGGCTGGGGGCGCTGCAAACGGTGACAATCGCCAGTGCGCTGCCGTTCTCTGTCATCCTGCTGGTCTCGATTTATGGTTTGCTGAAGGCGCTACGTATTGACGCCTACAAGCAGGACAGCCAGCAGATGACCACCATCGCGCCAACCGCTGCCCGCAATCCGATCTCCTGGCAGCGCCGCCTGCGAAACATCGCCTATTTCCCGAAGCGTTCGCAGGTTAAACGCTTCGTCAGCGAAGTGGTCCACCCGGCGATGCTGCTGGTGGAAGCGGAGCTGGCTAAGCAGAATACCGTCTCCGCCATTGACGATACCGCGGACGATCGCATTCGTTTCGAAGTGGATTTTGGTGACGATCTCAACTTCGTGTATGAAGTTCGACTGCGCGCTTATATTCAACCCGCCTTTGCGCTGGCTGGCCTGAGCGAAGAAGAGCGTGACGACGAACAGAAATATTACCGGGGTGAGGTTCACCTGAGAGAAGGCGGGCAGGATTACGATGTGATGGGCTGGAACCAGGAACAGATCATCCACGATATCCTTGACCAGTACGAGAAGCACCTGCACTTCCTGCATCTGGTTCGTTAACCAGCCGGGTGACGCTGCGCTTATCCACCCATTTTTGTAAATCGGATAAGCGCCAGCGTTGCCCATTAGTTTTTGTAGATCGGATAAACGCCAGCGCCATCCATTAGTTTTTGTAGGTCGGATAAGCGTCAGCGCCATCCGACACTTAAGACACCTCAGGCAATATCAAAAGTTCCAGTCCTCATCCTTAGTCTCAACCGCCTTACCCATCACATATGACGACCCGGACCCTGAGAAAAAGTCATGGTTTTCATCCGCATTGGGTGAAAGCGAGGCCAGAATTGCCGGGTTAACCTCCGCCATTTCCGGCGGGAAAAGGGCGTTATAGCCCAGGTTCATCAGCGCCTTGTTGGCGTTGTAGCACAGAAATGCGCTCACCTCATCGACCCAGCCCACGCCGCCGTACAGCGCTTTGCTGTAGGCGATCTCGTTTTCATACAGATCCATCAGCAGACCAATGGCGAAGTTTTGTAGCTCTTCCTGCCGCTCCGCGCGCTCCTGCGCCAGCGCCTTCTGGTATTTGTAACCGATGTAATAGCCGTGCACGGCCTCATCGCGAATAATCAGACGGATAAGATCGGCAGTGTTGGTCAACTTGCCCCGGCTGGACCAGTACATCGGCAGATAAAAGCCGGAATAGAAGAGGAAAGACTCCAGGAACACGCTGGCAATCTTCTTCTTAAGCGGATCGTCAGCGTGGTAGTGGGCGAGGATAATCTGCGCCTTGCGCTGCAAAGGTTCGTTCTCTTCGCTCCAGGCATAGGCCTCGTCCACGTCTTTGGTCTGGCAGAGCGTCGAGAATATTGAGCTATAGGAGCGGGCGTGAACCGCCTCCATAAAGCTCACGTTCGACAGGACTGCCTCTTCGTGCGGGGTGAGGGAATCCGCCATCAGCGCCGGGGCACCGACGTTATTCTGAATGGTATCCAGCAGCGTCAGCCCGGTGAATACGCGGATAGTAAGCTGCTGCTCGTCGTGGGTCAGCGACAGCCACGCTGGGATGTCGTTAGACAACGGCACCTTTTCCGGCAGCCAGAAGTTGCTGGTCAGCCTGTTCCACACTTCAAGATCTTTCTCGTCCTCGATCTTGTTCCAGTTGATGGCCTGAATTTGCGCAATCGTCGTCATGTTCTCTCCTTATAAGGCGCAGGACACGCAGCCCAGCACCTCCGTTCCTTCCAGCGCCATCTGCCGGAGGCGAATGTAATAGAGCGTTTTAATGCCTTTTTTCCAGGCGTAAATCTGTGCTTTATTGATGTCGCGAGTGGTGGCTGTATCCCGGAAAAACAGCGTCAGCGACAAGCCCTGGTCGACGTGGCGTGTGGCCTCGGCGTAGGTATCAATGATCTTCTCCGGGCCGATGTCGTAGGCGTCCTCATAAAACTCGAGGTTGTCGTTGGTCATAAACGGGGCAGGGTAGTAGACGCGACCGGTTTTGCCCTCTTTGCGAATCTCAATGCGCGAGACAATAGGATGAATGCTCGATGTTGCATGGTTGATATACGAGATGGAGCCGGTCGGCGGAATGGCCTGTAAATTCTGGTTGTACAGGCCGTGCTTCATAACGTCGTCGCGCAGCTGCCGCCACTGTTCCCGCGTCGGGATCTCTATCGCCGCCCCGGCAAACAATTCGCGTACCTTGTGGGTTTTCGGCTGCCAGTCTTCTTCCAGATACTGGTGGAAATAGTCGCCGCTGGCGTAGCGGGAGTTTTCAAAGCCCGCAAAGCGCTGGCTGCGCTCCTGAGCCAGCAGGTTCGAGGCGCGAATGGCGTGCCAGGTGATGGTGTAGAAATAGATATTCGTGAAGTCCAGCCCTTCTGGCGAGCCGTAGGCAATGCCCTCGCGGGCCAGATAGCCGTGCAGGTTCATCTGCCCGAGGCCAATCGCGTGGGATGCCGCGTTCCCGGCATCTATCGAAGGCACCGAGCGGATATGGCTCATGTCCGAGACCGCCGTCAGCCCACGAATTGCCGTCTCCACCGTGCGGCCAAAGTTCGGCGAGTCCATGGTATGGGCGATATTCAGCGAGCCAAGATTGCATGAAATGTCTTTACCGATCTGCGCGTAGTCGAGATTTTCGTCATAGGTGGACGGGCTGTTAACCTGCAAAATCTCTGAGCAGAGGTTGCTCATGTTAATGCGTCCATCAATCGGATTGGCGCGATTAACCGTGTCCTCAAACATAATATACGGATAGCCGGACTCAAACTGGATCTCCGCCAGCCGCTGGAAGAAGTCTCGGGCGTTGATAACCGTTTTGCGGATGCGCTCGTCCGCCAGCATCTCTTCATATCGTTCGCTCACCGCGATATCACCAAACGGCTTGCCGTAGAGGCGTTCAACGTCATACGGCGAGAACAGCGCCATCGGCTGATTGTCCTTCGCTAACTGGAAGGTGATGTCAGGAATGACCACGCCGAGGGAAAGCGTTTTGATACGAATTTTTTCGTCGGCGTTTTCGCGTTTGGTATCCAGAAAACGCAGAATGTCCGGGTGATGGGCGTGCAGATAAACGGCCCCGGCACCCTGGCGTGCGCCGAGTTGGTTGGCGTAGGAAAACGCGTCTTCGAGCATTTTCATTATGGGGATCACGCCGGACGACTGGTTTTCGATGCGCTTAATCGGCGCACCGGCCTCGCGCAGGTTTGAGAGAAGAAATGCCACGCCGCCGCCGCGCTTTGAAAGCTGTAATGCAGAGTTCACCGCCCGGCCAATGGACTCCATATTGTCTTCGATGCGCAGCAGGAAGCAGGAGACCAGCTCGCCGCGCTGCTGCTTGCCGCAGTTCAGGAAGGTGGGTGTGGCGGGCTGAAAGCGGCCGGAGAGCATCTCATCCATCAGTAGCCAGGCTAGCTTCTCGCTGCCCTGCGCCAGCGTCAGCGCTACCATGCAGACGCGATCCTCGAAGTGCTCCAGGTACTCTTTACCGTCGTAGGACTTCAGGGTGTAGCTGGTGTAAAACTTCCAGGCGCCCAGGAACGTTTTGAAGCGGAAGCCGCTGTTGTGCGCCTTCTCAAACAGCGCCACGACAAAGCCATACTCGTAGCGCTTCAGAACTGAGTCGTCGTAGTAGCCTTCTGCAACCAGAGCGCTGAGCCTTGCATGCTGGCTGGGATACTGACGGGTGCGGGGCAGCACGTGCTGCTCATGGAACTTTTCGACCGCCAGCTCGTCTTTGGCAAACTGGATGCGGCCATCGGCATCATAAAGATTCAGCATGGCGTTGAGCGCGTGATAGTCCGCGCTCCCGGTCGCGGTTACGCGGATTGATTCTGTCGTAGCCAAAATTCGCTCACTCCTTTACGCACGTTTTCGATGTCTTGTTCGGTGCCGAGCAGCTCAAAACGATAGAGGTACGGCACCCGGCATTTTTGGGCTATCACGTCGCCCGCCCGACAGAACCCTTCCCCGAAGCTGCGGTTGCCGCTGGCGATCACCCCGCGCAGCAAAGCCCGGTTTTCAGGGTTGTTCAAAAAGCGAATGACCTGAGCCGGCACCGCGCCTGCAATCCCGCCGCCGCCGTAGCTGGGGACGATCAAAATATAGGGTTCGGTCACGACCAGCTTCTGTTTAACCTCAAGCGGAATGCGCAGGGCGGGCAGCCCCAGCCGCCCGACAAAGCGGCGGGTGTTTTCCGAAACGCTGGAGAAATAAACGAGGCTGCTCATGCCTGGGCAGCGAGGCGCAGGCGGTTGATCATGTCCGGGCGGAAGCCGCTCCAGCTCTCCTGGTCGGTGACAACGACCGGCAGCTGGCGAAAACCCATGGCCCGCAGATCGTCCGCCGCTTCGGGCTGCTGGTCGAGATTCACCAGCTCAAAGGCGAAGCCACGGCTTTCGATGGCGCGTTTGGTTGCATGGCACTGAACGCAGTCGTTACGCGTGTAAATGGTAATGCGCATGATTCGTATTCTCTCATTGGTTGATGATTGAATACTAGATGTAGTTGAAAAGATATTCAACCACGCAAGATATAGTATTTTTAGATAAGGGGGGGTAGCGCGGAGGAGGGCGTGGCAAAAAATGTAGGGTGGATAAGCGATAGCGTCATCCACCGGGAGATCACAAAATCTACATCCGCATACTGATTGCCAGACGGTTAAAGGCGTTCATCAGGCTGGCGGTGAAGGTCAGGTCGCTTATCTCCTGCGCGGTGAAAAACTGCAGCAGCGGGTGGTAAACGGCATCGTCCGCGCCGCCTTCGGTAATCTTCGTTACCGCTTCGGCCCAAGCCAGTGCCGCGCGCTCTTTATCACTGAAGTGATTACTTACTTCCCATCCTGCGAGGGCGTCCAGCTTACTCTGCTCTACGCCGCCCTTGCGCAGCGCTTTGGCGTGCATCTCCAGGCAGTAGGCGCAGCCGTTAATCTGCGACACGCGCAGGAAAACCAGTTCTATCAGCGTCGAACCCAGCGAGCTGCCTTCCAGACCGCTCAGCGCCTGAAGCATAGGTTTAAACACGGCCGGGGAGAGGTCGTAGTAAGGCTGGCGTAATTCGATCATGGTGTTGCTCCTCATGTTGGTGTGGGGGCAATTTATCACTATGATGGACTGCATCAGAGAGCCATAAATTAACTAAAAAAGCAGACCATGAAAAATAAGCCTGCCTCAATGATAGTGAACGCTCACCACGCTATCCCCCGCTACCAGCAGATTGCCCGTCAGATCAGACAGGCGATTGGCGACGGTGAGCTTGCGGCGGGCTGCCGCCTGCCGTCCAGCCGGACAATGGCGCTGGAGCTGGGCGTGGCTCGGGCGACGGTGGAAAACGCCTATGGTGAGCTGGTTTCTCAGGGATGGCTGGAGCGGCGTGGCCAGGCGGGGACGTTTGTCAGCCCCTCCGCAAGCCCGACGGCCAGCGGCGCAAACATTGCGTCCAGCCAGCCGCAGGGTGCGCCGATGCCTTTTCAGATGGGCCTGCCCGCGCTGGATGCTTTCCCGAGGGCGCTGTGGGCGAGGTTGACGGGCAGAAGGTTACGGCTGCAGACGCGCTACGATCTGCTGATGCCGGAGGCAAACGGCGAATCGACGCTTCGCCAGGCCATTGCGGACTACCTGCGCTTTTCGCGAAACATCGACTGTCAGCCGGAGCAAATTTTTATTACGGCGGGCTTTCAGGCCTCCATGCGGCTGGTGGTCAGGGCGCTGGCAAAAGCGGGCGATGGCATCTGGCTGGAAGATCCAGGCTATCGCTACGTCCGCCCGGTATTTTCCGACGCGGGAATGGCGTTACATCCGGTACCGGTGGACGGCGAGGGAATGCAGATTGATTATGGCCTGGCGCATTATCCTCAGGCGCGTTTTGCGCTGTTGACGCCTGCCCACCAGAGCCCGCTGGGCGTGGCGCTCTCCGTTGCCCGGAGGCATCAGCTGCTGGAGTGGGCATCCGCGCAGCAGAGCTGGATTATCGAAGATGATTACGACAGCGAATTCCGTTACCAGGGAAAACCTCTGCCGCCGGTTAAAAGTCTGGATGGGCCGGAGCGGGTAATTTATGCCGGGACCTTCAGCAAGTCGATGTTTCCGGCGTTACGCACCGCGTGGCTGGTGGTACCCCAGCAGCAGGTGGCCGCCTTTGTGCGCCAGAGCAGGCATCTTCCCTGCACGGTGCCGATATTAATCCAGCAGACGATTGCCGATTTTCTGCGTGAGGGCCACTTCTGGCGCCATCTGAAGAAAATGCGTCAGTGCTACAGCGAGCGACGAGTCTGGCTGGAGTCCGCGCTGGCGGAGCAGGGGTTTGAAGTGGTGCCGCAGGCGGGGGGAATTCAACTGGTAATGCGCATGCAGGGAGACGATTGCGCGATGGTGGCTAAAGCCAGGGCGGCGGGCCTTGCCGTACAGGCATTAAGCGACTGGCGAATGACGTCTGCGGGCGAGGGGGGAATAGTGATGAGCTTTACGAACATCTCCTCACAGGAGACGGCCAGGCGCTACGCGCTTAAGCTTCGGCAGGTCATAATGTAAAAACCCCGGCAGCCAGGGCTACCGGGGTCAAACGCACATTGAGGATCACTGTTTGTGAGTGCGTAAAGCCAGCTTAGCGGCGTGAGCAAAGCAGCGCGCCGAGCACCAGGCCCACCGCTGCGCTCAGCCCAACGCTTTGCCATGGCTTATCGCGAATGTATTCATCCGCACAGCCCAGCGCGTCACAGGCGGCTTGTTTTACGCGGCCACGGCCCTGCATACGGGCTCGTGTCTCTTTCAGGAGGGATTCAGCCTTTTTACGCGCCGCTTCACCTTCCTCTTTAACATCGCTACCGAAAGACTTGAGAACTTCTTCCAGCGTATCCGCCAGCTGGTTCACGTCGCGGTTAATATCATCAACACCTTCATCAACTTCGTTTCGATTTGGACGGTTAAACATTGTTATCTCCCTTTTTGCGATGTGATTTCTAGTGTAGACCATAATGTTAACTAATGAGTCCGGTTACGGACTTTCACCGTCTTTATGGACTATTCCGAAAGCCGCGCTATTGCTGGTTAATGTATGGTTGCCTGGCTAAGAAGATGACGAGGAAAAAAAATGTATTTACGACCTGATGAGGTGGCCCGCGTACTGGAAAAAGCTGGTTTTACCATGGATGAAGTGACGCCAAAGGCGTACGGCTATCGCCGTGGAGACAACTATGTTTACGTCAATCGCGAAGCCCGGATGGGGCGCACCGCGCTGATTATCCATCCGACGCTGAAAGAGCGTAGCCAGTCACTGGCCGACCCGGCGACGGACATCAAAACCTGCGACCACTATCAGCAGTTCCCGCTGTACCTTGCCGGTGACGTGCATCAGCACTACGGTATTCCGCACGGCTTTAGCTCCCGCATCGCGCTTGAGCGTTATCTTTCAGGGCTGTTTGGCGAGCATTAATCTTCAGGACTGGCAGCGCTGCCAGTCGTGCTCTGGCGAGTCAGACGCCTGCTTTGGCGTTACTGTATTCGCTAAGACGGAACAGCCGACGGCAGTAGTCCAGAAAATAGCCGTAAACCGCCCCCATCAGCATCGAAACCACAATATTTGAACTTACCGCTGCGGCAATCTGGTTCCAGTCTGCACCCACGCTTAACAGAATCAGCGCGTAAACCGGGGACTGGAAGGTGATATAGGCCAGCACGTCCGCCAGGTTTTTCACCCAGCTTGCCCTGCTGTAGCGGCGTGCAAAGCGCATGCAGGCATCGCGATAAACCCCGTATGGCCAGGCGATCAAAATATTGACCGGCACCGCCACCAGGCGTGAAGAGAGGGACTGGTCGAAGCTCATGCCTGAGAGAAAGATTTCAATCATCATGTTCACTACCGAGCAATAGACCACCATAGCAAAAGTATCTGCAGCTACGTGGCGCAGGCGTGACTCAGGAGAAAACATTATTCTGGCTCCGGGATGCAACGAGTAATAAATACCAGTAATTTGGCTGATTACTAGCTTGATGATTTGAGTAATTTACGATGAGTAGATTATATGTCTGCGCAGAAATCATCAATTAGCGTAAAATTTTTATTTATCGCCGTTTCGTCAATAAAATTCGCTGGAAGGGGCGATATGCACGTGCTTTCCTTATTTTCTCGCTCGCAGGAAGGGATTTGTCTTTTAATCAGTTAGTTATAAAAGTAGCCGGAGCCGCGGCATGACAGGACAGCGTGCGAAGATAGGAACAGAAGACTGTATGAGATGAGACGGCGGGGGATGCCCGCCAGCAGGGCCGGGGTCAGCAGACGCCGAAATCTCCTTCTTCCTGATATAACGCCAGCTCCGAGGCTTTAAAAGTGATTTTCTCGCCGCTGAGGATATTCGCTGGCGTACAGGTCACCTCTTCCCCCTGAACGTCAATCACTTCCATTTTTGGTCCGCCTTTTTTCGGCTGAACGAGATCGCCTGCTTTAAACATACGTTGCCTCTTTATCTTGGTGAAGGAACCCTACTTTAACCATAGATCAGTTTGTTAAAGCGAGAAAGCAGCTGCTAACGACGGCGGTTCCACGGCATGACTTCAAGAAGGCGGGCCATGCCGCAAAAACCGCTGATACCGGCAAACAGCAGGCCAGCGCCGATGAAGCCGGACAGCATGAAGAACCCCGGATGAACGGCATAGCCAAGCACGACACCTGCCAGAATGAGCGAACCCGCCACAATCTGCACCTGACGTATCACCGGAAGTGGCTGGGTGCGGTCTGCCAGAGTCTGCTGGCCGTCTTTCTTCCAGGCGTTCAGGCCGCCCTCAATCAGCATCACCTTCGCCGGTTCGAAGGCGGCCTCAAGCTTCTGGGCATTCTGCGAGGTGCGCATCCCGGACTGGCAGTAAAAAATCACCGTATCGAAAGGATCGAAGGGGCCAAGACGATCGCCCTTATCGATGGCGGAAAGCGATAGCAGATGCGCCTCGGGAATATTTTCACGCGCGTACTCGTCCCGCTCGCGAATGTCGATCAGCGCCGCACCTTGTGCAAGCAGGACTTTGGCCTCCGCGGGGGAGATGGTTTGAATAGTCATAGGCTCCGTAACGCTTCCTGGGCAACTTGATTTAACAGGATGCTAAACCAGTGTCGTGGAAAGTGAAAGGCTGGCTAAGGCGATGGCCGGCACCTCAGACCCTCTGGGGACCGGACTATGATGTACAAAACAGAGCAGGGATAAGGAGGACCTGTCAGCAACGCCCTGCTGCTGGAGATTTTCATTTTTAGAAAATTGATCGCTATCAATTTTTGCGCGGTTGACCGTGTTGAGTAAATCGTAACCCTGCCGCTATGCTTCTTTTTTCATAGTCATTCCATTTGACGGTAAATTTTGTCTGGACCAGGTTAATGACAAAATGCGGAAGGTGCAATTTTGATATTAAATATATTTTCAAAAAAGTGGCGAAATGCTCAAAATTGATCTGACGCATAATGCGCGAGTTAGCCTACCGTTTTTTGCATACATGCGGGCCAGGAAAGTTATAGCATTGTCTTTTATTGCACTCCTGAGTGTATAAGAAGATACTTTCGTAATCTAATATGCTTCGGCAAGAGTCGGTTATTAGATTATAGCGAGGGATATTTAGATGAATGCACTTATTCGTGAATTTTAAATGGTCAGGCAAGCGGGTGTGAACAACATGAAAATTGGTTTCGAACGAAACGCAGAGATATGAAATACACGAGTTTATTTATTCATAAATAGTTGAAAGGTCAGATAATCGATACTGTTTACGCGGCAGAACAGAATCAGACACAGCGTTGCTTAACTTAAAATACGACCCGGGTTTCCTATATAAGATGAGCGCCTGGCCAAATGGCGCTCACCGGGTTTTGAATACAAAGAATCCCCACAAATGCGTTATTGCCACAGTAATAGCCCTGATTCGCATGATCAATATCATGAAATTATGTTTTTTATTAGGATTCGGATCTAAGGCATTTTTCCTGAAGGGCATTCGCAACGTTTTGCTCTATGCAGCAGCGGGGCGTACCAAAGCTGGAAGCGGGTTGGGCCTCACTTTCCTTGCTTTCAGTTTCACTGAACAAGGACCACTCGTTCCCCATGATCTCCGAGAACTCTTCCTTGACCAGATTAAGCCTGTGCGTAATGCATTCACGGCAATGAGTATTACCTGCTTTTACTTTCCCAAGGCAATAGCCGCCCAGTAGATTGCAAATATTGACGTAGTCATCATCAAAGTTAAAGTTATTCATTTTGTGCTCCTGTTAGAAGTCAAATGTTGATTTAAAATAATATTTTTGCATTTATAGGGGGTTGTGCTCTTACATGATTACATTTGGCGCTCTTTTAGTGCTGCTAAATATGTATTTTATATTACTATGAGGAGTAATAACATGTGAGTCGATAATTTATTTGAAAACAAGAAAGTCAAATTTTACTCATTTTCCTGCCCGGCAGCTTCACAAACTGCTGAATCAAACTACTCTACTCATTTAAATTAATTCATAGCGAATAGTGACGGCTTATATTTATATTTTAGTGCCTGATTTGGTATTTATGCAGCAGGTCAATCTGTAAGGGCAGCGGTGTAACGTTCTCCCTGACCGATAAAATGGTTTAAGGTTTAGTATATTGCTTTGTGTGTGTAATTAACATTAACGTAATTGAATGATTTTAAAGTATTTCATGGGTAAAATTCAAATTTACACTTTCTTCGCAAAGAGACTTCTGTTTTTGATATTATTAGATTAACTATTACAAGCAATGGTTTGTGATATTAATAAACAATATGCTTTTTTTGGATTCAATCTTACAGGTACCCATTCAAGGGGAAAAAATGCAGTCAGGAGATGATTTTACACGCTTCAGAAACGATGCTGAGGGAAAAAATGGCGACGAGTCAGGTCCGGATGTGTTAGTTCGACGCACATTTATCCTTTCCGAATGTGCTGATAAGGCACTGATCAATATCGTTGCTCAAAATAAAATTCATGATCGCGAGCCCGGTTCGGTGAGTGCGCTTCTCAGGGAAATCATATCGGGACACCTCATGCTGCAAAGCGACCTTCGGGATAAGGCATATGAAAGTTATCAGCCGCTGCGGTTCAATATTACATTAAATGGTACCGTTGAAGAGATCCTTACTCTGGAAGATTATCGTAAGCGCAAGGCAGACAAGACTAGCCGGACGTTTACGATTTTGAAGACGCAGCTGAGTAAAATAGAGAAACTGGCCGCTGAAAATCACATAAAAGGCAGTGGTCCCAGAACAGTCAATGCCTTGTTATTACACATCGTGAATATCTATCTCCTGCAGAATGAAAATATCTGACATTCACATCGCCCAGGTAGTGGGCCAGTTAACTTGCTGCAATGCTGACGCACATTGTTAAAGTCTGAATTGACTTATTTCAAAGATGGGGATAGAACTGAAAAAAGTGATTTTATTGGCGAATTGCTGCGCAGCGAGTGGGTGCAACAGGAACAGATGTCCTGGTGGACCGGGCTGTAGCCGGTGAGATTTGCTGGCATAAAAAGTATAAAAGAGTTAAATAAGGGAAACATACAATTCACGTCAAATACAACGCTGCTACAAAAAATCTTATGAATCACATCTCAGATATCTTCGGCAAAAGGAATTATTAAAATAATAATTTTTTGCATTCAGGCAAGGCCAGTGTGTCAAGAAAAAGGATACACTGGCAACTTTGAATGAAGTCTCAATTTTTTTACTCAATATTGTACGATCTCAACTTTTCCTTTGTCAAATAAAACAAGATTCATTTTTAAATATTCGAGTTAATTTTGCCGCAGGAATCCAATAATTTCGCAATCTGCAAAATGTACTTTAAGTTAATGATAAAGACAATATTTTAAAAACGCTTCGGAATGTCGCGATTGATGGCAACCAGTCGGGCATTTTTGATAGTAATATAGCCACCAGATTTCAGCGCGGACAAAATCTGGAAAACATAGCTTCTTGATAAACGCGTTCTTTTAAGTATAAAACTTGCAATCCCCTCATTAAACTGTGCACTTTCTTCCATTCTGTACATGTAGCGATGAAGCATCTGTCTAACGGTTGCGTAGCCAGAATCGTTGTTTCTCTCATAATAAATGTGGATAAGCATAGAAGACATATAGGTCAGGATTTGGCTCAAAAGCTCTGCATTCTCAGGCACCTCGTAAAATATCTCTTTAAATTCTTTCGTCGTCAACTGGAAAATCGTCACTTCACTTTCAGCCTGATAATATAACGGCAGCTGATAATGTCTCTCGAGTAACCCAATTGGCATAAAAGTGAAGATTTGTCCTATCATCAGTCCTTCGCTTGAACTGTTAGACATTGTCATCTGGCCGGATGTCAAGATCAGGATTTCATCTTCTTTTGGACGAAGGATTGCTCCGGCGGGAAAAGTTATCTCACGCCCTTTTTGCATTATGCTCTCTTTTAAACAACTGAAATCAGTTTGTGCATAGATATGTTCAGTCATGCTAAATAAATCAGGCATTTTTTATTCTCTCAACGTTCATTTTGTACGTGTGTAACTAGCTGCTATAAAATTAATTTTAAATTTTCAGAAAGTGTAATGTAAATTACGGAGTTTGAGGTTAGTAACTAAATTAGTTACAGCTTCTTTTGGTATCATAATTAAGAGGTGTTGATTGTCAATGCATTTTAGTAATAACAGCGGTGATGTGTGTGCTTAATTTTTTTTATTCGTGTTAAGACTTTGATAGACAATTTCCTTCAATGCATAATGCATGAAGTGGCGATTTATTGTTGAGCCCAGCAGTATATCTCAAATCAGCTTCACTGTTTCTTTATCGTTGGTGAATGGTGCCTGCCTAAACGGATCTCTGTGTTTATTGAAATCCCATTTCCCAGGATAGCTTTCGTTAGAGAACTTGCCAGCGACTGGGCAAGAAAACTGTCGGCTACATTAACCTGCGGAGAAACACGCACGCCTCTTTGGCCATATTTGTCGATTATGAGCTGCCAGCTTTCGGGTTGCCATGATGAGAAGCCATGAGGCTCGATCGGCACGACAAGGTTTTCTACGATACAAGCGAGAGCCAGCGCATAAAATAGAAGAAATTTCTGAAAACCTGAAAATTGGCACTGCTTCAGTGTTATCCAGAAAGCAATGATCCCCCACAATCCGGTAATGCGTGGTAGGACATAATACCGGGTTTCACCCGTGGGAGACCAAATTAGCTGTAGCGTCATCAGGGAGGCACCGGCAATCAGCAACATTCCGTATGTACCTGGCGCATTGCCGGGGTGCACAAGCAAAAAAGAGGTACAAATGACTGCAGCAAAAAGCCAGCCCACCATGTTATAAGGCAGGTAGCTTCCCATTCCCCCATTTTTGGGCCAGCATAAATGGAGCAGAAAGCTCAAACATAGGCCAAACAGCATCATTCTATCTGCGATGATTTGTCGCTGCACGTCGCAATGCATTGAGTTAATCATGGTTAATCACCGTACGTTTGTCGAAGCAAAATTAATTGAAAGGGGCGAGCCTGGTGCATCTTTCTCAACAGTTTCATTAGTACAATAATGAATAAATACTCGGATGTCTCTGACTGATAATTGCTGAACTACTCCACTTTTTAACGAGAGATGGTTTTGCCTGTGCCTGAATAATATATGCTTAGCGAAGCATGCTACGGATCATGACCTTTTGATGAAAGGAAAATGTAACATTTCATCAGTAACTTCGAAAATTAGAGTTATTCTTCATTATCATCTAAGAATGAAGAATTTGGTCGGCTGTATCCAGCGCACATTTTCTTTAGATGTTTATAAAATAGGAATGATACTCCTTTGATTGCGCTCCAGGTAGTCCATTGCTGGACTATTTATCGATCTGTACTGGGGTTGTGTTTTGTTAAATACATTTACAAAAAAATAATTTTTCCAATTATCACTATGGAGGTAAAATCCAGGATCGCGTTCCCATTTATTATATTTTATTGTGTATCCCCCCTTAATCTTGCCATTTGCATTTAGAGATGTACCGGCATATTCATACTTCCAACTACAGAGTTCGCTATGTTCAAAGCCCGTTTTGCTGAACATAAGATCATTGTTGTGATTAAGTCGGTTGAAGCCGGACTAAGTGTGAAGAGGTCTGCCCGAGGCCGATATCTCAGAACCTACGTGCTACAACAGGAAGTCTAAATACGGTGGCATGGAGGTGTTTGATATCAAAAGATTTAAGACATGGAGGATGAAAATCGACATCCTAAGCAGATGTTTGCTGACCTGAGCCCGGAGTGTCGTGCACTGAAAGGTATCATACAAACAAGCTTTAAAACCAGCCTTTAGGCGTGAGACGGTGTCGCATCTGATAACGACATTCGGACTCAGTATTCGCCAGGCCTGTCGTAGCCTTAACCATCAGCAGGATGGTTTATCATTACCGTCCGGATAATATGCGTGACGAGCCTGTTATTTTGGCATTACAGGCTGTAGCCGAACGGTATGCACGATACGGTTTTCCAACGCTGTTCCAGGTCTTGCGGCGGTAGGGACATTACTGGAATCACAAACGGAAATATTTGAGTAGTTTCATCGGCCAGCTGAGCCATGCTTAAAGAGCATGAAGGTGTTGAGAAAGCTTAAAATTCAAGATGGTGGTGAACTAAAGAGAGCGTATTGATGGAAGGGGTGAAGCACACGCCCCGGAGGGCGCAAAATACTATTTTCCGGTCACTGCAGTTTTTATTCTGAACCTCATGCAATACCATTTCTGAATTTCCTGCGCCAGCGATATGGCATGGTTAGCATACCCTCTTTAACGAGTTTTCCAGACTTACCAAGCTTATAGCGAAGCAAAGTGTCCAGCACCTTATCACTACGGTGAATCCAGGGCTCGACGTTATCATGCGCTATATGTTTATCGTCAAGTAGCGCCCGAAGCTCCGCAATCTCTTTAAAGCAGGCCAGGCGTTCAACACGAACTTGTTCAAGAATCAAGGCTAGATGGTGATTTAGCTTCAGTTCAGGTGCTGCTTGGGAAGGGTCGTATAATGACTCCCAAAGCTGAACTTTTCTTTCCTTTTTTAAGTAAAGATTCATAATGTCAATTAAGTGATTTTTTAATATAAATCGATTCTATCTGCTTTCTATTTAACCCACCAGTCCATTATCATAGTGTTTTATCTGGCGTTCAGCCAGTTCATTTAGGCGTGGTTCATGTTCTTTTACGTCAATACAGTGTAAATACAATTGAAGTTTTGTCTCATACTGGACTTTGTTGTTGGTCTTTTGAAGGCTATCATTTGTTGAGTTCTATCTGGATTATGTATTTTGCTGCGCTATATTTGTATGATTTGCAGCGAATTTATTCTTCAAGCAAGTTTATATTGTTTGTTGTGAAAGTTAAAGATGGCAAAGCTTTGTGTAGGTAAGTGTTAATTCGGAGCAAGTTGTGTTTGGTTTTTTGAAAGGGCTATCTTTAACTTTGCTGTCAATAATTATTTTTGGTAGCTATCCGCTCTCAGCGCAGGCCTACAGTAAAGCCGAAGCGCCTCCCCCCTCCCAGGACGCCATTATTCAGCGGTTGAAGCTAAGTCCACAGCAGTTGGAAAACGTGAATTTACTGTACCAAAAATTTGATGCGGATATCAGAGATATACAATTAGATAGTTGTCGAATTGGCATTGTAACCGACATGTTTAGCTCTGGGATGTGGAAGGGTAAAGAATTAAAAAAAGAGTTGGCTGCATTTTCTCACCTCGATGAGCAAATGAGCTACCTGCGCATCAAATACTATTTCAACGTAAGTAAAGTGCTAAATAATACTCAGCGCTCAATGTTTCGTGACGATTTCATCGCAGCGATTAAAGGATGATTTAATATAAAAGCAACGACTGTTTTTTTATCGCAAAAACAGAATGATGCAGGCATGTGTATAAGGTGTAGAATGTACGATGTTATTTTCGATTAAATCGCAGCGTCGCTTGAAAAGAAGAAGCTATTGCGCTGAGTCGCCACAAGATGACTTGATGTCCTGTACTCAGGAATACATGAAGTTCAGCGTGAATGGGATAAAAAAGGCGCAACTACTGTTTATCACAGGCAAGGTCGGGAGCGTTCAGAAAACCAAGCTATTCACGTATGATTTACGAAACTCATGGCCATTAAGCATGGCTGAATAACTTTGCTGTCTGTTTTTAATAGGCGGGAAGTTTGTATCTCTCCGCATGCTTGTGGATAAGAAATATGGTTATATGCTATGAAATATGAATTACTTCGTGTCCGCAACGGTAAGGTTGCCAGCGTTTCCTTCGCCGAGCTTCTGTTTGACCTGATCTATGTCTTCGCGGTAACGCAAATATCCCATTATTTGCTTAATCATTTAACCGTTAATGGTTTTGTTGAGTCACTGGTACTCTGGTTTGCAGTGTGGCTTGCCTGGCAATATACCGCATGGATAACAAACTGGTTTGATCCTGAAGCTCGGCCCGTGCGGCTGATGCTGTTTGTTCTTATGCTGCTGGGGCTGTATGTGGCAGCCGCGATACCTTCAGCTTTTGGCGAGCGAGGGCTAATTTTCGCGCTTTTTTTTGTCGCTATTCAGGTGGGCCGAACTTGCGCAACGCTATTTTTTATCGAGTCGTCCAGCCCTCTTCGCATGAATTTCCTGAGGATCCTCGGCTGGCTCTGCATCTCTGCGGCTTTTTGGATCGCCGGCGGATTTAATCAGGGTAACGCGAGGCTGCTGTTTTGGTTTATTGCTGTGCTCTGTGAATATATCTCTCCTATGCTGGGTTATCATTTGCCCTTTTTAGGGCGCTCGAAAAGCGAAACTGACTGGACGATAGAAGGCCATCACCTGGCCGAGCGTTGCCAGCTTTTTGTTATCGTTGCCTTAGGGGAGACGCTATTGATCACCGGATCAAGCCTAAGCCGGTTAGCCGTCTGGCAGCCGCCAACCATCATTGCCTCTATTGTGTCATTTATTGGTTGTCTGGCCATGTGGTGGATCTACTTTGATAAAACCAGCAAAGCGGCGAGCCTGGCTATAAGGCAAAGTTCTAATCCCGGAAAAATGGGAGCGTACTTTCACTATGTGCATGTCGCGTTAGTGGGGTCGATAATCGTTTATGCCGTGGGCAATGAGCTGACTATTGCTCATCCTGATGAGCATATAACGCGAGTGACGAATGCGGTTTTAATTTTCGCGCCAGCTTTATATTTACTGAGCAGCAGCTTTTTCAAAAAGATTGTTTACGGCAGATTTCCAGCATCCCATATCGGCGGTTTGCTTGCGTTATTGGTTCTTGCCGTCATTGCTAATATTACAGATTTGCTGATGGTGAATACCTGCGTGTCTGTGATCCTTATCTACGTTGCTATCTGGGAGGTGATCACCAGCTGACCGTATGCAAAAAATATACGGATAAAACCGTTCTCAATGCGGAATGAATCCCTCTCTGCGTGGGGCGTAAACAGTAAAGTGTTGCTTAAAAGGACGCAAGCCAGGGATACTGTCCTGAGGCTTACCGAGAGGCACCCGGCACCATGTGCTACCTTTACAGTCAGTGCTGTAACTCAGGCGTTAGCCCATGATGCCAGGCTTTTGGTATATAAACTTTATTCCTTCTTAACCTGCGGGCTTCAATGCTGAACGACCATCACCGGTTACGCCACCTTTTCAATTTTCTCCGGCGGCTGCTCCATGGCCAGCGCGCTGGCGCTGGCGGGATCGAAGAGTGAAAGGCTCTCGATCTGATCCAGCATGATCACTTTCCTGAAACCCATCGCGCTTTTAGGCTCTGAATCCAGAGTAATATCGTGAGCGGCATACCATTTGCTGTAGTTGTTCTCGATGCACAAGTTCATCGTTTTGCCGTCGCGATAGCCGCTTAGCATCGGGATGAGGACAACGTTTGCCGTTTTATCGTATTCCAGCGTGGCGGTGTGGATCATCCCGATATAAATTCGCCTCGACTTCAGCGTCAGCAGCGCCAGCTCGCCTTCCTCCATGCATTGATAAAGCAGCTGCTCTATGCCGTTTGAACAGGCGAGCCGTTTATAAAGCTTTTTCCTGCTGTTGCCATCCAGCCGCGCGCTGCCCGCCCAGTTGGATCGATAAAGGCAGAAGAGAATGGAGAAGGCCAGCATAATGACCACCGGCGCCTGGATGCCAAGAAAGCTCCAGTTCATAAAATCAATTTGCCAGTTAGCGTAGTCACCCGGCATCAGATGCAGGGTATTGACGGCGGCGGATACCCCCAGCAGCACCAGCCAGATAAGCCCGGTGGCAATAACGCCCTGCAGGACAAAGATGCAGCCATATAGGGCGACGAGAAAATAGACGTCCCAGCCGAAGGAGCGTTTGATTTTGAAACGCGTCGACAGATCGCGGCTGGTATACCAGTAGCCGCAGACCATCAGCACCATAAAAATAGCTGTTCCCATATCAGGCTCTCTTTAAGGCGTTAACGTGGCGGAGAAAGTCCTCACGAACTTCTCTGCTTTTGAAATTGACGGAAGCGTTACCATCCTGATCGATGATGATACGGTCGCCGTCCTCAACGGCTTCGATAATTTCCTGATGGCTCATGACCTGCAGAAGGGACTCGGGGCTGGAAAATATGGACGTTAAAAAACGGCGCATGCGGCATTATCCTCTTAAACAAACGGATAAGCCTGGTAGAAGAGCGCTGACTCAACCATAAGGTTATGCTGAAAAGTCCGGATTATCTGCGAGAAGATACGTTGAGGGCTGGTGCTTCAGGCAGCCGGAAATTCACGGCGGTACCTGAATAAAGCACCTGAATTACTTATTGATCAATACTCTTGATCGCGATCTTTAGCCGCCCGCTGGCGATCGTAATACTCGTCTTCTGCCGTGATGATCTCATCAATCAGGGAATCCATATCCACGTCATGGATCTCTTCCACGAAAAGGCCTGTGAGGGCGACTTCCGGCGTCAGCTTGCCATCTTCGTAGAGCGCCCAGATTTCTTTCGCATAGTGCGTTAACAGTATTTGCGGAGCGAACTGGCCGTAATAGGCAGTGATGTTATTAACGTCACGTTCGAACATGGCTTCGGCATGGTTGTTCGCGGCGGCGTCGACGGCCTGCGGCAGGTCGATAATCACCGGGCCCTGCCCATCCAGCAACACGTTAAATTCGGATAAGTCGCCGTGTACGATGCCCGCACACAGCATGCGCACGATATTGCGGATCATCGTGTCGAAATCGGCAATGGCTTCTTCTTCTGACAGGGTTACGTCGCTAAGGCGCGGGGCGACCGAGCCTGCAGCATCCGTCACCAGCTCCATCAGCAGCACGCCGTCGATACACAGGTAGGGCTGTGGCACGCGCACACCGGCTTCGGCCAGCCGGAACAGGGCGTCGACTTCTGCCGTTTGCCAGGTCTCTTCCTGCTGCTTGCGGCCGAATTTAGAGCCTTTCTGCATGGCGCGGGCGTTACGGGTGTTGCGGACTTTACGTCCTTCCTGATACTGCACGGCCTGCTTAAAGCTACGCTGCGTTGCTTCTTTGTATACCTTGGCACACTGGATTTTGTCGCCGCATAGCACGGTATACACGTCGGCTTCTTTGCCGCTTTTCAGCCGCTGAAGCACGTCGTCTATCAGGCCATCATCAACCAGCGGCTGGATTCGGTTTGGAATTTTCATGCGGGCTTTATACCTTATTTTTGCCGCATTTCGTACCAATAACGAAGAAGATAATAGGCGCTGGTTCCGGCACCGCTCGTCAAGCCGGCATTAAGCTGTTGCTGTAGCCGGACGCGCTGGCGCCGCCCGGGTAGCTTCTTCTCCTTCCCCCAGTCGCAGGTTGCTGGTTCTTTTTTGCAACTCGAACACCTGTTTATTCAGCACTTCTGAGGAGCCAGCCAGCTCTTCAACGACGGCCACGTTGCTTTGGGTTGCTTTCTCAAGCTCGGAGAGAGCGAGGGTAATCTGCTGAATGCCTTTTTCCTGCTCGTTCGTCGAGATAAAAATATGCCCCATCAGCGCATCGATGGATTCTGAGCCGGAGACGATATCGTGCATATTTTTTTCGGCCTCAGACACCAGGGTTGCTCCCTGCATCACGTTTTGATTAGTTAGATCTATTAGCGACTTAATGTTTTTAGCCGACTCCGAACTTTTATGCGCCAGATTTCTGACCTCACCGGCCACCACGGCAAACCCCTTGCCGTGCTCCCCGGCTCGCGCCGCTTCGACGGCGGCATTAAGCGCAAGGATATTGGTCTGGAAGGCGATGCTGTCAATGATGCTGATGATTTCCGTCATTTTATTGGCGCAGTCGGTGATGGACGTCATATTTGTCGTCAGCTTCTGCATCAGATCGCTGCCGTGGTTGGCCGACCGGTGAGCACCGCTGGTGATATCGCTTAGCTGGCGGGTGCTTTCGGCGTTGTTCCTCGTGCCCGCAGAAATTTGTTCCATGCTGGAAGCCGTCTGCATCAGCATGGCCGACTGCTGCTCCGTTTTGACCGACAGCGTCGCGCTCTGCAACGCCAGCGTTTCGGAGATATTCTTGGCCGACTGGGATGACCTGCGGATATCCATCACTAACGTTGTTATTTCTGCGGACAGTGTATTGATGCCGGGAATTAATCGCCCCGCGCAGTTACCGCCAAATTCAGGAATATACACGGATAAATTACCTGAGTTTATCTCGTCTATATTGCTTTTAACCTGGTTGATGGGCCTGACAAGATATATCGTCATATACGACCACAGCGAACCAAGCACAATAACCCAGACGATATTGAGCATCAGCATGATTTTATAATCGGCTGATAAAACAAAGGCTAACAAGTCAACGACTGCAAAAGACAACAACAGGAATAAAGCGATAACGCTTCTGACGCTGGCATTTTTAAGCATGGGGGAAACCTGTAGCTTCTCAGGGGGGTATACTATTTATTATCTATTTCGTCAGGAAAGCCATACTTTCGCGAAGAACAATTTTAAATGTCGATTTAAGCTAACTAAAAGGTTTTTTACCCGGTAGTGCGTGCGGGTTAATTAACATATATAATATATTGGTTATTTTATTATGTAATTTCATGTGAAGTGAATCATGAATTCATAATAATCTATTAAAGTTTTCGGTTTGCATAAAAAGAAGGGCGGGTTGATTATCCTTACACTCCGGGATAAGGGATGGGGTAGGTTGGATAAGCGAAGCGCCATCCAACATTTTATCGGCGGATGACGCTGCGCTTATCCGCCCTACAACTGCCATATCAAATCTGTAAAAAAGCCCGCAGGCGGGCTTGATACAACCAGGAGCTTTTATTCCAGTGATTCAGCTTAGTTATAGCGAATTTCTGTTACGCATTGGCCGGGCGAGGGGCCGGTGCGTCTGCGCGTCAAAATAGCGGCTCGGCCAGATGGTTTCGGCGGGTACGCCAATCGCTTTACTGATCAGCAGTTCCCCTTTCGCCCATGGGCGCACCAGCGCATTGGCAAGCGTTGCAGAGCTTAACCCTGCGGCGCGGGATTCAGCCGCGAGCGAAGTACCTTTCTTGTGCAGCGCCGCGATGATATCGGCTTTGTGCCAGTCTGGCTGAAAGGGCAGGAAAGTGGGATCGTGAGGCAGTTTCATATATGTCTCCTTGTAGCAGTAATAACTACCACCGGAGCTGCGAAACTCTTTGGGTGGTAGCCCAGACAGGGTTCGCAGTACCGGCCTACAAGGACACCGGCCAGCCCGAAGGCTGCCCTGCCTGAGCCACCATTGATGTTGTTCGTACAGTTTTTGAACTGCGCTAACAACAGGTGTGCAAAGACATTGCCACTCAATGCGTAGCATCAAGTGCATCCCTATAGTTTTTACCAGGCTGCGAAACCCGGCTGCGGATGTTGCCGCAGCGAGGAGACTATATCGTAAAACGAAACCGTTAACCAACCCGGTAACAGAGGGAATGCGAGTTGTTTTCCAAAGATATTTTTTGTGTTGCAGGCGTTGCAGCAGATCGGGGAACTTCCTCGGAATATAGGGTCTGGTAGGTTGGATAAGCGCAGCGCCATCCAACAACTTGAAAGTGGGGCATGGCCCCACTCATTACTTACGTCGGGTTAGTCGGTAGGTGAGGGTGGTCAGAATGATTGACAGTAAAGCTGAGCTGGCGATACAGAGATCAGCCATAAAGTCATAAATCCGCTCATCGCCGAATTCCTGCTCGCCATAAATGTGGATGCCTTGTGATACCAGGTATCCATCGATGGATAGCACCCATTCAAGAGGAAACAGCGTCGTCCAGGCAACTGACGCTACAATAAACCACACAACCAGCAATGCACTCAGAGTGAGAATTTTCGCGATCATCAGGTCACCGTGATTGTACCATAGGCCATAAAACTGCTGCATTAGCCGTCTGGCTGTTCATTGGTTGCTTTGGATCGTTTCTCCTTGGAAAAACATGCTCACGATGAGCACTGATAGTCTTCATGACTTCCAAAATTTCTAACGCTTGAGCAGATAAAGGAACAAAGTGCTCTTCATGAAGCGTCAGCTCTTTATAGCCTGCTTTGGCTCGTATAACTTCGGTGTTAGTGAGGGGGCGGGTTAGCCGCGCCATGGCTGGATTCCTTCCATAATTGGTATACGTTTTTAGACCTACATCTTACCGTATACCTAAACGTGTACCAATTATCACTGGATTCAGGTGAATCTCCTCGGACATCCACGGACAAACAACAGACACAAAAAAGCCCGCGTAGCTTGCGCTAGCGGGCTTTCAGGACTTCGTATCTGGCTCTGGTAACCGTCAACAAAGGATTTTGGTGGGCTGGGGGAGTCTGAATTGGTGATGTAATATATTGAAATGGTTGACCTAAGTTCTAATTCAACTTTTCTTTGGTGCCTATATAGGTGCCTAAAAGTTTTTTCACCTATTTTTGATGAGAAAAGAAAGGCGAGATAGGAAGGAAGACTAACGCTATTTATGTGTGCATTAATCCGGTAGCTTTCCTGGCTGTGAGAATATCGGTAGCGGTAAGAAAAGGTGTTTGTTCATGCCAGGTGAATCCCTTGCGGTCAATACGTACAAGTTCATAGCGCTCCACCAGGAAATTTACCGCATCAGCCAGCGTTATTCCCGCTTCAATATGCTCCAGTATTGCTGCATCGTCATGGAATGGTGTGTCGTTAAGTGTGAGGCCGTAATGGTGCTCTAAAAGATACGTTAACAATTGCTGCCATACCTGAACCGGCGACAGACGTGACGAAACCGGCACCGTGGCCGGTACAGTTGAAATTTGCATGAGTGAAGTCCTGGTAAAAGAAGAAGATAGAAGGTGTTACTGGGCTGGATAAATTGAAATGTAAACGTAGCCGCAACTGGCACGGGTATCAGCTACACAGCTTAATCCGGCAAGGTTAACCTTCACCTGATGTTGCCAACGAGGGTTGAGCTCGCCGGAACGCAGCATATTTTCCAGTTGTGCTATAAACAGAGAGAAAGTTTGTTCCAGTTTCTGTAATTGCTCTGGACTAAAACTCCCCGTCAAACCGGCTCTGTCAGCGAGGTAATGTAGGCGATTGCCTTCTTGAACTAACCTGGCTCCAAATCTTGGGGTGATATCGCTTTGTAACCCCCACTCATGGGATGGTGTAAATGGCATGAATACCTCCGTTCAAAGCAAACCACGCTCGGCAAAAGAAACCACTTCGTTCCCGACTACGAGATGATCCAGCACCCGCACTTCCACCAGTGCCAACGCTTTTACGATCCGCTGAGTGATATGTTTATCCTGCTGGCTGATTTCTGTCGTACCCGATGGATGGTTGTGGGCAAGAATTACCGCAGCTGCATTGCGCTTCAGGGCCGATTTAACCACTTCACGTGGATGCACTTCGGTATGGCTGAGTGTGCCGGTAAACAGTGTTTCTCGTTCCAGCAGACAGTGCTGATTGTCGAGATACAGCACGATAAAGACTTCGCGTTCCTGATGAGCCATCTGGAGCTGAAGCCATGTTTTGGTGAAACTAGTGGAGGTAAATGACTCACTGGGCTGACGCTGATACTTCTCCAGTAGGCGCAATGCACGGCGAATGACTCGCTGCTCATTTGCAGGAAATACAGGAGATAAATTGACTACAGACATAATCGTTCCTTAAAACAAAAAGCCCCACCGTTTTATTGGCAGGGTCTGAATAATGGAAATAAAGACTCATGAAGCGAGCAGCAGCATATTCTCGGCCATCACCCACAGTGCACGATTGAGTTTCACATCACCGTCGATACCTTTAACGGCGCGTGTATGGGCCCGTTTACCTTTGGTAGTTCGCCCAGACAGTCCACCTTTAATCAGGTTTTCCTGAATACGCTGGTAAGTGGTCCACAGGTCGTTACTCTCGTCCTGCCATCTGCGCGGGGAAAGGATTTGCGATTCCGTCACCGGCTGATGTTCTTCACCAAAGCGATAGGTTAATGCTGCTTTCGCCATCGCCTGCTGTGCCGGTGGCGGTAACAAAAGCGACTGCATGGCATCGCGCTTCTCTTCCACCCGGTCAAAAATCCCCAATACTTCGTAAGCCCCTTCAATGACTTTCTCCACCACATTACCTTTATGCGGCACGCGTACTTCCCCAAACGACTCACCACAAATCAAACCATTCTGACAAACTGAACGAAATAATCCCGGTAGCATCTGGTATGAACTGGAGCCGTCGTGGCTATTAAGGAGGATGATTTCTGGCACCTGTTTGCCAGTGATCTGGCCTTCGCGACGCAGGCGCAGCATGTGTTTGGTGTGCTCTCGCTTGCTCTGGTCCCGAACTCGGGTCTGGCAGGCAAAGAATGGCTGGAAGCCTTCGCGTTGTAGGTTATCGAGAAGGGAAATAGTCGGGATATAGGTGTACCTGTCACTGCGGGATTCATGTTTATCTTCGCTGAAGACACTCGGCACATAGTGTGCCAGTTCGTCACGGGTTAACGGGCGGTCGCGGCGAACAAGATTGACTGAGCCGAAGCGGCTGGCTAAACGGGTCATAAAAAACTCCTGTAGAAAATGGGCATAAAAAAGGCCACCCCGAAGGATGGCCCTGTCTGTTATTAATGAGTCTGATTAGGTCGCTGGTGGTAACGTTGGTTGCAGCGCAGGTGACATCAGTACTGCTGAGCCGTGTCTTTCGGCCCGGTAGAGCTGAAGTTGCGCTAGTAACGGGGCTTTCCGTGACTGGAGATAAGCCAGGCACCATTCCCTTCTGACAACCAGTCTGACCGGTACGGGCAGAAGCTCATAAGCCTTACTGAACACCGACTCGATAAACACATCGTCACTGAGTTTATCTTCAGCAATGTTCAACAAGCCGTTGATAACGATAATATCGAGCAATCGCTTATATCGTGTAGTACGGGATTCTGGCCCTTCTGTCGTTTGCTCACTGACATTTTCTTCAACCCGCTCAACCGGATTATCAGTGGAGGAGACATTTCGCCGCATACTGAATTTCTCTTTCAGTCCTTTGAGTTTCCCCTGGGTATTTTCAGACATATTACTTTGATCCTCTGAGCGCTCAGAAAGGGTGATCAGGCGAGTGTGGCAAGTTTTTTTATGATGCGTATCAGACTCAGTGTGGTGAGGCTGGCTCCCAGTGCTTTAATCCCAACAGAATTGCTGCGCATCAATGTCACACCGGCAACACTCAAAACAAGTTGCCAGGTACAGTCCACGGTTGGTGGCGTTTCCTGCTGTAATGTTTTTCCCACGGAACCTCAATTAGCTGAATGCCGAATAAAAAGTTATCTCACTGATAAGGTTATTTATAACCATTGGGAACCCAATGGCCCTGCTTACGGATATCAGTAATGATGTCTCCCTGGTTGATCGAAATCGTGCGCCAGCCCGGCTCGTTGGCGGACGGATTACCGTAGGAATACCCCACTGACATCGTGAATGTTTCACCTGTCGTGGTAGTTACATCAGCTTCATATGCCGCTTCGGTATTTTGTTTGCGGATGAAACGCACGGTATTAATGGCACGACAACGTAGACTACTTTTGGCATGTTCAAAGGAGTTATCCGCCATCTGGCAACCTTCAGATTTAATTTCATCCGTCAGGCTTGTCGAAGCATTAAAGTTTTTAGGGGCAGGAACGAAGTTAGCCATATCACTTCGCATTGTTGGAGGATCTGTTTGAAGCACAAGATAAACAGGACAATCTGATTTTCCGACTTCACAGGCTTTTGCGACGTAATCACGTACCAGCCAACCTTTATTGCCGAAATACTCAGCACCGCTCTCGTCTTTACATTGTGACCACGTGGCTTTTTGTCCCATCATCACGCCGTCTACCAGGATGCAGGTGACGGCTTTTACAGGCTTCCCGTCCCAGCGAACAGCGTCAAAGGGTTGAATGCCGGTATGATTCACATCAAGCGTATAAGCCTGCGGATTTTTCGCTATCCGGTCATTTGCCTGTTTAAGTTGATTACTGCCTTCCTGAGTCAAAAAGAAGGTATAGCGTTCGGGATGTATGTCGCCGTGAATTGTCATTGCAGACGAGACCAATGGAAAAAACAGTGCTGCGGAGCTGAGAGATAAAACAACGAGTTTACGCATAAGGTTTCCTTTCAGTTTATTAATGATTAATGCAGTCCTGCCATGTGGCATCAGCCAGTGCCTCATTCAGCCCTTTGGCGCTGAATTTTCTAGAGATAACGGCATTCATAGAGGTCATTTTTATTACGTCTTTTTCACATGTCGCTTTTAGCGCAGTAAAGGCAGTTTCATCCAGAGGATGGTTCGTACCATTGATACTGACTCCAGGTTCAGAAAGTCCTGTTTGTGACGAGACGCGGTAATCCTCCGCTGGTACGCTGTAAGCAGCAGCCAGCTTTCCGCTTGTACAGGTCAGTGTGAGCACTTCACCTGAAGCATTTTGAGTATTGAGTTCAAACTCCATGGCACTGATGTTCCCGTACCAGTCCCCCCATTGCTGGTCAGCCTGTTCGGCGCTGGCACTGTGGCTAAGCACCAGTAGTCCAGCCAGAGTTGCGTAATGGTTTCTGAGCATTTAGTTTCCTTTCCTGATGATTTACATACAAAAAAGCCTGCTTCCGTTTTAAGGGGAGCAGGCTGATCGTATTGATTAAATGATGCTGCGGATAATCGTTAATACAGATCGGTTAACTGGAATTGATCGTTATTATCTATTATAAAATCGATCAATTGATGATAACCAATAGGTTAAAGCTATCTAATGTTGAGTATCGATCGGTGCGACAGATCAACAAGTTGCAGCAACCGAATGACATTAGTCAGACTGATTCATCAGGGTGATATAGGTTTGAAATGATCTGTAATACAATTTTATCCGTCGGATAAATCACAAATCATCATAATGCTGATTACTCATTTTAAAGTATCTAACTTCAGAGTGATTATTGACTATATTATGTAAGTTAATTGATGTTATTAAGTGTTTCTTTCTTCTATAGCAAAAATGCCTGTCGGTTAATATTAAATGTCTGATTGGTATTATAATAATAAAGATGACTTAATACAGTTAAGTCAATAACATTGACTATTGCCTAGAATGTAAATTTGAATGTATTAATTAACTCTTCCTGCAGATTGTATTGAGATGAATAACACAAGGATTGAAGTATGAGCAACGATATGGGTTACAATCAGCATCACATCAACCGTATTCATGAAACACTGCAGAATTCCTTACGTGAGTACCCAAGGACGTTTATCCTGAATATTATTCTGAGGTTTCCTGATGCTAATTACGAAAGCTATAAGACAGATCATCAATTGATAACCCGCTTTATGGAGTCGTTAAAATCACAGATTAAACAAACGCAGAAGAGAAAGGTAAAACAGGGTAAACGAGTTCATCCCCGTAACGTTCGTTATGTATGGGCGAGAGAGTTCGGTGAAGAAAAAGGAAAGAAGCATTATCATGTAGCATTGATGCTGAATAACGATGCCTATTACAGTGCCGGTACCTATTATCCGATACAGGGACATTACGTTCACTGTCTGGGATTGATGATTATGGAGGCATGGATCAGAACGTTGAACCTTCACGCATATCCGGAGTATCAAAAAAAATATTATCCCCTGATAGAGTTTGTACATGAAGGTGATTTTAATTTGAATGCAAATGGGGAACATTTTGCCTGGCATTACGATACTATCATGAGAAGACTGTCTTATCTGGCTAAGCGATTTAGTAAAGATAATTCTGACAAACACAGGAATTTTGGTTGCAGCCAGTCCTGAATTATTTAGTAGCACCGTTAAACTGTAATTCGATAAGAGCTGTAGCAGAGTTGTAGCGACTGGTGGTGTAACGCAATATTAACATTAGCGGCTTGCAGTCGTTTGGAGCAAGACTACAGGGGGGTGAACCATCAGGAGCAAAACTGAAGGATAACTGCACGATTTGAATGGTTTTTATTGCAGGCATCTTTAAAAGTATCGCTACAGCCCGCTACTGTAGCGTTTGTAGCAGAAGTAAAATACACCTTTGGTAAATACTCAAATGGTAAAGGCTCGCAGATACCTCCCGATTGCAAGCCAGTGAGATGAAGGCGCTGATAACAATTACGCATCATGTGATGTGGGTTTGTTACCAGCCTAAAAATGAAAATCTAATTGAGATGTTTAATATCGTGCTGTGGAGACAACTGCGGTCCCCCTAAATTCTCGATAAGTGGAGCATACCCTCCGTTGTTCATCCGCAATGTAATATGCACAGCAGAGTGGGGGTTTGAGCGACAGTATAAAATACTCCCGGTGTTCAATATGGCATTCAGTAGTGGTTCGAGTTTATCACTACGGCGAAATTTGTTGGGTCCATATTTAATAACATCATTCTTTTTGATTGGCATACAGTTATTGGTAATAAATCGTTGGTAAATCCACATATGGAGTTCGTAAGCGTCTTGCTTAAATTTAGATTCATCAGTGAACTGATAAAACCAGGATGCAGCATGGTTGAGATACCAGACTATTATCGTTGCTGCCTTCGTAAGCGTATCAAGAGAAATAATGTCAGCCTCCTGATCGGAAAAATAACTGAGCATTGCGGCAATACGTAATGTATTTGTGTTGGCCTTCAGCACCATTGGTTTGATGTAGTACCAGATATTACCTTGTAACGTCAGATCCACCCAGTTATCGCGCAGGTGCTCCCAGTAGAGTTCAGCCTCAGATGAAAGTCTAATTACTTTCTTGTCTGTGCTACCTAAGTATATCTGTTTCTTTTGCTGCTCGAGCAATTTATCAATTTGGGCATGAAAGTAGGCTAATGCGGCCTCATCACGATGGGGCACGTTCGAATTATGACGATGGCCCATTATACCTGAACCCGAAGAGTTACCCGGATAGATATTTGTGAACAGGAAGCGGGATAAAAAGCCACTCTCTAACGCTTTATTACCGTCCTTTTTCATGTAATCGAGAAAAAGGGAAGGCTGCAACATCAATGACACTGTCAGAGTGGGTTTAATACTTATCGGTTCACGATTACTACGGTTGTAATCATAAACGTCGCCATCCCAAGCCTTGTTCAGGAATGCCAGTTTGTCTTTGAGTCGGTAGTCAAAAAAGTTGCTGGCTTCATCAGAAATTAAGCCCGCATAAGGATACTTTTCCAGTCCAGCAATAAGCGCAGCATGTGAGGTGTCATTGTAAACGAGCGTGGGCAGTATCGGTTTGCAAGGGCCGATGGATGGATGACATTTCAACGCTGCCCGAGCTTCATCGACACCATGATCTTTTTTGAAAGCATCAAGCAGGCTACTATTCAGAGCCTTATGCTTTGTTTTCCAGATGAGAAAATCTTCCTGCCAGGCAGACAATATATCCGAATACTCAACAGCCAACCGTTCTCTGAATGAAACAAAGGGCTTCATTGTCTGATTGATGATTGTCGATTTCCCTGTGCCTGAGTCAGCAAGTGTTAGAAAGTTAAGTGCGCAATGCCCTTCCATTTGGGTGTAGGGGTTGAATACAGAAATATGATACTGGCAGGCCATCGATACCGCGCCGAGGACTGCGTTAGCGGCTAATTCAGCCGGATTTTTACCCCCATCCTGTAGATAGCGAATGGCATTCTGCAACAGCGGAGGCAATTGTTCCGTTGGGAAGGGGTAAACAGGATTCGACTGGGAAGGCGAATATGGGGAGGTTGGTGGTAAATATGACATTTTAATTTTCCTTGCATTAAACCGAAATAACTTAGAAATGGCACCACCGATGTGACTTACCCTGCCGGGTAAGGGCATCGGTGGCAGCTTCATTTATGCGGTAATTCAGGGTGTTCCTTCGACTGTTATCTGCGAAGGTTGATATGAATCAGGACAGTGCTGGTTTCCGATGAAGAATCCATTCATCCAGTTCGGACTCCAGCCAGCCTACAGACTGCTTACCCAGCGGATAAGGTTTCGGGAATGCCGGGTCATGACGTGGTGACTTTGCATTCAGCCAGTCGTAGATGGTGGAACGAGCGATGCCGAGTTTGGCCGCAACTGCTCGCATGCGCAGGATTTTTACCGTCTGGGTGTAGGTGGTCATCTTTCTACCTCATTGAACTGTAAGGATGTAAGTTATTTGTTTAATAACGGCTCTCCGTTATTCAATACCTGAGCCGACTGGCTGGTATACGATGGATTGTAATGAAGTCGAATGGTGTCTAAAATTGGCAATTATTACTTACTTTTTTTGACACTAACTTATGCCAGCCACAACATCCGTACAGAAAGCAGCGTTTGATGCTATCGACAGTCTTCACTTCAGTCAGGTGGTGATGAGTCTCATATGCGCAGACCCCGTTGCAGAAGAGTGGTATCGCCGTATTTTTGGCAGAATCAACAGCATACTTCAGAGTGAAGGGATAACCGGAAAACAGGCTCAGATAGCTAAGCATTATTTGCTGGGTGCTCTTGAAATCTACTTGTCTATTGATAGCAACTATTTTGCGGATACAGTTGAGCATAATAATAAAGATGTTGATGGTAGAAGACCTTATAACAGAGAGCTTCTCGAGCAATATGTTGAACACAACCGAAATTGTAGTATCGCCATGCTTTGCAATATTGCCGATTATAATGGCGTGGACAGAGAATTCTTTTTTCAGGCAACGGAAGAATTAGTGAATGATAAGGCGTTATCTACAATGCCGGGTTTTATCAGATTCCGTCTTACCGAATGTTGCTATGCACTGGAATATCCTGATGCCCCTCTCTGTTTTTATCGGGAGTTGTTGAATCTTGGTATTGTTTCATGTGGGAAATACTCGCCTCGTAATGACCAATTTGTGAAGGGATTTGATTCTGAATTATCACTGTCGTTCATTCGTGCAGGCTTGCTTTTTGAGTTTAAGATACTGCAAAGAGCATTGTCGGTGATGATATCCCTCAATAAAAATGGTACTTTGATTTTACCCACCACAGATCTCCGAATGTCTCATACCGAGCGAAAGAATATTGCTGATTACTATAAAAGATTTGTTGACATTTGGCTGCTGGAAGATAATCCAGGTTCCTTTGCGGTTTTTCAGTGTAAGGGTGATATTTCGGGTTTAAATGTCGAAATGCTTCTTAAAAACATGAGTAGATTTTATTTTCATAAACGAATGTTTGGTGGCACGCAAGCAAGCTGGCTAGGAACGCTGGGAGCATTTGATATTGAGGTTAGCCGTTGGGTAGAACCAGAGTTGGCGATTTATTACGAGGGTAATAATAGTCTTACAATTTCAGAAAAAATTAGATCTAAGTTTATGGAGTTTGGTTTTAGTGTATCAGCTAGAAATTTGTATTTGCGGCATAAAGCGGTAAGAAAAAATAGTTACTCTAAAATTCGATATTATTATGTCCTTTTATTGAATCAGCCATGCATCTTCCCCTGGTATCTTAATGACAATAGTTGTTACGACATGGCTCTGGGGTTTGATGGTTCTGAAGACTTTGTTGAATAAATAAAATTTAAGGCGAGTTCCCTGTAACAGATCATCGTTCTTGCAATACGCACGCTTTCTGGCATCTCCGCCTTAGTCATTTCGTTCAGCGCACACTCCATACCCAAAAACCTCTGCAACCTGACCGTCGTAGTCACGCAACGTCAGTGTTCCGCCGAACAACTGTTTTATGTGTCTGCTGGTACTTTATCAGCGCCTTCTGGCGCTGGGGTAGGATCACTCTCAGGAAGGATTTATATTTGAACATAGTTCTTGAACAAGTGGGTTTACGTCATTACGCGAATCTACAGGCCATGCCGATTGCTAACCCTATGCCCAAAAACACTGTGACATGAATCAGTTAGAGTATATTTAAGGATTGGCATTTTTTAGCGAAGCGGTAATATGACTTGCCGTGTCAATTCTTTCTAATTGTGCCTCAAGAGCATCAAGGTTGAAGGACTCGGGCTTGCGGCGTGGCGCTAAGCTGCTACAGGTTGGCGCATTCCCACATGGATTGAGAGGAGCCAAAATGTCAGAAGCACCAGCTATCACACCATTATCTGGACAGATATCACTAAGATTTCTTGAGCTTTCCCAATTCCGCCGACTTGGCAAGGTTCAAATGGACGTTGACCCAAAGACTACTATCCTCGTCGGCGCTAACAATAGCGGCAAAACATCAATTCTGGCAGCGCTGCGCCACTTCCTTGCTGATACCTCACCATTTGGTGCTTTCGACATCAGTATTTCTCAATGGCCAAAATTGCGGGCACTTGGAAGAGTTTGGGACGCATTAGAGGAAGATCCATCTACGTCCGGCACATCCGAAGATGAATGGGAAGAGCAACTTGGAATCTTACTTTCAGCGATGCCAACGCTAGACCTATGGTTCGATGCTAAGGCCGGTATGTTCCACTATGTCTCTCCGTTTCTATCAAAATTCAGTTGGAAAGGCGGCGCAGTAGGTGTCCGATTGCGTCTGGAACCCGCAACGAACATTGAGGATTTGAAGCAACTAGCTTGGGAGTATCACCAGGCGAGAATGCCAGTGAAGGATATGGGGAAGGATTCGCTTGCCTGGCCTATTGATCTCCTAGATTTTTGGCTACGCGAAGCTTCCCTGCTGGGCCAAGTTCGAGCTTATAAGTTGGATGCTGATAACAATCCTTTGGACGGAATAAGGACCTATGTTAGCCAGACACTGGATGCTGACTCTAGCCCAATTGATCGAAAAAACCTGCAGAAACTTATACGAGTAGACTTTGTGGCTGCACAGCGTGGCCTTGGTAGTGAGGAAGCCGATTCTCGATCTGCTTCTGGCCCTCATCGCATAGGTTTGTTCTCCAATCAGCTTCTCAAATTTGCTCGACAGCACCTAAATGTGGCTGCAACAGGTCATGGGCACCGAGCTGACCTCATAAAAGCTGTTGCTGATGCGCAGCAGGAACTGGATAAAAAGATCCATGAGGCTATTGGACCATCGGTAGAAGAGGTTAAAGAGCTTGGGTACCCTGGTTTACATGATCCTCAGGAGATTCATTTCCGCACGCGCATACAGACAGCTGATTTACTCGACCATGGAACCGCTGTTCAATACAGCATGCAGAAGGATTCGTTAGAAGAGCTTCTCCCGGAATATTCCATTGGTCTCGGTTATCAGAATTTACAATCGCTTAGCTACCAACTTGTTTCTTTCAAGGCTGCTCGCCTAAATCCTGAGAAGGGCGCTCCAGTACCTGTTCACCTGGTTATGATTGAGGAGCCCGAGGCTCATTTGCACGTCCAGGTACAACGTATATTTCCTGGCAAGGCACATAAGTTAATCAGTCCTAACGGTAGTGATGAGCTAGGACTTAAAAGCCAATTGATTATCAGTACTCATTCTAGTCATCTGGCACATGCTGAGAATTTTGACCGGCTACGATATGTTCGTCGCATTGCTAAGAGTGAAGAAAAACCCATGCCTACCACTGAGGTGGTCAATCTAGGGCAAGTTTTTGGTGATGACAAAACGACCCGTCAATTCGCCGAGCGTTATTTTCGCGTTCAACACACAGATCTTTTATTCGCCAATGCTGCAATCTTTGTCGAGGGGGTTGCTGAGCGTATGCTGTTGCCTCTTTTCATTGAAAGAGATTTTGCAATACTCAACAGCCGCTATCTGTCCTTCCTTGATATTGGTGGTAGCCATGCTCATCGGCTAAGATCTCTCGTTGAAAGACTCCGTATTCCAACTGTAATTATTACTGATATCGATCCAGTTGAAGAAAGACCAGGTAAGCCTAAAAAAAATGGGGAACCGACTACAACCTTGGTTGTTGTGGCTAATACAGGACAGCCTGGGCTGCAATGCGGAAACCCGACTCTTCGTGGATGGCATCCTAAGCTGCAACAGCTTGAAGATTTCAAGAACCCGAAAGATGAGCATCTTGTCTGGAACGAAATTGCCGAATGTTCTGTGCGATTCGCATGGCAATTGCCTGTAGCCGAAGCTGATGGTCAGTGGCCAAGTACTTTTGAAGACTCTCTAATTCTTAGAAATATCCCTTGGTTTAAGCAACTGATTGATGAAAAAGTCGATGGTGATGGAAAGCAAATCAAACCGCCGAAGGGCGCGCTGGGCTCAGTCGCTAGAAAGGTTGCCGATAATGATAATATTCCAGAGCTGCTCTCAGCTTTGCATAATCTAATGCATGGGTCTTTTAATAAAGGAGACTTTGCCGCAAGCATCTTTGAAATGATCGCGGCGGATGAGCCGATCGCTTGTCCCAAATATATTGAGGATGCACTGGAATGGCTCCAGACACAGTTGGAACCAGGCAAGGAGTTGATGTCATGACTAATTCGCCAATCATTAATGGCAATGATCGTGATTCCGGAGTAGTCGAAGAGATTTGCGGCTATCTTACAGAGGTTCCGCCTCGTAACTACTTCCTTTTTGCTGGGGCTGGTTCTGGTAAAACACGAACATTGGTGGAAGTTTTGCGTCGCCTTACTGGTGTGACCGAGCATGAGAAGGGGGGACAATTGGCACAGTCCCTGAAGATGTATGGGCGTTCGATTAGAGTGGTAACGTACACAAAGAACGCTGTCTCTGTAATCAACGGACGTCTTGGGGACAATAGCTTAGTCAGTGTGTCTACCATCCATTCATTTTGTTGGGAGTTAATTAATGGGTTCAACGATGACATTCGTGAGTCCCTTATAGCAGTAAAAGAAGCTCAACTCGCTAAAGAGACTGCAGAGGCACAAGCGAAACCGAAGGGTATTACTGCAGCAAAACAGCGTGACCTTGACGAAATCACGAATGAAATCGAGATTCTTCGGACAACTGAAGTATTCATCTACCATCCCGATCGCAATACGCATGGGCCTGGTGCTCTACCGCACAATTACGTACTCGATGCGACAGCTTGGTTGCTTCGAAACAAGCCAACACTCCAATCCATTCTTAAAGATCGACATCCAATCATACTTATTGATGAGTCGCAGGACACGATGAAAGGTGTACTGGACTCCTTGATGATACTTGCCAAAAAGCGGGAGAGAGATTTGACTCTTGGTCTGCTGGGAGATCATCGACAACGGATTTATATGGATGGTCATGCCGATCTTCCAAGCATAGTTCCGGAAAATTGGGCAACGCCTGAATTACAAATGAATCATCGTAGTCAGAGACGTATTGTCACTCTGATCAATAAAATCTGGGAAACTGAACTGGAAGGTAGGACGCAACCAGCAAAGGGTTCAGCACAACATCCCCGAACAGAAAAGGCTGGTGGAACGGTTCGGCTCTTCTTGGGGGATACATTGCAAAGTCCAGGCGACAAAGTGCTCAGCGAACGCTGGTGTGCTGAACAGATGTTTGAAGTTAGTGGTTCAGTAGCCTGGATTCAAAAAAAATATCAGCTGCTTGCGTTGGAACATAAGCTCGTCGCCACTCGTGGCTCGTTTCTTGATGTGTATGAGGCAATGGTTCTGTTAGATCCCCACGCTGCAGCGCCATCTGGCAGTGGGGATAATAAGGGGCCTTCAACAGTACAAATTTTGCTTAATGAGCTTGCGCATTTAGAAGCCTGCGTGAGTAATGAAGGAATTGTGAATGAGTTCAAGGCAACTGAGGTTTTTCGACGTTATGGCGGTTTAGACAATATGCCAGAGGACTCAGA
The DNA here is from genome assembly GCA_041504365.1 of Dryocola sp. LX212. NCBI lineage: Bacteria > Pseudomonadati > Pseudomonadota > Gammaproteobacteria > Enterobacterales > Enterobacteriaceae > Dryocola > Dryocola sp. LX212. Next base: position 3,527,034 of record CP167917.1, on the reverse strand, counting down.
AGCAAGAGCTGAACGTACTGATGAAATGCTCGAGGCGATAGCGATATTTGCAATGGCTTGCGCCAACCCTGAGTCAACGGTCGCGGAGGTATTAGCACCAGTCTTAAGTGGAAAACTATTTGAAGTAGATCATCGCCTTCATGAGGCTTATGCCGACAAGTCACCTGCCCCGCAAGCTCCTGGACGAGGTGAGGATGAGTCAAAGCAAACAAGAATGCGCCGTGGATGGTGTGCACTGTTTGCTGCTCCATGGAAACAACTTAAGTGCTATCGGAATTACCTTGCTGGAATTTCAGAGCTCGCAACACATCAGGTAGTTAAAGGCTCTGAGTTCAAGCACGTCATGGTTGTAATGGATGATGCTCTTGCTGGTGGGACTCTCATTAAATACGACAAGATTTTTGGTGGTACGGAGTTAAGTCCAAATGATAAAAAGAATGTAGAGGCTGGTAAGGAGACAACCATCGACCGGACTTTACGTTTGCTGTACGTGACTTGTAGCAGGGCGCAAGAATCGCTCGCTTTAGTGCTTTGGTCGTCCGATCCAGTTGCAGCATTGTCTCGAATTAAGGAGAGTCAATGGTTTGCTGAAGACGAAATACAAATAATCACATAATGCTTCAGACATATTTGATATTAGTTGGCAGATATCGCACCTAACGGTTGGTTTCGTTGTGGCTATATCCTGCTATGCGGAATGTGAAGATTAAAGGATTGATAATGGCAGGAATTGAAGATGTGCCTCAGCTCGAAGGAATGTGGGCACCACTCGATGTCCGTTGTGAGCTCAGGCAAATGTTTAGACGTTGGCTTCCGACTACTAGTCATCTGCGCCCAAGTTTCGGGCAAGTGGAAATACTTGATGAAATACAGCTCCTCGATTTTTGCCAGCACTACCGACTAGAGTATTTTGGTGCAGCAAAGGATATTGCCAAAATCTGGGACGAGTCAAAGGAGCGTATTGCCGATGAAGGTCCTACTTTCAGTGATCTAACTCGACTAGGTTGGATAGTTTTCGACGGTGGTCGCTGGATTATGCAGTGCGCACCTCCGGGCACGCTTTCGCACATTACTTACCCAAGTCCAAGCACGAAAAAATTTCTACACGATCTTTCTAAGATCAAACTTGTTGATAAGACCTCTAATTTTACTCAAGGCGCCCAAAAGCTAGCAGCCAAGATATTGGATGAACAGTTACTGGAGCGGTACATCCCGACTAACAGCCCTGACTGGCTTGCAGGTCGGATATGGGAACGTCTATGTGCACAGTTGCAATTTGGTCATAACTGCGACAATTCACTTAAGGCTTCAAATCAAAATGACACCCGCGATTCTTTGGGGCTTTGGGAAGAGGTTGATAGAGCCTTCTTGGAGTGGTCCGCCTGGTGCCAAGTCCTCGGTGTATACGTTCATTGGGACACTAGCTGGAGAGAAAGCGAAGCGCGCTATTGCCGCGAAGCTGCTAATCGGATATTGGAGCGTCAGACTCTTTGGGGTTCTTGGGAAAATGATATCCCAAGTTATATAAAGGTACTTGAAAAAACGTTCGCGATTCCGAAAGACCAGCTACGGTTTGCTAGAGTACCTAGGGTGCTTCCACCAAGTACTTTGGTAGGCAAGGCTGATTGGTTTGCAGGAATTGAAGTTGAACATATCATGATGGAACGACTCTTTAAGGGACAGAATGGTTCTATAGGTGTTGCATTTAGCCTGCTTTGTTCTGAGCTCGAGAAGGTTGATATAGGGCCACATATCTCGTCTTCAGCAACAGCGTTTATGTCGTTTATAGCCGACTATCCAATGGCTTTACAACATTTCCTGCTTCGAACTAGCACGGTACCGGAAGTGTTGATAGATATGCTTATGCATCCTCGTGTTGCATGTTTGGGTACTAAATTAGCAATAGAATGGTGGCCAAAGTCAGGCAGAAATAGCGATCGCAATTTAAATCGTGAAGCGCAGATGAAGGCATTTGCAGTTCAAGACTCGCTATCATTATTGGCTTACCATATTAATGGTAACTCGCTGGATCTTGAGGAGTTTTCCGCATTGATCACGTGGTGCTATTCCAATAACACTGGTCGTGGGCGTGCTTTAGCTGATTCGAGAAGAGTTGTAGGGCGACAACTCCTCGGAATGGCTGCAAAGAAAAGGGAAGGGCTTCAGACTTCGTTGTTGCAATACCTCGTAAGCCAGATTTCCTATAAAAACAACGTACCCAGGGCTCGTTTCGCTGGTGTTCTCGACGGAATTTATTGTCTTTCAAATGCATTGAATGTTGACACACTTCCAGTTGTTGCACTGTATTCAAAATTTGCTCGTGATTTAAACTTGGACTGGACGGACTCCTCTGAATTGTCCTCAGAGTTGGCAGCGCAACTGGTTAAGACCGCATTCTCACAATCGATCGCTGATCGTGATGCCTTTTTGATTCCGTTTGATAGTGCGCAACTAATAAGGGTAGCTACTGACGATGAAAGACCGTCTTTGCATTCTTCAATTGCTAAAACATTAAGAGAACACGTGCGATTGCTCGCTCGTGCCGTGGCCGGTTGGCCAGAAGAGAATATACCGTCGGAATTATTCAATTCGCTGAAATTATTAATCTCTCGAACTGTCATCGAGCATGCTGAAAAAGGACGCGTTGGAGCTTTAACGGATCGTTATAGTCCAAGTAATTTCCTTGCTCGCGAGGATGGGTCTCCAGCAAGAGATCTGGCAGCTGCTTGGCGCAAGTTCGATAGCCATTATCAGGAAGATATGCTGCAAGTATTCACTCAGTCTGACGATCCTGTTTTTCTCTCTGAGCTTTGCCAGCACTTGCCTGCGGTTGGAAAATCAAAAATCCAGAGTAGATTACGGCAACTTGGGCCGGGAGAGGCTTCAACATTTTGGACCTGGACAGAATTGCAACACCGGATTGAATCGTTATTGTTTGCTGGTGAATATGCTCTGGCTCGCGAGCATCTGAACGATGTTGGGCAAGATTTAGATAGAGCGCCATCTCAGTATCGACTTGGGCTTTTTAGCTTAGAACTTCAATTGCTTATGAAGGAAAGAATGTGGGCTGCAATTGATACCACTGCCATTCCCGTAACGCTGGATGAACTCACTACACGCCAGGCGCAAAACCAGCTCGATTTCTATCGAGCAACATCCCAGCTTTTGCGCCCAAACGGAAATCTGACAGGAGCTTTGGCAGTGTTGCGGCGTTTAGCTGCTATTCCCGGATCTGCCTCCGCTTATAAGGAGAACATTTTCGCTGTTGCTATCCAACAACTTCTGGGACCAACCCTGCATCCATTGACTGGTGATAACATATCAACAGGCGAAAGTTTGCTTGCAGAAATCAATGCTGTGGTTAACGTAAATGAGGAGCTTGCCAGCAGTAGCTTACTTGCAAACCGCGCCCTGTTAATGCTTGCCTTACAACGTCCCGAAGAAGCAGTAGAATCAGTAGCTAACCACCGTAGAGAAATGCGCAGTGCGAACATCGAACATATTGTTGTACTGGCAAAATATGAGATGGGACATAGGGACGAAGCGATGGCAATATTGGATGTTGCCATTACAGAGTTTGGTGATGACGACCAACTTGTCGCACTTAGAAATAATCTCCAGTCCGGCCAACCCCCAACCAGTATTGCTTCTGCATCTGTAGATGTCGACTTAATATCATCTATCCGTGCCGCCCTGCAGCAATTAAGTGAGCTCCCGCCTTCATCGGTCGGGAACATACTTGGACCCACTGGTAGAGGTGTTCGAGGTTATCTCATTCGACAAGTCTCGCGTGCTGTTGCCTCACTTCAACATATGGCTGCGATGCTTCGCGACAGGAAAAATACTGAGGATGAGGCAAAATTTGAGGATGATCTTAACAGCGCAGTGAGAGAGGTGTTAGGAGCTTCACTTTCAGTAGCCAAATGGGATGTAGCTGATCAGTCTCTCGGTGGGTCAACGTCTAATGGTAACCCTGGTGAACGAGATGCTGTTATAAGAGTGTCTGGACAAGAAATCGCCATCTATGAAGCACTTGTTTGTAGTGGACTTGAGCGAGTCAACATAAAAAAGCATTTTGACAAATTGTTGTCATATGGAGTTTGTGACATCTATTTTCACGTCATTTATTCCTATGCGAAGGAGATCAAACCCATCTTGGGTTATGTCGAAAATATGCTTAAATATGAGGCACGGTCCGATCTGACATATCTCAGTTGTGAACCTTTAGGGCCTCCTGATTATGGGACTAGCGGATATATGGCAACCTATCGTATCGATCATCGTGAGGTATCGGTGGTTTTTCTCATTGTTGATCTTGTTTTGCGGTTTTAATGAATAAGAACGTCTTCAAGCATCGGCCAAAAAGATTTTTCAAAGGGTTACGTTATTATTTCTTCCGGTTAAATAAAAAACTGAAATATGTGTTTGTTAGACAGATATTGCGCTTAATGGCTTACTAACTAAGGAAACATCTGCAAAATGTCTCTACCAGATATCGATTTATTTGAAATTCGCCAACATCACGGCAGTCAGGCGAATGCTTTCGAAGAGCTATGTTGCCAACTAGCTAACGACGAGTTAATCAAGGATAAAGTTCGATTTGATCGGAAAGGTCGTGGTGGCGATGCCGGTGTTGAGTGCTTTGCAGCTCTAATGGACGGGGCGGAGATCGGTTGGCAGGTAAAATTTTACTCCAATTTCAAAAGCATGATCGGATCACTTGACCAGTCACTTACGACTGCTCTTGCCAAGCATCCGAAAATGAATCGCTTCATAGCCTGTTTTCCCTTCGACCTTTCCGATTCACGTAAGGATGATGTCAAAACCTCGCTTTCGGAATGGGACAAGTGGAAGAATGAACGGATAGCTCGTAGTAAGGCGTTGGGCCGAACGATCACCATCGATAGATGGGATGCGCACGAAATCAAACTCAGACTAACCGAGAGCAACATCCGTTCTGCGGGGCGTGTAGCATTTTGGTTCGACAAGGCAATGTTGACTGCTGAATGGTTGGGAAAAGCCTTTGACCGTGTTGCAGATAGTCTTGGCGATCGATATAGCCCAGAAAGCCACATTGATCTTCCTGTAAGAAAGACAATCCTTGCGACACTACGTGACCCCGCCATATTCGATGAGTTATTGGTCTACGCAGAAAAAATCGAAGACAGGCTCAAAAGCGTGACAGCACAAGATATCGATGGTGCGAGCAGCGTAGCGCTCGCTGCGGTAGCAATGCTGCGGCAGGAGGGGGTATTGCAATCAGAACCATTCCCTCTTGCGGTTCTTATGGACACGGTTGACAAGGCTGCGGAGCTTGCATTTAAGTGGCATAACACGCTTGATCTCAAACGTATCTCAAAGTCAAAACCAGATCCTGAAGTCATCGCAGTGTCTAACCTTGTCAGTGCATTGCGTGTAGCAGCCCGCGCACTTCGCTCTGAACGTTGGCAGCATATCGATACACGGGCATTGCTGATTGTAGGTGAGGCTGGCACAGGCAAGTCCCATCTACTTGCTGATGCCTGCGCCCAACAACTTCAGCTCAACCGACCAGCGTTGATGGTTCTGGGTGGTAAGTTACCAGATGCTGAACCTTGGGGGGAGATATTAAGGGATCTTGATCTACCAAGGCACTTACAAGTGAAGCATTTTCTGGGTGCACTGAATGCAGCTGGAGAATCCGCTGGGGTACGCAGCCTTATTGCAATTGATGCTTTGAACGAAAAGAATGGACAGTCAATTTGGCCGACAAGACTACCAGGATTACTTAAAGACTTGCGTGATTTTCCCTGGATTACGGTAGTTCTATCATGTCGTTCAATCTACGCAAATGTGATAATTCCCTCCTCCATTGATGAGAAGCTACTACCGAGAATCGAGCATGAGGGTTTCAACGATAAGGAAGTAGTTCGTTATCTCTCTAGGCGTGGTATCAGCATTCCTGAGACTCCTCACCAACTCGACGAGCTACGAAATCCACTTTTTCTGCGTCTCGTTTGCGATTTATTCCGTGGTGATGGTGAAGTACTCCTCCCAGAAAGTCTCGTTAGTATATCTGACGTACTAGATCTTTATACTGCTGCGGTATCAAGGCGGGTTGAAACAAACTTGGGGGTGGCACCAACGCGTAAAGTTGTACGAAAAGCGATAACAGCCCTAGTGGAAGAAATGGCTAACACTGGCCGTGGACAGATAGGGTATGAGCGTGCTGACGAGTTGTTGAGGCTGATCCACAATGGGCAGGAAATGGCTCATGATCTTTTATTCCAATTAGCGAATGAAGGATTGTTAGCAATAGAGCCTGATAACTACTCAGTCTCTGGCGGCTCCGAGGTTGTCCGGTTTGAGTTTGAACGTGTGGGCGATCATGCAATCTCAGCGAACTTGTTGGACAGAAGTGCTCAGAATGGGGTTGCAAATATATGTGAAACGGGCTCTCCGCTTAATTCAGCGCTCTCAGACAGAAATTCTTTGATCAGGGCGGGTATTTTGGAAGCAGTTGCGGTGCAACTTCCCGAACGATTCAACATTGAATTACCAGATCTACCTCTGGCTTCCACCTTTGGCTGGAGTTATGACGCGTTCACAAAAAGCCTTCTAACACGAAGGGCATCAGCCTTTACTGAACGGACATGGAATCTCGTAGAGAACACGAAGGATGTATATCTTCGCTATGAGACGCTTATCGCGCTAGCATCCGAGCCGAAGCACCCATTCAATGTGAACTATCTAACTGTACAACTCAGAAACCTTAATCTGCCTAAGCGCGATGCTTCTTGGACGATACATCTCGCACGTTCAGAGCGAGCAGATCACTTGGTTGACTGGGCTTGGAATGCTGAACAATCACAAATTACTGAAGAACGAGCTGAACTTGCTGCCATTCAACTTGCATGGTTTCTAACTGCAACTCGACGGCAGCTCCGTGACAGAGCGACGAAAGCACTGGTCGCGCTTTTGGCAGATCGGCCCGGATTGGCAATTTCGTTATGGGATAATTTTAAAGATATTGATGACGATTATGTAACTGAACGGGTGGTTGCTTCTTTGTATGGAGCAGCAATGCAAGGCCGCTGGGAAGCAAACCAGTTAACTAAAGTTGCAACAAGGCTTTTTTGTGACTTGTTTGCCGAAAATGTCCCTCCTGCGAACGAGCTACTTAGAGATCATGCGCTCGGGTTAATTGGTTATGCTCAATTCCAAGGTGAGCCAAGTGATAGTATTGCTCCAGAAAAACTGAAACATCCTTTCAAGAGCCCTTGGCCAATTGAGTATGTAACTGACGAGACTATTGACTCTTACACGCGAAACTACAATTCAAATTATAGAGGGCGCGATGAAATAGTAAATTCCTGCCTGGACGGTGACTTTGGTCGATATGTACTCGACTATGCTGTGCAAGACTGGAGCCCCGCACCTTTTGGTACTGTCGACTTACCGACAGTAAATGATCTACGCGAAGAATGGTTCGAACAATTCAACGGGGTGGCTACCAAGGAGATGATGGAAGCATATGAAACGCTACTAGCAACCTTAGCACGGGAAAATCCTGACAATAGATCGATTACAGGAGAAAGTCGCGCCAGAATAGATGAAGCCAAGGCTCAATTTCGAACTATTGTGGGGGCGAATGCTTTTGAGGAGTGGCGAGCGAAAGCAGAACATTGGCGTTCTGAGGGAATGTATCAACGCTTAGCAAGGCAAGGAGCTGCTGAATTCAATCTTGCTTGGGCGCGCCGCTGGGTCGTCATGCGTGCGCATGAACTTGGTTGGAGTGAAGAATTGCATGGAGATTTTGACAGGAGCATACGCAGTAATCGTAATGAGCATTCTCTTGAGCGCATAGGTAAGAAATACCAATGGCTTGCACTTTACGAATTGGTTGCGCGGATGAGAGATAACCTAGCGATTTTGCCGAACAAGGAGGATGACTTATACGGGCTACGCAATTTGGATCCGTCGTTGCTTGTAAGCCATACCTCAGACAACGGCTGGAAGGAATTTGCTGGCAGCTCATTCTGGACAGGGGATACGCCGACTCTTCCCGCAAGGAGTCCTGATGCTGCTATCGTTTGGTTGCATTCTGATGAAGATATCCTTGATGGAAAAGACGTAATTGAAGTTGTATCACCTGAAGACAGTCGTGAGTGGTTGGTTCTTACTGGGTTTGAGACATGGAGGGCCTCTGCAGAAGGATTCAGAACAGAAAGTTGGCGTCGAGTAGCTAGCCTTGTCGTGAATGCCTCCGACCTCACAAAAGCGCTCAATATAATGTCAGGAAGTCACCTTACTGCGGATCATGATCTCCCAACTGCGAAAGGGGGAGGTTATCATGTACATCTTGGAGAATTCCCCTGGCGTACCCTTGATCAAAATTATAATGATTGGATTGACCAATGGTACCCTTACGGAGTTTCCAAACAAACTGGAGACAAAATTCCGGTGTTGCCAACCACCGTAGGTTATATCGCAGAATCAGTGGGTTATGATGGATCAGTTAGTGACAACATAAATATGTTTCTTCCTGCCGGTTGGATTATGGAGGGACTGGATCTCAGACTTAAGGATGGAAGGTCGATCTTCTATCAAGATGCCTCTAATGAAGTGATTTTTTGGGATCCATCGGTGAGTAGACAGGGGCGCAGTGCTGCTCTCGTTGACAGGAATGCATTCCTTAACTTTCTAAAAAATAAAGGATTAGTCGCTATTTGGGCTGTCGCAGGTGAGAAGAATGCTTACGGTGAAGAATTTAGAAGTGGTTTCGGTGGAAGGTTTACTTTCACACGGCTTTATTATTCTGACGGAGTACAGATAAGAGAAGCTCCCCGGTTTAACACGTACGACGAACCAGATGAAAAGCAACTAGCTGAGTTTCGGGGATGTCAGACGAAAACACTGTGATTTACACACCTTATGAAAATAGCTACCGTTAACTGTAGTGCCAATTAATAGACATAGCTGGCATCTGGCCAAAGATGCCAGCTATGAACGAAGATAGGGCTTATAAAGTTTAAGTTATTCCAATAAATATTCTAAACCAGTCGCAATACCATAAAAGCTATTACCGTTGAGTCTCTGGGCAATAAACTTAAATTTTTCCACCGTAGTTCAAATTATCTGAGTTTGGTGCTGGTGTAATACTTCCACCGGTAACCATATCAAAACATCCGCTGTTTACTGTACCATTGAAAGCTTGAATAAATTTCAATTTCATCTCAGGATAGCTGTCAAATACCGTCATCCATATACTAAAAAAACCATTTTCAACGGCATTGTTAGTAATGCTTTGCTTTAAAGCATTACTGTTTGGTTCACTCAACATTAGTGACAGAGCAACTTGTGCAACCCCAAAAGCCTCCATTCTTTGAGCTACTCGATCCAGCGCAACTTGCTCATTATTTGAATCGGTAAAAACTTGTATAGGTTTATCTAAGCCAACTAAGCGCAGCGTATTTCTTGCCATTACTTTTTGTCGTTGCGAAAGATGTGGAGCCAAAGCAATACTGCCATCTACATTATATTTATAAGCATGGAATGTATTGTCTCTATCAGGAAAAATAAACCGACGGAAGTTAACCTTTCCACTACCTTTACATGAGTTGCAGTTGGTACAAGCTAACAAAAAGTTAGACCAACGTTTTTCTAGGGCTGGTTTCCCATAGACACCATCTTTGGGTTCAATATGCTCAACTGCTAATAACGTTACAATTTTTCTTTCACAATAACTGCAATAAAGGCCTAAACGACTCACTAACTCTGGTTTAGCATCTTCATACTTACCAAAATCACCAGCAATAGGAGAAATTCCCTTTTGTACCGGTCGCATCTGCTATTCTCCTAACTTCGCCACACGTTGCATCTCCAAAAAAGCTTGAAAAGCAGGGTTGTCTGCATATGGAGCCAACGAATTAGCCAATCTATCTTTATACTGCTGTAACTTGTCTTCAGGTGCGGTTTTTGCTTCATTGAGAGTTTTCAAATATTCTTTTGCAACTCCTTTCATTTCAGTATATCTGTGACTTACCTCAGGTGTATTCACATCCATTATCCCGTCAGCGATATCTTCAAGGGTTTTGTTCGCTAGTTGAGCAGGAACCAAGCCATCAAGCATTATAAGTTCTTCACTTGAACGGAGGGATTGTATTAAGAATGGAGAGTGTGAAGTGAAAATAAATTGGATTTCCGGGAATGTTGTCCGTAAATCTTCTATCACATGCCGCTGCCATTTTGGATGAAGATGTAAATCGAGTTCATCGATTAAAACAACACCTTCAGTTTTTTCTAGCACCTCCTCACCCAAATGGGGATTTAAAAGCGCTGCTTTTTGAGCAATATCAGCAATCAATGCTAAAACACATCGTTGGCCATCACTCAGCATACTAAATGGCTGAGGTTCAGAATCCCGAAATTTTAATATTAATTCTGATCTTTTAGGATCATAATAAAGATGTTCTGCATTTTCGATACAACTTATTACCGCTTTACGAACCACCGTAAGAATGGTTGATTCTTTCCCTAATTGGTAAGCGTGCCATTCTTGGCGAGCAAACCAAGCAATTAGCTCCTTTAAGCCAATTCGAGGATCCACGCAGTATTTGTATCCATCTAACCTAGAGGGTTTGCTATTAGATTTGCTTAGTAATGGAGTGGTCCTGGATACTTTGGGATCTTGCCATAAACGCATCGTACCGTAATAACTGATTAAAGGTAGAGAAACGTCTTTTTCTAAACTAGTATCGCATTCTTTTGCTAAAGCAATCAAATCACTTGCGTCCCCATAGCGAGTGTTGCCACTAGGCGAGGCCTTGGAACGCTCCCAGTCTATTTTTTTCCCTTTTACGATACCTGATGCTGCTACCACTACTGGCCATGCTTCAACAAATTGAGGCTCACCTTCTTTCTCAAAATAAGACAAAGTAGCATCCGTTGGCTCTAAGCTTTTTTTGTCGTTCTTCTTTTTAAATCCCAATATCCAAGATGCAATAGCGATAGAAACAGCATCCAACAAAGCTGTCTTACCTGTCGCATTTTGACCAACGATCAAGTTGATGTTTGGATGGAACTGGAAGGCTCTTTCTTTATAACAACGAAAGTTTTTTACCGACAGAGTATTTAGTTTCAAAGGCTTGTCCTCGACAGTTGGCAGCGAAACTATCATATCGCATTTAAAATTTTATTTCAGTGTGGTGACTCCCAGCCTTTACCGACATGCTAGAGACAGCGTGTTTTGATGCCGCTTCTAGCATATTGAAGACCTAATGCTAGAGCTTCCCCTGTTAGGTTAAAAGTGATAACTAGTCTTTATTCATTCCCGTCATCCAACTAACCGCATTCCTTTCATCCCACCTTCAATCATGCTTCCACGATCCGCAGCCATCACAAAATCAGCCCACCACTGCATCATTGGCCGTCGCTGCTCAAGGTAATCGCTGCGGTTATAAGCGCGGCGAACCTCATTCTTATCCACGTGGGCCAATGCCGCTTCAATAACGTCAGGTGGAAAACCCTGTTCGTTAAGGGCTGTACTGGCGATAGAACGCAAACCGTGTGAAACGAGCACACCTCCAAAACCTGCACGTTTTAGCGACGCGTTAACGGTCTGGCTATTCATTGGCTGGTTGGGTTTGATACGGCTAGGGAATATAAATTCTCGGTTGCCGCTTAACGGCTTCATCATTTCCAGAACAGCCATTGCCTCATCTGATAAAGGAACGGTATGGTCACGGTTCATTTTCATTCGTGATGCGGGAATTTTCCATTCTCGCGCTTCCAGATCAACTTCATCCCAGTAAGCTTCAGCCGCTTCGGCAGGACGGGTGATAGTAAGAAGTTGCCACATGAATAGGCATCGTGTTGGTAGGATAATGTTGGCAGTACGCATGGTTTGCATGAGTTGCGGTAGCTGGTCTGGACGGATACTTGGCATGTTCTTTTTCTGAGGCTTCTCAAAGGCTTTGCCAATATTGACGCTAGGAACCGCATCAATTAGGCCAGTATTTTGAGCATAAACCATGACCTCATTGATTCGTTGGCACAGGCGACGGACGGTTTCCAGTGCTCCTCTGGCCTGAACAGGTTGAACGGCCTGAACCAGAGTATGAGCTTTGATTTCGGTGACATTGATATCACCAATCGCAGGGAAAACATCTCTCTCGAGAGAGCGCCAAATATCTTCGGCGTAGTCTTCTGTCACACTGACTTTCTTTACTTTCCACCAACGCTCAGCCACGTGTTGGAAAGTATTGGTTTTGGCTTCAAGCGAACTGCGTAGTTGTTCTTGTTGATGTTCCTGAGGATCGATTTGTTTTGCCAGGAGAGAGCGAGACTCTGCTCGATAGTTTCTGGCATCGGCAAGGGTAACTGCCGGGTAGGAGCCAATGCTCTTCTTCGCACGCTTTTTGGTAACAGGGCGAATGTAGCGGAACTGCCATATTTTGCTACCGGTTGATTTGATGAGTAGCTCAAGGCCATCGCCATCGTAAAGAACGTAGTCAGCTTCCTTTGGTTTGGCGGATTCGATTTCCTTAACGGATAAAGGTTTGGTTTGTCTTGCCATTGCCGGGTTTCCATAGTTTTAGGCACCTCAAAAACAATAAAGCTTTATGAGGTGCCTAACAAGGTGCCTAAAAGGTTCGGATTTAATTAGTTTGCTTCAGACTCAGCAGGACAAATTGAGGGCACAAAAAAGCCCGCAGGGCTTGCGCCATGCGGGCTCTTTAGACTTTATCGGATGACTCTGGTAATCATCGATTGAAGATTTTGGTGGAGCTGGCGGGAGTTGAACCCGCGTCCGAAATTACTACACCGTCGGTACTACATGCTTAGTCATATCTTTACATTCGCCGGGCAACTGCGGATAGACACGCCATTACCAAACTATCCTGATTAGTTTTAGTGCTTCAGCCCCAGGCAAGACATCCACACGAGCTCTTTTGGGTTTGACTTCTCTTGATCCCCGTCCTAAGAGCGGAGGCTAGGGAGAGAAGGCTCTAAGCAGGTTATTAAGCTGCTAGTGCGTAGTTTTCGTCGTTTGCGACTATTTTTTTGCGGCTTTTTACGAGGCCAACCGCCCCTCGGCATGCACCTTGGGTTTCGCAAATCCCGTCGAATCCAGAATCAGCCCCACAAGTGTTTTGTCAGTATAACAGAGATGTAGCGCTTGTTACCACCCCCAACCCACTTAACGCTCACGCAGCGCTTCTTTGGCGCGGTTGAACGGTTTAATCAGGTAATCGATGACGGTTTTTTGCCCCGTTTTAATGTCCACGGTGGCGACCATCCCCGGCGTGATGGAGAACTTGTGGCCCACTTTGTTGACCAGATAATCCTGATGGGTGCGGATAAACACCCGGTAGTAGACGATTTCCGGCTTAATTTTGTCCTGAATGGTGTCCGGCGAGATGGTTTCAACGATGCCCTCAAGCCCGCCGTAGATGGCGTAATCGTAGGCGGTAACCTTCACCAGCGCCCGCTGGCCCGGGTGAATAAAGGCGATGTCGCGCGGTGAAAGTCGCGCTTCAATCAGCAGATGGTCGTCGACGGGCACGATCTCCATCATTTCGCCGTTAGGCGGGATGACGCCGCCGATGGTGGTCACCTGGATATTCTTCACAATGCCGCGCATCGGCGAGCGGACGGTCATGCGGGATACGGAGTCCTCGCGGCCCTTAATAATGGCCGCAAGCATGTCTACTTCCGCGTTGGCTTTTGACAGCGCTTCGCGAGCCTGCACGTAATACTGCGAGCGCAGGTCGGTGATTTTCAGGCCCAGATCGCTTTTTTGCCGCTGCAGGCGCAGCACTTCCACGTGGCTTGCCGCGCCGCTTTTTACCAGCCGCTGGGTGATCGCCAGCTCTTTGTTCACCGATACCAGCGCATCCTGAAGCTCAGACTCGGAGTCGGTCAGCTGGGCGCGGCGCGTTTTGTAGAGCCGTGTCTCGGAGGAGAGGAGATCCGGCCAGGCCTTCAGCGAGTCCGGGAACTTCAGCGGCAGGTCGTTAACCTCCGCGTAAAGCCTGGCGCTGGAGGCCAGCGACGCGCGGTAGCGGGCTGCGCTTTCGCCGACGTTGGACTCCGAGCGGGTAGGGTCGAGGCGGGCGACGACTTGCCCGGCCTCCACTTTGTCGCCTTCGTGGACCAGCAGCTCGGTCACGATGCCGCCGTCCAGCGACTGGAGCACCTGTTCGCGGGCGCTGGGGACGACTTTCCCTGTGCCGGTAGAGACTTCATCGAGCTTGCCGAACCACGCCCAGACGCCAAAAAGGACAAACAGCAGCGTGCTGAGCAAGATTATGCGGCTTGCGCCGGAGTATTCGCTTTCGCGCTGGATGTCCGGATCGTCCATGGCGGCATCACGCTGACTGGTTTTCATTTTTCCACTCCCGTCCGGTTGCCTGTGCCGCGGCGCGGCTGTTGCTCAACGCCTGTGCTTTCGGTGCGTCCATCACCAGCTGTCCGTCCTTAATCACCAGTACACGTTCCACCAGTTCGAGCATCGGCACGCGGTGGGTGGCGACAATCAGCGTGCGGTTGCCGAGCCACTGCCCGAGCCGCTGGATAAACTCCCGCTCGGTGTGGTCGTCCAGCGATGCGGTCGGCTCGTCCAGCAGTACGATGTTGGGCGAGCGCAGCAGCATGCGGGCCAGCAAAATTGACTGACGCTGCCCGCCGGACAGCCCCGCGCCGCCCTCCATAATCGGATGGTCGAGGCCTTTTGGCAGCTGCTTCACGAAGCCGCCCGCGCCGCTGATGTCCAGCACTTCAAAGATGGATTCGTCGCTGGCGTGGGGCGCGCCAAGCGTCAGGTTTTCGCGCAGCGTGCCGTAAAACAGCCGGGCGTTCTGGCTCAGGAAGCCGATGTTGCGCCGCAAATCCGCCATGTCGATCTGCGTCATGCTCAGGTTGTCGAGGCGCACGTCGCCGCTCACCAGGTCGACGCCGCCCGCCAGCGCCTGCAGCAGGGTAGATTTCCCCGCGCCATTGCGGCCCAGCACCGCTACCCGTTCGCCCTGCTGAATCTCCAGGCGGGTGATGCGCAGCGGAATGCGCTGGTCGTCGCTGTGGTAGCGGAACTGCGCATTCTCAAAGAGATAGTGGCCGTGGAAGATGTCCTGATGCACCAGGCTTTCGTCGCGCTGGGTTTCCACGGGCAGCTGCATGATGCTGTCCAGACCCTGTTTAGCGGCCTTCACCTGCTGCCAGCGGGCCAGCACGCCGCACAGGTTTGCCATCGGGGCAATCATGCGGGAGGCGAGCATGGAGGCGGCGACCATCGCACCCGTCGTCATATCACCTTCAATCACCAGCGGCGCACCGAAGAGGATCACGGCGGCGTAGACCAGGCTCTGGATCGTCATTCCCCAGCTGATCAGCCCCTGGGTCAGCTGCCGGGTGCGCAGACCGGACTCGGCGGTAATGCGGATGTAGCTGTTCCACTGCTGCAGGAAGCGGTTCTCCGCCTGCATTAATTTGATGTCCTCCAGCCCCTGCACGCTCTCCACCAGCACGGCGTTGCGCAGGGTGGCTTCATGGGCGGACTGGTTGGCGAGCATCGCCAGTTTCTTTTGCAGCAGCAGGCCGGGCAGCACCATCAGCACGGCGGCGACCGGGGCGATCCACGCCAGCTGCGGGGCGATCATAGCCAGCACGATGATAAACAGAAAGAAGAAAGGGAGATCGACGATCGTCGAGATCGTCGACGAGGTGATCATCTCGCGGATCTGCTCCAGCTCGCGCAGCTGGGAGATAAAGCTGCCGGTGGAGCGGGGCACGGCGCTGTTGCGCAGCCGCAGGGCGTGGCTGAACACCCGGTCGGAGACGCGCATATCGGCCCGCTTGCCGAGCACGTCCATGATATGGCTGCGGGTCACGCGCAGCAGAAAGCCAAATGCCACGGCCAGCAGCACGCCGGACGCCAGCACGTAGAGCGTCGGGTAGGACTGCGCGGGGATCACCCGGTCATAAACCTGCATTGAAAACAGAATGCCCGCCAGCGACAGCACGTTGACCAGAAATGCGGCGAGCATCACCGGGCCATACGGCCCAAGATCCTGCATTACCAGCTCCTTCAGCCAGTCCGGGCTGAAGCGGGAAATGTAGGCATCCACGCGGCTGTCTTTCAGCGCCGAAAGGGGGCGCAGCGCCGCCACGAAGCCGATCTCGGGCAGGAGCTTACTAAGCGCAACCCGGTTAAGCTGACGTTCGCCGCCGTCGATCAGGCAGATTTCAACGGTGTCATCGCCGTCGAAATGTTCGATAACCACCAGATGCCCGTTGGTTAAATTCGCTACCACGGGCAGCCGCCACTGGGCGATGGCCTGCTGCGGCGTACTGAGCAGATGAAATGAAAGGCCGGCCTGGCGGGAAAGCTGGGTCAGCGCCGAAAGCATGGCTTTATCTTTAAACCAGGGGGCATTGGCCTGAATGGTGCCGGGTGAGCAGACAACGCGGTAGTGGGCGGCAACGTGGCTGATGGCGTGCGCCCAGTTGCCAAGCGCCTGTTCAGACAGATGTTCCTGCGCGGGAGGAGGCATAGGGCTCATGGCTGGATCTCCAGTGACTGGATGTTGCGGTGTTCCAGACCAAATGCGGT
The DNA here is from genome assembly GCA_041504365.1 of Dryocola sp. LX212. Lineage (NCBI taxonomy): Bacteria > Pseudomonadati > Pseudomonadota > Gammaproteobacteria > Enterobacterales > Enterobacteriaceae > Dryocola > Dryocola sp. LX212. Next base: position 3,510,443 of record CP167917.1, on the reverse strand, counting down.
GCGCAATTTGCCGGTGTTATACAGGCAGTTGAGCTGCAGCTGATGGAGCTGGCTGAGGGTCTGCTGCTGGGCGAAGCGCGCCTGAAAGACTTCCTGTTCGGCGTTGAGCACGTCGAGAAGTGGACGGGAGCCCAGGTCGAGATACTGCTGCTGATAGAGTTCGCGGGTGCGGGCGCTTAACGCTTCCTGGCGGGCCAATACCTGAATGGCTCCGGCGAGGCTGAGCGCCTGGCTGCGCGATTCCATCAGCTTCTGGCGTACATCAAGACGGGTGCGCTGTACCCCGGACTGCGCGGCTTCGACGGCGTGAGAGGCTGCGTTACGCCGGGCGGTCAGCCCGCCGCCCTGATAAATGGGCATTTCAACTTTCACAAACGCCGAGTACTGGGTGCGGTCCAGCACTTCGTGGCTGGCGTATTTGTCGTTCAGATAGTGCTGAACCTGCGGTTCGAGGGATATCGTCGGCGTCATCTGCGCGTTGGCATAGTCCAGATTGGCCTGCGCCACGTTGGCCTGCGCCCAGGAGGCAAGAACTGCAGGCACCAGGCGATCGTCCGGCTGGGCAACTTCACAGCTGTTACCCAGCTTGCTCGGGAACTCGGTGCTGATGCCGTTGAGGTTGTTCCAGCCCAGCCAGCTCATTAAGGTCGCCTGAGCGCTCTCCAGGCTGGACTGGTACTGGATCAGCTGCGAGCGAGCGGATTCGATGCGGGCGTTGGTCTGCACCACGTCCGACATCGACGTCGCGCCCTCGTCGTTACGCTGCTGGGTCAGGGTGCCGATTTTGCTCAGCGCGTCGAGCTGGTCTTTGGCGATGTCCACCATCTGCTGGTACATCTGCACCTGCACCATGGCGATGGCGGTATCGTGCCCGACGTTATCAATGCTGACCAGCACGTTGGCCTGCTCCTGCGCCACGCCCGCATTTTCAGCGCGCACCTGGCTCGAAACCTTGCCGAAGTCATAGAGCATCTGGGAAAGGGAAAGCACCAGCGACGGGCTGAAGCCGCTGTCCGTGTAGGTGTTGCTGTAGCCGTTGTTCACCCCCGCGCTTATCTGCGGATAGTATTTAGATTTTGCGACGTTGACCTGTTCGGACTGGCCGTACAGTTTGCCGATAGCCTCGCGAATGGCCGGGTGCCAGGTCACCGCCCGGTTTACCGCATCGTTAAGCGTTAGCGTGCCGGGCGCGGGTGCGTCCAGCGGCAGCGTGGTTGAACCGTCCAGCGCCGGGAGTTCCTGCCGTTCGGCAAGGCCCTGGCTGGTAATAAATTGTGGCGTGTCATCGGCATACGCCTGGGTTATACACAGGCCGCACGCCAGCCAGAAAGCAACAGGCTGAAATTTTCCCATAGTTTGTCCCTAATAAATGTCACTACGTTTCTTATTTCCCCGGGCGTCTTTGCACCCGGGGATTTTACTGGCTTAACTCAGGTCACAATGTGGTTCTGCTGCACCAGCTCATCGAGCGTGGTGTGGACGTTCTCCAGGGTTACGAGCGTGGTTAAATTGTGGCTTGTGCCCGTGCCGTCACGGTCGATGGAGATCACCGTGTTATTGCCGCTGGTGGTGACGTTCAGGTAGTTACCGAGCGTGGATTGCTGGCCGTTCCAGCCTTGTAGCAGGTCGTGGATGTCGATCTTATCCCCCTGCGCCAGGCTGAAGTTTTTCCAGCTGTCCGCGCCGTTGCCGCCCGTTGCGCTGGTGTTGCTGAGCAGGTCGTAAACCAGCGTATCGCCATATGCCGAACCGATAATCACGTCGTTCTGATTGGAGCTGACGAACTGCGGGTTCATGTTGATGGTTAGCGTGGCGCTGTCCGAATGGCCGTTCTGGTCGTTCAGGGTGTAGTTGAACGTCTCCTTAGTGGTAATAGCCGCAGGTGACACCCCGCTGTTCAGCGTGTAGGTATAGGTACCGTCAACGCCGATCTGCAGCGTGCCGTAATGTCCCTGAATGGTGGCGCTGGTGTCGGCGCTGTTGACCGGGTTCAGCGTGGCGGTGCTGCCGTTATAGCCGGTGATGGTCAGCAGGGTATGGACGGTGCCAAGCTGGTCTACCGCACCAGCGGTGTCCGTTCCGTCATATAAGTTGCCGTGCACGGTATGGCCCGCGAGGGTTGAGTAGCTATCGAGATCAAGCGTGGTGCCGGTCACCGATGGCGTGACAGTGATCCGCCCAACGCCAAGTGGCCCCATGTTGCCGGTATAGCTCAGGGTGTAGGTGCCAGCCTGGAGATCCGTGTCATTCAGAGCGATATTCAACGAGCCGCCCAATAAAAGGCCGCCGTTAAACGAACCGGTTTGCACGGCGCCCGATGGGCCGGTCAGCGTCCAGTTAACCGTTAACCCTCCCAGAGACAGCAGGGACGCCACGTTGAAATGCAGAACCGGGTTGAGAAGTACAGCGTTGCTGTCGACGACAAATGTGCCGCTACCGCTGCCGGAAGTAGGTGCCAGCAGAGCGGCATTCCATGATGCCGTTCCAACGGTGGTATCAGAGTAGGCCGCCGTGTTCTGCGCGGTGCTAACCGCCATCAGCGCACTGGTGTCATCAATGGCGTCAACGATGCGTGGCGTTGCCGTCACGTTCAGCGAAGCCGTGCCGGTATCGCCGTTCGGCGCGGTGACCGTGTAGACGAAGCTGTCCGGCGTTTTGATGCTGTCTGCCCCTACGTCCGCATTCAGCTTGTAGGTGTAGTTGCCGTTAGCATCAATTGTCAGCGTACCGTACTCCCCGTTGATGGTTGTGGTGCCGCTGCTGGCAACGGAGACGCCATTGACCTGGGTTACATGGCTGTCAGTTGGGGCAATATCGTCGCTGAGCACGTTGCCCGTCGTGGTGGCGCTGACGCTTTCGACGGCGTAGGTGTGATCCTGCAGAATGTTAAGCGTGTAGCCCGTCAGCACGGTGACGCCGCTGGCGTTGTTGAGCAGGAACAGGTACTCCCCGCCCGGCAGCGTGAGGGTAAGCTGCGCGGACTGCCCGCCAAGCAGCGGCGCGGTCAGCCAGGTTTTTTCCACCTTATATTGCTCGAACTGCTGGGTTATATCGTTGAATTTGTAAATATAAAGGTCGAAGGTCGACAGCAGCGCCACCCCACCCACGTTCGCCTGCAATGTCAGGGTGCGCGTAGAGCCTTCATCCACGTCGAAGATTATCGGGTTGGCCATGTTGGCCAGCACGTTCAGGCTCAGCACGTTGCCCAGCCCGACGCCAACCACCGAGAAGCCGCTCTGGGAGGAAGGCCCGTGGTTGACCGCTTCAACATCGGTACTGTAGGTCAGCGCCGCCGTGTTATCCGTAGGCGTGACGGTGCTGGCAGGCAGCGGATTACCCAGCGTGACCACCAGCTGAGCCGAATCGCTCACGCCGTTGTGGGTGATGGTGTAGGTAAAGTTCTCCGTGCGGCCAATGACCGACGGCGATGTACTGGTCAGCGTGTAGGTGTAGCTGCCGTCCTGATTAATGTGCAGAACGCCGTACTGCCCCTGAATATCTACCCCGCCAGCGCCGACCGGCGTACTGACGCCCATCGCGTTGGCGACCGAGGTGACGACCGTTCCGGCCGGCGCGTTATCCTGCCCGCCGTTCGGATCCACATCGGTGATCACGTTGCCCGGTACGGTTGTGGTGCCCGCGAGCGTGCCCGGGCTGGAGTTAAGCAAGGTGACGTCGAGGCTGGTCAGCGAACCTGTTGCCAGCAGGCTGGTGTTGTAGCTCAGCACCCGGTAGGTGCCGCCGCTAAGCCCGGCGATGTTCATGGTGACGCCGCTTGCCCCGAGGGTCAGCAGGTTGGCAAACTGCGGCGCCGAGGAGTCGATAATCGTGCTCCACGTGCCGGTCGTCGAATCATACTTCTGAATCGCGATTTCCAGCGTATTCAGCAATGAGAGCACTACGCCGGTTGCGGCTGCGTCAATGGTGACCGCGCCGCTGCCACCCTCGGCGATGGTGAAGCCGACCTGCGCGGTGTCATTTCCCAGTACCGAAGCCGTATCCCCCAGCGCGCCTACCAGCAGCACGCCGTAATCGCTGTAATGTTCGGTGGTGACGGTGGAGGTGGTGGTTAACGCCAAATCCACTACGTTGCTGTCCGCCGCCAGCGGCAACGTTGGCGCGTTAACGCTCAGCGCTGGGCCGGTGTTGCCCGCCGCGTCCGTTGCGCTGACCGAAAGCGCCTGGCCTTCAATCTGGCGCACCGGCAGCGTGGCGCTGTAGTTTCCGCTGGCGTTGGCCGTGGCGGTGATGCTTCCGCCGCCGGTCAGGGTAATGGTCACCGTGCTGTTGGCTTCAGCGATACCGCTGACCGTTGAGCCATCCGCACTGACTATCGCTGTCGGAATCGCTGGAGGCGTAATATCCACTATGACTGTTGCGGCAGAAGAGAAGCTGCCCGTGCCGTTGGCGTTGGTCGCCGTGGCGGTAAAGGCGTGGGAGCCTTCGCTGAGCGCACCGGTTGGCGTGAAGCTCCAGCTGCCGCTGCTGTTGGCGGTAGTGTTGCCCATCAGCACGCCGTTGTTGTAGACGTTAACGGTTGCCCCGGCCTCGGCCGTCCCGTTGATGGTCGGCGTGGTGTCATTGGTGCTCAGCCCGTTCGCCACGGTGCCAACCTGTGGATTAGTGTCATCCACAATGCTGGAGATAAGCGGCACTCCCGGCACGCCGGTGAACGGCGCGGTAAAGCCTGCGGAGACCCCAAGGTTCCCGGCCGCATCCGTTGCAAAGGCCAATAGCGGCTGGGCGCTGGTCTGGGCTGGGGAAATGGCGATGGTGAACGTACCCGTACCGTCCGCCGTTGCCGTACCCAGAACGGTCCCGGTTGCGCTGGTGATGGTGACGGTGCTGCCCGCTTCGGCAGTCCCCGTGACGCTGGTCCCCGTGGCGTTCACCGTGATACCCGTTGGTGCCCCCGGCGCCACGGTATCCACAACGATCGCCGCAGGCAGGCTGGTGGAGCTGGTGTTACCCGCCGGGTCCGTTGCGGTGACGGTAAAGGTGTGGTTACCCTGAGCAAGCGCTGCCGTTGGGGTATAAGTCCAGCTGCCGCTGCCGTTGGCCGTGACGGTGGTGAGAAGCAGGCCATTATCGTAAATGCTGACCGTCGCGCCCGCTTCCGCCGTGCCGTTAAGCGTAGGCTGCGCGTCGTTGGTTGGCAGGCTGCCAATTGCGCCGACGTTTGGCCCAACATCATCGACAATCGAAGTGATGGCGGGGGTAGCCGGCACGGTGGCATCCACCACCAGGGTGAAACCAGCCGTTGCGGCGCTGGCGTTCCCGGCAGCATCCGTGGCGATGGCGGTCAGCGTGTGGGATCCTGCCGTCAGCGGTGTGGTGGGGGTAAATGTCCAGGCACCGTTGACTACGGTTGTGGTACCGAGCAGCGTGCTGCCGTCGTAAATGGAGAGGGTGCTGCCCGTTTCGCCGGTACCGTTCAGGGTAGGGCGTGTATCGTTGGTCGCCTGCCCGTTGGTGAGCGGCCCGTTAAATACGCCGCCCGCCACATCGTCCACAACCGTTACCAGCACCGGCAGGGTTGGCGCAACGCTGTCGATAACCAGGCTGAAATTACCGGAAATTGGCCCGACGTTGCCCGCAGCGTCCGTGGAGGTCGCGGTAAAGGTATGGCTTCCTTCGCCCAGCGCGGTGCCTGGCGTGAAGGTCCAGGCGCCTGCACCATTGGTGGTCGTAGTGCCCAGCAGATTGCCGTTATCGTAGAGGGTGACCGTGGAGTTCGCTTCCGCCGTTCCGCTCAGCAGAGGCTGTTTGTCGTTCGTGGTCTGGCCGCTGACCAGCGGACCGGTGCCCGGTGCGGCGTCATCAAACGCCTGGATGACCACCGGAGAGGTGGGTGCCTGCGTGTCCACAACTATCGTGAACGGGCCGGTCGCCGGGCTTACGTTGCCCGCCACATCGGTAGACGTTGCCGTAAAGATGTGGCTGCCGTTGCCGAGGGCATTGCCGGGCGTGAACGTCCAGGCCCCCGTGCCGTCCGCAGGCGCGGTGCCAATCAGCGTCCCGTTGTCGTAAATGTTAACCGTGGCGTTGGCTTCCGCCGTGCCGGTGAGTTTCGGTGTCGCGTCGTCCGTTGTCTGCCCACTGGTAATGTTGCCAACGGCGGTGCCCGCGTCATCTGCCACTGTGGTTATTGTCGGCGCAACCGGTGCTGCGATATCCACCACCAGGTTAAACCCGGCGGAAGGCGCGCTGATGTTGCCGATAGAATCCGTGGCGGTGACGGTCAGGCTGTGCGATCCGCTGGCGATCGCGGTGGCTGGCGTAAAGCTCCAGGTTCCGCCAGCGCCGACCGTGGTGGTGCCGATAGCGGCGCCATCGTTATACACGGTGATAGTCGCACCGACTTCTCCCGTACCGGTCAGCGCCGGACGAGTTTCGTTGGTGGCGATGCCGCTGGTCACTGGCCCAATGGACGGTGCGGTGTTGTCCGTAACCGTCACGATGGCCGGTGGCGTTGGCGGCGTAGAATCCACCACGATGGCAAACGCAGATGACGGATTACTGATGTTCCCGGCGACATCGGTTGCGGTGACGGTCAGGCTGTGGCTGCCCTGGCCGAGCGGTGCGGTTGGCGTGAAGGTCCAGTTGCCGGTGCCATCTGCCGTGGTCGTGCCGATAACGTTGGCACCCTCACGAATAGTCACAATGGCGTTGGCTTCGCTGGTGCCGTTCAGTGTCGGCAGGGTGTCTTTCGTCAGCTGCCCGTTGGTCAACGTCGTATCGGTGCCGATCACCGTCTGGTCATCAATCACCGTGGTAATGACCGGAACGACAGGCGCTGCGGTATCGACCACGACGTTGAATGCTGCGGACGCAGGGCCAGCGTTGCCCGCTGCATCGGTAGCGGTAAGAGTCAAATTATGACTGCCCTCTGTAAACGGCGTGGTCGGCGTAAAGTTCCAGTTGCCTGTGCCATCGACGTTAACCGTGCCGATTATTACGCCGTTATCGCGGACGGTGAGCGTGGTGTTCGGCTCCGCGGTGCCGGTCAGGGTAGGCGTATTGTCATTGGTTGGCTGGCCGGAGATAACCGGTCCAGGCGTTGGGCCATCATCAGCCACCGCCGTGATAACAGGGGCGGATGGGAGGGTGGTATCTACGTTCACCACGAACCCGGCCGAAGAGACGGTTGTGTTTCCTGCGGAGTCCGTGGAGGTTACCGTCAGGTTATGCTGCCCATCAGGAAGGTCGGCACCGGGAATTAAGCTCCAGCTCCCCGTAGGGCCAACAACAACGCTGCCGACGGAGACGCCGTCGCTGAGCACATTAATAGTCGAGCCAATCTCGCCGGTACCGGTGATTGTCGGGCGCGGGTCGTTAGTGGCATCATCGCTGTTCAGCAGGCCGGTTCCCGGCGTGACGTCGTCAGTTACTGAGGTAATTGCCGGAATGGCTGGCGCAGCGGTATCTACGACGATGGTGAACTGCGGCGACTGGCCGCTGGTCAGGAAATCCGTTGTCGTCTGGCTGACGGCAAAGGTGTGTGTCCCCTGGGCGAGCGCTTGTGTGAACTGGTAGTTCCAGTTGCCGAGGTTATCCGCTTCCACCGTGGTGAATAACACACCATCCACATAGATATTAACGATGGCGTTAACCGCCGCACCCGATCCGGTTAGCGTTGGCAGGGTATCGTCGGTGCTTGCGCCGTTTGTGAGGTTGCCGACAATTGTGCCAGCATCGTCCGCCACGGTATTGATCACCGGCGGCTGAGGAAGGCCGGATGTTACCGCAGTAAACCCTGTTTCACCGCTTTGGTTGCCCGCCGGATCCTGTGCGGTTGCCGTTAGTGCCCCTCCCCTGGTTTGTGCCGGGAAGACAGTTACCGTCCAGTTGCCGGTAGCGCCTGGCCCCGGCGTTCCATCGGTTACGGCGCTGCCTAATATATTCCCCTGGGCATCTTTGATAATTACCGTGCTTCCGGCTTCCGCCGTGCCGCTAATCAAGGTTCCGGTAGGATCGGTCGGAGCCGTAACAACAGGCGCATCCGGCGGCGTGTTATCCACGGTGATGCTGATGGCTTCCGCTGGTGCAATGACGTTGCCAGCCGCATTGGTCGCACCCAGTTTCAGCGTATGCTCGCCGTCTGCGAGCGTTGAAGTAGTAATCGTCCAGGTGCCATCCGCACCGACCACAGCGCTGCCCAGCGCGGTAGTCCCGTCGTTTTCATAAACGGTAATGGTGCTGCCCACGGTGCCGGTGCCGCTCAGGGTTGGCGTGGAGTCGTTGGTGGCGCTGCCGTCGAGCAGTTGAATCGGTGTGGCTGGCACGTCGTCGTCTACCGCTGCGTTCAGGACCGGTGCGTTCAGCGGCGTGGTATTAACGATGAGATCAAACGTATTCGATACCAGGCTGATGTTGCCAGCAGGATCTGTGGCCGTTGCGGTCAGGCTGTAGGCACCGTCAGGCAACGGTGTAGAGGGGGTAATCGTCCAGACACCACCCGTGGTCACTACCGCCGTGCCGATAACATTGGTACCGTTATAAAGCGTGATGGTGTCGCCTTCGTTGCCCATCCCCTGGAAAGCAGGAAGGTTGTCATCGGTAGTGCTGCCGCTAATCTGGTTGCCCGTGAGATCGCCAACATTATCGTTTGCGAACGTAATTTCTGGCGTATCAGGAGCCGACGTATCCACATCGAAACTGACCGTATTGGACGGCTGGCTACTGTTACCTGCCGGGTCCGTTGCAACCGCGGTGATGTTATAGGTGCCTTCCGGCAGCGGCGTGGCAGGTGTGACGCTCCATGTGCCATCGGCACGGACCGTCGCGCTGCCCAGCTCTGTCGTACCGTTGTTATAGATCGTGATGGTATCGCCAGCCGTACCCGTTCCGGTAAAGATTGGCGTGGTGTCGTTGGTTTCACCATCCGGGGCGACGGTGCCCAACCCTGGCGCCTGGTCATCGTTGATAACCGGCGCTTGTGGCGCGTCAGGCACCACGTTGTCGACCGTCAGCGTAAAGCCTGCGGAAGGAACACCGGCGTTGCCTGCAACATCCGTTGCGACCGCGGTCAGCGTGTGTGTGCCCTGTCCCAGAGCCGGTGCTGGCGTGAGGGACCATGTGCCGTCACCCAGCACGGTAGTGGTGCCCAATGAGACGCCATTCTCAAAGATCTCAATTTTCGCGCCCGCTTCGCCTTTCCCGGAGAGAAGCGGATCGCCGCTTTGCGTGCTGCCACCGTTGGTAATATCGGCAGGCGTACCGGCTACATCTCCCTGCGCCAAAAGGATTTGCGGTGCGCCAGGAGGGGTGGTATCCACCGTCAGGGTAAAGCCTGCTGCCGGACTGGCGTTACCGGCTGCGTCAGAGGCGATGGCTGTTAGCGAGTGCGCCCCTTCGCTTAACGGCTGTGCAGGGGTAATGGTCCAGTTGCCGCTGCCGTCTACGGTTGCGGTGCCGATGGCCGTTGTGCCTTCATACAGCGTAATGGTCGAACCGCTGGCCCCCGTGCCGTTGAACTGCGGCTGGGTATCATCGGTCACCGCGCCGCTGAGCAGCGGGGTTGTCACCGAGCCTGCGTTATCGAACGCGTTGGTAAACGCAGGCGTTGCCGGAATGCCGGTGTCGATGGTAACGGTGTAAACGTCGGAACGAGGCGTGGTGTTACCAGCCCCATCCGCAGCGGTGACCGTGAAGCTGTGTACGCCGTCAGCCCTGTTCGCCGTGGTGTAGGTCCAGGTTCCCGAGTCGCCCACTGTCAGGGTAGTCAGCAGCGTATCGCCATCGTAAATGCTTACAAAGGTGTTTGGTTCGCCCGTACCGCTAAGGGTTGGCGTTGGATCGTTGCTGACGCCGTTATTAGCAACGGTGCCCGTGAGGGTTCCCACGTCGTCGCTGATCTGCGTGATCGTTGCCGCGAGCGGCCTTACGGTATCCACGACGAAGCTGAATGTAGCCGCCGGGCTGGTGTTGCCTGCGGCATCGGAAGCCGTAACGGTCAGATTATGCAGGCCCTGACCCAGCGCGATGGCTGGGGTAAAGCTCCAGGTTCCCGTGCCGTCGATGACAATGCTGGTGAGAAGCGTGCCGTTGTCATAGATATTCACGGTTGAGCCAACGTCTGCTGTGCCGGTGATCTGGGGCCTGTCGTCATTGGTTGGCTGCCCGCTGATGACGTTACCGGTGACGGTATCCACATTATCAATAACGGCTGAAATAACCGGCGTATCTGGTGCGGTGAGGTCCGGGGCGGTCGTTTCGGCAGCCGGACCCGTATTGCCCGCTTTATCCGTTGCCGTCACGTCCAGCGTTTCGCCGTTGGTCTGCGGCGGGGTAATCGGTACGCTGAAGCTGCCTTTATCGTCGGCCTTACCTTCGCCAATTGTGGTGCCGGTATCATCTTTGACGGTGACGGTGCTACCCGCTTCGGCGGTGCCCGTCACCGTCGTACCGTCGTCGGAGACAGCTACGCCCGTCGGCGCTTGCGGAAGGGTGGAGTCCTGGGCGACTACGTTGCCGTCCGGGCTGGTGTTTCCCGCACCGTCTGTCGCATTTACGGTAAGCACTTCACCGTTAGTCTGGGCAGGATCCAACGGAGATATATCGAAAGCGCCGGTGACCGGGTCGGCCTGGCCTGTGCCCAGGACTTTGTTATCAGCGTCTTTGATAATGACCGTGCTGCCTGGCTCTGCGGTGCCGGTGACATGAAGGCCATCAGCAGATACGACGAGATCGCCTGGTGCTGTTGGGGCCGTATTATCAAGCGCGTTGAAATTTGTCGCGCCGCTGGCGTTACCTGCCTTGTCAGTTGCGGTTGCCGTGAGCGCTTCGCCATTGGTCTGCGCCGGTGAAATCGTCACGCTAAAATTACCGCTACCGTCGGCGGTAGCGGTGCCGATCGTGTCGCCGCCTGCGTTTTTAATCGCGATCTGACTGCCCGCCTCGGCTGTCCCGGTCACCGTTAACCCATCTACGGAAACAGCCTGCACTACCGGGTCGGCAGGGGGGGCCGTGTCAACGCTCAGCGTGAAGGACGAAGATGTGCCGCTGGTGCCTTTGTCGTTTGTCGCGTTGAAGGTGAGGTTGTAGGTGCCGTCTGCCAGAGCGGGATCTGGCGTGAATGTCCAGTTCCCAGACCCGTTAACGAGAGCCGTGCCAATGCTAGCCCCGTTGTTTAAAATAGTGACCGTGCTGCCCGCTTCTCCGGTGCCGACCAGGGTCGGCGTGCTGTCATCGGTCGCGCTGCCGCTGCTTATCGTGCCGACGATCGCTCCCGTATCGTCGGTTACAGAAACCAGCACAGGGACGGTTGGGAAGCCGGAATTGGAGGCGGGAACCGTCGCGTTGTCGCCAACGTTCCCGGCACCGTCCTCTATTTTAACCGTCAGGTTCCCGCCCTGTGTCTGGGCTGGGGTGATATCGGCGGTAAACTTACCCCCTGTATCCACGGTTGCCGAACCGAGGAATGTACCATTGCTGTCGTATACGCTGATGCTTGCACCAGCTTCTGCCGTGCCGCTGACTGTAGTGCCATCAAGGCTTGTAGCAAGTTCCGTTGCGGCATCAGGCGGCGTCGTATCAATGGTAAAGGTCGGCAGGGTCGTGGTGCTGCTGACGTTACCTGCCGGGTCTGCCTGTTCCAGGGTGATAGTATGAGTGCCGTCTGCCAGCGGGTCTGTCGGGGTATATGTCCAGTTGCCTTCGCTGTTTACCGTTACCTGCGCAATCATGACATTGTTGTCGTAGATAGTGACGGTATCGCCCGGCTCTCCTTTACCGTTAAGCGCTGGTTTCGATTCGTCCGTAGGCGCGTTGGTACCGATGGCTCCTGTAATGGTGCCCGCGTTATCGACCAGCGGGGTGACGGTTGGCGCATCCGGAGCAATGGTATCAACAACGACGGTGTAGCTTGCAGAAGGAGAGCTTTCCCCCTTGATATTGACCGCTACCGCCGTAAACGCATGGCTGCCGTCGGCCAGGGCGCTGCCCGGCGTAAAGCTCCAGTTGCCCTGATCGTTCACATCGGCAGTGCCGATTTCTGTGCCGTTATCGTAGATATGCACAACTGAACCGGCGGTGCCGTAGCCCTGCAGGGTAGGGGTGCTGTCGTCCGTCTGCTGATTATTGGGGGTAATGCCGGCAATTGGCGCGACGTCATCGATGATATTGGCTATTTCTGGCGTCGCGGGCAGAGGGATATCCGGTGCGGAGACGGTGGCTGATGGGCTGGTATTGCCCGCTTTGTCTGTCGCAGAGACACCAAGCGTTTCACCACTTATCTGCGGTGTAGTAACCGCAATAGTAAAGTGTCCATTGCTCCCTGCGGTGCCAGTACCGATGACGTTTCCGATGCCGTCTTTGATTGTTACAGTGCTGCCAACCTCAGCGGTGCCCGTGACGGTTTTACCGTCTGCCGATACGGTTAAGGCTGTTGGTGCTGCTGGCGGTGTTGTGTCGACGGTGAAGGTGGGCAGGGTTTTCGTCACGCTGACGTTTCCTGCCGGGTCGGTTTGCTGCAGGGTGATGCTGTGTGAACCTTCCGCTAACGGGCCTTTCGGGGTAAACGTCCAGTTCCCGCTGCTGTCGACTTTGATTTGGGCAATGACCTTTCCGTTATCGGACAGGGTAACGGTATCACCAGGTTCGCCTTTGCCGCTGATGACCGGCTTTGACTCATCCGTTGGGCTGTTAGTGCCAATCACGCCGGTAACGGCACCTACTTTATCCAGCAGCGGATCGATAGAAGGGGCATCCGGGGCTGTAGTATCAACGATGATTGTGTAGCTGGCGGAAGGGCCGCTTTCTCCTCTTACATTAACGGCGATCGCCGTTAATGCGTGGCTGCCGTCGGCTAAAGCGCTGCCAGGAGTGAAATTCCAGTTACCCTGAGCGTTCACAGCGGCGGTGCCAATTTCTTTGCCATTGTCATAAATATGCACGATCGAACCGGCGGTCCCGTAACCCTGCAGGGTAGGGGTGTTGTCATCGGTTGCCTGATTTTTGGCAGTAATGCCCGCGTTTGGTGCAATATCATCGATGATACTGGCGATCTCAGGCGTAGCCGGCGCCGGGACATCAGGTGCGGTGACAGTAGCTGCCGGGCCGGTATTTCCTGCTTTGTCGGTTGCGGTTACGTCCAGCTTTTCGCCGCCGATCTGCGGATTAGTCACCGGGATCGTAAAGTGACCATCGCTGCCCGCCGTGCCCTTACCTATTATCTGGCCGTTGCCGTCTTTAACGGTGACGGTACTTCCAGGCTCAGCGGTACCGGTTACAGTTTTACCGTCGCCAGATACGGCAAGATTTGCTGGGGCTGTAGGAGGGGTAGTATCACCGTTGGAGCCACCGGGACTGCCGTTATCACCATCACCACCGCCATCACCACCGCCGTCGTTGCCGCCATTGCCGCCATTATTTGAATCGTCACTGCCACCACCTCCGCCGCCTCCGCTACCGGCTGCGATACCGATTCCTGCAGCAACGGCTACGCCGCCCAGTACCCACGGCCAGATAGCGCCTCCTTCTGAGTGCGCACCCGTGGCGGTCATCAGCTCATCAATGTTGGCAATGGATTCGAAATGGAAGCCCCCTGAGGTATCCTGTACCCACCACAGCGCACCGTTACTGTCCTCCAGCACCAGCTGGTTACCACCTTGATCGGCGTACGCATAGAAGTTTTTAACGGTGATAACTTCACCGTCACGCAGCGTAACGATCATGTCCTGGTTGGAGCGCACAATGCTGGCGATATCGGCACGTTCGGCCTTAAGCTCGACAATCGACGGCGCATTCAGCGTAATTTCAGAGGCTTCAACGTTATTAGTTACGCCGGTTAATTTTGAGATGACGGATATTGATCGCATTGTTATCACTCCATTCGGGATGAACGTGGGTGTAGTCTTAAACGGAACTTAAGTAAGTAAACTTTCCCGGGATAGGCATCAGTTAAATTAAGGGCGCACGATCCCTGCCAGCAAAAAATGCTGGCTTACAGAGGGGATAAATAGTGGTTTTGTTGGGCGCGACCGTTCTTAATTAAATCTAAGAATCATAATGCATTAACTTTTTTAATCCGGGCTATTGATGATATAGACAGGAATAAAACAAAGCGCAAATGAAGCTGTGTTTAATTAATAGTTAAGTAATGATGAAGTTTGGGCGGTGTAACGATGCGAAAAAATGACATGTACAAAGGGAGGTAAGGTTGTAGAAGTTTATATGATGTTATCTTGCTGATTTTAATGGTTTTATTTAAAAATCAGGCAGGTAAAATTATCTACGCTATACTTCGCAATTGTGCGGGTATTATGCATAAAAGGTGTGTGGGTATTAGCCAGAAAAAATGACTAATACTTAAGTGTGAGGCTGGGGATTTATTTCACTAAATTGTAAAAATGCCAACTTCGTCAAAATGAGCCAAAGGCGAAATATACAATATCATATATCCTTCGACATTTTTATTGCTGAAATTAATTTTTGCGTTGCAGGTGTCATTATTTGGTGCTAGTACATGCTTGATGTAATGGCAAATAAATATGGAAGATTTAATGCTGGCCCTTAGCATTAAGGGCCAGCAGGAAAGCAATTAGCGACCGGCGTGTTTCATAATGCGCGCTTTATCTACCGCCCATTCACGATCTTTAAGATCGGTACGCTTGTCGTACTGCTTTTTACCTTTGGCGACGCCGATTTTCACTTTGCACCAGGCATTTTTCCAGTACAGAGAGAGGGCGACCACGGTGTAGCCATCGCGGTTGATGCTGCCATAGAGGTTATCCAGCTCGCGCTGGTTCAGCAGCAGTTTACGGGTACGCGTTGGGTCGCAGACAACATGGCTTGAGGCCACATTCAGCGGGATGAAGTTAGCTCCAAACAGGAATGCTTCGCCGTCGATCAAAATGACGTAGCTGTCGCTGATGTTCGCCTTCCCGGCACGCAGAGATTTTACTTCCCAGCCTTGCAGTACGAGGCCCGCTTCAAATTCATCTTCGATAAAATATTCGTGACGGGCGCGCTTATTCTGCGCAATGGTGGCTGAGCCTGGTTTGTTTGCTTTTTTCTTAGTCATAGTGCTGCTCAGTATACGCAATCAAGAGTTCAAAGACACCCCGCGTAGCTCACGGGCGGAAAGCAGATATCTTAGCATGCCCGGCGCCGAGAGTTTTTCATTGCGTGAGGATAAATGTTATTATTTATGCGTTGGATGACCCACAGGAAATGCTATGCCGCAGATCAGTCGTACTGCTCTGGTGCCCTACAGCGCCGAGCAGATGTATCAGTTAGTGAATGACGTGAAATCCTACCCGGACTTTTTACCTGGTTGCACCGGCAGCCGGGTTATCGACGCCTCCCCGGACCAGATGACCGCCGCGGTTGACGTATCCAAAGCGGGGATCAGCAAAACTTTTACTACCCGTAATACGCTTCACAGCAACCAGAGCATTCTGATGCACCTGGTCGACGGCCCCTTCAAATCTCTGATGGGCGGCTGGAGGTTTACGCCGCTCAGTGAAGAAGCCTGCCGCATTGAGTTCCAGCTTGATTTTGAGTTTACCAACAAGCTGATTGAGCTGGCGTTTGGCCGCATCTTCAAAGAGCTTGCCGGAAGCATGGTACAGGCGTTCACCGTGCGGGCAAAAGAGGTTTACCGTGTCGCCTGACATCTGCGTTGAGGTGGTTTACGCCCTGCCACAGAAGCAGTACCTGCGGCGAGTTTCGCTGCCCGCTGGTAGCACAGTGGAGCAGGCAATTATTGCTTCGGGCCTGCTAGAGCTGCGCAGCGATATCGATCTGGCTAAAAACAAAGTGGGCGTCTATAGCCGCCCGGTAAAACTTTCTGACGTGCTTAATGACGCAGACAGGGTGGAGATCTACCGCCCGCTAATTGCGGATCCAAAGGAGCTTCGTCGTCAGCGCGCGGAGAAAGCCACGAAGAAAGAGTAATTTGCCCCTATCGGAAACATAAAAAAGGCGCCTTTGGCGCCTTTTTCGATCAGCAAGCTAGCGGACTACTTTTTTTCCAGCTTCGGCTTGTTGTCGATATTAGTCAGTACGCCGCTGCTGTTGAAGGTTAGGGTCAGCGTTTGCTGAGTCACGCTTTCATGGCCAGGCTGCTGGCGGAACACGTAGAACCAGGTGTTGGTACCAAACGGATCGCTCATCATCGGCGTACCCAGGGCATAAGCAACCTGCTGTTGGGTCATACCTGTGCGGATCTTCGACACGTCATTCGGTGTCAGGTAGTTCCCCTGGTTGATATCGGGGCGGTAAACCACTCGCTCCAGAGTGGAACAGCCGGCGGTCAACATAAGAAGAACCGCTGCGGCAGCAGTCAGCGTTTTACAGCGCATAGTGATTTGATTCCTTTTCGGGCCCGAGCAGCACGTGGCTCATTCGTAATATGCCGATGATAATAAACCTTTTCGCAGTTTAAAACCTTAAGGCGCTCAACTCAGACCGTGAGAGGGCAAAAAAGTTGGCTTAAAAGCTGCGCAATTCGCAAAGTGTGGCCTGAATGCTGTTTATTTGCACAGGTCACGGCATAAACTATTCCCGTACCGCTGTGGTGACTCAGGCCGCGAGAAGCTCTTTAGCATTAGCCAGCGTGTTGCGGGTCACTTCGCTACCGCCGAGCAAGCGGGCCAGTTCCTGCAGGCGAGAGCGCTTATCAAGCGGCTGCATGTGGGTTTCGGTCATTTCGCCGTCGGTCTCTTTGCTGACGTAAAAGTGCTGATGTCCACAACCCGCGACCTGCGGGAGGTGAGTCACACACATTACCTGAGTGGATTCACCCAACTGACGCAGTAATTTTCCGACTACGGCTGCGGTGGGTCCACTGATCCCGACGTCCACCTCATCGAAAATCAGCGCCGGCGTTTCCATTTTACGGGCGGTAATCACCTGAATAGCCAGCGCAATGCGCGACAGTTCACCGCCAGAAGCCACTTTTGCCAGCGGTTGTAACGGCTGCCCCGGGTTGGTGGTGACGCGGAAGTCGATACGGTCAGCGCCTTCTGCGGTAAGGTGATTTTCATTAAATTCTACGTCGATAGCCAGTTTGCCGTGCGGCATGGAAAGCGAATGCATACTTTCGGTGATTAACCCGCACAGTTCAGCGGCGTAATGAACCCGACGCTGATGCAGTTCGTGAGCCACGGACAGAGCCTGTTGATGGTGAAGCGCCACGGCCTGCATCAGCTCATCCTGCGAGCTGGCCTGATCGTCCAGCTGCTGCTGTTCTTCAAGCAGCTTCTGGTGGAACAGCGGCAGCTCTTCCGGGGAGATATGGTGCTTACGCGCCAGGGCGATTTGCCGGGAGATACGCTGCTCCAGCTCGTATAACCGGTTTGGATCGAGATCCAGATGGTCGCAATAGTGGCGCAGCTCGTCGCTGGCCTCCGAAATTTGGATGGCGGCTTCTTCCAGCATATCGAGCACGCCGGAAAGCTTGTCGTCCAGCCCGACCAGTTCGGTCATCAGCTGGCGCACGCTGTAGAGCTGACTCTGCAGGTCGCTGCCTTCGCCATTTGCCAGAATGCTGAGCGCCTGCTGGCTGGTGGACAGCAGCTGACCGCTGTTTGCCAGGCGTTTGTACTCTTCGTCGATCTGTTCGAACTCGCCGGCAACGGGGGCGAATTCGTTCAGCTCTTTTAGTTGATAGTTGAGCAGCTCGGCGCGGGAAGCGCGCTCCTGAGCAAGCTGCTGATGCTGCGCAAGGTCGCGGCAGCTCTGGTGCCATGCGCGGTAACGCTCCGCCATTTGTGCAATAAGGGATTGCTCCCCAGCGTAGCCGTCCAGCAGGTTTTTTTGATGTTCCGGTTTTAGCAGCAGCTGGTGAGCATGCTGACCGTGAATCTGAATCAGCAGCTGGCCGAGGTCGCGCAGCTGAGAAAGCGGTACGGCGGTGCCGTTGATGAAGCCACGGGAGCGGCCGTCGCTGCTGATGACACGGCGCAGCAGGCACTCGCGGCCCTCTTCAAGCTGGTTCTCTTCCAGCCAGCGCAGGGCGGCAGGGGTATCTTTCAGAGAGAAACGGGCGCAAAGATCGGCGCGGGTTGCGCCCCGGCGTACCATATCCGCTTCGGCGCGGCCGCCCAGGCACAGCCCCAGAGCATCAATCGCAATTGATTTACCGGCACCGGTTTCGCCGGTGATGGCGGTCATACCTTGGTGAAAATCGATTTCCAGTTCACGAACAATTGCGAAGTTATTGATGGTGAGTTGAGCGAGCATAGCCACCTTCCTGTACGAAAAACCATGACTGTAATTGCATACAGTATAGCCTGGTATTATATACAGTAAAGTGGCCCGGTGACTTTTTAGAACAATTTTTTTGACCAACCGAGTTTCGAGCTCAACGTATTGAAATAGCTGTAGTCTTTTGGATGGATAAGATTGAGATGGTAATCACAGCGGCGGATCAGCACGTCTTCACCTTCCTGTATTGGCAGAGCGATCTGGCTGTCGCAGCTGATCTCAAGGTCGCTGCGCATGTGCGAAAAACGCAGGCGGATGGTGCTACTACTATTGATAACAAGCGGGCGCGCCGACAGCGTGTGCGGAAACATAGGCACCAGCGTTATCGCATCCAGCGAAGGGGTCAGTATCGGGCCTCCAGCTGAAAGCGAATAGGCCGTGGAGCCAGTGGGCGTGGAGATAATCAGGCCATCGGAACGCTGGGAGAACGCGAAGATTTCATCAATGTAGACTTCAAATTCAATCATGTGTGCGATTTTGCCGGGATGCAGAACGACCTCATTGATGGCGGTGCTCAGACGGGTGGCCTTGTCGTGCTGGCATACCTGGGCTTCAAGCAAAAAACGTTTTTCACTGATGTAATGGCCTTCCAGCACGTCCGCCAGCTGCTGCTGGGCGTTGTCCGGGTCAAGGTCAGTCAGAAAGCCCAGATTGCCACGGTTGATGCCGATAACTTTGATATCGTAACGGGCCAGTACGCGGGCCGCGCCAAGCATATTGCCGTCGCCGCCAACGACCACGGCCAGGTCGGCAAGCTGACCAATTTCTGCCAGCGTGCCGGTTTTCACATTCTTGAGGTCCAGCTCCTGGGCAATTTGCTGTTCCACGATAACGTCGTAACCTTTGACACACAGCCAGCGATAGAGCATTTCGTGCGTGGTAAGTGCGGTAGGGTGACGGGGATGCCCAACGATGCCAATGCAGTTAAAATGGGCGTTCTTGATCGTGGTCGTCATCGTGGTGGTCCTTATTACGCAAACGTTTATGACAATATGTCACGTTCCCTTGAATCCCGGAAACTGATCCCCATAATAAGCGAACCAGCGAGATGAATGCTAAAAACGCGGAGAATTTCATGAGTAGTAAAGAACAGAAAACACCAGACGAGCAAGTCTCAGACGAAATTGCAATGGACAGCCACGAAGAAGTCGAGGCCGTAGAAGGTGCCGAGGTGGTGGATCCGCGCGACGAACAGATTGCCGATCTGACCGCACAGCTTGAAGAAGTCCAGCAGCGTGAGCGCGATAGCCTGTTGCGCACCAAAGCCGAGATGGAAAACCTGCGCCGTCGTACCGAGTTAGATATTGAGAAGGCGCACAAGTTCGCGCTGGATAAATTCGTCAACGAACTGCTGCCGGTTATCGACAGCCTTGACCGCGCGCTCGAAGTTGCTGACAAATCCAATGCGGATCTGGCGGCGATGATCGAAGGTATCGAACTGACCCAGAAATCCATGCTGGACGTGGTTCGCAAATTCGGCGTGGAAGTGGTTGGCGAGACTAACGTGCCGTTCAACCCGGACGTTCACCAGGCGATTGCCATGGTTGAGTCCGAAGAGGTTGAGCCAAACCACGTGCTGATGGTGATGCAGAAGGGTTACACCCTGAATGGCCGCACCATTCGCGCCGCGATGGTTTCCGTGGCAAAAGCGAAGTAAGTTTGCCCGAAAAAAAAGCCAGCCCTTAGCGGCTGGCTTTTCTTTGCCTGTTATTCCTCGACGCTCTGTCGCAGTGGCGTAACGGGCGTGACGCGCACCTGCTTAATCATGTTGTCCTGCACGTCCAGAATATCAATATCGTATTGCAGGATACGCACGCGCGTGTCGTTCGCCGGGATTTCCTGTAGCTCTTCCAGCAGCATGCCGTTAACGGTGCGGGCTTCGTCTTCCGGCAGCGTCCAGTTGAACGCCTTGTTGATTTCGCGCACGTTGGCGCTGCCTTCGATGATCACCGAGCCGTCGTTCTGCGGCGTGACCTCTTCGGCGAGCGTTGGGGACATTGACGTGGTGAAGTCACCGACGATCTCTTCAAGAATATCTTCTACCGTGACCAGCCCCTGTATGTCACCGTACTCGTCCACCACGAGGCCAACTTTCTTCTTGTTACGCTGGAATTTGACCAACTGCACGCTCAGCGGTGTGCCTTCCGGAACAAAGTAGATTTCATCGGCGGCGCGCAGCAGCGTTTCTTTGGTGAACTCCTGCTTTTCCGTCATCAGGCGGTAGGCTTCGCGCACGCGCAGCATGCTCATGGCATCGTCCAGCGTATCGCGGTAGAGCACGATGCGGCCATGGGGAGAGTGGGTCAGCTGGCGGACGATGGATTTCCAGTCGTCGTTGATATCGATACCGACGATTTCGTTGCGCGGCACCATAATGTCGTCGACGCTCATCTTTTCCAGGTCCAGCACCGACAGCAGCATGTCCTGGTTACGGCGGGAAATCTTCGAATGGGATTCATGCACGATAGTGCGCAGCTCGTCTTTACTGAGCGCGGCGCTGATCACGTTATCCGTCTTTATCCCCACCATGCGCATCAGCATACGGGTAATGACGTTCAGCAGCCAGACCAGCGGCATCATCAGAATTTGCAGCGGGCCAAGCAGGACGCTGCTCGGGAAGGCGACTTTTTCCGGATAGAGGGCGGCGATGGTTTTTGGCAGCACTTCCGCAAAAATCAGCACGATAAAGGTCAGTACGCCGGTTGCGATTGCCACGCCTGCATCGCCATACAGACGCATGCCGACAATCGTAGCGAGCGCCGAAGCAAGGATGTTGACAAGATTATTACCAATCAGCACCAGACTGATTAAACGGTCTGGTTTGCGAAGTAATTTCTCGACGCGTTTGGCCGCGCGGTTGCCCTGTTTGGCAAGGTGGCGCAGGCGATAGCGGTTTAACGTCATCATGCCGGTTTCTGAACCGGAGAAGTACGCTGAAACCACCACCATGATGATCAGGGTGACGATCAGCGTGGTGGTTGAGATGTGTTCCAAAAGGGTTGTCCTTTAATAATGCAGGTTAGCTAACAAACTGTTGCAGGACCCGGCTACCGAAGTAGGCAAGGGTAAGAATCGCCGCACCGGCGACGTTGAACCACACCACGCGGCGACCGCGCCAGCCTTCATGATAGTGCCCCCACAGCAGAACGACGTAGACAAACCATGCGAGAATCGACAGCACGGCTTTATCGACGTTTTCCATGCTGAACAGATTATGCATGTAGAACAGGCCGGTGGAGAGCGTGAGGGTAAGCAGTACCACGCCTACTTGGGTGATATGAAACATTTTACGCTCAATAACCATCAGCGGCGGCATCTCCGCGCTGAACGCCAGTTTCTTGTTCTTCAGCTGGTAGTCTATCCAGGCAAGCTGCAGGGCATAGAGCGCGGCAATGATAAGCGTAGCGTAGGCAAAGAGCGCGAGACCAATATGAATCATCATGCCCGGTGTGGCTTCCAGATGGGTGATGAATTCGTTAGGCATAAAACTGGCTAAAGCCAGATTGATCAGCGCAAAGGCGTAGACAATAGGCAATAGTAGCCAGCCGCGGTTACGTGAGGCAACGATCGTCATTACTGTACAGATCATTAGGCTGACCAGCGAGCCGACGTTTAGCAGGCTAAGGTTCTGTCCGCCATCGCCGGTAAAAATTCTGGATTCCAGCGCCAGGGCATGACTGATAAGCGCAATGGTGGCCGATAAAATGGCTAAGCGGCGCCACGCACTGTTCTTCCGAAGCAGTCCGGGAATGATCAGCGCAAGGCTGACGGAGTAGGCTACAAGCGCAAGGATGGCGAAAACAGGCATATAAGGTGTCGGTCAATTAGCCAGAGATGAAAAAAGGCAGTATAACGTTACCAGCCGCCTGCTCCAACTCTAACCGTTGCATCACATGCCGGGCGGCTTCATGTTATAATCCGCCAAATTCTGTTTTGTGTCGCGTACCGCGGCCTTAGTTACCACGTTAGGCAAAATACAATGTTTGATAATTTAACTGACCGTCTGTCGCGTACCTTGCGCAATATCAGCGGCCGTGGGCGGCTGACTGAAGAGAACGTTAAAGAAACCCTGCGCGAGGTGCGTATGGCCCTGCTGGAAGCGGACGTTGCGCTGCCGGTCGTGCGGGATTTCATCAGCCGCGTAAAAGAAAAAGCGGTTGGCCATGAAGTTAACAAGAGCCTGACTCCGGGTCAGGAGTTCGTCAAAATTGTCCGCGCCGAACTGGTGGCAGCAATGGGCGAAGAAAATGCCGTGCTGGACCTCGCCGCGCAGCCACCAGCCGTTGTGCTGATGGCGGGCCTGCAGGGTGCAGGTAAAACCACCAGCGTCGGTAAGCTGGGTAAGTTCCTGCGTGAAAAGCACAAAAAGAAAGTGCTGGTCGTCTCCGCCGACGTCTATCGCCCTGCGGCGATCAAACAGCTGGAAACGCTGGCCGAACAGGTTGGCGTGGAGTTTTTCCCGTCTGACGTCGGGCAAAAGCCTGTCGATATTGTTAACGCCGCGCTGAAAGAAGCGAAGCTGAAGTTCTTCGACGTGCTGCTGGTGGATACCGCCGGTCGTCTGCACGTTGACGAAGCGATGATGGACGAAATCAAACAGGTTCACGCCGCGATTAACCCGGTTGAAACGCTGTTTGTGGTAGATGCGATGACCGGCCAGGATGCCGCGAACACCGCGAAAGCCTTCAACGAAGCGCTGCCGCTGACCGGTGTGGTACTGACCAAGGTCGACGGTGACGCACGCGGTGGTGCTGCGCTGTCCATTCGTCATATCACCGGTAAGCCAATCAAGTTCCTCGGCGTTGGCGAGAAAACCGAAGCGCTGGAGCCGTTCCACCCGGATCGTATTGCCTCCCGTATTCTGGGGATGGGCGACGTGCTCTCGCTTATCGAAGATATTGAAAGCAAAGTTGACCGCGCGCAGGCAGAAAAACTTGCCAGCAAGCTGAAAAAGGGCGACGGGTTCGACCTCAACGACTTCCTTGAGCAGCTCAAGCAGATGAAAAACATGGGCGGTATGGCGAGCATGATGAGCAAGCTGCCGGGCATGGGCCAGCTGCCGGACAACGTTAAATCGCAGATGGACGACAAAGTGCTGGTGCGCATGGAGGCGATTATTAACTCCATGACGCTGAAAGAACGCGCCCAGCCAGAAATCATTAAAGGCTCCCGCAAGCGCCGTATCGCGCAGGGTTCCGGTATGCAGGTTCAGGACGTCAACCGCCTTCTTAAACAATTCGACGACATGCAGCGCATGATGAAGAAGATGAAAAAAGGCGGAATGGCGAAAATGATGCGCGGCATGAAAGGTATGATGCCGCCAGGTTTCCCAGGCCGTTAAGCTCATTTAGATTGCTTTTTGCGCCCAAATGAGTAAAATTTTCGGGCTTTTAATATGACACCGGGCTCCGTCCCTCGATGGGGCCCGGTGTTTTATTCACTAAAGAGGATGTTATGGTAACTATTCGTTTAGCACGTCACGGCGCAAAAAAGCGTCCGTTCTACCAGGTTGTTGTTACTGACAGCCGTAATGCACGTAACGGTCGCTTCATTGAGCGCGTTGGCTTCTTCAACCCTATCGCTGGTGAAAAAGATGAGGCTTCCCGCCTGGATCTGGATCGCATCGAGCATTGGGTTGGCCTTGGTGCTACCGTTTCCGATCGCGTATCTGCGCTGATCAAAGCTACAAAGAAAGCAGCTTAATCTGTCACGGTGGTCATGATGAGCAATCAACTCTCCGCAAAGGCTCCTGTTAACCCAATTGTATTGGGCAAGATGGGCTCCTGCTACGGTATTCGTGGTTGGCTCAGAGTGTTTTCCTCCACCGAAGACGCCGACAGCATTTTTGACTATCAGCCCTGGTTTATCCAGAAGGCGGGTCAGTGGCAGCAGGTACAGCTGGAAAGCTGGAAGCACCACAATCAGGATCTGATCATCAAGCTGAAAGGCGTTGACGATCGGGATGCCGCAAATCTGTTGACCAATTGCGAAATTGTCATCGATTCTGCGCAGTTGCCTAACCTCGAAGAGGGTGACTACTACTGGAAAGACCTTATGGGCTGCCAGGTAGTGACAACTCAGGGGTATCAGCTAGGTAAAGTCATCGACATGATGGAAACCGGCTCCAATGACGTTCTCGTCATTAAGGCAAACCTGAAAGATGCGTTCGGTATCAAGGAGCGGCTGGTTCCGTTCCTCGATGGGCAGGTTATCAAGAAAGTCGATCTCGCTACTCAAACGATTGAAGTAGATTGGGATCCTGGTTTCTAAACCTCCGGATAAACGGTAATAACAACGGCGTGATGGGGAAAGGCTTGTGTTTATTGGTGTAGTTAGCCTGTTTCCAGAAATGTTCCGCGCGATTACCGATTACGGGGTAACTGGCCGGGCAGTTAAAAATGGCCTGTTGAGCATCCAGAGCTGGAGTCCTCGCGACTTCGCTTACGACCGGCACCGTACCGTGGACGAACGTCCTTACGGCGGCGGACCGGGTATGCTCATGATGGTTAACCCGCTAAGGGAAGCCATCCACGCAGCGAAAGCGGCGGCAGGGGAAGGCGCAAAGGTTATCTACCTTTCACCTCAGGGGCGCAAGCTTGATCAGGCGGGCGTCTGTGAACTGGCAACAAATGAGAAGCTAATTCTGGTTTGTGGCCGTTACGAGGGAATCGATGAGCGCGTGATCCAAACCGAAATTGACGAAGAATGGTCAATCGGCGATTACGTTCTCAGCGGCGGTGAGTTACCGGCAATGACGCTGATTGACTCCGTCTCACGGTTTATTCCGGGAGTACTGGGCCATGAAGCATCAGCAATCGAAGATTCGTTTGCTGACGGGTTGCTGGACTGTCCTCACTATACCCGTCCTGAAGTGTTAGAAGGGATGGAAGTACCGGCGGTGTTACTGTCGGGCAACCATGCCGAGATACGCCGTTGGCGCCTGAAACAGTCGCTGGGCCGCACCTGGCTTAGAAGACCTGAACTTCTGGAAAACCTGGCTCTGACTGAAGAGCAAGCAAGGTTGCTGGCGGAGTTCCAACGGGAGCACGCACAACAGCAACATAAACATGATGGGCAAGGTTAATACCTCCCAATACATCAGTTTACCCAGGATAAGAGATAAAATTATGAGCAACATTATTAAGCAAATTGAACAAGAACAGATGAAACAGGATGTACCTTCCTTCCGTCCGGGCGACTCCGTGGAAGTGAAAGTATGGGTCGTTGAAGGTTCTAAAAAACGTCTGCAGGCATTTGAGGGCGTGGTTATCGCAATCCGTAACCGCGGTCTGCACTCTGCATTCACTGTTCGTAAAATTTCCAACGGCGAAGGTGTTGAGCGTGTATTCCAGACTCACTCCCCGGTAATCGACAGCATTGCTGTTAAACGTCGTGGTGCCGTTCGTAAAGCTAAACTGTACTACCTGCGTGAGCGTACTGGTAAATCTGCTCGTATCAAAGAGCGTCTTACCAAGTAAGATTTCGCTAACGCGACATCCCTATAAAAGGGCTGCCATTGGGCAGCCCTTTTTTTTGCTCTGAAGGGAGGAGCGGCCAAGGTGCGATGGCTGACTAATTAAGGCGTGACGCCTTTATCCCTGCATCGGTCGCCGTTTGCCAGGTTGCTCTTAACGCTTCGGTATCGGGGAGTTTTTCGCAGCTCTGCGGGAAGGATTTCCCGGCGTTGCCCTGAACCTTCAGGAAGTCCGGATCGCAAATACGCTGCTGGCCTTTGGCATAGCCCCTGAGCCACTCTTGTCTGTCCACCTCGTCATCGTTATGAACATGGGCCAGGACTAAATCACTTCTTATGGGATCACCTGCCATAGCATCGTCCCAGCCCGCCTGATACCAGTCTGTAGGGCCTGGCTTTGGCGCGGGAGCATAGGGATCGAGATAACAGCCAGAGAGCGTTAAGACCAGCATGACAAGACAGGCGCGGCGCATAGTTGTGTCCTTCATCAGAAGATAACTGATCATAGAAGCGCGTGAATGATTTCGCTGGCCCAGGGGCAAATATTTGTATTTTTGCACAATCCATAGGCATATTTATTCATCGAGCTCCGCGCGTTGTACAATTTAATTTACGATTAAGGCCTGTTAAAGGCATGATGTTGATGTGTGTAACGTATTGTTTACGCAATTTGGATTGCAATCTTTACTTCTCATGGTAAGGTAGGCATATCTTCACCCAGAAACGACAATCGCAAACGAGCTAAACGGGACCGCCATCATGCAAAAAGACGCGCTGAACAACGTACATATTTCTGACGAACAGGTTTTGATTACTCCGGATCAGCTGAAAGCCGAGTTCCCTCTTACTGCCGCTCAGGAAGCGCAGATCCAGCAATCTCGCCAGACCATCTCCGACATTATCGCCGGTCGCGATCCTCGTCTGCTGGTGGTGTGTGGACCTTGCTCGATCCACGACCCGGAAGCCGCGATTGAATATGCCCGTCGTTTTAAAACCTTGTCTGAACAAGTCAGCGATAGTCTGTACCTCGTCATGCGCGTCTACTTTGAAAAGCCACGTACTACCGTGGGCTGGAAAGGGCTGATTAACGATCCGCACATGGACGGCTCTTTTGATGTGGAAGCAGGTCTGAAAATTGCGCGTCATCTGCTGGTTGAACTGGTCAGCATGGGACTACCGCTGGCAACGGAAGCGCTCGATCCGAACAGCCCGCAATACCTTGGCGATCTCTTTAGCTGGTCTGCTATCGGCGCGCGCACGACCGAATCCCAGACCCACCGCGAAATGGCTTCAGGCCTTTCCATGCCGGTGGGCTTTAAAAACGGTACCGACGGCAGCCTGGGCACTGCTATCAACGCTATGCGCGCTGCTGCGATGCCGCATCGCTTTGTCGGTATTAACCAGGCGGGTCAGGTTTGCCTGTTGCAGACCCAGGGTAATCCGGACGGGCACGTGATCCTGCGCGGCGGGAAAGCGCCAAACTACAGCCCTGCAGACGTTGCCCAATGTGAAAAAGAGATGGAACAGGCGGGACTGCGTCCGGCCTTGATGATAGATTGCAGCCATGGAAATTCAAACAAAGACTACCGCCGTCAGCCGGGCGTGGCAGAATCCGCTATCGCTCAGATTAAAGATGGTAACCGTTCGATTATTGGCCTGATGATTGAAAGTAACATCCACGAAGGTAATCAATCTTCAGAGCAGCCGCGCAGCGAAATGAAATACGGCGTATCCGTGACTGATGCTTGCATCAACTGGGAAAGCACGGAAAGCCTGCTGCGTGAGATCCACCACGATCTGAACGGTACGCTTGCGGCACGTCAGGCATAAGAGGTTTTATTATGGTTGCTGAATTGACCGCGTTACGCGATCAAATCGACGGAGTGGATAAGGCGCTGCTGGATCTGTTGGCTAAGCGCCTTGAGCTGGTAGCGGAAGTTGGCGAAGTAAAAAGCCGCTTCGGCTTACCGATTTATGTGCCCGAGCGCGAAGCAACGATGTTGGCCTCCCGCCGCAAAGAAGCTGAGACGCTCGGCGTCCCCCCCGATCTCATCGAAGATGTGCTGCGCCGCGTAATGCGTGAGTCCTACTCGAGCGAAAACGATAAAGGCTTCAAGACGCTGCAACCCACGCTCAGGCCGGTGGTCATCGTCGGTGGTGGCGGGCAGATGGGACGCTTGTTCGAAAAAATGCTCACGCTTTCCGGCTATCAGGTGCGGATCTTCGAAAAAGAAGACTGGCCGCGCGCCGCGGAGGTTATGGCAGATGCAGGCATGGTTATCGTCAGCGTGCCTATCCACCTGACCGAACAGGTAATTGGCCAGCTCCCGACGCTGCCGGAAGATTGCGTGCTGGTTGACCTCGCTTCGGTGAAAAATGGTCCGTTACAGGCCATGTTAGCGGCACATAGCGGCCCAGTTCTGGGCCTGCACCCGATGTTCGGACCGGACAGCGGCAGCCTGGCAAAACAGGTTGTTGTTTACTGTGACGGCCGTCAGCCGGAAGCCTACCAGTGGTTCCTGGAGCAGATTCAGGTGTGGGGGGCGCGTCTGCACCGTTCCAGCGCCGTAGAGCACGATCAGAACATGGCCTTTATCCAGGCGCTGCGCCACTTTGCCACGTTCGCCTACGGTCTGCATCTGGCCGAAGAGAACGTGCAGCTGGAGCAGCTTCTGGCGCTCTCGTCACCTATCTACCGCCTGGAGCTGGCGATGGTTGGACGCCTGTTTGCGCAGGATCCCCAGCTTTACGCCGATATCATCATGTCGTCCGAAAGCAATCTTGCGCTGATCAAACGTTACTACAAGCGATTCGGTGAGGCGATTGGTCTTCTGGAGCACGGCGACAAGCAGGCCTTCATCGACAGCTTCCGTAAGGTGGAACACTGGTTTGGCGATTACGCCCAGCGTTTCCAGACGGAAAGCCGGACTTTGCTGCGCCAGGCAAATGACAGCCGCCAGTAACGGTAAAAAGGTTTTATAATCAAAGCCAGCGGGAAATCCGCTGGCTTTTTTTTGCGAAAAGGAAACCCGAGATGGCGCAGCCGCAAGTTCTGTTTGATTACACCGGTCACCTGCCCGAATGCCCGACGTGGCACGATGAAGAGAAGAGCCTCTACTGGACGGATATTCTCGAAAACGAGATCCATCGTTTTCATCTTCCCAGCGGTAAGCATGATGTTATTCAGTTCTCCGAGGAGGTCGGCTGTTTTGCCTTCCGCGAGAAAGGCGGATTAATTGTCGCGCTGCGCAGCGGCATCTATCTGACCAACCGCACCGGCCTGATAACCCAAAAAGTTTGTGATAACCCGAGTAATCCCGAGCTTGCTCGGTTCAACGACGGCGGGACGGATCGCGATGGACGCTTTTACGCGGGCACATTCTGGGGGCCAATGGATTATAACGGGGCGCTGCTGTGCCGTGTGGACTGCGATTTAACGCCGCACGTTATCCAGCATGACATCATGGGCGCCAACGGTCTCGCCTTCAGCGAAGATAAACAGTGGATGTATACCTCTGATACCCCAAACGCCGTCATCTACCGGACGCCGCTAAACGAGCAGGGTGAACCTGGCAAGCGGGAGGTGTTCAGACGTTTTGCAGCGGGTGAGGGTATTCCCGATGGGGCCGCCATGGACGTTGAGGGCTGTTACTGGACGGCGCTGTTTGATGGCTATCGTATTGCCAGGATTTCGCAGGAAGGGGATATTCTTGAAGAGTACAGGCTCCCGGTGCGCTGCCCGACGATGGTCTGCTTTGGGGGCGACGAAATGAAGACGCTGTTTATCACCACCACGCGTGAAAATATGGATGCCGCAGAAATTGCGGAGTGCCCGCTATCAGGGGCCGTTTTCACGCTGGCCGTAAGCGTAGCCGGGTTACCTAAGCTGAAGTTTAAAGAACAATAGCGGGCCAGTTTGACGCTGGCCCGCTAATCCCGGCGTCAGATGGGATCGACAGGCACGACGTTTTCGCTTGGGTAGCTGCCCAGCACTTTCATCGAGCGGGTGATCTCACCCAGCTCACGCAGGGCTTTCTGCATCTCCAGATCCTGCAGGTTAGCCTGGATATCCAGGTAGAACATCTCTTCCCACGGATTACCGTTGATCGGGCGGGACTCCAGTTTGGTCATGATCAGGTTATGGTTACGGAGCACCAATAGTGCTTCAACCAGCGCGCCGGCCTGCTGGCCCGTCGCCATCAGCAGCGTAGTTTTCGCCGGCACCTGTTCTGAAACATCTATTGCTTTGCGAGCCAGTACGACAAAACGAGTAATATTCTGCGTCTGATTTGCCAGATTGCGTTCCAGCACCTGCAATCCGTAAAGCCCGCCGCCGGCTTCGCTGCCCAACGCTGCAACGTGCGGCGAATTTGCCTGGGCAACCTTTTCCATCGCCGCCGAAGTGCTTTCGCAGTATTCAATTTTCCAGTGCGGGTAGCGGTTTATGAACTGGCTGCACTGCTGGAATGGCTGCGGATGGCTGTAAACCGTTTCGATTTTTTCTAAATTCGTGGTACCGCTGACCAGCACGCAGTGATCGATAGGCACCGTCATCTCGCCGACGATGGACAGGCTGGTGTGCTGGAGCAGGTCGTATACGTCATTAATCGCCCCGGAACTGGTGTTTTCGATAGGCACCACGGCGTAATCTGCCTGGCCGGTTTCAACCTGATTAAAGATGTCGTGGAATTTGGCGCAGCCGCTTTCAATAAACTGTTCGAAATGGCGTGCGGCATACTGACGTGCAGCCAGGTGAGAGTAAGAGCCTTTCGGACCTAGGAAGGCAACGCGGGCAGAGTGCGGATTGGTTTTATTTAAATGTTGTTGCAGCAGTGCCTGCTGGGTCAGAACAGAATCTTCAATAATGAGCTGGAAGAGGCGGGTGATATAATGTGCGTCCAGATGATGCGCTTTGCCAAGCGTAATCAGGCGTTCAAGCAGGTCTCTTTCGCGGTCGATATCGCGAACCGGGCGATGCGACTCAAGCTTCGCTTTACCAACCTCTACGGCAAGCCCGCGGCGCTCGGCCAGCAGGGCCAGCAGCTTCTCATCCAGGGCGCTAATTTTATCGCGTAGTGCCAGCAAGGGGTTTATCTCAGTCATAACGCTACCTTTTCGATGTCCATAAAAAAGGCCTCCCACTTTGGGAGGCCTGTTTGTTCGTCTTCGCATTCTTTATCACACGACGAATTGCCTCCCGTTCAGGGGAAGGTAAAAAAGAATGCGAAGAAAAACGGTTGATGTCTCATGGCTGATTCCTGACAAGTCTGAGGGTTAACTTACTCGCTCTGTTTAAAACCTGTCAATAAAAAACGCGCCCGGAGGCGCGTTGCAAATGGTGTTTGACTTGAAAATTACTCTTCTTCTTCTTCACTCTCGGCGAAGACGGCGTCTTTCATTGAGCCGTTGGTACGGCGTGCTTCACCTTTGTGCTGAACTTTATTCAGCTGCCGCTCAAGTTTGCTAATTAAGTCGTTGATGGCCGTATACATATCATCGTGCCTGGCGCTCGCGACGAGCTGGCCGTTTGGCGTACTAATGGTTGCATCGGCCACAAAACCCTGGGGTTCTTTGGACAAAATAATGTGTGGATTTATAAGATGTGTTTGCCACTTGTCCAGTTTAGAGAGACGGTCCGCGACGTGCTGGCGAATAGCTGGGGTGATGTCCATTTGCTTGCTGGTAATGTTCATTGTCATAAAGTTACCTCTTGTCATTCCCGTCTTGGTAACTCCAGCATACCTCTCTCAATGTCAAAAAGTGTGATGTAAATCACGTAATTTTGTCACTTTTTGTCAAGTGAGCCTTTTTGTGAGTCAGGGCAGGATATCGGCTGATAGTGCTTGTAGTAACAGGAAAAGACGTCCATATTTGATGGGATAACCTGACGCTAAACCGTTTCAGTTTGGCGCTAAAAGGCAAAAAAAACGGCAGCCGAGGCTGCCGTTCTGTATTTATGAAAGAGGCTAATCAGGCTTTGCTGCCGTTAGCGGCAATGATTTTCGCGACTTTGTCGGCTTGAGCCGTCATTTGCATTTCGCGATAAGCATTTTCCATCAGTTTTAACCCGTCGCGCGTTGCCTGGGTATCAGGGTAATCACGCAGCATTCCTTCTACGCGATTAACTACTGCCACCCACGCGCCGCGTTTGGTGTAGTATTGCGCCACGGAAAGTTCATATTTGGCCAGACGATCTTTCAGGTACACCAGACGTTTGGTCGCGTCGGTGACATACTGACTGTTCGGATAGCCACGAACCAGCTTTGAGAAATCGTTGAAGGCATCACGCGCGTGCTGCGGGTCGCGGTCGGAGCGATCGACACCGAAGAACCCCTGCAATGCACTGTCATCCAACGCCATATCCGTCAGGCCACGCATATAAAGTACGTAGTCGATGTTCGGATGGGTAGGGTTCAGACGCATAAAGCGATCGATCGCGGCTTGAGCCAGCGGCAGATCGGCGTTCTTGTAGTAAGCGTAAATCAGATCCAACTGCACCTGCTGCGAGTAAGGCCCGAACGGATAACGGTTATCCAGCGCTTCCAGTTGCGTTATTGCCGCTTTAAAGTTACCGTCCTGCAACTTTTGTTGGGCAGTCGCATAAATCTCAGAAGGCTGATTATCAGGAACCTCATCCTTGGTACTGGAGCAACCAGCCAAAGCCAGGCTCAACGTGGCAGCTGCCACCAGATATTTCATACGCGTCATGACGTTTGACTTTCCTAAGTAATGTTATTCCGGGAGGCTCGCAGTTCCAGCTCCCAATAAAGACCAGCTACAATAGCACACTATATTAAACGGCATTGCCGTAAAACCCAACGTAAACGAAGAAGCTGTCTATGGCACAACTAGTACAACTCAACGCAACAGTATCCGATTCACAGCTCGGTCAACGCTTAGATCAGGCTTTGGCCGAATTGTTCCCGGATTATTCACGTTCGCGTATAAAAGAATGGATTCTCGATCAGCGCGTGCTGGTTAATGGCAAGCTTAGCGACAAGCCGAAAGAAAAAGTGTTGGGGGGCGAAAGCGTCACCATCAATGCGGAAATCGAAGAGGATGTACGCTGGGAGCCGCAGGATATCCCGCTCAATATTGTCTATGAAGATGACGACATTCTTGTCATCAACAAGCCTCGCGACCTGGTTGTTCACCCAGGAGCAGGTAATCCGGACGGCACGGTACTCAACGCTTTGCTGCATTATTATCCGCCGATTGTTGATGTACCGCGCGCGGGCATCGTCCATCGTCTGGATAAAGACACGACCGGTTTGATGGTAGTGGCGAAAACCGTTCCAGCTCAGACTCATCTGGTAGAGGCGCTGCAGCTGCGTGAAATCACCCGTGAGTACGAAGCGGTGGCAATTGGTCATATGACCGCTGGTGGCACGGTCGACGAGCCTATCAGCCGTCACCCGACAAAACGCACGCACATGTCGGTTCACCCTATGGGTAAGCCTGCGGTGACGCATTACCGCATCATGGAACATTTCCGTGTTCATACGCGTCTGCGTCTGCGTCTGGAAACAGGTCGTACGCACCAGATTCGTGTTCACATGGCTCACATTACTCATCCGCTGGTGGGCGATCAGCTGTACGGTGGCCGCCCGCGCCCGCCGAAAGGTGCATCGGAAGAGTTCGTCTCTGTTCTGCGTAAGTTTGACCGTCAGGCACTGCATGCTACTATGCTGCGTCTTTACCATCCGATCAGCGGTGTTCTGATGGAATGGCATGCGCCAATTCCCCAGGATATGGTGGATCTGATTGAAGCACTGCGTGCGGATACCATCGCCTACAAGGATCAGCTGGACTGGCTATGAGCAAAATTATCATCCCGCAATGGCCGTTACCTCCAGGCGTTGGCGCCTGTAGCTCGACCCGTATCGGCGGGGTGAGCCTCTCCCCTTATGACGCGATGAACCTTGGGGCCCACTGCGGTGACAACCCGGATTGCGTCGAAGAGAACCGCCGTCTTTTCTATGCTGCCTCGGGTATGCCTTCTAAGCCTGTATGGCTTGAGCAGGTGCATGGAAAAGCCGTGCTGCGGTTAACGGGCGAACCTTACGCTTCTAAACGAGCGGATGCTTCCTATAGTAATACGCCGGGCACGGTTTGTGCCGTAATGACGGCGGATTGCCTGCCGGTGCTATTCTGTAATAAGGCAGGCACAGAAGTCGCCGCCGCCCATGCCGGATGGCGTGGATTATGCGACGGCGTCCTTGAAGAGACCGTCGCCTGCTTTAAAGACAGTCCGGAAAACATCATTGCGTGGATGGGGCCAGCTATTGGTCCTGGCGCGTTTGAAGTCGGCCCGGAAGTCCGTGAGGCGTTCATGCAGAAAGATGCGAAGGCCGATGCGGCTTTCCGTCCGGCGGGTGAAAAATATTTTGCTGATATCTACGACCTGGCGCGCCAGCGCCTGGCGAATGCGGGTATCGGACAGGTCTACGGCGGCGATCGCTGCACCCATAGCGAAGCGGGTGATTTCTTCTCGTATCGTCGGGACAGAATCACCGGCCGTATGGCAAGTTTCATTTGGCTGACATAACCTATAGAATCAAGACGATCCAGTGCGGGTAACTATTACTTCACATATTTCAGGTCATTAACCTTGAATAATTGAGGGATGACCTCATTTAATCTCCAGTAGCAAATTTGACCTGTTAATGGGAGGAGTTATGCGTCTGGATCGTCTTACCAATAAATTCCAGCTTGCTCTCGCTGATGCCCAGTCTCTCGCACTTGGGCAAGACAACCAATTCATCGAACCCCTTCATCTGATGAGTGCTCTGCTCAATCAGGAAGGTGGATCTGTACGTCCTTTACTGACCTCCGCAGGTGTCAACGCGGGGCAGCTACGCACAGCCATTGAACAAGCGTTGAGCCGCTTGCCGCAGGTGGAAGGTACCGGTGGCGATGTCCAGCCATCTCAGGATCTGGTGCGTGTCCTGAACCTGTGCGACAAACTCGCGCAAAAACGAAATGACAACTTTATCTCGTCTGAACTCTTTGTTCTTGCAGCGTTGGAGTCGCGTGGCTCACTGACAGACCTGCTGAAAGCTGCGGGTGCCACCACGGCAAACGTGACTGCTGCAATTGAGCAAATGCGTGGAGGGGAAAACGTGAACGATCAGAATGCCGAAGATCAGCGTCAGGCATTGAAGAAATATACTGTCGATCTGACCGAGCGTGCCGAGCAGGGCAAGCTTGACCCGGTCATCGGCCGTGATGAAGAAATTCGCCGTACCATCCAGGTACTGCAGCGTCGTACCAAAAATAACCCGGTGTTGATCGGTGAGCCGGGCGTAGGTAAAACCGCCATTGTTGAAGGACTGGCGCAGCGCATCATTAATGGTGAAGTCCCGGAAGGGCTGAAGGGCCGCCGTGTGCTTGCTCTTGATATGGGGGCGCTGGTGGCCGGTGCGAAATACCGCGGTGAGTTTGAAGAGCGTCTGAAAGGCGTGCTCAACGATCTCTCTAAACAGGAAGGGAACGTCATTCTGTTTATTGATGAGCTGCATACCATGGTCGGTGCCGGTAAAGCCGATGGCGCAATGGATGCGGGCAACATGCTTAAGCCTGCCCTGGCACGTGGTGAACTGCACTGCGTGGGGGCCACAACGCTTGATGAGTATCGTCAGTATATTGAAAAGGATGCGGCCCTTGAGCGTCGCTTCCAGAAAGTATTCGTGGCTGAGCCAACCGTGGAAGATACCATCGCTATTCTGCGTGGTCTGAAAGAGCGCTATGAGCTGCATCACCATGTGCAGATCACTGACCCGGCAATCGTGGCGGCGGCAACCTTGTCGCATCGTTACATTGCAGACCGTCAGCTGCCGGATAAAGCCATCGACCTTATCGATGAAGCAGCGTCCAGCATCCGTATGCAGATCGACTCAAAGCCGGAAGAGCTGGATCGCCTTGACCGCCGTATTATCCAGCTAAAGCTGGAACAGCAGGCGCTGAAAAAAGAATCGGATGAGGCGAGCCAAAAACGTCTGAACATGCTGGAAGAAGAGCTCGGGCAGAAAGAGCGTGAATACTCCGTTCTGGAAGAAGAGTGGAAAGCAGAAAAAGCGTCGCTCTCCGGCACCCAGACAATTAAAGCCGAACTGGAACAGGCGAAGATTGCCATCGAGCAGGCTCGCCGTGTGGGTGACCTCGCTCGCATGTCCGAGCTGCAGTATGGAAAAATTCCGGAGCTTGAGAAACAGCTGGAAGCGGCGACGCAGAGCGAAGGTAAGACCATGCGCTTGCTGCGCAATAAGGTGACTGACGTTGAGATTGCTGACGTCCTGGCGCGCTGGACGGGGATTCCTGTTGCCCGCATGCTTGAAGGTGAGCGTGAAAAACTGCTGCGTATGGAGCACGATCTCCATCATCGGGTTATCGGTCAGGATGAAGCAGTGGAAGCGGTATCGAACGCGATTCGTCGTAGCCGTGCAGGTCTTTCCGATCCAAATCGTCCGATCGGTTCGTTCCTGTTCCTGGGGCCAACCGGCGTCGGTAAAACAGAACTGTGTAAAACGCTTGCGAACTTTATGTTTGATAGCGATGACGCGATGGTGCGTATCGACATGTCCGAGTTCATGGAGAAACACTCTGTCTCGCGGCTGGTTGGGGCACCTCCGGGTTATGTCGGTTATGAAGAAGGCGGATATCTGACCGAGGCTGTTCGTCGTCGTCCTTATTCCGTCATCCTGCTTGATGAGGTGGAGAAGGCGCATCCGGATGTCTTCAACATCTTATTGCAGGTGCTGGATGATGGGCGACTCACCGACGGGCAGGGCAGAACGGTCGACTTCAGAAACACCGTCGTCATTATGACGTCTAACCTCGGTTCTGATTTGATTCAGGAGCGTTTCGGCGAGCTGGACTACGGGCATATGAAGGACCTGGTACTGGGCATTGTCAGCCAGAGCTTCCGTCCGGAATTCATTAACCGCATCGATGAGGTTGTGGTTTTCCATCCGTTAGGAGAGCGCCATATTGCTTCTATTGCACTGATTCAGCTGCAGCGGCTGTATAAGCGTCTTGAAGAACGTGGCTATGAAGTCACTCTCTCTGACGATGCGCTGAAGCTGCTGAGCGAAAGCGGTTACGACCCGGTGTATGGGGCAAGGCCGTTGAAACGTGCCATTCAGCAGCAAATTGAGAACCCGCTGGCGCAGCAAATCCTCTCTGGTGAGCTGATCCCGGGTAAAGCCGTCAGGCTGGAAGTAAAAGATAATCATATTGTGGCAGTACAGTAAGTCACAAAAAGAAAGAAACGAGCCCTTCGGGGCTCGTTTTTGTTTAAAAACCAGGCAACAGTAGGCGATTCTCACTATGGTTGCCTGGAAAGCAATCAAACGAAATGTTTTTTTGAATTTATACTTGTCAGTTTTCTAAAAGTCCCTATACTGCGCCTCCACTGACACGGCACAACGGCTTACAAACCGGCCCGTCAGTCAGACGAAAGCGAAAATAAACGCTTGACTCTGAAAGAGGAAAGCGTAATATACGCCACCTCGAGTTAGCAAGCGAAAGCGCGTAACTCACTGCTCTTTAACAATTTATCAGACAATCTGTGTGGGCACTCGCAGGATTGATATCTCAGCATCTTCGGATGCAAAAAAAATATCAAGTCTTGAAGAGTGACCAAGCAGTAATTCATTTAGTTGAATTATTACGAAAGTTAATTTTTGAGCACCGCTTCACGAGTTGAAGCAAATCAAGCTTTTAATTGAAGAGTTTGATCATGGCTCAGATTGAACGCTGGCGGCAGGCCTAACACATGCAAGTCGAGCGGTAGCACAGGGAGCTTGCTCCTGGGTGACGAGCGGCGGACGGGTGAGTAATGTCTGGGAAACTGCCTGATGGAGGGGGATAACTACTGGAAACGGTAGCTAATACCGCATAACGTCGCAAGACCAAAGAGGGGGACCTTCGGGCCTCTTGCCATCAGATGTGCCCAGATGGGATTAGCTAGTAGGTGGGGTAATGGCTCACCTAGGCGACGATCCCTAGCTGGTCTGAGAGGATGACCAGCCACACTGGAACTGAGACACGGTCCAGACTCCTACGGGAGGCAGCAGTGGGGAATATTGCACAATGGGCGCAAGCCTGATGCAGCCATGCCGCGTGTATGAAGAAGGCCTTCGGGTTGTAAAGTACTTTCAGCGAGGAGGAAGGCATAAAGCTTAATACGCTTTGTGATTGACGTTACTCGCAGAAGAAGCACCGGCTAACTCCGTGCCAGCAGCCGCGGTAATACGGAGGGTGCAAGCGTTAATCGGAATTACTGGGCGTAAAGCGCACGCAGGCGGTTTGTTAAGTCAGATGTGAAATCCCCGGGCTCAACCTGGGAACTGCATTTGAAACTGGCAAGCTTGAGTCTTGTAGAGGGGGGTAGAATTCCAGGTGTAGCGGTGAAATGCGTAGAGATCTGGAGGAATACCGGTGGCGAAGGCGGCCCCCTGGACAAAGACTGACGCTCAGGTGCGAAAGCGTGGGGAGCAAACAGGATTAGATACCCTGGTAGTCCACGCCGTAAACGATGTCGACTTGGAGGTTGTTCCCTTGAGGAGTGGCTTCCGGAGCTAACGCGTTAAGTCGACCGCCTGGGGAGTACGGCCGCAAGGTTAAAACTCAAATGAATTGACGGGGGCCCGCACAAGCGGTGGAGCATGTGGTTTAATTCGATGCAACGCGAAGAACCTTACCTACTCTTGACATCCAGAGAACTTTCCAGAGATGGATTGGTGCCTTCGGGAACTCTGAGACAGGTGCTGCATGGCTGTCGTCAGCTCGTGTTGTGAAATGTTGGGTTAAGTCCCGCAACGAGCGCAACCCTTATCCTTTGTTGCCAGCGGTTCGGCCGGGAACTCAAAGGAGACTGCCAGTGATAAACTGGAGGAAGGTGGGGATGACGTCAAGTCATCATGGCCCTTACGAGTAGGGCTACACACGTGCTACAATGGCGCATACAAAGAGAAGCGACCTCGCGAGAGCAAGCGGACCTCATAAAGTGCGTCGTAGTCCGGATCGGAGTCTGCAACTCGACTCCGTGAAGTCGGAATCGCTAGTAATCGTAGATCAGAATGCTACGGTGAATACGTTCCCGGGCCTTGTACACACCGCCCGTCACACCATGGGAGTGGGTTGCAAAAGAAGTAGGTAGCTTAACCTTCGGGAGGGCGCTTACCACTTTGTGATTCATGACTGGGGTGAAGTCGTAACAAGGTAACCGTAGGGGAACCTGCGGTTGGATCACCTCCTTACCTGAAAGATACGAACTTGCGTAGTGCTCACACAGATTGTCTGATGAAAGTAAAGAAGCAAGGCGTCTTGCGATTGAGACTTCAGTGTCCCCTTCGTCTAGAGGCCCAGGACACCGCCCTTTCACGGCGGTAACAGGGGTTCGAATCCCCTAGGGGACGCCACTTGCTGGTTTGTGAGTGAAAGTCGCCGACCTCAATATCTCAAAACTGACTCTCTGAGTTATGTTTGAGATATTTGCTCTTTAAAAATCCGGAACAAGCTGAAAATTGAAACGACATGTCGTCTCATTCCTCCGTAATAAGGAATGGGAATACGATATGTTCGAGTCTCTCAAATTTTCACAACATACGATTGTGTCTTACGAGACACCTTCGGGTTGTGAGGTTAAGCGACTAAGCGTACACGGTGGATGCCCTGGCAGTCAGAGGCGATGAAGGACGTGCTAATCTGCGATAAGCGTCGGTAAGGTGATATGAACCGTTATAACCGGCGATTTCCGAATGGGGAAACCCAGTGTGTTTCGACACACTATCGTTAAGTGAATACATAGCTTAACGAAGCGAACCGGGGGAACTGAAACATCTAAGTACCCCGAGGAAAAGAAATCAACCGAGATTCCCCCAGTAGCGGCGAGCGAACGGGGAACAGCCCAGAACCTGAATCAGTTTGTGTGTTAGTGGAAGCGTCTGGAAAGTCGCAGGGTACAGGGTGATACTCCCGTACACTAAAATGCACATACTGTGAGTTCGAAGAGTAGGGCGGGACACGTGGTATCCTGTCTGAATATGGGGGGACCATCCTCCAAGGCTAAATACTCCTGACTGACCGATAGTGAACCAGTACCGTGAGGGAAAGGCGAAAAGAACCCCGGCGAGGGGAGTGAAACAGAACCTGAAACCGTGTACGTACAAGCAGTGGGAGCCCCATCACCAAAGCGTTTCGCTTTGTGTGATGCACAAAAGCTTCACATCAGCACTGATGGACGGTTAACGGAGCGAAAGCGACGTTCAACTCAAAAATCAAGCAGTGAAGCGTTTTGGGATGGGGTGACTGCGTACCTTTTGTATAATGGGTCAGCGACTTATATTCTGTAGCAAGGTTAACCGTATAGGGGAGCCGCAGGGAAACCGAGTCTTAACTGGGCGTTAAGTTGCAGGGTATAGACCCGAAACCCGGTGATCTAGCCATGGGCAGGTTGAAGGTTGGGTAACACTAACTGGAGGACCGAACCGACTAATGTTGAAAAATTAGCGGATGACTTGTGGCTGGGGGTGAAAGGCCAATCAAACCGGGAGATAGCTGGTTCTCCCCGAAAGCTATTTAGGTAGCGCCTCGTGAACTCATCTTCGGGGGTAGAGCACTGTTTCGGCTAGGGGGCCATCCCGGCTTACCAACCCGATGCAAACTACGAATACCGAAGAATGTTATCACGGGAGACACACGGCGGGTGCTAACGTCCGTCGTGAAGAGGGAAACAACCCAGACCGCCAGCTAAGGTCCCAAAGTCATGGTTAAGTGGGAAACGATGTGGGAAGGCACAGACAGCCAGGATGTTGGCTTAGAAGCAGCCATCATTTAAAGAAAGCGTAATAGCTCACTGGTCGAGTCGGCCTGCGCGGAAGATGTAACGGGGCTAAACCATGCACCGAAGCTGCGGCAGCGACGCTTATGCGTTGTTGGGTAGGGGAGCGTTCTGTAAGCCGTCGAAGGTGGACTGTGAGGTCTGCTGGAGGTATCAGAAGTGCGAATGCTGACATAAGTAACGATAAAGCGGGTGAAAAACCCGCTCGCCGGAAGACCAAGGGTTCCTGTCCAACGTTAATCGGGGCAGGGTGAGTCGACCCCTAAGGCGAGGCCGAAAGGCGTAGTCGATGGGAAACAGGTTAATATTCCTGTACTCGGTGTTACTGCGAAGGGGGGACGGAGAGGGCTATGTTAGCCGGGCGACGGTTGTCCCGGTTTAAGCATGTAGGCGGGAGTTTTAGGTAAATCCGGAACTCTATCTAACGCTGAGGTGTGATGACGAGGCACTACGGTGCTGAAGTAACAAATGCCGCACTTCCAGGAAAAGCCTCTAAGCATCAGGTAACATCAAATCGTACCCCAAACCGACACAGGTGGTCAGGTAGAGAATACCAAGGCGCTTGAGAGAACTCGGGTGAAGGAACTAGGCAAAATGGTGCCGTAACTTCGGGAGAAGGCACGCTGCTGGTAGGTGAAGGGACTTGCTCCTGGAGCTGAAGGCAGTCGAAGATACCAGCTGGCTGCAACTGTTTATTAAAAACACAGCACTGTGCAAACACGAAAGTGGACGTATACGGTGTGACGCCTGCCCGGTGCCGGAAGGTTAATTGATGGGGTTAAGCGCAAGCTGAAGCTCTTGATCGAAGCCCCGGTAAACGGCGGCCGTAACTATAACGGTCCTAAGGTAGCGAAATTCCTTGTCGGGTAAGTTCCGACCTGCACGAATGGCGTAATGATGGCCAGGCTGTCTCCACCCGAGACTCAGTGAAATTGAACTCGCTGTGAAGATGCAGTGTACCCGCGGCAAGACGGAAAGACCCCGTGAACCTTTACTATAGCTTGACACTGAACACTGGTCCTTGATGTGTAGGATAGGTGGGAGGCTTTGAAGCGAGGACGCCAGTTCTTGTGGAGCCAACCTTGAAATACCACCCTTTAATGGCTGGTGTTCTAACGTAGACCCGTAATCCGGGTTGCGGACAGTGTCTGGTGGGTAGTTTGACTGGGGCGGTCTCCTCCTAAAGCGTAACGGAGGAGCACGAAGGTTAGCTAATCACGGTCGGACATCGTGAGGTTAGTGCAAAGGCATAAGCTAGCTTGACTGCGAGAGTGACGGCTCGAGCAGGTGCGAAAGCAGGTCTTAGTGATCCGGTGGTTCTGAATGGAAGGGCCATCGCTCAACGGATAAAAGGTACTCCGGGGATAACAGGCTGATACCGCCCAAGAGTTCATATCGACGGCGGTGTTTGGCACCTCGATGTCGGCTCATCACATCCTGGGGCTGAAGTAGGTCCCAAGGGTATGGCTGTTCGCCATTTAAAGTGGTACGCGAGCTGGGTTTAGAACGTCGTGAGACAGTTCGGTCCCTATCTGCCGTGGGCGCTGGAGAATTGAGGGGGGCTGCTCCTAGTACGAGAGGACCGGAGTGGACGCATCACTGGTGTTCGGGTTGTCATGCCAATGGCATTGCCCGGTAGCTAAATGCGGAAAAGATAAGCGCTGAAAGCATCTAAGCGCGAAACTTGCCCCGAGATGAATTCTCCCTGACTCCTTGAGAGTCCTGAAGGAACGTTGAAGACTACGACGTTGATAGGCTGGGTGTGTAAGCGTAGCGATACGTTGAGCTAACCAGTACTAATGATCCGTGAGGCTTAACCTTAC
Source organism: Dryocola sp. LX212 (assembly GCA_041504365.1). NCBI lineage: Bacteria > Pseudomonadati > Pseudomonadota > Gammaproteobacteria > Enterobacterales > Enterobacteriaceae > Dryocola > Dryocola sp. LX212. The sequence goes on along the minus strand of CP167917.1, from coordinate 3,468,088 downwards.
AACACCGAAGGTGTTTTGGTGAGAGATTTGATTTTCAGCTGAATGTTCCAGATTTAAGTTGATGGTTATACGGAAGTATAACGGTCAATACACAGAATATGCCTGGCGGCACTAGCGCGGTGGTCCCACCTGACCCCATGCCGAACTCAGAAGTGAAACGCCGTAGCGCCGATGGTAGTGTGGGGTCTCCCCATGCGAGAGTAGGGAACTGCCAGGCTCCAAATAAACATCAAGGCCACTCGAAAGAGTGGCCTTTTTGTCGTTGGTTATTTATGAACAAATCTGCCAAAATGCTTAGCCTGCTCACAAAAATCACTGCAAATCCTGCGTAACTGACTACTCCCTCTCCCATTTTTGCTGTTACCTGCTGTACTGAATGCTGGGCTATTGCCCATTCAGGAAGACAGGAGATAATAATGACTGAAGCAGCAACAAACGAAAACAAAGCTGCTCTTACGGGTTCCGATACGCGGCGGCGTATCTGGGCAATTGTGGGAGCTTCATCTGGTAACCTGGTCGAGTGGTTCGACTTTTACGTCTACTCATTCTGTTCGCTTTACTTTGCGCATATCTTTTTCCCCTCGGGAAATACAACGACGCAGCTGCTACAGACCGCAGGTGTTTTTGCCGCTGGCTTTCTGATGCGCCCGATAGGTGGATGGCTGTTTGGCTATATTGCAGATAAGCACGGGCGTAAAACATCCATGCTCATCTCTGTCTGCATGATGTGCTTTGGCTCGCTGGTTATTGCCTGTTTGCCGGGTTACGCCACTATCGGTACGTGGGCTCCAGCCCTTTTATTGCTGGCTCGCTTATTTCAGGGATTGTCAGTTGGTGGTGAATATGGGACGAGCGCTACCTACATGAGTGAAGTGGCTGTAGAAGGACGGAAAGGGTTTTACGCATCTTTCCAGTACGTGACGTTAATTGGCGGCCAGCTTCTGGCCTTGCTGATCGTTGTTGTCCTGCAGCAAATATTAAGCGACGGGGAGCTACGCAGCTGGGGGTGGAGAATTCCATTCGCAATTGGCGCAGTGCTGGCCGTTGTGGCGCTGTATCTTCGTCGTTCGCTGGATGAGACATCAGATAAATCCACCCGGGAGCATAAAGATGCCGGGACGCTGGGTGGTCTGTGGAAAAATCGCCGTGCCTTTATCATGGTGCTTGGATTCACGGCTGCCGGTTCATTGAGCTTTTATACCTTCACCACCTATATGCAGAAGTATCTGGTAAACACCTCGGGCATGCATGCCAACGTTGCCAGCGTACTGATGACCTTTGCCCTGTTTATCTTCATGCTGCTGCAACCGCTGTTTGGCGCGCTGTCAGATAAAATTGGCCGTCGGGCATCCATGCTTTGTTTTGGTAGTCTTGCGACGGTTATGACGGTACCGATTCTGACTGCGCTGCAAAACGTGAGTTCACCTTACGCTGCGTTCGGGCTTGTCATGCTGGCTATGCTGATCGTGAGTTTTTACACCTCGATTAGCGGCATTCTGAAAGCGGAAATGTTTCCCCCGGAGGTGCGCGCCCTGGGAGTAGGGCTTTCTTATGCCATTGCAAATGCGCTTTTCGGCGGCTCCGCCGAGTATGTAGCGCTATCGCTTAAGTCGGTTGGCATGGAAACGACATTTTTCTGGTACGTATCAGCAATGGCGGCGATAGCCTTCCTGGTCTCTCTGATGCTTCACCGCAAAGGAAAAGGGATTAAGCTTTAATGTTCTGCTAACTGCCAGAGCGTATAGCCGGTAGCTGCACCGGCTATATCCCATGTGAAATCTTTCCAGCTCCAGCCGCTGCCTTCCGGGCGGCTGTCCCACAGCTCTTTTGATGCTCCAAGCCCTACGGAAAAAAGTAGCCCGAAGCTGGCGCTACGGGAATTGCTCCACCCCTGGTGCTGTCCGTACTCATTGCCTGCTGCGGCGAGAATTGCAGATGCCGTAAAGTGCTGTGCCTTATCCTGGCCAGACCACTGGTCCTGTGCCAGATGGCTGCAGCCGGTCAGCAAAAATATTGCGGGCAGGATAATCCGACGCATCTACAAGCTCCCTATAAAAAAGCCCTGCTAAGCAGGGCCTTAAGTATAGAAGAATTACAGAATTCGGCTTATCAGGCGGTCTATTCGGATGCGGCGCAAGCGGCGTATCAGCTTGCGGACCTTGACGGGATATTCGGCAATACTCTGCAGGTCGCGGTAGTGCTGGACGACCGTGGTATGGGTGCGGATAAGCTCCAGCTCCCGGGTACGCAGAGGCTCCAGCTCCTGCTTAGGATCGTGGATCAGAATCGCATTTTCCAGATCGAGGCGCCAGGCTCTTGGATTGAGGTTGTTGCCGGTGAGCAGCATCCATTCGTCATCCACCCACATGCCTTTGAGGTGGTAGCTGTTATCGTCGTCTTTCCACAGGCGAACAATAAGCTGATCGCTGTTCACGTAATATTGCAGGCGGCTCAGAAAACGGCGGAGGTTGATTTCGTACAGATAGGGCAGGGCACCTATGATCTTAAAAGGCTGCTCTTCAGGAATATAAAAATCATTGGCAGTTTTGTCGCCGACAATAATTTCAACCTGCTTACCGTCGCGCAGCAGCTGGATGATATTGCGGACCAGCACCGCGGGCAGGTTGAAATAAGGTGTGCAGATAACCAGCTTCTTCTCCGTGCAGGGCATGAGATGGAAGATGGTTTTATTCAGCAGGCTGGTTTTACCCAGCCCAACCAGCGGGGTCACCGACAGCTGCTCGTTGTCCGCGTTGCCCTCAAAATGAAAAGTGGCGTCGCGAAGCTCCTGACGGAACAGACGAATGTCATTTTTTATCTCAGGGCTTTTCGGACGATGTTCGGCGTCCAGACGATGTACGGCACGACCGCGAACGAGGTTTTGATTAACCCAGTCATACATCACATCGGCAAGGCGAGGGTTGCTGATGACCTGATAACGGTCGTAGCGATATTTATCGTGCTGATGCAGATATACGTCGTTGAGGCTTGCACCGCTGTATATCACGGTGTCATCAATAATGAAGCCTTTGAAATGAAGCACGCCCAGGGCTTCACGGGTATTGATTGGCACGCCGTAAACCGGGATATCAATGCCCGGGAACTGCTCGGACATACGCAGATACCAGTCCGCATTGGTGTTGGTTGCCGCAACGCCAATTCTGCCACGCTGCGCGCGGTGCCAGTCGACTAATATCGTGACTTCTATGTCCGGACGCTTTTGTTTCGCTTCGTACAGCGCCGAAAGAATACTTTGACCCGCGTCGTCCTGCTCAAGGTAGAGCGCGACGATACAAACGCGGCGGGTGGCGCTGGCAATTTTTTGCAGCAAGGCTTCGCGGAAATCCGCAGGGGAGAAAAGGGTTTCTACATCATCAACTGACTGAGAAAGCTTGGGTAATTGAGCAAGGTGTTGTTGATGTTTATTGCGTTTAAATTTAGACAACATCACAGTGCGTATCTTCTCTATTCATTGGATGGCCTTCTGCAAAATCCAGACGTCAGAACCTGCTGATAATACCACTACTGACCGTCAAAGTGAGTATGTTTTCCAGTGTGTTACTCACGCTGAGGTGGTTTTCATCAGGGGCAAAGTCAGGCTAACGATACCATCTTCAAGCTGTATGTCGACCTCAAAGCCCAGTTTTCTGGCAAGCGTTACCATGCCCTGATTGTTCGGCATCGTGATGCCATTTAATCGCTGAAGTCCATGTTCAGCCGTGTAAGCGATAAGCTTTTCAAGCAGCCGGCGACCCAGCCCCAGCCCTTTCAGGTCAGATCGCACCAGCACGGCAAATTCGGCGTCAATATTGTCAGGATCTGAAATAGCACGCGTCACGCCAAGGATCTCTTCGTGGCCGTCCTGTCGACGTATTGCCACAAAGGCCATTTCTCGATCGTAGTCGATCTGGGTCATGTTGGCTAAATCTTCATGGCTAAATTCGTTGATCTCACTGAAATATCGATAGTAAAGATCTTCTTTTGTGACCTGGGCAATAAAGCGCTGCAGCTGTGGTTCGTCCTCCGGGAGGATAGGGCGGAAAAGGCAGCTTTCACCATTCTTCAGGATCACCACCTCTTCCAACTGATGAGGATACGGGCGCACGGCCAGACGTGAATCCGGATCGCCTTCGAACGGTGCCAGCTGCAGGGTGACGTCAAGCAGCGTGAATTCGCTACCTGAGGCCAAAAGGGGATGAATATCCAGCCAGTGGACCTCCGGGCAGTCGACTATCAGGTTTGATACCTGAACCAGCAGCTGGCTGATGCCGGTTATATCAAGCGGACGAAGCGAACTACGCCCACGAATTTTGCCGCTCTTAATTGCCTGGATCACCAGATAACGGGCCAGATTCATATTGAGCGGGGGCAGGGCAACGACGGCTTGTTGGTCGGGCCGCCATTCAATGCCGCCTTCACCCAGCATAATTAAGGGGCCAAAAATGGGATCCTGCTCCACTACCACCCGCAGTTCCTGGGCTCCGGCACGGTTCGCCATGCTTTGCACCAGCAGGCCATGGATCCGAGCCTGCGGCCACGCCATCTTTACGCGATCGATTATGGCGTCGGCAGCCTGCTGCACTTCGCTCGCCGTGCGCAGATACAACATCACGCCCTGTACTTCTGACTTATGGGGAATATCCGGCGAGCGGAGCTTAAGGGCAACGGGATAACCAATTTGTTCAGCAATATGCACGGCTTCGGCGCTGTCGCAGGCGATCCAGGTCGGGAGCGTATTCAGCCCGTATGCTTTGAGAATAGGGCTTACTTCATGAGTATCGAGTGCCGTAATACCATCCTGAAGCGCCTGCTGGATAAGTTCATGAGCATCGCTGGTATTCGCAGCAAGATTCGCCGGCAGAGCCGGTGTCTCCCTGAGCTGCTTCTGGTTTCTGCGATACTCCACCATATGCATAAACGCTGTCACCGTCCCTTCCGGCGTGCGATAGGTTGGTATGCCCGCATCGCTGAATAACCGGCGTGCTTCCTGTGAAGAGAATTCCCCGCACCAGTTTGTAATCAGCGTGACATATTTTCCTCGGGGGTGGCGTTGAAGTAATTCAATAATTGCTGAGGCGCTGGCCGTTCCCGGCGCGGCGGCACTGGGGGCGTGAATAATCATCAGTGCATCAAAATCATGGCTCTCGAGCAGAACCTCGATGGCGCGCAGATAGCGTTCTGGTGTCGCATCGTCCCTTAAATCCAGCGGGTTGCCACTGTCGACGCTCACTGGCAGCGCTGCTTTCAACCGGGTCAGCGTTTCGCCGCTCAGCGCTGCCAGTTTGCCATTGCGTAACCATAGTTCGTCAAGAGCCAGAGCGGCAGGCGCGGCCCCATTGCTGACGATCATTAATTTCTCGCCGCGCAGCGGCCGCATGTGGCTTAGCGTTTCGACGGCTGAAAATAGCTCATGCGTATCCTGGACGCGTAACAGACCAGCACGCTGGATTGCGGCATCCCATGCGGAATCCAGGCCTGCATGCGTTTTCAACAAGGCCTGGGCTTTTGCGCTACGCCCGCTCTTAATCACCAGAATCGGCTTGTTCCGGGAGGCGCTTCGGGCTGCCGAAACGAAGCGGCGGGCGTCGCTGAGATGTTCGAGATAAAGCAGAATCGCGCTGGTTTTGGTGTCCCGAGCCAGATAATCCAGCAGCTCGTCGACATCAATATCCAGACTGTCGCCCAAAGCGATAAACCAGGAGAAGCCCATTTCCCGCTGCTGCGCCCAGTCGAGGATGGTGTTTGAAACCGCTGCCGACTGCGAAATAAAAGCAAGTTTGCCTTTCTGGATTGGCACCGGGGAAAAGCTTGCGTTAAGTCCCTGCCACGGAGCGAGAAGGCCCAGGCTGTTTGGGCCAAGTAGCCGCATTTGCCAGCGGGTGGCGCGGGCTAGCAGTTCAGGGAGCTGCTCAGGCGTGGCGGAGAGAATAATACAGGCTTTACAGCCTTTCACGCCCAGCGCCTCAAGCAGTTCAGGGTTACGTTTGGCGTTTGTGCAGATGACGGCGAGATCGGGCGGGAACGGCAGGCTGGCAACATCGGGCCAGGCGAGTACGCCGCAAACGGCTTTATGGGCTGGCGTGACCGGCATGACGGGACCGTTAAATCCTCCGGCCAGCAGGTTGCGCATCATCAAATAGCCCGCGCGATCGGTTTTGGCAGACGCGCCGATCACGGCGATTGATTTAGGACGCAGCAGCGCCTCCAGCCCACGTTGACTCATTGCTCTCTCTCCTGAGAAATATCTACGTGAGTTTAAACGCTTTCTGGCTCCGCTGCTGTGACGCTGCCCTGATGATGAGGTTTACCCGCAAGATAGCGTTCACGGAAAAGCGTGAAATGTTCCGTCAAACCTGCTGAAGCCTGGACATCTCCCGCCTGTTCGAGCAGGGCGGCGGCGACTTCGGCCGTGCAATATTGGCCTTCAGCGTGAGCTACACGCAGGCGATAGGCCGAAGAAATGCTCAGATCAACTGAAATAACAGGCAGCTCGTCAAGCCAGGGGCTTTTGCGGAACATTTTGCGTGCTTCCGTCCAGGTTCCATCCAGCATAATAAACAGCGGTGGCTTGCCGGTCAGCGGCGGTGCGGTTAGCACGGTTCTGCCCGCATCGGCATAAGAGGCAGGAAAAACAACCATAGGCTGATAATCAGGACTGGCGACCAGATCCAGCATCGCCTGTGGTGGCTCGGTACGGGACCACTGAAATGCTTCGGTATCCGGCAGGATATCGGCAATCAAACGCCCGGTGTTGCTCGGCTTCATTGGCTCGGTATCGAACATGACCAGACAGAAGCGGCTGCGGGCGGACTGAGGCCGCAACGAGTCGCACAGGCAAGTTTTCAACGGCAATAAGCAGCGCTGGCAGCGCCGTACGCGGTTACCACGGGCAAGAAAAGGTCGGGTTGCGCGCGCCAGGCGTTCAGCGCGAAGACGAAGGACTGCGTTATCGGTCATCAGGGATACGGGAGCAAAAACGCTATTCTAACGTAGATAAGAGAGCGGGGCACTGGAATAGTGCCCCGGCAGGAAAGTCAGAGATTTTCGTTCAGCCAGCCGTCAAACGGACCTTTTGGCATGGCGCCGTTGAGCATATCCACCATTTCGCCTTTCCTGAAAATCATAATGGTTGGAATACTGCGAATGCGGAAGCGGGCGCTCAAAGCAGGTTCGGCTTCTGTGTTAACCTTAACGAAGCGGACTTTTCCGCTGCGTTCTTCGGCTACGTCTTCAAAAATTGGCGCGAAATTAACGCACGGGCCACACCACGGAGCCCAGAAGTCGACGACAACAGGCAGATCGTCCTGCAGCAGCTTATCCAGCGTCTCGCTGGTGGCGTTGATCACTTCACCATCAAACAGCTCATGGCCGCAGCGGCCACATTTAGCACCATCGTCAATACGGTCGTCAGGGAGGCGATTTATCGCCTGACAGGCGGCACAAACGGTATTCATAGCTAACCTCTAAAGATATTTGGCCAGATTCTCGGTGGGATAACCGATGATGTTTCTGAGATGTTAAAGAGTATCGGTGATTATTCTGCTGTCAACAAAGCGATTTATTCGATGGGTACAATAGTTATTAGCTTTTGACCAAAGTTAATGGCTAAGCGGTGCCACATCGGGTAATCTGCGCGCCACGCGCTCAGCCAGGTGGAGAGAAGAATGAACGACGATTTAAAAGGTAAAAGCGGCAAGGTCAAAGTGATGTATGTCCGCAGTGACGATGACAGCGAAAAACGCAGCCAAAACCCGCGTACTGGTAAAGGTGGTGGGCGTGCGACAGCTCCGTCACGCGCAGAGGGCGGTCGCCGTCCACGTCGCGATGATAAACCTGGCGCCGGGCGCGAGCGGAGTCGAAGTGACGATCGTGATGACCGTGGTGATTCACCATGGCGCACTGTTTCCCGAGCACCTCGTGCAGTGGAAGAGTCTACTACGCCCGATCACGGTGGTATCAGCGGTAAGAGCTTTGTAGACCCTGAAGTTATCCGCCGTCAGCGCGCGGAAGAAACGCGTGTTTACGGGGAAAATGCTTGTCAGGCTCTGTTCCAGAGCCGGCCAGACTGCATCGTACGCGCCTGGTTTATCCAGGGCGTAACGCCTCGCTTTAAGGAAGCATTGCGCTGGATGGCAGCTAACCGTAAAGCCTACCACGTGGTAGACGATGCGGAGCTGACCAAGGCATCAGGTACGGAGCACCACGGCGGTGTTTGCTTCCTGATCAAAAAACGCAGCGGGATTAGCGTACAGAGCTGGCTGTCTAAAGCGGGTGAGGACGATTGTGTTCTGGCCCTGGAAGACGTCGGCAACCCGCATAACCTCGGCGGTATCATGCGTAGTTGTGCGCATTTCGGCGTGAAAGGTCTGTTAGTTCAGGACGCTTCGCTGCTGGAATCCGGTGCGGCAGTTCGTACCGCAGAAGGTGGCGCTGAGCACGTTCAGGCAATCAGCGGTGATACATTCACCGACGGCCTCGAGCAGTTCCGCAAAGCAGGTTACGCCATCGTAACCACCTCCAGCCACAAAGGCACTCCGCTGTTCAAAGCAGAGCTGCCGAAGAAAATGGTGCTGGTGCTGGGTCAGGAACGCGAAGGCGTAACGGAAGCGACTTTCGATAATGCTGATATGAGCATTGCCATCGACGGTACGGGCAACGTTGAAAGTCTGAACGTGTCCGTAGCAACCGGCGTACTGCTGGGTGAGTGGTGGCGTCAGAACAAAGCGTAAGAACGCTTAAGATTCAGAACTCAAAAAGCCAGCGCAAGCTGGCTTTTTTGTATCTGCTATTCCGGTAGCTTCGGCGTCCAGTCTATTGGCGGCAGCCCCCGACTAATCAAATAATCATTAGTTTTTGCGAAATGTCCACAGCCCAAAAAACCCCGGTGTGCTGAAAGCGGGGAGGGGTGAGGGGCCTGCAGCACATGGTGGCGATTGCGATCGATAATGCTGCCCTTTTTCTGCGCGTGAGATCCCCACAGTAAAAAGACCACGCCTTCGCAATGGTGATTGATCAGCGCGATCACCTTGTCGGTGAAAGTCTCCCAGCCCAGCTTAGCGTGAGAATGTGCTTTCCCTGCCTCAACGGTTAAAACCGTGTTTAGTAAAAGTACGCCCTGGCGCGCCCAGCTCTCGAGATAACCGTGGTCTGGACGCACGAAATCCGGGAAATTGTTCTGCAGCTCTTTATACATATTGCTCAGCGAAGGGGGAACGGCTACGCCCGGCAGCACGGAAAACGACAGGCCGTGCGCCTGATTCGGGCCGTGATAGGGATCCTGCCCTAGGATCACGACTTTGACATCCCCAAGCTCGGTAAAGCGAAAGGCATTAAAGACATCTTTCTGCGGCGGGTAGACGGTGACGCCTGCAGCACGTTCAGTCGCAACGGTGCTGAGCGTATTAATGAAATAAGGCTGCTGCTTTTCTTCTGCCAGCACGTCGTGCCATGTGAGTGAAGCGGTCATCTCGCTCTCCTGCGAATTGTCATGGCGATAGCTTAACTTCTTCTTTCTGCATAGCAAAATCTGTTGCTCAGAGAATTGGGGTGGCCCTAAAAAAATTTGAAAATTTACATTTTTTTTAATTTGATTGGGCCTGCCTAAGTTGATGTAAAACAAATAAATGCTATCATACCCACAATTACCACATGGGCTTTATTGATTTAAATCAATGTTTACCGGTGGTGCGACTGGTATATAGATCAGCAAGGCAACAAAGGTTTTACCAATGAGCCAGAGTGTGGCCCAAAAAAATTACCCATAGGGAGACATAAAATGATTACTGGTATCCAGATTACTAAAGCAGCAAACGACGAACTTCTGAACTCTTTCTGGCTGCTGGACAGCGAGAAAGGCGAAGCACGTTGTGTTTGTGCGAAAGCAGGCTTTGCAGAAGATGAAGTAGTAGCCGTAAACAAACTGGGTCAGTTTGAATACCGTGAAATTCCAATGGAAGTGAAGCCAGAAGTTCGTGTGGAAGGTGGTCAGCACCTGAACGTGAACGTGCTGCGTCGTGAAACGCTGATGGACGCCGTTGAGCATCCGGAAAAGTATCCGCAGCTGACAATCCGCGTTTCTGGCTACGCGGTGCGTTTCAACTCACTGACTCCAGAACAGCAGCGTGACGTTATTGCTCGTACTTTCACCGAAAGTCTGTAATAGCTAATTAGCTGCAAAAGCCGGCTCAGCAATGAGCCGGCTTTTTTATTGCTTCGTTACTGCCAGCGGTCGAAAGCGATATAAGTGCGTATAAAGGTATAAAAAAACCGCCTCCGGAGAGACGGTTTATTGTCACGCTGATGAATTATTCAGCTGAGTCAGTTTTCGCCGTGCTAGGTTTACGGCGCTTACCCACGTTTTTCTTATCGCGATGGCGTACCTTCACGCGCGGTTTTTCTTTCTCGTCCTTCTTCTTCTCTTCGCGTTTAGCCAGCACTTTCTTAGAAGGCTTGCCGGTCAGCTTCTCGCTTGGCGCGCGCGTTTTCGGACGCAGCTCGTCAATTACTCGTGATTTCAGCGGTTCTTTCATGTAGCGGGTAATTTTACCCAGCAGCAGATGGTCGTGCGCTTCAACCAGAGAAATCGCCGTGCCCTTCAGGCCAGCACGGCCAGTACGGCCAATGCGGTGCAGGTAGGTATCTGCGGTGCGAGGCAAATCAAAGTTGAAGACATGGCTTACTTCAGGGATATCAATCCCGCGTGCGGCAACGTCGGTGGCAATCAGCACGTTTACACGCCCGTCGGTCAGGCGTTTGATCGCTTCTGTACGTTTCATCTGAACCATCTCGCCTTCGAGATAGCAGGTATTAATGCCCGCTTCGCGTAGCCAGGCAACCAGCTCATGCACTCGCTCGCGCTTGCGTACAAAGACGATAGAGCGGGTGGTTTCCGGCTGCTGAAGAAGATTTACCAGCAGGGCGGTTTTATGCTCAATATCATCAGCACGGTAGTACCACTGGTGAATTTTCTTGCGTTCACGCGTGGACGAGGTTGCTGAAACTTCTACAGGATCTTCCAGCAGACGTTCGGCAAAATCTTTAACCGCATTGCCTTCCAGCGTGGCTGAGAAGAGCATGGTCTGTTTGCGCCAGCGGGTTTCTGCGGCGATGGTTTCGATATCCTGCGCGAAACCTAAATCCAGCATACGGTCGGCTTCATCAAGAATCAGCGTTTCTACCGCGCGGCAGTCAAAGTTTTCTTCTTTGATGTACTGCAGCAGGCGTCCGGTAGTCGCGACCACGATATCCTGGTTTTCACTGAAAACTTCAGCGTGGTTCATATAGGCCACGCCGCCGGTGATAGTAGCGATATCCAGATGGGTATGCTTCGCCAGTTCACGGGCATGTTCCGCTACCTGCACCGCCAGCTCACGGGTTGGCGTAACGATCAAAATGCGCGGCGGGCCTGATTTCTTGCGGGGGAAGTCGATCAGATGCTGCAGCACTGGCAGCAGATAGGCGGCTGTTTTGCCGGTACCTGTTGGCGCGGAACCCAGAACGTCACGCCCCTCAAGCGCAGGAGGAATGGCGGCAGCCTGAATAGCTGTCGGTCGAGTAAAGCCTTTGTCCTGAAGTGCATTCAAAAGGCTTTCGTCTAGTTCGAGTTCGGAAAAAGTGCTTACAGTCATGTTCTACCTCTATGTGGGGCGCCGATTATAGACGTTATGGCTGCGATCTTCATCTGTTAGTGTGTCAACGTGATGCTTTTCCTGGCCCCTGCTTTGCCTTATGCTACTGCGGTTTCTTTACAGGGTTAAAAAGATGTCCAGGCAGAAAGCGAATTTGCGTCGTGATGGATTCACATTCAAACAGTTTTTTATCGCACACGATCGCTGTGCCATGAAAGTCGGTACCGACGGTACGTTGCTGGGCGCGTGGGCGCCGGTCGCCAATGTTAAGAGTGTATTGGATATCGGTACGGGCAGCGGCCTGCTGGCTCTGATGCTTGCACAGCGTACCGGAGATGATGTGCCCATCGATGCGGTGGAACTCGATCCTGTCGCCGCAGAACAGGCCGCGGAAAATGCCAGCACCTGCCCCTGGGCATCCCGTATTAACGTACATTGTGCAGATATTCGCGAGTGGGCGCAGCAGGCGTCCCAGCGCTACAACTTAATCGTCAGCAATCCACCGTTCTTTGAGCAGGGCAGCACCTGTGCATCGCCTGAACGCGCTCAGGCGCGTTATACGACCACACTGGATCATAGCGCGTTACTGAACAGCGCCACGCAGTTAATTACCGAAGACGGTTTTTTCTGTGTGATCATGCCGGAGACGGCGGGAACAGCATTCAGCGAGCAGGCAAAAAGCCAGGGCTGGTTTGTGCGTTACCGCGCGGATGTGGCAGATAACGAAACGCGCCTGCCGCATCGGGTGATGCTGGCGCTTTCGCCGACGGACGGGGAGTATTTCACCGAGCGGCTGGTTATCCGTGGGCCAGACCAGAACTGGTCAGAAGGTTACTGTGGTCTGACCCAGGATTTCTATTTGTTTATGTAAAGCGGGGAGAGAATGCTCGGTCCAGAGTGTTCCGCCAGCTCCGGATAGTCCAGAGTATAGTGCAGACCCCGGCTCTCTTTGCGCATCATTGCACAGCGGACAATCAGCTCAGCAACCTGCACCAGGTTGCGCAGTTCGAGCAGGTTATTAGACACCCTGAAGTTCGCGTAATACTCGTCAATTTCTTGTTGCAGCATAGTGATGCGACGCAGGGCGCGCTCAAGACGACGCGTCGTTCTGACAATCCCCACGTAATCCCACATAAACAGGCGCAGCTCATGCCAGTTATGCTGAATAACGACCTGCTCATCCGGGTTATCCACGCGGCTGTCGTCCCATTCCGGAAGCGATTTCGTTTCCCGTGCGAAAGGCATGCGCTTTATGATGTCTTCTGCAGCAGACCAGCCGTACACCAGACATTCCAGCAGGGAATTTGACGCCATGCGGTTTGCGCCATGCAACCCGGTATAGGTGACTTCACCGATAGCATAAAGTCCGTCTACATCGGTACGTCCGTTCTCATCGATCATCACGCCGCCGCAGGTATAGTGCGCGGCGGGCACGACGGGGACGGGTTCCTTCGTCAGATCGATTCCCAGGCCCAGCAGCTTTTCGTAAATGGTCGGGAAATGGTGGCGGACGAACTCTTCGGGCTTATGGCTGATATCCAGATACATGCAGTCCGCGCCAAGACGCTTCATTTCATGATCGATTGCGCGGGCGACGATATCGCGCGGGGCAAGCTCGCCGCGTTCATCAAAGTCAGGCATGAATCGGGTGCCGTCAGGGCGCTTGAGATAAGCCCCTTCGCCACGCAGCGCTTCGGTCAGCAGGAAGTTACGGGCCTGGGGATGGAAAAGCGCCGTTGGGTGGAACTGATTAAATTCGAGATTCGCAACGCGGCATCCCGCACGCCACGCCATGGCGATACCGTCGCCTGAAGAGATGTCAGGATTGGTGGTGTATTGATAAACTTTGGAAGCTCCGCCGGTTGCAAGAACGACGGCTTTCGCCCGGCAGGTTTCAACCTCTTCGCGATTGCGGTTCCAGATCCATGCGCCGACCACGCGCCGGGTGCCCGGCAGGCCTATCTTATCTGAAACAATCAAATCCACGGCGTTGCTGCGTTCGATCACCCGGATATTAGGATGGCTCAGGGCTTTACCCACAAGCGTCGTTTCGACTTCTTTGCCCGTGGCGTCAGCGGCATGAAGAATACGACGGTGGCTGTGGCCGCCCTCGCGGGTCAGATGATAGCTCTCAGAGCCATTCGCCTGGATTTCCGTATCGAACAGAACGCCCTGATCGATCAACCATTGCACGCAGTGACGCGCATTGCTGGCAACAAACTCCACGGCACCGCGATCGCAGATTCCCGCGCCGGCGATAAGCGTATCTTCAACGTGTGAATCGACGCTGTCAGTTTCATCAAATACGGCGGCAATTCCGCCCTGAGCATATAAGGTCGATCCTTCGTTGATTGGCCCTTTACTAAGGACAATCACTTTGCTGCTTTCCGCCAGGCGTAAGGCCAGAGAGAGGCCAGCAGCACCGCTACCAACGATCAGCACATCACAGGCAAGTTCGGGATTTGTCTTCATGGTGTTTAATTTACTAAACAAAGGTCAGGCCAGCATAGCACCCACTGCCAGCGGCAACACGCTTTTTTTCCGCTTCTGTTATTTCAACTAAACAAGTGGCGGATTACAGAGGAAGAGCTAATGAAGCGTGAAAAGAAATGAAAATATGTGTGAAAAGGGGCGTTAGTAACAGATTTACTGATGAAAAATAGCTATTCGTGCGATACTCTGCAGTCGACTGAAAAAAGATTTTCAGATAACCGATTGTCACCGTTTTGCGTAGCCGAACTTATAATTAAGAAGAGATCAGTCGCAAAACAGAACAGAAAAACAAAGGCGTAACGGAACTTTGCTCCGGTCGGGCACTCAAACCCAGAACTTGCTCATACTTCAGAGTTCGGGTGGCTTTTCGATTACGCGTGGAAATTAGGTTTGGGGAGACATTACCTCGGATGAGCGAGCAGTTAACGGATCAGGTCCTTGTCGAACGGGTCCAGAAGGGAGATCAGAAGTCCTTCAATTTGCTGGTAATACGTTATCAGCATAAGGTGGCGAGTCTGGTTTCCCGCTATGTACCCTCTGGGGACGTCCCGGATGTGGTACAGGAATCTTTTATAAAAGCTTATCGCGCGCTGGATTCTTTCCGTGGCGATAGCGCGTTTTACACGTGGCTGTACCGCATTGCGGTCAACACCGCGAAAAATTATCTGGTTGCTCAGGGGCGTCGACCGCCAGCCAGCGATGTGGATGCAATAGATGCTGAAAACTTCGAAAGCGGCAGTGCGCTGAAAGAAATTTCGAACCCTGAGAACTTAATGTTGTCTGAAGAACTGAGACAAATAGTTTTCCGTACTATTGAGTCGCTCCCCGAAGATTTACGCATGGCAATCACGTTGCGGGAGTTGGATGGTTTAAGCTATGAAGAGATAGCCGCCATCATGGATTGCCCGGTAGGTACAGTGCGATCTCGTATTTTCCGCGCGCGGGAAGCTATTGATAATAAAGTTCAACCGCTTATCAGGCGTTGACGATAGCGGGTTACTGGAAGGGTATTTAGGATGCAGAAAGAACAGCTTTCCGCTTTAATGGATGGGGAGACTCTGGATAGCGAGCTGCTGGGTACGTTGTCGAAAGACGCGTCGTTGCAGCAAAGCTGGGAGAGCTACCACCTGATCCGCGACACCATGCGCGGAGATACCAGTGAGCTACTTCATTTTGATATTTCTGCCAAAGTTATGGCGGCGATTGAAAATGAACCAGCGCGTCAGGTCACGCCAATTATTTCGGAGCAGCAACCTTTGCCTCAGCAATGGCAGAAAATGCCGTTCTGGCAAAAGGTGCGTCCATGGGCCAGCCAGCTCACCCAAATGGGCGTTGCCGCATGCGTATCGCTTGCGGTGATCGTTGGGGTGCAGCACTATAACGGTCAGTCAGATAATGCTGCACAGCCAGAAACGCCGGTTTTCAATACCCTACCTATGATGGGTAGAGCAAGCCCGGTCAGTTTAGGCGTGCCTTCTGACAGCACCGCCAGTACCGGTCAGCAGCAGGTTCAGGAACAGCGCCGTCGTATCAACGCTATGCTGCAGGATTACGAATTGCAGCGCCGTTTACACTCTGAACAGCTCCAGTTTGAACAGGCGCAAACCCAGCAGGCTGCGGTGCAGGTGCCAGGAAACCAGACTTTAGGAACTCAATCGCAGTAATGAAGCAACTTTGGTGTGCTCTGTCTCTGATGGCGGGCAGCCTGTTGTTCACCTCCAACGCCTCGGCGGACACCGTTTCGTCCGGGGCGTTGTTGCAGCAGATGAACCAGGCGAGTCAGTCCCTCGATTACGAGCTGGCGTTTATCAGCATTAACAAGCAGGGGATAGAGTCTTTACGCTATCGCCATGCGCGGCTTGATAATCGACCGCTTGCGCAATTACTACAGATGGATGGCCCGCGTAGGGAAGTTGTCCAGCGTGGGAGTGAGATCAGCTATTTTGAACCGGGCCTGGAACCTTTCACGCTCACCGGGGATTACATCGTTGATTCGCTGCCGTCCATCGTTTATACCGATTTCAAGCGCTTAACTCCCTACTACGATTTTATCGCCGTGGGCCGCACGCGCGTTGCCGACAGGCTGTGTGAAGTTATTCGCGTGGTCGCCCGGGATGGAACGCGTTACAGCTATATTGTCTGGATGGACACGGAAACCAAGCTGCCGATGCGCGTCGATTTACTGGACCGCGACGGTGAAACCCTTGAGCAGTTTCGGGTCATCTCCTTCTCGATAAACACCCAGGTCAGCGGCACGATGCAAAACCTCGCGAAAGCAAACCTGCCGCCGCTGCTCTCTGTCCCGAGCAGCGATAAAGCAAACTTTACCTGGGCACCCACCTGGCTGCCACAGGGGGTCAGCGAAATTTCAAGCAGCCGTCGTCCGCTGCCAACCGTTGATGTTCCTATCGAGTCACGTCTCTATTCCGACGGCTTGTTTAGCTTCTCGGTGAATATCAGCCAGGCGGGCACCGCCAGCAGCGATCAGCTGTTGCGTACCGGCCGCCGTACGGTCAGTTCTGTCGTGCGTGATAAAACCGAGATTACCGTCGTCGGTGAACTGCCGCCGCAAACGGCTAAGCGCATCGCGGACAGCATTAAATTCAGGAATGCCCAATGATTAAAGAGTGGGCAACGGTTGTCTCCTGGCAGAACGGCGAAGCCATTCTGCGCTGCGACGTCAAGGCATCCTGCAGCAGCTGCGCCTCTCGTGCAGGCTGCGGCAGCCGCTTGTTGAATAAGCTGGGGCCGCAGAATCACCACATGCTGTCCGTAGCGAGCGAACAGCCGCTGGTGGCAGGGCAAAAAGTTGAGCTGGGAATTGCCGAAGGCAGCCTGATCGGCTCGGCGCTGCTGGTCTATATGTCGCCGCTGGTGGGCCTGTTTATCGTCGCCGCGCTTTTCCAGGCGCTGTTTGGCTCTGACCTCGCCGCGTTTTGTGGTGCGGTGCTGGGCGGCGTTGGCGGCTTTTTAATAGCGCGAGGGTTTTCAGCAAAGTTGAGCCACCGTGCCGACTGGCAGCCCGTTATTCTTAGCGTTGCGTTACCGCCCGATGCGCTACGCGTCGAGACAATCACCTCCGCTGATGGCCGCTAATCCTCCTCCAGCTGCTCTCCGATATACCCCTTCCGCCCGGCCTCCGTTATTGCCTCAGCGAAGCTTGCAGGATGAGCAGTTTCCTCGCTTTCTGGTTGTAGTGTAGAATGCGTCGTTTCAGGCAGAAATCAGCCATGACATCCTGCTCCGTACAGCGCGAAGCGCCGAGCTCTCAGGCCATTTGTAAGGCATAAAAACCTCTAAATATGAAGAATATACGTAACTTTTCTATTATTGCCCACATCGACCACGGTAAATCGACGCTGTCTGACCGTATCATCCAGATTTGCGGCGGCCTGTCCGACCGCGAAATGGCAGCCCAGGTTCTGGATTCCATGGATCTGGAGCGTGAGCGCGGCATTACCATCAAAGCGCAGAGCGTGACGCTCGATTACAAAGCAAGCGATGGCGAAACTTATCACCTGAATTTCATCGACACCCCAGGCCACGTTGACTTCTCTTATGAAGTCTCGCGTTCTTTAGCCGCCTGCGAAGGCGCTCTGCTGGTGGTGGATGCCGGACAGGGCGTAGAAGCCCAGACTCTGGCGAACTGCTATACCGCGCTGGAAATGGACCTGGAAGTTGTTCCGGTACTGAACAAGATTGACCTGCCGGCCGCCGATCCCGAGCGCGCGGCGCAGGAAATTGAAGATATCGTTGGCATTGACGCCGCCGATGCGGTGCGCTGTTCAGCGAAAACCGGTCTGGGCGTGACGGACGTTCTGGAACGTCTGGTGCGTGATATTCCGGGGCCGGAAGGCGATCCGGAGGCGCCGCTGCAGGCGCTGATCATCGACTCCTGGTTCGATAACTACCTTGGCGTTGTCTCTCTGGTGCGTATCAAAAACGGCACCATGAGAAAAGGCGACAAAATCAAAGTAATGAGCACCGGCCAGGTATATAACGCCGACCGCATCGGTATCTTTACGCCAAAACGCGTAGACCGCGATATGCTCGGCTGCGGCGAAGTAGGCTGGCTGGTTTGTGCTATTAAAGACATTCTGGGTGCGCCGGTTGGCGATACCCTGACGCTTGCTCGTAACCCGGCGGAAAAGGCGCTACCGGGCTTTAAGAAAGTGAAGCCTCAGGTTTATGCCGGCCTGTTCCCGGTCAGCTCCGACGATTACGAGAACTTCCGTGATGCGCTGGGCAAGCTCAGCCTGAACGATGCTTCACTGTTCTATGAGCCAGAAAGCTCAACGGCGCTGGGCTTCGGCTTCCGCTGCGGCTTCCTCGGCCTGCTGCATATGGAAATTATTCAGGAGCGTCTGGAGCGCGAATACGATCTGGACCTGATCACCACGGCACCAACGGTAGTTTATGAAGTTGAAACCACCGGCGGCGAAACGATCTATGTTGATAGCCCATCCAAGCTGCCAGCGCTGAACAATATCGCCGAACTGCGTGAGCCGATCGCCGAGTGTCACATGCTGATGCCGCAGGAATACCTGGGCAGTGTCATCACTCTGTGTATCGAGAAGCGTGGCGTGCAGACAAACATGGTTTACCACGGTAACCAGGTTGCACTAACCTATGAAATCCCAATGGCGGAAGTGGTCCTCGACTTCTTTGACCGTCTGAAGTCGACCTCCCGCGGCTATGCGTCACTGGATTACAACTTCAAACGCTTCCAGGCATCAGACATGGTGCGTGTGGACGTACTGATCAACGGCGATCGCGTGGATGCGCTGGCGCTGATCACCCACCGCGGCAACTCCCAGTTCCGTGGGCGTCAGCTGGTCGAAAAAATGCAGGAACTCATTCCTCGTCAGCAATTTGATATCGCTATTCAGGCGGCAATCGGTGCGCACATCATTGCCCGTTCTACCGTGAAACAGCTGCGTAAAAACGTGCTGGCTAAATGTTACGGCGGTGACGTAAGCCGTAAGAAAAAGCTGCTGCAGAAGCAGAAAGACGGTAAGAAACGTATGAAGCAGGTTGGTAACGTTGAGCTGCCGCAGGAAGCGTTCCTCGCCATTCTGCACGTTGGTAAAGACGGCAAATAATCTAAGGAGTTGGCATGGCGAATATGTTCGCTTTGATCCTCGTGATAGCCACGCTGGTGACAGGCTTGTTATGGTGCATTGATAAGTTTATTTTTGCGCCAAAGCGTCGTGAAAAGCAGGCGGCGGCTCAGGCTGCTGCCGGTGAAAGCATCGATGCAAAAACCCTCAAGAAAGTGGGACCTAAACCCGGCTGGCTGGAAACGGGCGCGTCCGTATTCCCGGTGCTGGTAATCGTACTGATTGTGCGCTCGTTCGTTTACGAGCCGTTCCAGATCCCGTCAGGTTCAATGATGCCGACGCTGCTAATTGGCGATTTTATTCTGGTCGAGAAGTTTGCCTACGGCATTAAAGATCCTATTTACCAGAAAACGCTAATTGAAACTGGTCATCCTAAGCGCGGCGATATCGTAGTGTTTAAATATCCTGAAGATCCGCGTCTTGATTATATTAAGCGTGCAGTTGGTTTGCCGGGTGACCGAGTAAGCTACGATCCGGTCGCTAAACAGGTCACCGTACAGCCAAACTGCAGTTCCGGTCAGGCCTGTGAAAACGCTCTGCCGATTACTTACAGTAACGTTGAGCCAAGTGATTTCGTCCAGACCTTTGCGCGTCGTAACGGCGGTGAAGCAAGTTCAGGCTTCTTCCAGCTGCCGCTGAACCAGACAAAAGAGGGGGGCATCCGCCTCGCGGAACGTAAAGAGACGCTGGGTAATGTCACCCACCGCATTCTGACCGTGCCGGTCGCACAGGATCAGCTGGGGATGTATTACCAGCAGCCAGGTCAGCAGCTGGCCACCTGGATTGTCCCGCCGGGACATTACTTTATGATGGGGGATAACCGCGACAACAGCGCCGACAGCCGCTACTGGGGCTTTGTTCCGGAGCAAAACCTGGTGGGCAAAGCAACGGCCATCTGGATGAGCTTTGAAAAGCAGGAAGGTGAATGGCCAACCGGCGTTCGTCTGAGTCGTATTGGTGGAATTCATTGATCAAATAAAACTATTCAGATAACGACTTTCTATGTCGTTATCTATAGAATATCCCCCCGTAATAAGGTTGGCTCCTCAATGAGGAGCCACGGCACACGAAACAGCGTTGGTTTCCCTTTTTCAGGTCTGTTCCGTGTGCTGAATAATTGACGCATTCATTAATTGGTATCGCATGAATCCCATCGTAATCACCAGGCTGCAGCGAAAGCTGGGCTACACTTTTGTACATCAGGATCTGCTACAGCAGGCTTTAACCCACCGTAGCGCCAGCAGCAAGCACAACGAGCGTCTGGAATTTCTCGGTGACTCCATTCTGAGCTATGTTATCGCTAATGCGCTTTATCACCGTTTTCCTCGTGTCGACGAAGGTGATATGAGCCGCATGCGTGCCACGCTGGTGCGAGGCAATACGCTGGCGGAAATTGCCCGGGAATTTGATCTGGGCGAATGCCTGCGTCTGGGGCCGGGCGAGCTGAAAAGTGGTGGTTTCCGTCGGGAATCTATACTGGCTGATACCGTGGAAGCCTTAATCGGCGGCGTGTTCCTCGACAGCGATATTCAGAACGTCGAGCGCTTGATTCTTGCGTGGTATCAAACCCGTCTGGATGAAATCAGCCCGGGCGACAAGCAAAAAGATCCGAAAACGCGTCTGCAGGAGTATCTGCAGGGTCGCCATCTGCCGCTGCCGTCCTATCTGGTAGTGCAGGTCCGTGGTGAAGCGCACGATCAGGAATTTACCATTCACTGTCAGGTGAGTGGCCTGCCTGAGCCGGTCGTTGGGACCGGGTCAAGCCGCCGTAAAGCGGAACAGGCTGCAGCTGAGCAGGCGCTTAAAAAGCTGGAGCTGGAATGAACGAAGAACAAACATTTTGCGGGTTCGTAGCCATCGTCGGGCGCCCGAACGTCGGCAAATCCACGCTGCTAAACCAGCTGCTTGGTCAGAAAGTTTCTATTACCTCGCGTAAGGCGCAAACCACGCGTCACCGTATCATGGGCATCCATACCGAAGGGGCATATCAGGCGATTTACGTCGATACCCCGGGGCTGCACATGGAAGAAAAACGCGCCATCAACCGCCTGATGAACAAAGCTGCCAGCAGCTCTATCGGCGACGTTGAGCTGGTTATCTTCGTGGTCGAAGGCACCAAGTGGACCGCCGACGACGAGATGGTGCTTAACAAGCTGCGCGATGCGCGAGCGCCGGTTATCCTAGCGGTAAACAAGGTGGATAACGTACAGGATAAAGGCATACTGCTGCCGCATCTGCAGTTCCTGGGCAGCCAGATGAACTTCCTGGATATTGTGCCGATCTCTGCTGAAACCGGCATGAACGTCGATACTATTGCCAGCATCGTGCGTAAGCGTCTCCCGGAAGCGATTCATCACTTCCCGGAAGATTACATCACCGACCGCTCCCAGCGCTTCATGGCTTCTGAAATCATCCGTGAAAAACTGATGCGTTTTCTGGGCGCTGAGCTGCCGTACTCCGTTACCGTTGAGATCGAACAGTTCGTGACAAACGCGCGTGGTGGTTACGATATCAACGGTCTGATTCTGGTGGAGCGTGAAGGCCAGAAGAAGATGGTTATCGGCAACAAAGGCGCCAAGATCAAAACTATCGGTATTGAAGCGCGTAAGGACATGGAAGACATGTTCGAAGCGAAAATCCATCTGGAGCTTTGGGTTAAAGTGAAATCCGGCTGGGCTGATGACGAGCGCGCGCTGCGCAGCCTCGGTTATACAGACGACTAACTAATGGAAGGCTGGCAGAGGGCTTTTGTCCTGCATAGTCGCCCCTGGAGCGAAACCAGCCTTCTCCTTGACCTGTTTTCTGAAGAGTCCGGACGAGTTCGTGTTATTGCCAAAGGCGCACGCTCTCGTCGCTCTAACCTGAAGGGCGCTTTACAGCCTTTCACCCCCCTCCTGGTACGCTGGGGAGGACGTGGCGAAGTTAAAACGCTACGTAGCGCCGAAGCAGTCTCCCTTGCACTTCCTCTCAGCGGTATCTCCCTCTACAGCGGTCTTTACGTTAACGAGCTTGTCTCCCGCGTGCTGGAGCAGGAATCGCGATTTTCAGAGCTTTTCTTCGATTATCTGCACTGCATTCAGGCACTGGCCGGAACCAACGGATCCCCGGAGCCCGCGCTGCGTCGCTTTGAGTTAGCGCTGCTGGGGCACCTTGGCTATGGGGTCGATTTTCTGCACTGCGCCGGAAGCGGTGATGAAGTTGCGGATACAATGACCTACCGCTATCGTGAAGAGAAAGGATTTATCGCCAGCCTGGTCATTGACAACAATAGCTTCACCGGCCATGAGCTAAAGGCGCTGGCAACTCGAGAATTCCCGGACGTCGCCTCTTTGCGAGCGGCTAAACGCTTCACTCGCATGGCGCTTAAGCCCTACCTCGGCGGCAAGCCGCTCAAAAGCCGCGAGCTGTTCCGTCAGTTTGTGCCGAAAAAACCACCGCTCAAATCCCCGGAAGACCCTCAATAACATCCTGGTCATAGCCATACTTTCTCTCCCCGGTGTACACTGCCGGACATATCGTTCTGATTTCCGAGGATAGTCATGGCTGAATTATTGTTAGGCGTAAACATCGATCACATCGCAACGCTGCGCAACGCGCGCGGCACGGCTTATCCGGACCCGGTTCAGGCTGCGTTTATCGCCGAACAGGCAGGGGCCGACGGCATCACCGTGCACCTGCGTGAAGATCGCCGCCACATCACCGACCGCGACGTGCGCGTCCTGCGCCAGACCCTCGACACCCGTATGAATCTTGAAATGGCCGTCACCGAAGAGATGATCGGCATCGCCTGCGAAACCAAACCGCATTTCTGCTGCCTGGTGCCCGAAAAGCGTCAGGAAGTGACCACCGAAGGCGGTCTGGACGTGGCGGGCCAGCTCGACAAAATGCGCGATGCCTGCAAACGCCTGGCGGATGCCGGTATTCTGGTTTCCCTGTTTATCGATGCCGACCATGCGCAAATTGATGCCGCAGTAGCGGTGGGGGCGCCCTACATTGAAATTCATACCGGCTGTTATGCCGATGCGGAAGATGAAGCGACCCAGGCAAAAGAGCTGGCACGCATTGCCGAAGCTGCGACTTATGCCGCGGGCAAAGGCCTGAAGGTCAATGCCGGGCACGGCCTGACCTACCACAACGTGCAGGCTATTGCGCGGCTGCCAGAAATGCACGAGCTGAACATCGGCCACGCCATTATTGGCCGTGCGGTGATGAGCGGTCTGAAAGAAGCAGTGTCGGAAATGAAACGTCTGATGCAGGAAGCGCGTCGCTAATGGCTATTCTTGGCCTCGGTACGGATATCGTGGAGATTGCGCGCATTGAGAGCGTGATCTCCCGCTCGGGCGACCGCCTTGCGAAGCGTGTGCTGAGCGCCAGCGAATGGAAGCAGTACGAAGCGCACCAGCAGCCGGTGCGCTTTCTTGCCAAACGCTTTGCCGTTAAGGAAGCGGCAGCGAAAGCCTTAGGCACGGGGATCCGCAACGGGCTGGCGTTCAACCAGTTCGAAGTCTTTAACGATGCTTTAGGGAAACCGCAGCTGCGATTCTGGGAAGAAGCGGAACGCCTTGCCGAGCGGATGGGGGTGCGCTCAGTACATGTGACGCTGGCTGACGAACGTCACTACGCCTGCGCCACGGTGATTATCGAGAACTAGATCTTATCGGCGTGGTGGAGCTGAACAAATTTGTCCCACAGCTGCTCTTCGCTTTCAATATGTGCCGGGTCGGCGATAATCGTATTCACAATCGGGCAAACCTGCTGGCAGGTAGGTGTTTCATAATGGCCGATGCACTGCGTACAACGATCGACATCGATCTGATAAATGCTGTCGCCCATGGAGATGGCCTGGTTCGGGCACTCCGGTTCGCACATATCGCAGTTAATGCATTTCTTTGTGATTAATAATGCCATTTCAACGAGTTACCAGTTTCTTTCAGCAAGCGCATAAGTTTCGAAGGGCGCACTTTACCACAATAGCCGGTTTCGCCCAATAACGACGAATATTTAATCGTCGCAAGGCGCAAGCAATGACTGTCGACCATGTTCCACTATTGAACGAATGTAATAAACCAATACAGTCAGCGGGAATATCAGCAACCAGGTTTAAAAATAAATAAAACTGGCATTTACTTTTCCCGATGGCCGAGCGGGATAATTAAACTGGAACAGTATGCGCTGCTATTACTGGGGTGAGTTGGAATCATTGAGCGTCACATCTTCCGGGAATATCGTGTTAGCAACGTGAATCAACGCGACGCCAGTAAGTAAAGAAAGGCTAATAATTACAATGGCTAATGTCAACATTATGATCATTCCTTCAGGCGATAACAGAGAACAGGGCGAACAGACCAAAGACCGAAGCAAAGAAAAGTATTGCATCAGCGATAGTAATAAATCCATGCATGATCATACTCCCCTTAAAGATTAGGGAGTGATGATTGTTTTTTTTGCTGTCGGAATATTAACCAAAAATGCTTTTGGCTATTTAAAAATAAACTGCCGCTTAACTTTCTTATGCATGGAATAGTAATAAAGATATATGTGGTTTTCGATATGTCAAAGCGCTGTTTTTTTATACAGCGCTGGGTGTAAGATACTTACCATTACTCGTGCCTAAAGCGCATTTATGAGCTTTAAGTACGTGTTATACTGTGAACCATTAGTCACGCAGAAAAGGTTATAAACGTACTTATGGTACAACGAGATCAGCTTCGCCAGGCTTTCTCGCGCCGCCTGGCTCAGGCCTGCGCTCAGGCTAACCTCGACGAGTTCGGTCGCGGAATGGCGATCGCAAGGGCATTAGGCGTGTCATCGAAGGCAGTCAGCAAGTGGCTGAACGCCGAGTCGGTTCCCCGCCAGGATAAAATGTACGAACTCGCAGCATTTTTGGGCGCGGATGTGCTTTGGCTGCAGCACGGCAGTGAGGGTAGGTTATCCGGGGAGAGCAGGGAAGTCATGCAGTCTTTCTCGGCGAATGACGTCTCGCCTTTTTATATCCCGAACCCCGAAGCCAGTTTCCGGGTTGACGTGCTGGACATTGAAGCCAGCGCGGGCCCAGGCTGCATTACCTCAAGCGATGTGACAGAAACTATAAATTACATCGTCTATGACAGCCAGGAAGCGCTGGAGCTTTTCGGCCACCGACCCGCCTCCAGTATCAAAGTTATCACCGTTACGGGTGACAGCATGTCCGGCACTATTGAGCTGGGTGACTACATCTTTGTCGATATTGCGAAGGATTACTTCGATGGTGACGGCATTTACGTTTTCCTCTACAAAGGCCAGCTGCTGGTCAAGCGTCTGCAAATGACTCACGACAGCCTGCTGGTGCATTCAGATAATCCCAAATACGCCGACTGGAACATTTACGAGGAAAATGAGCAGTACCTCAAAATCATCGGCAGGGTGATGTACAGTCATTCAATTCGCCGCCACGCCTGAAGTCGCACTGCCAAAATAAAAAATCCTATAAATCAGTAGCAAACGTAATAAGATGATCTTTTATTTTTAAATCGTACTTTTGGTTCTTGATTAATTGGTACTCTTGGTTCAATATTCATTCATCAGCTGAAGGTTGAACTTACAGAAGGTGAATGCTCATTTACAGCCAGCCCTGAAAAAGGGTGCATACACCAAAGCAACAGGCTTTGGGATATCTTAGGATATCGCCAAAGTTCATAGACAGGAGGTTGTATGGATGCACAGGCTCGCCGCCGAAAGCGCCGTGAGGCGAAACAGGCGGCACCCAAAACACTTTCCGGCCAGGCTGACGCTGACGCTAAAGAATCGCGACCCGACAAATCCAGGCCACTGATTTAAATATTTTATTTGTCCACTCCCCAAAATAAATCGCAGTGAGACTTTCCCATGAATGATCATCCAGTAAATTTAGTGACGCAGGCCTTTGCATGGCTTGCGGCCCTGGCTGCCGGTCTGGGTATCACAACACAGGATGTGGCTTACATGATATTCGGCCTGGCAGGCGTCGCAATTTCCTTAGCTTCATATATCAGCGGACGCGTGGACGCGCATCGGCGTCAAAAAGAGGAAGAGAAAAGAACCCTGATATTACAGGACTGTCTGGCTAGTTTAAAAAATATAAACGTGGCCGAGCGTGCAGAGGCAGTGAGCGCCGTCAGCGAGGTTGTTAAACGCGCAGGAGGAAAATAAGTATGTCTCCAGGTCTCAGTAAAATATTATTCAGCCTAACGGGTGTCAGTGTGCTAACAATAGCCAGCGTCATGCTGCCCGTTCTATTTCTCACCACTATCAGGAAGTTACAGGCGTAAGAACGCACTCGGACTGACAGCATTCCCGACAAACGCTACAGCCAGAAAGCGTGCGAAAAAAACCTGCTTGATCGTTTTCTAATCTGATTTACGGAACAAGGCATCCCATTCTCGAAGGATAAGCCGGTTTCTTAGATGTTTAACTCTCAAACCAATTTCTTAACCAAAGCTTCGCTATGCCTGATACGCCCCGGTGCGTGTTCCAGATCCTGCTGCACCAGTGCCATAAACAAAAGGTCAGCCAGCATCATCTGGGCGCTGGTGGAAGAGATGGCTGCGCTGCGCGTGGCCTGCTCTTCGGCAATGGTATAGAGGCACAGCGAGGCGCGCTGCTGCAGGGCGTTTGGCGTGAAGCCGGTGATGGCGAGGATTTTTGCACCGGTTCGCAGCGTCTCGTCAGCGGCGAGGTTTATCTCGCGGCGTTCACCCGAGTAAGAGATTGCCAGCAGGACGTCGTCCGGGCTTAAGGCCTGTGAGGTTGCCAGCAGGGCGTGCATATCCTGTTCGGCAACCGCGTTAATGCCGATTTTCATTAGCTTCCAGGCGAAGTTTTTCGCCACCAGCCCGGAAGCACCAATGCCAACCAGCAGCACCCGGCGGGCACTCCGCAGCATGGCGACGCTGGCCAGCAGTTTATCTTCACTGTTGATATCAAGGGTGGCGTGCATTGCGGCCAGATTATCTTTAATCAGCTTCTCACCGACCAGCCGCAGGGGGTCATCTCCCTGAATCTGGTTATGCACCAGCACCGAGTGGGGGACCTGACCGCTGGCGAGAGCTTCACTGATGGCAAGTTTCAGCGCCGGGAAACCTTTAAACCCCATTTTCTGGGAGAACTTCACCACGCTGGACTGGCTGACTCCGGCTTCCAGCGCAAGCTGCTGCGAGCTGAGATGGCGGGCATGTTCTGCGTTTGCTAACAAAAAGTCCGCCAGTTTGCGGTCGCTCTGGGCAAGCGTCGTGTAACGCTGGCGGATACGCAGTAAACAGTTCATTTCTTCTCCGTTAAGTCTGAGCCAGTTAAGATTGTTAAAGAGTAACGTATTTTTCCCAATGGCATGATTGTTAAATTCCATTTATGCGAGGCCCGGTGGAATTAAAAATTCAGTTCGCGTCGGGTGAGGCAACCGGAAAAGTCGCGGTCTATCTGTTAGGCTTGTAGGTACGGCTATCGCCGGTTCTACAACATCAGGACTAATGGGATTCATCGATCCAGAGGAGCTGCGTTTGGCAAACCAGAGTGAGCGTCGGGTAGTCTTTTTCGATTTGGATGGCACGCTGCATCAGCAGGACATGTTCGGCAGCT
Organism: Dryocola sp. LX212; assembly: GCA_041504365.1. NCBI lineage: Bacteria > Pseudomonadati > Pseudomonadota > Gammaproteobacteria > Enterobacterales > Enterobacteriaceae > Dryocola > Dryocola sp. LX212. The sequence goes on along the minus strand of CP167917.1, from coordinate 3,440,256 downwards.
TTTTGCGCTACCTGCTGCGCCATCAGCCTCTCAATCTGTTACTGGTTGTTCCGCTCCTGCCAGTGATTGGTGGGGCGCTGCTGATCAAAGGCCGGGCCGCGCGCTGGCCGATGAGCCTACTGCTGTGGGGCGCAACCTTTGGCCATAGCGAGGCGCGCCTCAAGGAGCTTGAAATGAGCTTTGTCACCTGGTTCCGGCATCGGGTCACCGCGTTTCCCGTGGTGCAACAAAGGCTAACGGAATACCTCACCAGTTCCGATGCGGACGTCTGGCTCATCACCGGATCGCCTCAGCCGCTGGTCCAGCAGGTCTATTACGACACGCCGTGGCTGCCGCGAGTCAAACTTATTGCCAGCCAGATTAAACGCTCTCACGGCGGCTGGGTGCTGACGATGCGCTGCCTGGGGCACGAAAAAGTCGCGCAGCTCGAACAGCAAATCGGCACGCCGCTGCAGCTCTACAGCGGCTACAGCGACAGTAATCAGGATAATCCGCTGCTCTATTTCTGTCAGCACCGCTGGCGCGTCACGCCGCAGGGGCAGCTACAGCAGCTCGAGTAACGCGTTTCGCAACGGATAACGGCTGTGTATAATGCGCCGCCCTTTAGCCCGTCAGGAGTTAGCCGTGTCAGAAAGTGAATTTACCCATGAGTACTGGATGCGCCACGCGCTTACGCTTGCACAGCGTGCCTGGGATGAGGGGGAGGTTCCGGTCGGCGCGGTGCTGGTGCATGGCAACAAAGTGATTGGCGAAGGCTGGAATCGACCCATTGGCCGTCACGACCCCACTGCCCACGCCGAGATTATGGCGCTGCGCCAGGGCGGGATGGTGTTACAAAATTATCGTCTGCTGGACACCACGCTGTACGTCACTCTTGAACCCTGCGTGATGTGCGCCGGGGCGATGGTTCACAGCCGCATTGGTACGCTGGTTTTTGGGGCACGCGATGCAAAAACCGGTGCGATAGGCTCACTGATGGACGTCCTCCGGCACCCGGGCATGAATCATCAGGTGGGCGTTATTGAGGGCGTAATGGCAGACCAGTGTTCGGTAATGCTGAGTGATTTCTTTCGCGCCCGTCGACTGGAGAAAAAGGCCCTAAAGGAACTGGCCCGTAGCGGGGAATAGCCAGCTCAACCGGGGCGACCGCCGGGTACGCCTCGGCAAATTTCTCCTCCTGCGCCGCCTGCTTCTCTTTTTCCAGCAGATATCCTTCCAGGCTCAGCTGGTACTTACGGATATTCTCGACGTAGGCGTAGGCCTCATGGCCGCGCGCGTAGCCGTAAGTCGTTTTGCTGTAGTACTGCTTCTGGCTTAACAGAGGCAGCCGCATTTTCACATCCGCCCAGCTATCCGGGTTTCCCTTAAGTTTCGCGGTCAGCTGACGCGCATCAAGCATGTGGGCATAGCCCATATTGTATGCCGCCAGTGCAAACCAGATCCGCTCATCTTCCGGTACCGTCTCGGGCACTTTCCCCATCATATCCTTTAAGTAACGACTTCCCCCGCCGATGCTCTGCTCCGGGTCGAGCCTATCCGTCAGGCCCAGGCTCTGGGCGGTATTTTTGGTCAGCATCATCAGGCCGCGTACCCCGGTGGGGGAGGTGGCCTGGCTGTCCCAGTGCGACTCCTGATATGAGATAGCCGCCAGCAGCCGCCAGTCGATATCCGTGGCGTATTTCTCGAACAGCGGCTGAAGATCCGGCAGCACGGTATCGACGGCTTTCAGGAAGGTGCGGGTATCGACATAATCAAAGTCGCCGATATGACCGAGATATTTCTCTTCAAGGCGCGCGAGCGTGCCGTCACCGCTCAGCTTATTGTAAAAGTCGAGCAGGGTGGCGCTGAGGCTGTCGTCGCTGTCGCGCTGGCTGTACCAGGTTACCGGCTGCTCGTCCGTGATATCCAGCGCAACGGCAAGCTGCGGATGAACCCGCTGGAAAATGCTGATGGCGATGGAATCAGAAATCGTAAAGGCGATACTGCCATTGATAACCTGTTGCAGCAGTTCGTTGCTGGTGCGTTTGTCGTCAATGCGCCATGCGAGGTCGGGATATTTACTCTCTTTAAGGGCCTGCAGGTCGCTCAGCACCGCAAGGCCAGGCGAAAGCACCAGCTGGTTCTCTTTTACTCCGCCCAGCGTTCGTGGACGTGGGCTACCCACGCGATACACCATCTGCTGAGAAACGGAATAGTAGGTCGGCCCCGCCTGATAGTGCTGGCTACGATCGTTGTTAAAGATCAGGCCCGCGGCCAGCAGGTCTGCCGCATTGTTGTCCAGGTCATCAAACAGCGCGTTAATCGTTGGGCGGACGGTGATTTCCAGCTTCACGCCGAGGTAATCGGCATACTGCTGGGCCAATTCGTAATCCAGCCCGGAAGCTTTACCATTAAAGCTGGTATAGGTCAGGGGTGAGGCTATGGTACTGACGCGCAAAACTCCCCGCGCCTGGATGGCGGCGATGCGGTTTTCGGCTTTCCCGAACCACGGCACGGAGGGCCACAGGGCCACTGCCAGCAGCAGGGTTACGACGCCGATGAGAAAATAATTAAATTTGAATCTTTTCAAATGGTTATTGTTTTTATATGCGCCACATGGTCGCTAACAACTGGTCATGCTAACAGTAGTTCCATCGTAAGATGTTGCGCATTTTGCTTAACTAAACGGCAGTAAGCAACTTATTCGGATATATCGTGCGTTATTTGTACCGAAAAAACTTATCGGCTTATTTCGACGCAAACGGTTTCGTCGCAGGCCTGGATTCTCTATAATGACGCCCGTTTTCCCCTTGCGCCCACGTGAGCGTCGCTCACGCTTGAAGACGAGAGATCTTTGATGATGGAAATTCTGCGTGGTTCCCCCGCTCTATCGGCATTTCGTATTAACAAACTGCTGGCCCGCTTTAAAGACGCCCACCTCCCGGTGAGCGATATCTATGCCGAGTATGTTCATTTTGCCGATCTCGATGCGCCGCTGACTGATGAAGAGCACGCACGCCTGCAACGGTTGCTGAAGTACGGTCCAACCCTTGCTGACCATGCCCCGACGGGCCACCTGATTCTGGTCACGCCGCGTCCAGGTACCCTCTCCCCATGGTCCTCGAAAGCTACCGATATCGTTCACAACTGCGACCTGGCGAAAGTGAAACGCCTTGAGCGGGGTGTGGCTTATTACGTCAGCGGTGAGCTGACACAGGCGCAGTGGCAGGAGGTTAACGGCCTGCTACACGACCGCATGATGGAAACCGTTTTTGCCTCCCTCAATGACGGCGAGAAGCTGTTCTCCCACCACGAACCGGCTCAGGTACAAAGTGTAGACCTGCTGGGGCAGGGCCGTGGTGCGCTGGTTGAAGCAAATATACGTCTGGGCCTGGCGCTGGCGGAAGATGAAATCGACTATCTTCAGGCTGCCTTCATGCAGCTTGGGCGCAACCCGAATGACATTGAGCTATACATGTTTGCGCAGGCTAACTCCGAGCATTGCCGTCATAAAATTTTCAACGCCGACTGGGTGATTGACGGTGAGCAGCAGCCGAAGTCGCTGTTCAAAATGATCAAAAATACCTTCGAACAAACGCCGGACTACGTGCTGTCAGCTTATAAAGACAACGCGGCGGTGATGGAAGGTTCTTCAGTGGGGCGCTTCTTCGCAGATCGCGAGGCGGGCCGCTACGATTTCCATCAGGAAGAAGCGCATATCCTGATGAAAGTGGAAACGCACAACCACCCGACGGCGATCTCTCCGTGGCCGGGCGCGGCTACCGGTTCCGGCGGCGAAATCCGAGACGAAGGCGCAACGGGGCGCGGCGCGAAGCCGAAAGCCGGGCTGGTCGGTTTCTCCGTTTCTAACCTGCGTATTCCGGGCTTTGAACAGCCGTGGGAAGAAGATTTCGGCAAGCCGGATCGCATCGTTACCGCGCTGGACATCATGACCGACGGCCCGCTTGGCGGCGCGGCGTTCAACAACGAATTTGGCCGTCCGGCGCTGACCGGCTACTTCCGTACCTATGAAGAGCAGGTCAACAGCCACAACGGCGTGGAGCTTCGCGGCTATCACAAGCCGATCATGCTGGCGGGCGGGATCGGCAACATCCGTGCTGACCACGTGCAGAAGGGCGAAATCCCTCCTGGCGCGAAGCTTATTGTGCTGGGCGGCCCGTCGATGAATATCGGCCTGGGCGGCGGCGCGGCATCCTCTATGGCTTCCGGCCAGTCCGATGCGGATCTGGACTTTGCCTCCGTGCAGCGCGACAACCCTGAAATGGAACGCCGCTGCCAGGAAGTGATCGACCGCTGCTGGCAGATGGGTGATGACAACCCGATTCTGTTCATTCACGACGTGGGCGCGGGCGGCCTGTCTAACGCCATGCCGGAGCTGGTGAGCGACGGCGGCCGCGGTGGCCGCTTCGAACTGCGCGAGATCCTCAACGACGAGCCGGGCATGAGCCCGCTGGAAGTGTGGTGCAACGAATCTCAGGAACGTTACGTTCTGGCCGTAGCGCCGGAGCAGGTGGCGCTGTTTGACGAGCTGTGCCGCCGCGAGCGGGCACCCTATGCCGTCATCGGCGAAGCCACAGCAGAAAAGCACCTGACCCTGAACGACAGCCATTTCGACAATCAGCCTATCGACATGCCGCTGGACGTGCTGCTGGGCAAAACGCCGAAGATGGAGCGCAACGTTGCCACCCTGAAGGCGAAGGGCGATGCGCTGGACAGCAGCAGCATTACCCTTGCCGACGCGGTAAACCGCGTTCTGCATCTGCCTGCGGTTGCAGAAAAAACCTTCCTGATAACCATCGGCGACCGCAGCGTGACCGGCATGGTTGCCCGCGATCAGATGGTCGGCCCGTGGCAGATCCCGGTTGCCAACTGCGCGGTAACAACTGCCAGCCTGGACAGCTACTACGGTGAAGCGATGTCTATCGGCGAACGTGCACCGGTTGCGCTGCTCGACTTTGCCGCGTCAGCTCGTCTGGCCGTAGGTGAAGCATTGACTAATATCGCAGCGACGCAGATTGGCTCGCTGAAACGCATTAAGCTCTCCGCAAACTGGATGGCTGCGGCAGGTCATCCGGGTGAGGATGCTGGCCTCTACGAAGCGGTGAAGGCCGTTGGCGAAGAGCTTTGCCCGGAGCTGGGCATCACCATTCCGGTGGGCAAAGACTCCATGTCCATGAAAACCCGCTGGCAGGAAGGCAACGAACAGCGCGAGATGACTTCACCGCTGTCGCTGGTTATCACTGCCTTTGCCCGAGTGGAAGACGTGCGTCGTACCGTAACGCCGCAGCTGAGCACGGTAGATAACGCCCTGCTGCTGATCGACCTTGGCGCGGGCCACAACGCGCTGGGTGCAACCGCGCTTTCTCAGGTTTATCGCCAGCTCGGCGACAAGCCGGCGGACGTGCGCAGCGTAGCGCAGCTCAAAGGTTTCTATAACGCCATGCAGGCGCTGGTGGCAGAACAAAAGCTGCTTGCCTACCACGACCGCTCCGACGGCGGCCTGCTGGTGACGCTGGCAGAAATGGCCTTCACCGGCCACTGCGGCGTGGAAGTGGATATTGCTACGCTGGGTGAAGATCGTCTGGCTGCGCTGTTTAACGAAGAGCTTGGTGCGGTTATCCAGGTGAAAGCGGCGGATCGCGCAGCGGTTGAGACAATCCTTGCCGACCATGGTCTGGCAGATTGCTCTCACTTTATTGGTAAAGCAGTTTCCGGCGACCGTTTCACCATCCAGTCCGCAGGATATGCGGTCTACAGCGAAAGTCGCTCCACGCTCCGTATGTGGTGGGCAGAAACCACCTGGCAGATGCAGCGACTGCGTGATAATCCGGCGTGTGCCGACCAGGAACATGAAGCGAAGGCGAACGACAGCGACCCGGGTCTGAACGTAAAGCTGAACTTCGATATTAAAGAAGATATTGCCGCGCCGTTCATCGCGACGGGCGCGCGTCCAAAAGTTGCCGTCCTGCGCGAGCAGGGCGTTAACTCCCACGTAGAGATGGCTGCGGCCTTCCACCGTGCGGGCTTTGACGCCATCGACGTGCACATGAGCGACCTGCTGGCGGGCCGTCGAGGTCTGGAAGAGTTCCAGACGCTGGTGGCGTGCGGCGGGTTCTCTTACGGCGACGTGCTGGGCGCTGGCGAAGGCTGGGCGAAGTCCATTCTGTTCAACGAGCGCGTGCGCGACGAGTTCGAAACCTTCTTCCATCGTCCGCAAACCCTGGCGCTGGGCGTTTGTAACGGCTGTCAGATGATGTCCAACCTGCGCGAGCTGATCCCGGGCAGCGATCTGTGGCCGCGCTTCGTGCGTAACGAATCGGACCGCTTTGAAGCTCGCTTTAGCCTGGTGGAGGTTGCCTCCAGCCCGTCGCTGCTGCTGCAGGGCATGGTCGGCTCGCAAATGCCAATCGCCGTATCCCACGGTGAGGGTCATGTGGAAGTGCGCGATGCAAACCACCTTGCGCAAATCGAAAGCAAAGGGCTGGTGGCGCTGCGCTTTGTCGACAACTTCGGCAAGGTGACGCAGAGCTACCCTGCGAACCCGAACGGCTCGCCAAACGGGATCACGGCGGTCACCAACGAAAGCGGGCGCGTGACCATCATGATGCCTCACCCGGAGCGCGTGTTCCGCACCGTGAGCAACTCCTGGCATCCGGCAGAGTGGGGCGAGGACAGCCCGTGGATGCGTATTTTCCGCAACGCGCGTAAACAGCTGGGATAACCGAACCCGGTTCGTCGCGGTCCTGATAATCCCTTCGCTCTGGTGAAGGGATTTTTTTGTCTGCAATTCCCGACACGGGCTGATTTTTAGTGTCTCCAAAAGGAGACATTTAACTTATTGTTTTTAATTGGGTTTATTTAAGTGTTATGAACCTGTAGCTAATTAGCGACAGGGTGATGAATTTTCACTCAACCTCAGTTTTAACGATATTTGTTAAAAAACCTTTAAATTCATCATTGTATGTATTCGCCTTGTAAAGTGGCACGCATACTGCATTACTTAGCCTAGTGGCTCATTCACTCTCTTATGTCAGACCTCTGTTAACAGAGCGCGCTACATAAACCCTCGAATGACGCACTCAAGGTGCCTGCCGTCCACCTTTTGCCAATAGTCTTCGAGACCTGGCATACATCGGGCGAAACGTTGAGTAAGGCACCGCCTGTTTCCGAAAGCAAAGGCAGAGAAAATTCTCTGCCTTTGTCGTTTCTGACAAAGAAGGAAAAAGCGTGGTTTTTCCTTCTTTGTGGTTGAACAGCTGAAAATCAATAAATTGATTTTCCTTGTTTTTATAGAATGACACCTCTTTATCCTTTGGCGTTACGGCGTGGATCATCAGTCCGAGGCAGAGAAAATTCTCTGCCTTTGTCGTTTCTGGCATTCAAAACTTTAAACTCCCGCCAATCCCAGCTAGCATCAGGTCTCGCAGGTAAAATGAGATGAAGCTATTGAACCAGTGGCACTTTTTTCCCCGCTCGCTCCGACAGCTCGTGATGATGGCCTTTTTGCTGGTGCTGGTGCCGCTGCTGGTACTTGCCTGGCAGGCCTGGCAGAGCCTGAATGCGCTGAGCGCCCAGGCCGCGCAGACCAACCGCACCACGCTAATTGACGCGCGTCGCAGCGAGGCGATGACCAATGCCGCCCTGGAAATGGAGCGTAGCTATCGCCAATACTGCGTGCTGGATGACGCGACGCTGGCGAAAGTTTATGAGGGGCAACGCAAGCGCTACGCGCAGATGCTTGAGGCCCATGCGGGCATGCTGCCAGACGAACATCTCTATCAGCTCCTGAGCCAGTCCCTGAAAGATCTGGCGCTGCTGCAGTGCAAAAATAGCGGCCCTGATGCGGCGGCGGCGGCGCATCTTGAAACCTTTGCCAACGCTAATGCTGAAATGGTGCAGGCGACGCGCGCAGTCGTTTTCTCTCGTGGCCAGCAGCTGCAGCAGGAAATCGCTGAACGGGGCCAGTTCTTTGGCTGGCAGGCGCTGGTGCTCTTTTTGCTGAGCCTCGGGCTGGTTATCGTCTTTACCCGCATGATTATTGGTCCGGTGAAGGGCATAGAAAGAATGATCAATCTGCTGGGGGAAGGGCGCTCGCTTGGGGATTCCGTTCTGTTCAAAGGCCCGCGTGAATTACGCTCCGTCGGGCAGCGCATCGTCTGGCTTAGCGAACGTCTTTCCTGGCTTGAATCCCAGCGCCATGAATTTCTGCGCCATATTTCTCACGAGCTAAAAACGCCGCTTGCCAGCATGCGCGAGGGGACGGAATTACTGGCCGATCAGGTTGCCGGGCCGCTGACGGCGGACCAGAAAGAGGTCGTGGAAATCCTCGACAGCAGCAGCCGTCACCTGCAAAAACTTATAGAGCAACTGCTGGATTACAACCGCAAACTGGCGGACGGCCAGGTCGAACTTGAAAAAGTTGAGCTTGCACCGCTGGTGGAAGGGGTGATCTCGGCTCATAGTTTGCCTGCAAGGGCTAAAATGATGCATACGGAATGCGATCTGAGCCCGGTAGCCTGCCTTGCTGAACCTATGCTGCTGATGAGCGTGCTGGATAATCTCTATTCCAATGCGGTGCACTATGGCAGTGAATCCGGTACCATTTATCTGCGCAGCGCCCGGCTTGGTCAGGTACTGCGTATCGAGGTCGCTAACACGGGAGAACCCATTCCGGCGACCGAACGGGAGATGATCTTTGAGCCTTTTTATCAGGGCAGCCTACAACGTAAAGGTGCGGTCAAAGGCAGTGGCCTGGGGTTGAGCATTGCCCAGGACTGTATACGTCGGATGCACGGCGAGCTGCATCTGGTTGATGATGACACGACGGACGTCTGTTTCCGTATCGAATTGCCTGTTTTTCCCGAGAATGAATAACAATGAAAGTTTTTAATCTTCGTCGCCGTATTGGCATGATTCTGCTGCCGTTACTGCTCGCAGGCTGCGTGCAAAATCCGGTGACCAGCATCATTAAACAACCCCATCAGCCTCAGGAGCCGGAACAGCAGCTGGCGGATTATCTTTCCACCGACTGCCAGGAAATCTGGCATATCCAGGCCCACGAGTCGTTGAACAACCCGTTGTTCTGGCTACGCGGCATGGACTGCGCGGAACGTCTGCCGCCAGCGGAAGCTCGCGCGGAAGCCCGTCGTTGGCCATCAGAGAGCTGGCAGGACACCTTCAAGCGGGGCATTCTGCTCGCCAACGCAAAAATTACCCCCACCGAACGCCGTCGTTATATGACGAAGCTGGATGCGATGACCGGCGAAGTGCCCACCCAGGTGCGGCCGCTGTTCCAGGTCTGGCGCGACGGTCAGGCTTCTTTACTGGAGCTTTCGGATGAGCGCAGCCGCTACAGCAAGCTGCAGCAATCCACGGACGGCGAGCTGGATACCCTGCGCGAGCAGCAGCAGCGTCTGCGCAGCCAGTTAGATCTGACCACCCGCAAGCTGGAAAATCTGACCGATATTGAACGCCAGCTCTCCAGCCGCAAGCCTTCCAGCAGCTATCTGCCTGAAAGCAAAGGTGCAGAAAAACCAGCGGCACCGGCTGCTCAGGGCGACGCGGAAGATGAAATCACCAGGCCTGCGCCGGCGAGCGACGCAGACAAACCCGAGCAGGAGGCTAAACCATGACGCAGCGTAAACCGGCACGACTGCTGCTAGTAGACGACGACCCGGGCCTGCTTAAGCTGCTCGGCATGCGGCTGACCAGTGAAGGCTATACCGTAACGACTGCGGAAAGCGGCGCAGAGGGGCTGCGGCTGCTGGGGCGTGAAAAGATTGATCTGGTGATAAGCGACCTGCGCATGGATGAGATGGACGGCATGGCCCTGTTTGCCGAAATCCAGAAGTTGCAGCCCGGAATGCCGGTGATTATCCTCACCGCCCACGGATCCATCCCCGATGCCGTGGCAGCCACCCAGCAGGGCGTGTTCAGCTTCCTGACTAAACCAGTCGATAAAGACGCGCTGTATAAGGCGATTGATGATGCGCTGGAGCACACGGTTGCCGCAGGTGACGACATGTGGCGCGAAACAATTGTCACCCGCAGCCCGAACATGCTGCGTCTGCTGGAGCAGGCCCGCATGGTGGCGCAGTCGGACGTCAGTCTGCTGATAAACGGCCAGAGCGGCACCGGCAAAGAGATCCTGGCGCAGGCCATTCACAACGCCAGCCCGCGCGGCAAAAATGCGTTTATCGCTATCAACTGCGGCGCGCTGCCGGAACAGCTGCTGGAGTCCGAACTTTTCGGTCACGCGCGCGGCGCCTTCACGGGGGCGGTCAGCAGCCGTGAAGGGCTGTTCCAGGCGGCAGAAGGCGGCACGTTGTTCCTGGATGAAATTGGCGATATGCGGATCCCGCTGCAGGTGAAGTTACTGCGCGTGTTGCAGGAGCGCAAAGTACGCCCGCTGGGCAGCAACCGCGATCTGGATATCAACGTCCGTATTATCTCCGCAACCCACCGGGATTTACCGAAGGCCATGGAGCGCGGCGAGTTCCGCGAAGACCTCTTTTATCGTTTAAACGTGGTGAATCTGAAAATCCCGGCGCTGCATGAGCGGGCGGAAGATATCCCATTGCTGGCCAATCATCTGCTGCGCCAGTCCGCCGACCGCCACAAACCCTTTGTACGCAGCTTCTCCACGGACGCCATGAAGCGCCTGATGGCCGCCAGCTGGCCGGGCAACGTACGTCAGTTGGTTAACGTTATCGAACAGTGCGTGGCCCTGACCTCTGCGCCGGTCATCAGCGAAGCGCTGGTGGGGCAGGCGCTGGAAGGAGAGAACACCGTACTGCCGACGTTTGTCGAGGCCCGCAACCAGTTTGAACTGAACTACCTTCGCAAGCTGCTGCAAATCGCCAAAGGAAATGTGACCCACGCGGCGCGCATGGCAGGGCGTAACCGTACCGAATTCTACAAATTACTCTCCCGGCATGAACTCGATGCCAATGACTTTAAAGAGTAGTCTGTGTTAATTTGGGCAACCGATTACTATGCTTGCAGCACACGAGAGTTGTGCGGGAATAACAGAGAAAATCATGAAGAAAATTGATGCGATTATTAAGCCGTTCAAACTGGATGACGTGCGCGAAGCGCTGGCAGAAGTGGGCATCACCGGCATGACGGTAACGGAAGTGAAAGGATTTGGTCGCCAGAAGGGCCATACCGAACTGTACCGCGGCGCGGAGTATATGGTCGACTTTCTGCCGAAGGTGAAAATTGAAATCGTGGTGACCGACGATATCGTCGATACCTGCGTGGATACCATCATCCGTACCGCGCAAACCGGTAAGATCGGCGATGGTAAAATCTTTGTTTTTGACGTGGCGCGCGTGGTTCGTATCCGTACCGGCGAAGAAGACGACGCGGCGATTTGATTTGAAGGTTCAAGGCCCTCTCCTGACGAAGAGGGCCTTGATTTTCGCCCTCGCCCCTTTGGGGAGAGGGCGGGGTAAATGATTTTACATCACCTTATGCGGGCCAAAGCATTCGTAATGAATACGTTCCTGCCCCACGCCCAGCTTCACAAGCTGTTCCGCCGCAAAGCGCATAAAGCTGACCGGTCCGCAAAGATAGAACTGCATTTCCGGCGCGCTGATTTTCCCTTCCTGAGCCAGTAGATCCATCAGGCCTTCGCTGTCGAACTTCGCCTGTGCACGGTCGCTCTCGGCTGGCTGGCGATACCAGATGTGACGCTCAAAGCGCGGCAGTTTCTTGCCAGTCGCGTCCACCTCATCGGCAAATGCATGCACGTCGCCGTTATCCACCGCGTGGAACCAGTTCACCTGAGCGGTATGGGCGCTGTTCGCCAGCGTATCCAGCATTGCCAGCATTGGCGTCTGGCCTACGCCTGCGGAAATCAGCGTAACTGGCGTTTGCGGCGCAACGTCCATAAAGAAATCACCGGCAGGTGAGGCGAGATAAATTTCATCGCCCACAGTGGCGTGGTTGTGCAGCCAGCTTGATACCTGCCCCTGGTCTTCACGCTTCACCGCAATACGGTAGGTTTTGCCATTCGGCTTACGGGTCAGGGAATACTGGCGGATCTCCTGGTGCGGGAACCCTTCAGGCTTCAGCCATACGCCCAGGTACTGGCCCGGCTGATAATCGGCAACCGGCTGGCCGTCGACGGGAGCAAATTCAAAGCTGGTGATAAGTGCGCTTTGCGGGGTTTTCTCGACGATGCGGAAAGCACGGGTGCCTTCCCAGCCGCCGGTTTTCGCCGCGTTGGTCTGATAGATTTCGGCTTCACGGTTGATAAACACACCGGCCAGCACGCCGTAGGCTTTGCCCCACGCATCCAGCACTTCCTGGCCTGGACTGAACATCTCATCAAGCGTCGCCAGCAGGTGGCCGCCCACGATATCGTACTGCTCAGGTTTAATCTGGAAGCTGGTATGTTTCTGGGCGATCTTCTCTACCGCAGGCAACAGCGCCGCAAGATTCTCAATGTTGGTGGCATAGGCGCAAATCGCGTTAAACAGCGCTTCACGCTGATCGCCATTGCGCTGGTTGCTCATATTAAAGATCTCTTTCAGCTCCGGGTTATGGCTGAACATACGATCGTAAAAATGGGCGGTCAGCTTAGGGCCGGTAGCGGCGAGAAGGGGGATGGTGGATTTCACAACGGCGATGGTTTGTGCATCAAGCATGAGGCGCTCCTGATTATCAAGGATGTTTCTATAAGTTGTATTTTATATGCATGTTATATGCAAATACCGCTACGTTGTAAAGGGTCTATTTTGTTAGCGGCCTCACGGTAATGAATTTTTCGCATGCGGTTGATGAAGAAATATCCTGATTTCACCGCCAGCCCATTTGCCATCAAACCCTTGTCGGACGCCTTGCCAATCGTTTGCGTAAAAACCTCTGTCAAGCCCTATCTCCGGATACTAATTCGGTTTACACTGTTGCCCGTCGCCCAATCCGGGCCCCCTTCTGGGGTAAAATTTTTACCGTTAGCTGAGTGGAGATGCGAATGTTAAAGCGTGAAATGAACATTGCCGATTATGACGCCCAACTGTGGCAGGCTATGGAGCAAGAAAAAGTACGTCAGGAAGAGCACATTGAACTGATCGCCTCCGAAAACTACACCAGCCCGCGAGTGATGCAGGCGCAGGGTTCTCAGCTGACCAACAAATACGCTGAAGGGTATCCGGGCAAGCGTTACTACGGCGGCTGTGAATACGTCGACGTGGTAGAGCAGCTGGCTATCGACCGCGCTAAAGAGCTGTTTGGCGCAGATTACGCCAACGTGCAGCCGCACTCTGGCTCTCAGGCTAACTTCGCGGTCTACACCACTCTGCTGGAGCCAGGCGACACCGTACTGGGCATGAACCTGGCGCACGGCGGCCACCTGACCCACGGCTCCCCGGTAAACTTCTCCGGCAAGCTTTATAATATCGTGCCTTACGGCATCGATGAGTCCGGCCATATCGATTACGCGGATCTGGAAAAACAGGCGAAAACCCATAAGCCGAAAATGATCATCGGCGGCTTCTCTGCTTATTCCGGCGTGGTTGACTGGGCTAAAATGCGTGAAATCGCCGACATGGTTGGTGCTTACCTGTTCGTGGATATGGCCCACGTAGCCGGTCTGATTGCGGCGGATGTTTACCCTAACCCGGTTCCACACGCGCACGTTGTTACTACCACCACTCATAAAACACTGGCTGGCCCACGCGGTGGTCTGATCCTCGCCAACGGCGGTAGCGAAGAGCTTTACAAGAAGCTGAACTCCGCCGTCTTCCCTGGCGCACAGGGCGGCCCGCTGATGCACGTTATCGCCGGCAAAGCGGTGGCGCTGAAAGAGGCGATGGAGCCAGAGTTCAAAACCTATCAGCAGCAGGTTGCCAAAAACGCCAAAGCGATGGTTGCTGTCTTCCTGGACCGCGGCTACAAAGTCGTTTCCGGCGGCACCGACAACCACCTGTTCCTGCTGGATCTGGTTGATAAAAACCTGACCGGTAAAGAAGCGGATGCCGCTCTGGGACGCGCTAACATTACCGTCAACAAAAACAGCGTGCCAAACGATCCAAAGAGCCCGTTTGTGACCTCCGGTATCCGTATCGGGACGCCAGCTGTGACCCGCCGCGGCTTCACCGAAGCAGACGTTCGCGAGCTGGCCGGCTGGATGTGTGACGTGCTGGACAACATCAACGACGAAGCGACTATCGAACGTACCAAGAACAAAGTACTCGAGATCTGCGCTCGCCTGCCGGTTTACGCATAAGCTGCCTGTCATTTGCCGGATGACGCTTCGCTTATCCGATCTACGAAGCCAGGTTTGTCATCAGTCTGAAGGCCGCGAAAGCGGCCTTTTCTATGCGAGCGAGTTTAGTTCCTCTTCCACATACAAATAGCCAATGCCCATCACCTGCTGGGGCCGGGTTAGCTGCCCGAAGCCTATCTGCGTGGCGTTTACCTTCAGGGCATCGCCGTGGTCAAACGGGTTGAACCCTATCTGCCGGTTTATCGTCGCCAGCCACTCCTCCCCAAACCCGCAGCTCCTGCCGTAAAACCAAATCTGGTTGATATTTAAAATATTCAGGAAATTATAAAGGCTCAGGCCAATGGCGTTGGCGGCATTTTCTACCCAGCGCCTAACCTGTTCGTCTCCTTCGTGCCAGGCGCTGATAAGCTGCGTGGCGGTGACAGAGTCTGGATCGCGCTGCTGTGACTCAGGCTGCGACTTCAGCCAGATACGCGCCTGCTTTTTCAACGCGGAGAGCGAGGCGACGGTTTCCAGGCAGCCGTAGCGTCCGCAGTTGCAGGCCATACCGTCCGGATTCACGATGGTGTGCCCAATTTGCCCGCTGCCGTACAGGCTGCCACGATAAATCTGCCCGTTAATCACGAACGACGAGCCAATGCCGTAGTCGACGTTGATCACGCAGAAATCCTGGCGGTTGTCCGGATTCTGCCATTTTTCAGCCAGCGCCAGCATCACGCAGTCGTTATCCAGCCGCACCGTGATCCCCAGCTTCTCCTCCAGCAGATACTTTATCTCCAGCGGTTCGCGCCAGGGAGCCTGCGGCATGGTTTGCGAGACGCCCGTCACCGGATCGACCTGCCCGTGTATGCCCAGCGCCAGATTAATTCTCTGCTTAGGCCAGGCTTTACGCTGCTGCTGCCATACCGCTTCGATGGCTGTCAGTAGCGCCTGCGGCGTCATCGTATTAACCTGAATACGCTCAAAATTCCCCAGCGCGGATAGCTGGGCGTTGCACAGCTGGCTTTCGATGCTGGTGGGCGTCACGTTCATGCACAGGATGTAGTCGCCCTCGGGAGGGATCTGATAGCTGCCGCTGTTGATCCCCCGGTTGCTGAGATTTTCGGCGGAGTGGCTGAGTTTGCCGTCGGTGACCAGCTCCTCAAGGATCTTACTGACCGCCGGGATCGACAGGCCGGTCAGCTGCGCAAACTGTGATTTGCTCAGGCGCTTATGCTGCCAGACCAGCCTCAGCAGCGTCTGCCGGTTGATGTGCCTTACCCGCTGGTTATTCAATCCTGAACTGTGCATTTAACTAAACCCCGTTAACTGTATTGCGTGAGCATTAAGCGCTTTCGGCCTGCGTGAGTTCTCTACACTGCAAACATATCGTATTTCACTATGACTTGTTTACTGGAGAAGAGAAATGTACGGAGCCGTTACTGTCAGGCAGGAAACCGTCACTTTGCCCACCTGGACCACCGGGGCAGAAGATCCGAATCCAATGTTTCTGGAGAATCGCGTTTACCAGGGATCGTCCGGCGCGGTTTATCCCTACGGTGTTATCGACACGCTGACCGGCAAGCGCGAAATGCGCGACTATCAGGCCGTATGGATTGAGAATGATTTTATTCGCGTCATGCTGCTGCCGGAGCTGGGCGGACGTATCCATCGCGCTTACGACAAAGTGATGGAGCGTGATTTCGTCTATTACAACGAGGTCGTTAAACCCGCGCTGGTGGGGCTTGTGGGTCCGTGGATTTCCGGTGGTATCGAGTTTAACTGGCCGCAGCACCACCGCCCAACGACCTTTATGGCGGTGGACGTAACCTTCCAGCAGCGCGAAAACGGCGCGCAGACCGTCTGGCTTGGAGAAGTAGAACCGATGCGCGGTTTACAAGTGATGACCGGTTTCACGCTCTACCCGGATAAAGCGCTAATTGAAATCACCGGTAAAGTGTTCAACGGCAACGCCACGCCGCGTCATTTCCTGTGGTGGGCCAACCCGGCGGTGAAAGGCGGTGACGATCATCAGAGCGTCTTCCCGCCGGATGTGACAGCCGTATTCGACCACGGTAAGCGTGACGTTTCCGCTTTCCCGATTGCTCAGGGCACTTACTACAAAGTCGACTATTCCGCAGGGGTTGATATCTCGCGCTACAAAAATATCCCGGTGCCTACGTCCTACATGGCGGACAAGTCAGAGTACGATTTTGTCGGTGCTTATCATCATTGCGAAAAGGGCGGGCTGCTGCACATTGCCGATCACCATGTTTCGCCGGGGAAAAAACAGTGGACGTGGGGCAATTGCGACTTTGGCCTGGCCTGGGACCGCAACCTGACCGACAGCAACGGCCCGTATATCGAGCTGATGACCGGCGTGTTCACCGACAACCAGCCGGACTTCACCTGGCTTGCCCCTTACGAAGAGAAGGTCTTCGTTCAGAACTTCCTGCCTTACAGCCAGCTTGGCACTTTGCAAAATGCCAACACCCGGGCCGCCGTGAAACTCGAGCGCCACAGCGGGCAGCTTCAGCTCGGCGTCTATGCCATTACCCCTTTAAGTGAAACAACGCTTGAGCTTGAGGCTGAAGGAAAAACGATCTGGCAAAGGGCTCTCTCTCTGCAGCCCGCGCAGGCCTGGCAGGAAAACGTGCAGGATAGCTGGCCACAACGCTTAACCCTCCATCTGCGCGATGCTCAGGGCCGCATTATTCTCAGCTACTGCGAGCACGTTGCCGCCGAGCTGCCGCTGCCGCAGCCGGCAAGCGTGCCGGCCAGGCCGCAGGACATTGATAACTGCGACGAGCTCTATTTCATCGGCCAGCATCTGGAACAGTATCTGCACGCCAGCCGATCGGCGTTCGATTACTACCAGCGAGCGCTGGCGCTGGATCCGCAGGACTATCGCTGTAACGTCGCGCTGGGTACGCTGGAATTTAACCGGGGGAACTGGACGCTTGCAGAAAAACTTGCGGATGCCGCCCTTAAACGCGGCCATCGCCTTAACAAGAACCCGCAGAACGGCGATGCCAGCATGCTGCGCGCGGGTGCGAAAGAGCGTCAGGGGGACGATCGGGGCGCATTTGATGACTACTTCAAAGCCAGCTGGAGCGGCAACTGCCGTGATGCGGCGTACTACAATCTGGCGCGTCTTGCGATGCGCAAAGGGGACGCTGCCCAGGCGCTGGCCTTTGTCTCGCAAAGCCTGAAATTTAACGCCAGCAATAATCTGGCGATGGGGCTGAAGGCGCTGGCGTTATGCCACACGGCAGCGACCAGCCAGGCTCTGGCCTGGATAAGTCAGCAGCTGGAAGAGTATCCGTTAAGTTACGCTCTGCATTATGCGCGCTGGGCCATTACACAAAGCCCTGCTGACAGGGCGGAGCTGCTGCGGGTGACCGGGCAGCGTGGCGAGAACGCCAGTATCCTGGCGGGCTGGCTGGTAGGAATGGGGGCGGAAGCTGCGGCGAAAGCGATGCTGACCGCGCTGGATTCACAGGAAGCTATGCCTCTACTCTGGCAGGCTGCGCTTGCAGAAGGCGAGGTGCGACAGCAGTTCCTGACGCTTGCACAGCAGCGCTTTGCCGCCAAAGTCCGCTTCCCGAACACGCTGGATGAAGTGCAGATGCTCCAGCGCCTGCCGCAGGACGGCTTTGCTCAGTACCTGCTCGGTTGCTTCTGGTACAGCAAACGGCGCTATCACGAAGCCGTGGAGTGCTGGATGTTCACCGTTAAACAGCTGCCGGACTTTGGCCCGGTACAGCGCGTACTGGGCATCCATAGCTGGAACAAAAAGCACGATGCGCAGCTTGCCGAACGCTATCTGCAGCGTGCCGTTGAGCTGGAGCCGGATAACGCCCGCTTCCTGTTCGAACTCGACTATCTGCAAAAACTAACCGCTCGCACAACGGAACAGCGTCTGGAGCTGCTGGCTTCACGACGCGATGTGGTGCTTAAGCGTGACGACCTCACCGCCGAACTGCTCAGCCTTTGGAATATCCATGGCCAGACCGAGGCCGCCGCTCAGGTGCTTAGCGAGCGTAAATTCCATCCGTGGGAGGGTGGGGAAGGAAAAATCACCGGCCAGTACCTGATCAACCTGCAACGGCGCGCCCTGAAATGCATTGCGGATAAGCAATATGTACAGGCTGAGACGCTGCTGAACCAGGCGCTTAGCTATCCGGATAATCTGGGAGAAGGCCGTCTGGTTGGCCAGAGCGATAACGATATCTGGTATCTGCTGGGCTGGTGCGCCACGCAGCGGCAGAACTTCGAACGTGCGCAGGCTTGTTTTAGCCGCGCGCTGGAAGGCGGCTCGACGCTGGAAGCCGGACGCTACTACAACGACCAGCCGGTGGATTATCTGTTCTATCAGGCGATGGCGCTTGCCCGTTCAGGTGAGGTCGTGGAGGCGGGGCAGCAGTTCCGCAACTTCCTCTCCTGGGCCGATGATCACCGTAACGACCGGGTAGAGCCAGATTTCTTCGCCGTCTCCCTGCCCGATCTGGTGGCGCTGGATGCCGATCTTCAGGCAAAACATCAGCAGCACTGCCTGTTTGTCGCCGCTCTTGGTCATCTGGGATTAGGGCAACTTACCGAGTTTGAAACGGTCATTAAGGCCTTGCTTTTGCAAAACCCTGCTCATGATAAAGCCCATTTGCTGCGTCTGGCCGCGCAGCACGGCGTCTTTGCATGAGTCAGCTATAACAAAAACGGCGGGTGGTCATCTCCGGATACACGCCCGCTCCTCTGTATCTCTACAAGAAGAATGAGGAATGACCATGAATACTGTGCAGACAAAATTACACATGGGCTATGTCTGGACCATCTGTCTGGTGGCCGCCTGCGGAGGCCTGCTGTTTGGCTATGACTGGGTGGTGATCGGCGGTGCGAAACCGTTTTATGAAGCTTACTTTTCCATTACTGACCCGGCGCAGTCCGGCTGGGCAATGAGCTCGGCGCTGGCGGGGTGCGTGTTTGGTGCGCTGATCTCCGGCTGGTGCGCGGATCGTTTTGGGCGCAAACTGCCGTTAATGCTTTCCGCTATTCTGTTCACCGCTTCGGCGTGGGGGACGGCGATGGCGACCAGCTTCGACATGTTTATTGTTTACCGTATCGTCGGTGGCGTGGGGATTGGCCTGGCCTCGGCGCTGAGCCCAATGTATATCGCGGAAGTCAGCCCAGCGCAAAAGCGCGGCAAGTTCGTGGCGATTAACCAGCTAACCATCGTTATTGGCGTGTTGGCCGCGCAGCTTATTAACCTGCTGATTGCCGAACCGGTGGCCGCGTCGGCAACTATGCAGCAGATTACCCAGACCTGGAACGGCCAGGTGGGCTGGCGCTGGATGTTTGGGGCCGAGCTGGTACCTGCACTGGCTTTCCTGGTGCTGATGTTCTTTGTGCCTGAATCGCCGCGCTGGCTGGCCCGAGCGGGTAAAAATGAGCGTGCGCACCAGATGCTTAAGCGCATCGGCAACCAGAGCTATGCGGATGAGACGCTAAAAGAGATCCAGCAAACGCTTAATCAGGATAACCAGAAAGTCTCCTGGTCGGCACTCTGGCAGCCTCAGGTTAAGCCGATCATCATTATCGGCATGGTGCTGGCCGTCTTTCAGCAGTGGTGCGGAATTAACGTCATTTTCAACTACGCGCAGGAGATTTTTGCCTCCGCTGGCTTCGACATTAACAGCACTCTGAAATCCATTGTGGCGACGGGGCTTATCAATCTGATCTTTACGATTGCCGCTCTGCCGCTGGTGGATAAAATTGGCCGTCGTAAGCTGATGCTGTTTGGCGCCGCTGGCTTGACAATTATCTACGCGCTGATTGGGGCAGCCTACGGTCTGGGCATCATGGGCCTGCCTGTGCTGATTCTGGTGCTGGCGGCGATCGCCATTTATGCCCTGACGCTGGCCCCTGTCACCTGGGTCTTGCTCTCTGAGATCTTCCCTAACCGCGTGCGCGGCCTGGCTATGTCCCTGGGGACGCTGGCGCTGTGGGTTGCCTGCTTCCTGCTGACCTATACTTTCCCGTTGCTGAACGCGAGCTTAGGCGCAGCGGGGAGCTTCCTGCTATATGGCGTAATTTGTGCGGCGGGTTTTGTCTACGTTCGCCGTTACGTGCCGGAGACTAAAGGCGTGAGCCTGGAAGCGCTGGAGGCCCGTATGGCAAAACAGCACGGTGATGCAGCCGAAGCGCGTGCGCAGCGGGCGGCGCACTAATGGACAGGCTGCTGCTTGAAAATGACTTTCTGAGCTTAGGCGTCGCCTTGCAGGGGGCAACGATCCTCAGCCTTGAGTCGCTGGAGCATCAGCAGCCGATTCTTCACCCCGGCGAAAAGGCTATGTTCCCGATGCTGCCGCTGGCCAATCGCGTGGCCGATAATTGCTTTCGGCTGCATGGCCGCGTCGTCGAGCTGCCGCCAGGCCCAGCAGACGCGCGCTTCTTTTTACACGGCGACGGCTGGACGCGACGCTGGCAGGTTGAAAGCGGCGACAGAAATCAGATCGTGTTAACGCTTCGCAGCAGGCACGATTGCGGTTTTGATTACCTGGCGCGGCTGCACTACAGGCTGATGGGGAGGCGGTTTTTCGCTGAACTGGAACTGACGCACGTGGGCGTACAGCCCATGGTTTACGGCCTGGGAATGCATCCGTTTTTCCATCTCACGCCCGAAACCCGCGTACAGTTTGGTGCGACGGGATTCTGGCCAGAAGGGGAGCTGCATTTGCCGCTGGTATGGGAAGGAGAACTGACGCCGCAGACTGATTTCGCCGAGCTGAAAGTCCCGGAAAATAAATGGCTGAACGTGGGTTACTCCGGCTGGAGTGGAAAAGCGATCATCGACAGTGGCGCCATGAAAGTTCAGCTGAGTAGCGGCGCGCCATATCTCATGGTATTTCGTATGGCCGACGAACCCTTTATCTGCCTTGAGCCGCAAAGCCATGCCGTTAACGCCCACAATATGCCGGGCCAGCCTGGATTAATATTATTAGGTGAGGGTGATACCACGCGTCTGACATTGGAAATTCAGGTTTCGCCGCTCGGATGTGGTTGACATTATTCCCTCCTGGAAAGCAAATAAAACCCTATTAACTTCAGGTGTTATTGTTCTGTTAATGATTGCTTGCAAGCTTTACAGCTCTCCCCCAAACTAGCGCCACGAAAACGGGAGGGATCATGAGTTTGCATTCAACGCGCTGGCTGGCGCTCGGTTACTTTACCTACTTCTTTAGCTACGGTATTTTCCTGCCATTCTGGAGCGTCTGGCTGGCCGGGATAGGGCTTCCGCCCGAGACGATAGGGCTGCTGCTGGGCGCTGGTTTAATCGCTCGTTTCCTTGGTAGTTTGCTGTTAGCCCCCCGCGTTACCGACCCCTCCCGACTTGTTTTTGCTTTACGCCTCCTCGCGCTTCTCACCTTACTCTTTGCTGCCGCCTTCTGGTTCGGCCAGACCGCGACCTGGCTGCTGGTGGTGATGGTTGGCTTTAACCTCTTTTTCTCGCCGTTGGTGCCCCTTACGGATGCACTCGCCGGAACCTGGCAGAAGCAAATCACCATGGATTATGGGCGGGTGCGCCTGTGGGGCTCGCTGGCCTTCGTGATTGGCTCGGCGATGACCGGCAAGCTGGTCAGCATGTTCAGCTACCAGGCGATACTGGTGCTGCTGAGCGTAGGGGTTGCGTCAATGCTGATTGGCATGATGCTGCGGCCTTCGGTGATGCCGCAGGGAGAGGCGCGCCACAAAGAGACGGCGGGCTGGCAGGCGTGGAAGACGCTGGTGCTCAGCTCATGGCGCTTCCTGGCCTGCGTCTCGCTGCTGCAGGGCGCGCATGCGGCCTATTATGGTTTCAGTGCAATCTACTGGCAGGGGGCTGGCTATTCAGCTTCAACCGTGGGCTATCTGTGGTCGCTGGGCGTGGTCGCAGAAATCGTTATCTTTGCGCTGAGCAACAAGCTGTTCCGCCGCTGGAGCGCGCGCGACCTGCTGCTGCTGTCGGGCGTGGCGGGCATTATCCGCTGGAGCCTGATGGGCTGGACGACAGAGCTGCCGTGGCTGCTGGTGGCGCAAATCCTCCACTGCGGCAGCTTCACCGTCTGCCACCTTGCCGCCATGCGTTATATCTCGGCGCGGCAGGGCAACGAGGTGATTCGTTTGCAGGCGGTCTATTCCGCGGTGGCGATGGGCGGCGGCATCGCCGTGATGACGATGTTCTCCGGCTTCCTGTACCAGCATATGCAGGGGGGGATGTTCTGGATTATGGCGCTGGTGGCGCTACCCGCGCTGGTGCTGCGTCCGAAGGTAAACTAACGGGGGATGGCGCTTATCTCTCCTGCGTATGCCCAACCGTAGGTCGGATAAGCGCAAGCGCCATCCGACGTTTAACCTTCAAGGATCTCACGGATACGCTGCTGCATATGTTCCCCAAGCGGCAGCGTGGCGTGCAGCAGCGGCGGTGAATAGAGCGGCAGGCTGGTGGAGTAAGGCGTTATAACCAGAACCACTTCCTTCGGCGCGCCCCCTTTCTGAAAACCGTGTACCGTCAGGTGTTTGATATTCAGCGGCAAAAGCGTCAGTTCACGCAGCTGCTGCTCTATCTGCTGCTCCAGCTCAAGATTATTCCCCGTCAGCAGCAGCACCTGCTTCTCCTGCAAATCGTTCTCCTGCATCAGCCACGCGCCAAAAATTACCGCCACCAGACCAATCTCCTCATCGGAAAACCGCACGCCGTAATCAGCTTCAAACTGGCTGAACGCCTCGCGAGTCGTGCGCATCAGCTTAGGATAGAGGCGCGTGATCTCCTCCGGCAGGCTGTTGTCGATGCCGATGAAAAACAGGTTGCGGTCAAGCGCCTGGGCCAGGTGAATATAGAGCTGGTCGCTCAGCCCCTGATCATCGCTGAAGGACATGCCGGCCAGCTCGCGAAAGCGGGCGATGGTCTGCGAAATAGCCGCCCGCAGGCGTAAATCCTGTTCATGGTTATCGCGAACGGGGTCCGGCATGCGCAGCATCTGGAACAGCAGGGCTAAGAAGAGCTGTTCGTCTTCATGTGCAGGCTGGCGAACGCGGCGGGTCCAGTGGCGGGCGATTTCCTGCGCGGCCAGAAACTCCGGGCGTGCTCGCGTCCACTCCCGCTGCCGGTCATTAAACTCCGGCGTGACGCCTAGCTGATGCTGATGAAGGCAGTACTGCAAAAACAGGCTCAGGAACTGCATGTCCCGGCTGTCAAACTGGCGCTGCAGACGCCGCGAGCAGAGGCTGACCAGCGCCTGCAGATTGGTTTCGTCATACAGCGCTTTGGTGATGCCTTGCTTTCTGAGCTGCTCTTTCAGCGTCGGGGCAAAGTGCTGCTGAACAAAATGCGGGCAAAGCCGCAGCCCCCGTCGCAGCCAATGAAGCAAACACAGGCGGCGGTCAAGCGCGGTGCCATCAATCCGGTAGCTGCCATCAGGCTCGGTGATCATAGCCAGGCGGTGATAACGCTGGATTTCATCACCCGTGTCGGCTATATCTTGCAGGGATACATTACTGTCCACCCCGTTAATCCTGGCCAGAATCTCCGGCGTTACCGTCAGGCCCGGCAGGTAAAGCATCAGCAGCAGATGGCAGCGTCGCTGCGGACTGGAGAGCACAGATGGTGGTGGGGAGAGCAGTGTCATCATCCGTCAGGTCCAGTTAAATTGAGTATTGCTAAGAATAGCTAAAGCTTTTGCAGGAGATCGTAGCGGCAGGGGTTTTTAATTACGTAATCTTGACTGGCTCACAGAATTTTCGATCTAAGGGTTATATGCACGTGAAAACGGGTTGGGCGAAAGGGACAATCATGCTGGCTTCGGCGCTCTTGACGCCCGCTGCGCTGGCACACCCGCACAGCTTCATTTCGCTGGTCACTACAGTGATGGCGGATAAGGGCCAGATGACAGGCCTGAAAATGGTCTGGACGATGGATGAAATTACTTCAGCGGATCTACTGTATGACGCAGGGGACGCGAAGCCGGACTCCCCCGTCTGGAAGAAGCTGGCCGCAGAAGTCATGGCTAACGTGCTGGGTCAGCACTACTTCACCGAGTTCTGGCACAACGGCGAAAAGGTGAAATTCAACAATCTCCCCACGGAATATAGCCTGAAGGATGTCGACCATCAGGCGGTGCTGACTTTCGTGCTGCCGCTGGCGCATCCGCAGCCGCTGAAAGGGCAGACCTATACTTTCTCAACGTTCGACCCCACCTATTTTGTTGATATGAGCTATGACAAACCGACGGACGCCCGCCTGAGCGACGAGTTAACCTCAGGCTGTAAAATCGCCGTCAAAACGCCGCGGCCAACCCAGGATATGCAGGCGTTTGCCCTGTCGCTGGATAAGGCCGATGCGCCGCCGGAAGATATGGAACTGGGCAAGCAGTTTGCCCAGCAGGTAACTCTCCAATGTCAGTAATGCTTTCTTCGAAATCGACCTCTCGCCGCTGGCTCCACCTGTGGCCGCTGGCGCTATTTTTGCTTATTAGCGCGGCAGGACTTTACGCGCTCTGGCACTTCTGGCCGCAGATCCTGCTCAATAGCGCCGCGTGGCAGAAAACCATTAATCAGCAGCTAAGCGGCCTGCTGCGGCAGGTTGCGGAAAACCCGGCACGGGCGGGCTGGTCTTTGCTTTTGTTCAGCTTTGTCTACGGCGTGCTTCACGCGCTTGGGCCGGGGCATGGCAAAATTGTGATTACTACCTGGCTTGCTACCCATCCTTCCCGGCTGAGAAGCAGCCTTAACCTGACGTTTGCAGCTTCGCTATTGCAGGGGCTGGTGGCGATCGCGCTGGTGACGGTGGTGCTGGGCGTTTTACAGCTGCCTTCGCGGCAGCTGCATATGAGCAGCTTCTGGCTGGAAAAGGGGAGCTATCTGCTGGTAGGCGTGCTCGGGCTGATGCTTGCTCTGCGGGCGTTGAAAAAATTACGTCAGGCGCTGGGTCGGCCGAAGTTTACTTCTTTTACGCCGCAGCACGTCCACCACGAAAACTGCGGCTGCGGCCATCAGCATCTGCCAACGGAGCAGCAGCTGGCAGCCGGAGAGGACTGGCGGGCGCGCCTGACGATCGTGCTTTCTATGGGCCTGCGTCCGTGCTCCGGGGCGATTATGGTGCTGCTGTTCAGCAAGGTAATTGGCGTATTTAGCTGGGGAGTACTGTCGGCGCTGGCAATGGCGGCGGGCACCTCGATAACGATTTCCGGGCTTGCGCTGCTGGTGCACAGCTTTCGCAGATTTGCGGTGAAGATAAGCGGCAATAAGGCGCCGGTATCGTGGCGGCAGGTTGGCTGGGCAACGCTTGCATTAGCAGGAAGTCTGGTTCTGATTGCGGCGGCGGTGGTGATGTGGCTGAGTGCTCAACCTGTGGTGCGGGGGATAAGGCCTTTCTGAAGTTTTGGCGGACGACGCCGTGCTTATCCGCCCTGCAACAGCCGAAGCCGCTGCAGGGCGGGAAGCAAACCGAGATTAGCGCTTCAGCGCTTCGCTCAGCTCTTCACGCATAGAAGCAAGCATTGCTTTTACGACGCGTGGGTTACCCGCAACGATGTTGCCCGTCAGCAGGTGGTTGTGGCCACCGGTGAAATCACAGACCAGGCTGCCGGATTCACGAGCAATAAGTTCGCCTGCTGCAAAATCCCACGGCTTCAGGCCGATCTCAAAGTAGCCGTCTACGCGTCCAGCGGCAACGTAGGCCAGGTCAAGCGCTGCGGAACCGGTGCGGCGGAAGTCTGCACACTGGGTGAACAGTTTGCCGAGGATATTCATATAAGGAGTGGCGTGCTGCTTGGCTTTGAACGGGAAGCCGGTCGCCAGGATGGTGCCGTCCAGGTCGCGGGCAGTGCTGCCGCGCAGACGGTAACCGTTCAGCTGTGCGCCCTGACCGCGAACGGCAGTGAACAGCTCGTTACGCATTGGGTCATAAACCACAGCGACTTCGGTACGGCCTTTAACGCGAACGGCGATGGAGACCGCGAAGTGCGGCAGACGTTTAATGAAGTTGGTGGTGCCATCCAGAGGATCGATAACCCATTGTACATCCGGCTCGCTACCCGCTAATTCGCCGGACTCTTCGGCGATAATGGTGTGGTTCGGGTAGGATTTGCGGATGATTTCGATGATCAGACGCTCGGCGTCACGATCGACGTTAGTCACGAAATCGTTGCTACCCTTCTGGCTCGCTTCAACAGCGTCCGGGGTTTCGTAGTTTTTGGTAATTAAATTACCGGCCTTGCGCGCAGCGCGCACGGCGATGTTGAGCAGCGGGTGCAATGATCCCATCGGTATCTCTCTCACTGGATGTTAAAGAACGGAAAACGGGGCGCAGTATAGCAGAGCGTTCGGATTATGTCCCAGGGATATGATACGATATCGCGATATTCTTCCTGGACTATGAATTGAGCATGCTGGATAACGTACGTATTGTGCTGGTCGAGACTTCCCACACCGGCAACATGGGCTCCGTCGCCCGTGCAATGAAAACGATGGGACTAACAAACCTGTGGCTGGTTAACCCGCTGGTGAAGCCTGACTCCCAGGCTATCGCCCTTGCGGCCGGCGCCAGCGACGTCATCGGCGATGCGAAAATCGTGGATACCCTGGACGAAGCGCTGGCAGGCTGTAGCCTCGTGGTGGGCACCAGCGCGCGTTCCCGCACGCTGCCGTGGCCGATGCTTAATCCTCGCGAATGTGGCCTGCAAAGCATCTCCGAAGCGAAAAACTCCCCGGTTGCCATCGTGTTTGGCCGCGAGCGTGTCGGCTTAACCAACGACGAGCTGCAAAAGTGTCATTATCATGTCGCGATCCAGGCTAATCCGGAATATAGCTCGCTAAACCTCGCGATGGCGGTGCAGATCCTCGCTTATGAGGTTCGTATTGCGTGGCTGGACTCTCAGGAAAAAGACGAGCCGGAAGCCGAAATTGTTGAGTATCCGCTGGTGGATGATTTAGAGCGTTTCTACGGCCATCTGGAGCAGGTAATGCAAAATACCGGCTTTATTAAGCCAAACCATCCAGGCCAGGTGATGAGCCGACTTCGCCGCATGTTTACCCGCGCTCGCCCGGAAAGTCAGGAACTTAACATCCTGCGCGGCATGCTTTCCTCTATCGAAAGCGACAAAAAATCGAGCAAATAATACTTGAGTAAATTACTAGGTTAAATAGTTGACCATTTTACTCGGGAATGTCAGACTTGCGCCCTGCTATGTGACAATCACATTTTTGAAAAACCCCCGGCTCGAGGGGCTATCTGAGGTTAAGTAAGACATGAGACTGACATCGAAAGGGCGCTATGCCGTGACCGCAATGCTGGATGTTGCTTTGAACTCCGAATCGGGTCCGGTACCGTTGGCTGATATTTCTGAGCGTCAGGGAATTTCGCTCTCCTATCTGGAGCAACTGTTCTCCCGCCTGCGTAAAAATGGCCTTGTTGCCAGCGTACGTGGCCCGGGCGGCGGTTATCTGTTAGGGAAAGATGCAGGCAGCATCGCGGTTGGTGAAGTCATCAGTGCGGTAGACGAATCCGTGGATGCCACCCGTTGTCAGGGTAAAGGCGGATGCCAGGGCGGCGATAAATGCCTGACTCACGCGCTGTGGCGCGACCTGAGCGACCGTCTTACCGGCTTCCTGAACAACATCACCCTGGGTGAACTGGTTAATAACCAGGAAGTTCTGGATGTTTCTGGCCGTCAGCATAACGAAAACCATCGTAGTTCACGTTCTCAGGACGCTATTGACGTCAAACTGCGCGCATAAGCAGAAAGCAAAGAATTTTAGAATCAGGTCAGGGGTGTTTATCCGCCCCTTCTAAAAATGGCTGCACCCTTTTAAGCCTGATTCTTCGTATTGAAGTGATGTACGGAGCTTAAGAGCAATGAAATTACCGATTTATCTCGACTATTCTGCAACCACGCCTGTCGATCCGCGTGTTGCGCAGAAGATGATGCAGTTTTTGACGATGGATGGAACCTTCGGTAACCCGGCTTCCCGCTCCCACCGTTTTGGGTGGCAGGCAGAAGAAGCGGTTGATATCGCTCGTAACCAAATCGCAGACCTGGTGGGCGCTGACCCGCGTGAAATCGTCTTCACCTCAGGCGCAACGGAATCTGATAACCTGGCTATCAAAGGTGCTGCTAACTTCTACCAGAAGAAAGGCAAGCACATCATTACCGTTAAAACCGAACACAAGGCCGTCCTTGATACCTGCCGCCAGCTTGAGCGCGAAGGTTTCGAGGTGACTTACCTTGCGCCACAGAGCAACGGCATCGTTGACCTGAAGGCCCTGGAAGCGGCAATGCGTGACGACACTATTCTGGTGTCCATCATGCACGTAAACAACGAAATCGGCGTGGTGCAGGATATCGCGACAATCGGCGAAATGTGTCGTGCGCGTGGCATTATCTTCCACGTGGATGCGACCCAGAGCGTAGGCAAACTGCCTATCAATCTTGGCGAGCTGAAAGTCGATTTGATGTCCTTCTCCGGTCACAAAATTTACGGGCCTAAAGGCATCGGCGCGCTGTACGTTCGCCGCAAGCCGCGTATCCGTATCGAATCCCAGATCCACGGTGGCGGCCACGAGCGCGGTATGCGTTCAGGTACTTTGCCTGTTCACCAGATCGTCGGCATGGGTGAAGCTTACCGTATCGCAAAAGAAGAGATGGAGTCAGAAATGGCCCGTCTGCGCACGCTGCGTAACCGTCTGTGGAACGGCGTGAAAGATATGGAAGAAGTTTACCTGAACGGCGACCTGGAGCAGGGCGCACCGAATATCCTTAACGTGAGCTTTAACTACGTTGAAGGCGAGTCTTTGATCATGGCGCTGAAGGACCTTGCGGTTTCTTCCGGTTCCGCCTGTACCTCTGCAAGCCTTGAGCCGTCTTACGTGCTGCGTGCGCTGGGTATGAGTGACGAGCTTGCTCACAGCTCCATCCGTTTCTCTTTGGGCCGTTTCACGACCGAAGAAGAGATCGACTACACCATCGAGCTGGTACGTAAATCCATTGGCCGTTTGCGCGACCTTTCTCCGCTGTGGGAAATGTTTAAGCAGGGCGTGGATATTAATTCCATCGAATGGGCTCACCACTAATCGTCGGTATCGGATTCAGGAGAAGTAAAAAATGGCTTACAGCGAAAAAGTAATTGATCACTATGAGAATCCACGCAACGTGGGCTCGTTCGATAACAACGACGACAGCGTCGGGTCCGGCATGGTGGGTGCACCAGCCTGTGGCGACGTAATGAAGTTGCAGATCAAAGTCAACAATGACGGTATCATCGAAGACGCGCGCTTTAAAACCTATGGTTGCGGCTCGGCGATTGCCTCAAGCTCCCTCGTTACCGAGTGGGTAAAAGGCAAATCTCTGGACGAAGCGCAGGCGATCAAAAACACCGATATCGCAGACGAGCTCGAACTGCCGCCGGTAAAAATTCACTGCTCGATCCTTGCGGAAGACGCCATCAAAGCGGCTATCGCGGATTATAAAACCAAGCGTGAAGCGAAATAATCATTGTTGAATTGAGGTTGTTGTATGTCGATTACCCTTAGCGACAGTGCTGCCGCTCGTGTGAATGCCTTTCTTGCCAACCGCGGTAAAGGGTTTGGCCTGCGTTTAGGTGTGCGCACATCCGGCTGTTCTGGTATGGCTTATGTCCTCGAATTTGTTGATGAACCAATGGTGGATGACACCGTGTTCGAAGACAAAGGCGTGAAAGTGGTCGTCGATGGTAAAAGCCTGCAATTTTTGGACGGCACCGTGCTCGACTTCGTAAAAGAAGGCCTCAACGAAGGGTTCAAGTTTACCAACCCGAACGTGAAGGATGAGTGCGGCTGCGGCGAAAGCTTCCACGTCTGACTCCAGCTCATCCCCCACCAAGGTGGGGGATGACGCTTTACCACGTTAACCCCGAGTCTGTTATGGATTACTTTACCCTCTTTGGGTTACCGGCAGGATACACCGTCGATCGCGAACTGCTGGCTGCCCGTTACCAGGAGCTGCAGCGCCAGTTCCATCCGGATAAATATGCCAGCCGCCCTCAGGCGGAACAGCTGTTGGCGGTGCAACAATCTGCCACCATCAACCAGGCCTGGCAAACGCTGCGCCACCCGCTGCTACGCGCCGAGTATATTCTCTCCCTCAATGGTTTTGACCTCGCTAACGAGCAGCATACCGTGCGCGATACTGCTTTTTTGATGGAGCAGCTCGAACTGCGCGAAGAGCTTGATAATATTGAGCAGGCAAAAGCGGCTGACCGTCTTGAGTCCTTTGCCACCAATGTTAACCGCATGGTGAAAGCCCGCAGCGAACAAATGGTACAGCAGCTTGATGCTCAGGACTGGACGCAGGCGGCGGATACAGTGCGTAAACTCCGTTTTCTCGATAAACTGCGCAGCCAAATAGAACAACTCGAAGAAAAGCTGCTCGATTTTTAACTGGAAGCTAAAATGGCGTTATTACAAATCAGTGAGCCCGGCCTGAGCGCCGCGCCGCACCAGCGTAAACTGGCGGCGGGCATCGACTTAGGCACCACCAATTCCCTGGTGGCCACCGTGCGCAGTGGTCAGGCGGAAACGCTGGCGGACCGCGAAGGGCGCCATCTGTTACCTTCAGTCGTCCACTATCAGCAGGACGGCCTGAACGTCGGCTGGGACGCGCGTGCGCAAGCGGCAGCAGATCCGGCTAACACCATCAGCTCCGTTAAGCGCCTGATGGGTCGCTCGCTGGCCGATATCCAGACGCGCTATCCCCATCTGCCCTATAAGCTGCAGGCTAGCGAAAACGGTTTGCCGATGATCGCCACGCCTGCTGGCCTATTAAACCCAATCCGAATTTCCGCCGATATCCTCAAGGCGCTTTCCCTGCGCGCGACCGAAGCGCTGGAAGGCGAGCTGGATGGCGTAGTGATTACTGTTCCTGCTTACTTCGATGACGCACAGCGCCAGGGCACTAAAGACGCCGCGCGTCTGGCTGGCCTGCACGTATTGCGTCTGCTGAACGAGCCTACCGCAGCGGCCATTGCCTACGGCCTGGATTCCGGCAAAGAAGGTGTTATCGCGGTCTATGATTTGGGCGGCGGCACATTTGATATTTCTATTCTGCGCTTAAGCCGTGGAGTGTTCGAAGTGCTGGCTACCGGCGGCGATTCCGCGCTGGGCGGCGACGACTTCGACCATCTGCTCGCGGACTGGCTGCGAGAGCAGGCCGGCGTTGCCGACCGCAGCGACGATCGCGTACAGCGTCAGTTACTGGACGCAGCGATTGCCGCCAAAATTGCCCTCAGCGATGCAGAAAGCGCTCCCGTTGAGGTCGCAGGCTGGAAAGGCTCCGTGACGCGCGAACAGTTCAACGAGCTGATTGCGGCCCTGGTTAAACGTACTTTGCTGGCCTGCCGCCGTGCGCTGAAAGATGCCGCAGTGGAAGCCGGGGAAGTGCTGGAAGTAGTGATGGTTGGCGGTTCAACCCGCGTACCGCTGGTGCGCGAACGCGTGGGTGAGTTCTTTGGCCGCACGCCGCTGACGTCAATCGACCCGGATAAAGTTGTCGCCATCGGCGCGGCTATCCAGGCTGATATCCTGGTCGGCAACAAGCCGGACAGCGAAATGCTGCTGCTGGACGTCATTCCTCTGTCGCTTGGCCTGGAAACAATGGGCGGGCTGGTTGAAAAAGTGATCCCGCGTAATACCACGATCCCGGTGGCGCGCGCGCAGGACTTCACGACCTTCAAAGACGGCCAGACCGCAATGTCGATTCAGGTTTTACAGGGTGAGCGTGAACTGGTGCAGGACTGCCGTTCTCTGGCTCGCTTTACGCTGCGTGGCATCCCGGCGATGCCTGCGGGCGGTGCGCATATCCGTGTCACCTTCCAGGTGGATGCGGATGGCCTGCTGAGCGTAACGGCGATGGAGAAATCCACCGGCGTGGAAGCGTCTATCCAGGTGAAACCTTCTTACGGCCTGAGCGATGGCGAAATCGCCACCATGATTCAGGACTCCATGAGTTTTGCCGAGCATGACGTGAAAGCGCGCATGCTCGCGGAGCAAAAAGTCGACGCGGCCCGCGTGCTGGAAAGCCTGCAGGGCGCGTTAGCCACGGATGCCGCGCTGTTAAGCGCCGCAGAGCGCTCGGAAATCGACGCCGCGATGGTTGCGCTTAGCGCGGCCGCCGCAGGTGACGACACCGATGCGATCGAACAAGCCATTAAAAACGTAGACAAACAAACCCAGGATTTCGCCGCTCGCCGTATGGATCAATCGATCCGTAAAGCGCTGAAAGGCCACTCCGTGGACGAGGTTTAACATGCCAAAGATTGTTTTTCTGCCTCATCAGGACCTTTGTCCGGATGGCGCAGTTCTGGAAGCGAATGTCGGTGAGACCATTCTTGACGTAGCCCTGCGCAACGGTATCGAGATTGAACACGCCTGTGAGAAATCCTGCGCCTGCACCACCTGCCACTGCGTTGTGCGTGAAGGCTTCGACTCCCTTGCGGAAAGCACGGAGGATGAAGACGACATGCTCGATAAGGCCTGGGGTCTCGAGCCGGAAAGCCGCCTGAGCTGCCAGGCTCGCGTCACTGACGAAGACCTGGTTGTTGAGATGCCGCGCTACACCATCAACCACGCGCGCGAGCACTAAAGGGGGCTTAATGGGACTGAAATGGACCGACAGCCGTGAAATCGGCGAAGCGCTGTACGACAGCCGCCCGGATCTCGATCCGAAAACTGTGCGCTTCACCGATCTTCATCAGTGGGTATGCGATCTGGAAGATTTTGACGACGACCCGAACGCATCCAATGAAAAAATTCTGGAAGCGATTCTGTTAGTCTGGTTAGATGAAGCAGAATAGTTGAACCAAGCGGGCTGCCTCAGGCGGCCCGTTTCATATTGTGCATGTGCTAAAAAAATATAAGGAAAACAACATGTCTGAAGCCATGAAAATCACGCTTTCCACCGCGCCTGCCGATGCGCGCTGGGGTGAAAAAGCCGCTTACAGTATTAATGACGAAGGCATTACCCTGCACCTGAACGGCAAAGACGACTTAGGGTTAATTCAGCGCGCCGCGCGCAAAATCGACGGCCAGGGCCTGAAGCACGTTCAGCTGGCGGGTGAGGGCTGGGACGTAGAGAAAAGCTGGGCATTCTGGCAGGGCTACCGTGCGCCAAAAGGCACTCGTAAAGTTGAGTGGGCACAGCTGAGTGACGCTGACCAGAAAGAGCTGGATAACCGTCTGAAAATCATCGACTGGGTACGTAACACTATCAACGCACCGGCGGAAGAGCTTGGGCCTGAGCAGCTGGCATCGCGCACGGTCGATCTGCTTTGCGACGTAGCCTGCGATCGGGTTTCTTACCGCATCACGAAGGGCGAAGATCTGCGCGAGCAGAACTATATGGGTATCCACACCGTGGGTCGTGGATCAGAGCGTCCGCCGGTTCTGCTGGCGCTGGATTACAATCCGACGGGCAACCCTGAAGCGCCGGTCTTCGCGGCCCTGGTCGGCAAAGGCATTACCTTTGACTCCGGCGGTTACAGCATGAAGCAAAGCGCATTCATGGACTCCATGAAGTCCGATATGGGCGGCGCGGCTACTATCACCGGGGCACTGGCGTTCGCGATTACTCGCGGTCTGAACAAGCGCGTGAAGCTTTACCTGTGCTGCGCGGACAACATGGTCAGCGGCAACGCCTTTAAGCTTGGCGACATCATCAAATACCGCAACGGTAAAACCGTTGAGGTGATGAATACCGATGCGGAAGGCCGTCTGGTACTGGCCGATGGCCTGATTGACGCCAGCGCGCAAAAACCAGAGCTGATCATCGACTGTGCAACCCTAACGGGGGCGGCGAAAACCGCGCTGGGCAACGACTATCATGCGCTGTTCAGCTTCGATGACGGTCTGGTAAACAGCCTGATGGCGAGCGCTGCGCAGGAGAACGAACCGTTCTGGCGTCTGCCGCTCGCTGAGTTCCACCGCAACCAGCTGCCGTCTAACTTTGCCGAGCTGAATAACACCTCCAACGCCTCCTTCCCGGCGGGTGCCAGCACAGCAGCAGGTTTCCTTTCCCACTTCGTGGAAAATTACCATCAGGGCTGGCTGCACGTGGACTGCTCCGCAACCTATCGCAAAGGCGCGGTAGAGCAATGGTCAGCGGGCGCAACCGGCCTGGGCGTGCGTGCAATTGCTAACCTGTTGACGAGTAAATAACACCTTTTTGTAGGGCGGATAAGCATGCGCTATCCGCCGCTTTATCAGATAAGTGGTGGAAGGCAATACGCCTGTTCACCCTACAACTTATGCTTTTCCTGGAACCACAATGTCAGAACCAAAAAACGAACTTGAAACCCTGCTGGAGCAGGCGGCAACCGAGCCAGCGCATCGTCCGGCGTTCTTCCGGGTACTGCTGGAGTCCACCGTCTGGGTGCCGGGCGAAGCGGCCGAAGGCGAGGCGATAGATGCAGATAGCGCGGTTGAATTACAGCACTGGGAAAAAGAAGACGGCACCTCCGTTATCCCTTTTTTCACCTCTGTACAAGCATTACAGGAGGCCATCAGCCACGAGCAGGCCTTCGTGGCGATGCCTGTGCGTACCCTGTTTGAAATGACCATCGGCGAGACGCTGTTCCTGAACGCCAAACTGCCAACGGGCAAAGAGTTTACCCCGCGTGAAATCAGCCACTTGATTAGCAGCGAAGGTGACCCGCTGAGCCAGCAGGAAATCCTCGAAGGCGGTGCCTCCCTGCTGCTTTCAGAAGTTGCCGAGCCGCCAGCGCAGATGGTGGAATCGCTGACCACGCTGTTCAAAAGCCTGAAAACGGTGAAGCGGGCCTTTCTGTGCTCTATTAAGGAGCAGGCCGACGAGCAGCCGAACCTGCTGATTGGAATTGAGGCCGACGGCGATGTCGATGCGATTATCCGCCAGACGGGTAGCGTGGCGACGGACACCTTACCGGGTGATGAGCCGGTAGATATTTGTCTGGTTGCTGAAGGCGAGAAGGGGATTAGCCACTTTATGATGGCTCATATCACCCCGTTCTACGAACGCCGCTGGGGTAGCTTCCTGCGCGACTTCAAAACGAACCGTATAATCTGACAAGTTACCCCCTCTCCCTAAAAGTGAGGGGGTAACTGCTTACGCGGGTTCGACGGGAAGGTCGGAACGCGCGCCCCATTCGCTCCACGAACCGTCATACAGCGAGACGCCGTTTACACCCAGCGTGGTCAGTGCCAGTACGACCACGGCAGCGGTGACGCCGGAGCCGCAGCTGGCAATAATCGGCTTCTCAAAGCTCACGCCCTGGCGCTCGAAAATTTCACTCAGCTCATCCGTGGTTTTTAACTGGCCATTCTCGACCAGATCGACCCATGGCACGTTGAGCGCGCCGGGAATGTGCCCGCGTTTTAAACCCGGGCGCGGTTCATCCATTTGCGCATTGAAACGGGCAGCCGGGCGGGCATCTACCAGCTGGGCTGTGCCTTCGTGGCTGACCAGCAGGACATCCGTCAGGCGTTTGATCGTCAGCGGATCAAAATTGACCTCGAACTCGCCTTCAGGCAGTTCGACATTGCCCTGCTGGAGTGGGAACTCTTCACGCTTCCAGTCAGCCAGACCCCCTGCCAGAATCGACACGTTCTCAACGCCGAAGCTACGCAGCATCCACCAGGCTCGCGGCGCAGAGAACAGGTTACCCTCGTCATAAACTATCAGATGCTTATCACTGTTCACCCCCAGTTCGCGCATGGCAACGGCGAAAGCTTCCGGGCGTGGCATCATGTGCGGCAGCGGACTTGTGTGATCGGACAGCGCTTCAATATCAAAAAATACCGCACCGGGTAAATGGCCCGCCCGGTATTCATTCACTATATCCCTGTGCTCTTCACCGGGAGGGAGCATACGGGCGTCAAGTACCTGGATATCGGCATCAAAAATATGTTCTGCGAGCCAGTCGCCCGCAACGAAGTAAGAGGTGGACATAGTTGCCTCCGAATTATTTTGCACCTTTGGATTGTCGGCGCTTTTTACCAAACCGACAAGCGCGCATCGCCCGGCACGCGAGATAACTCGAAGTTCTGAAGTAAGTTTTCTGCCATTTGCATCCGTTACTTTTCTGTTTGCGAGACATCCCGCATTGGGCGGCTTTTATGCTTTCGCTTTTTCCTGCTTCGCGCATAATACTTTCCCTACGTTCTGGGATTGTAGGCCGCTATGGCCAGGGATACGAAATGAGAAACATGCGTTTAGTTGGCCTCGCGGCGGCTTTATTGGCGGCTTTAGCGCTGGGAGGATGTGATGATAAAAGCACTCCTGAGGCGACCACAGCACCTCCAGCTGCGACTGAAAAGCAAAGTGTAGCCCCTGCTAAGAAACCTGATGCCGCACAGCTTGAAAAGCTTTCTCAACTCTCTGCCGGTAAGCCGCTAAAGCTGCTGGATGCCTCGGAAGTTCAGCTTGACGGGGCAAGCGCCCTGGTGCTGAGTTTTTCCGTGCCACTCAATCCCGATCAGAATTTTTCTCGTGTAGTACACCTGGTGGACAAAACCAGCGGCAAAGTTGACGGCGCCTGGGAGCTTTCGGAGAATTTGAAAGAACTGCGTATGCGGCATCTCCAGCCGAAGCGTAATCTGATGCTGACCGTCGACAGCGGGCTGGCCGCACTGAATAAAAACACCTTTGATAGCAACGTTGAAAAGCAAATTTCCACGCGCGATATCCAGCCAAGCGTTGGCTTTGCCAGCCGTGGTTCGCTGTTGCCCACAAAAGTAATCGCCGGTCTGCCCGTCATGGCGCTGAACGTCGACAAGGTGGACGTGAATTTCTACCGTATTAAAAACGAATCGCTTACCTCGTTTGTCAGCCAGTGGGAATACCGCAACGCGATGTCCAACTGGGAGTCAGACAATCTGCTGAAACTTGCCGATCTGGTTTATAGCGGGCGATTC
This sequence comes from Dryocola sp. LX212, assembly GCA_041504365.1. Lineage (NCBI taxonomy): Bacteria > Pseudomonadati > Pseudomonadota > Gammaproteobacteria > Enterobacterales > Enterobacteriaceae > Dryocola > Dryocola sp. LX212. The sequence goes on along the minus strand of CP167917.1, from coordinate 3,403,093 downwards.
GACCTCAACCCCCAGCGAAACACTCGTGAAAAAATCATGTTGCCGCTCGGGGAAATTAAGCCGCTGCAGCAACCGGGTGTTTACCTGGCCGTCATGAATGAAGCGGGGCGCTACAGCTACAGCAACGCCGCTACGCTCTTCACTTTGAGTGACGTGGGGGTTTCTTTACATCGCTATCACGATCGTCTGGATGTCTTCACCCAAAGCCTGGAGAACGGTGGCGCGCAGTCAGCGGTGGATCTCACCCTTCTTAATGAAAAAGGTCAGACGGTTGCGCAGGCCAAAAGCGACGGTGACGGGCACGCTTTGCTTGAAAAAATAAACAAGGGCGTACTGTTGCTGGCCCGTAGCGGTGAACAGACCACGCTGCTGGATCTGAGCCGTCCGGCACTGGACCTGGCGGAGTTTGATATCGCCGGGGAAGAGGGCTACAGCAAACAATTCTTCATGTTTGGCCCACGCGATCTGTATCGCCCTGGCGAAACGGTAATTTTAAACGCGCTGCTGCGCGACGGTGACGGTAAGCCTTTGCCTGCCCAACCGGTAAAACTGGAGGTCGTAAAACCGGACGGGCAGGTAACAAGAACTCAGGTCTGGCAGCCAGAAAATGGCCTCTTTCAGTTCTCTTATCCGCTGGGCAGCGACGTTCAGACGGGCAACTGGCAGGTCAGGGTCAATACTGGCGACAACCAACCACGCAGTTGGGCATTTAAAGTTGAAGATTTTATGCCGGAGCGTATGGCGCTCAACATCACCAGCGGCCAGCAGCCGACGGCCCCTGACGAAGCCGTTGCCTTCCAGGTGAACGGCCGTTATCTCTACGGTGCGCCAGCCGCGGGCAACAGCCTGCAGGGACAGCTGTTCCTGCGTCCGCTGCGTGAAGCCGTTGCGGGACTGCCTGGCTTCCAGTTCGGTGATATCAACGAAGAGAATCTTTCCCGCAGCCTCGATGAGGTTCAGCTGCAGCTCGATGAGCAGGGGAATACCACGGTCAGTACGGAGAGCCAATGGGCCGATGTTCATTCGCCGCTGCGTCTGGTATTCCAGGCAAGCCTGCTGGAATCCGGTGGTCGTCCCGTCACTCGCCGCGCGGAGCAGGCAATCTGGCCGGCGGACGCACTGCCGGGCATTCGTCCTCAGTTTGCCAGCAAAGAGGTTTATGACTATCGCACTGACACCACCCGCACCCAACCAATTGTTGATGAAGACAGCAACGCTGGCTTTGATATCGTCTTTACCAATGCGAAAGGAGAGAAACTTGCAGCTTCAGGTCTTGATGTACGTTTGATCCGCGAGCGCCGCGACTATTTCTGGAACTGGGAAGATGGACAGGGCTGGCAGTCCCAGTACGATCAAAAAGATCTGGTTGAAGCCGAGCAAAAGGTCGATCTCGCCGCCGGGGAAACGGGCAGGGTCTCTTTCCCGGTCGAATGGGGATCGTATCGCCTTGAGGTACGTGCTCCTGACAGCGAGATAGTCAGCAGCGTGCGCTTCTGGGCTGGCTACAGCTGGCAGGATAACAGCGAAGGTACAGGCTCGGTTCGTCCTGACCGCGTGGTGCTGAAAATAGACAAGCCTGCCTACAAGCCGGGCGATACCATCAAGCTGCACATCGCAGCACCTGCTGCAGGCAAGGGCTATGCGATGGTTGAGTCCAGTGATGGCCCACTGTGGTGGAAAGAAATTGATGTCCCGGCAGAAGGCCTGGACATCTCGATCCCGGTCGATAAAAGCTGGCAGCGTCATGATTTATACCTGAGTACGCTGGTCGTTCGTCCCGGCGATAAAAACCGTGCCGCTACGCCGAAGCGCGCCGTAGGCATTCTGCATCTGCCGTTGGGTGATGAAGGCCGCCGCCTCGATATCGCCCTGAAGGGGCCGGCGAAGATGCGCCCGAACCAGACGCTGACGATGAAGGTGAAGGCAAACGTGAAAAACGGCGAGACGCCGAAGAAAATCAACGTGCTGCTTTCTGCTGTGGACAGCGGCGTGCTGAGTATTACCGATTATAAGACGCCCGATCCGTGGGAGGCATTCTTTGGCCGCAAACGTTACGGCGCCGATCTCTACGATATTTATGGTCAGGTAATTGAAGGTGAGGGCAAGCTGGCAACGCTTCGCTTTGGTGGTGACGGCGACGAAGGCGATGAGTTAAGCCGTGGTGGTAAGAAGCCGGTTAACCACGTCACAATTATTGTCCAGCAGGCGCAGCCGGTGATGCTGGATGATAAAGGTGAGGGAACGGTCACCCTACCGATTGGTGATTTCAACGGTGAACTGCGCGTGATGGCGCAGGCCTGGACGGACGATCGTTTTGGCAGCAGTGAAGACAAAGTGATCGTTGCCGCTCCGCTGGTGACAGAACTCGCCGCGCCGCGCTTTATGGCGGGTGGCGATAACAGCCGTCTGGCGCTGGATCTGACTAACCTGACGGATTTACCACAGCAGCTTACGGTGAATCTTAAAGCCAGCGGTTTACTCTCTCTTGATGCTTCATCTTCACTCCCTGTGAAGTTAGCGCCGGGGGCTCGTTCAACCCTCTTTATTCCAGTGCGTGCGCTGGAGGGCTATGGTGACGGGGAGCTAAGCGCGGAGATAACCGGTCTTAACCTGCCGGGTGAAACCATCGTGCCACAGGTGAAACAGTGGAAGCTGGGCGTCCGTCCGGCCTTCCCGGCCCAGACGGTAAACAGCGGGGCGGTTCTTGCACCGGGTGAGGTCTGGAATATTTCAGCTGGGCATCTTTCAGGCCTGGCTCCGAAAACGCTGGAAGGCCAGCTTCTGCTAAGCGGTCGTCCGCCTCTTAACCTGGCCCGCTATATTCGTGAGCTTAAAGCCTATCCCTATGGTTGCCTGGAGCAGACTACCAGCGGGCTGTTCCCGTCGCTTTATACCAATCGAGCCCAGCTTACCGCATTGGGTATTGAAGGCATCAACGACGAGCAGCGCCGTGGCGCTATCGACGTGGGGATCGGGCGCCTGCTGGACATGCAGCGAGACAACGGAGGCTTTGGCCTGTGGGACAAAGAAGGTCCGGAAGAGTACTGGCTGACCGCCTATGTCACCGACTTCCTTGTACGGGCAGGCGAGCAGGGTTACAGCGTTAACAGCGATGCGCTGAACAATGCCAACCAGCGGCTGCTGCGTTATCTTCAGGATCCGGGGCTGATTGCCCTACGTTACAGCGACGATACGGCAGCCAGTAAGTTTGCCGTGCAGGCCTATGCGGGTCTGGTGCTCGCTCGTCAGCAAAAAGCGCCGTTGGGGGCACTGCGTGAGCTGTGGCAGCATCATGAAACCGCAAAAGCAGGCCTGCCGCTGGTGCAGCTTGGCGTGGCGTTAAAACTGATGGGCGATGCACCGCGCAGCCAGCAGGCCCTGACGCTGGGGCTGCAAACCAAACGTGACGACCGGCGTATCTGGATGGCGGACTACGGTAGCGACCTTCGGGATAAAGCGATGATGCTAAGCCTGCTGGAAGAGAACAAGCTGATGCCGGAACAGCAAAACCAGCTGCTGCAGACGCTGTCGGATCTGGCCTACAGCCAGCGCTGGCTCTCCACTCAGGAAAGCAACTCGCTGTTCCTTGCCGGTCGTAACTGGCAAATGGCGAAAGGCGACTGGCAGGCTCAGACTTCATTCAGTAGCGATCCGCTAAAAGCGGAAAAAAGCATGACCCGTAATCTGGATGCGGATCGCCTTTCTGCCCTGCAGGTGACCAATACCGGCGCGGCAAATCTCTATCTGCGGCTTGATACAGTGGGTTATCCACAGAGCGCTCCGCAGCCTTACAGTAACGTCCTGCACGTTGAGCGTCATTTCCTGGACGCCAAAGGCAACGCTAAACCTGTTTCTGCGCTGAAGAGCGGTGAGCTGGTAATGGTCTGGCTGGACGTATGGGCTGATAAAAACGTGCCGGATGCGCTGGTCGTCGATCTGCTGCCTGCCGGTCTGGAGCTTGAGAACCAGAACCTTGCCAACAGCAGCGCCAGCCTGGGCGAAAGCAGCAACGAGGTGCAGGGGCTGCTGAACCAGATGCAGCAGGCGGATATCCAGCACATGGAGTTCCGTGACGATCGCTTTGTTGCCGCACTCCCGTTGAATGAAGGTCAGCATGCCACCCTGGTCTATCTGGCCCGCGCCGTTACGCCGGGTAGCTATACCATTCCTGTGCCGCAGGTGGAATCCATGTATATACCGCAGTGGCGGGCAACGGGTGTCGGCGCTGGTGTTTTGACGGTTCTGCCGTAATCCGGTGTTGAGGTGATTAAATTAGCCCGCTGGCGCCGCCGCTATCTTTTTACCGTGGTGCCGGTGTTACTGATGCTAAGCGTGTGGCTGGCGGATAAATGCTGGCCACTTCCTCTCGCGGAAGTACACCCCGCTCGCGTTGTTGTTGCTGTGGACGGTACTCCCTTATGGCGCTTTGCCGATGAAAAAGGTATCTGGCGCTATCCGGTAACGCTTAGTGACGTTTCGCCTCGCTATCTTGAAGCGCTCATTAACTATGAGGATCGCTTCTTCTGGGATCATCCGGGGATCAACCCTTTCGCAATCCTTCGTGCGGCCTGGCAGGATCTTCGCAGTGGGGAAGTGATCTCGGGCGGGAGCACCCTGACCATGCAGGTAGCACGGCTGCTCGATCCGCATCCACGGACTTTCGGCGGCAAGATCCGTCAGGTCTGGCGGGCAATACAGCTGGAGTGGCACCTTTCTAAAGAGCAGATCCTGACGCTTTATCTTAATCGTGCGCCCTTTGGCGGCACGTTGCAGGGCGTTGGCGCGGCAAGCTGGGCATATCTGGGTAAATCGCCTGCTCAGCTAAGTTATTCAGATGCCGCACTGCTGGCTGTGTTACCGCAGGCCCCCAGCCGCCTGCGTCCGGACCGCTGGCCGCAAAGGGCCGAAGCCGCGCGTAACAAAGTCTTGCGCCGCATGGCAGTGCAGGGCGTCTGGACAGCAAAGCAGGTCAACGAGTCGCTGGAAGAACCCGTCTGGTTAGCCCCGAGGCAGATGCCTCAGCTGGCACCTCTGTTTTCCCGCTACATCGCCAGCCATACTCATGCTCGCAAAGTTGCCACTACGCTGGATGCTTCCTTACAGAGGCAGCTTGAAGAAGTAGCGATGAACTGGAAGGGGCAGTTGCCGCCCCGTTCATCGCTGGCGCTGCTGGTGGTTGATCATACGACCATGGAAGTGCGAGGCTGGGTCGGATCAGCAGATATCAACGATGACAGCCGCTTCGGGCACGTTGATATGGTTACGGCTGTCCGCTCCCCAGGCTCGGTACTGAAGCCCTTCGTCTACGGCATGGCGCTGGACGACGGGCTCATCCATGCGTCATCCCTGTTACAGGATGTTCCCCGACGATTCGGTGATTATCGGCCCGGAAACTTTGATACTGGCTTTCACGGGCCGGTCAGCATGAGTGAAGCGCTGGTTCGCTCTCTTAATCTGCCGGCGGTGCAGGTGCTGGATGCTTTTGGTCCAAAACGCTTTGCCGCGAAATTACGCAACGTCGGGCTGGATCTGCGCTTTCCGGCAGGGAGTGAACCTAATTTATCTCTGATATTAGGCGGCGGCGGGGCGCGTCTTGACCAGATGGTTGCCGCCTATAGCGCTTTTGCTCGCCACGGACGGGCTGCGCAGTTACGCATCCAGCCGGGCCAGCCGTTAGTTGAGCGCCCGCTGCTTTCTCCGGGAGCGGCCTGGATAATCCGTAGGATCCTGGCTGGTGAAGCTCTGCCGCAGCCAGACTCCACGTTACCTGCCGTAGTGCCGCTAGCCTTTAAAACCGGCACAAGCTATGGCTACCGGGATGCCTGGGCTATCGGGCTTAACTCCCGCTACATTATCGGCGTCTGGACTGGTCGGCCAGACAGTACGCCGGTCGCCGGGCAGTTTGGGTTGGGTAGCGCAGTCCCGCTGCTTAATCAGGTGAACAATTTACTGCAGGCAAAGTCAGGCTTTCAGCAGGCTCGCTTACCCACCGATCCGCGCCCCGCGTCAGTTTCACAAGGGGAGATATGCTGGCCCGGCGGACAAAATTTGCCAGCCGGGGACAGCAACTGTCGCCGCAGGCTTTCGGGATGGCTGCTGGATAAAAGCGAGCCGCCTACGCTGCAGGCACCCGGACAGGAAAGTATTCAGGGTACCCGGCAGACGGTCTGGCTGGATGGCCAGGGTCAGCGGGTGGCGGCAGACTGTCCTGATGCAACGGATCGTAACATTTCTCTTTGGCCGCTGCCGCTGGAGCCGTGGCTACCTTCAGCAGAGCGCAGGGCTGCGCGTTTGCCTTCTGCATCCACGACCTGTCCTCCTTTGCAGAAAGATGACGTTACGCCTTTGTTGTTGTTAGGCATACGCGAGGGCGCTATTTTAAAACGCTTACCCGGGCAGACGCAGCTTTCGCTGCGCATAATGAGTCAGGGAGGGCAGGGTGAACGCTGGTGGTTTTTAAACGGCGATGCCGTTGGGGATAACCATCCCGGCGTAGCGCTGACCCTGGAAAATCCTGGTCGCTATCAGATTCTGGTGCTCGACGAGGCGGGCCAGGTCGCCGCAGCGACCTTTACTTTGCAGTGAGAAACCCCTTTTTTTGCCCGTTCGGGTTAAAAGTGTTGCCGACATTAGTCTTATTTTAAAAAAATGTTATCTTCATCCATAGGCAACGCCCGTGATGCTCATTATAATCTGCGCCAATTCATAACCGGGTAACCCGGTGCAAACAGAACAAACACAGAGGTAATCATGGCTATTGAACGTACTTTTTCCATCATCAAACCAAACGCGGTGGCAAAAAACGTTATTGGTAACATTTATGCTCGCTTCGAAGCAGCTGGGTTCAAAATTGTTGGCGCTAAAATGCTGCATCTGACTTCCGAGCAGGCTCAGGGTTTCTATGCTGAACACGAAGGCAAACCTTTCTTTGATGGTCTGGTTGCTTTCATGACTTCTGGCCCAATCGTTGTTAGCGTGCTGGAAGGTGAAAACGCCGTTCAGCGTCACCGTGACATCCTGGGCGCCACCAACCCAGCTAACGCACTGGCTGGTACGCTGCGTGCAGATTACGCTGACAGCTTCACCGAGAACGGTACCCACGGTTCTGATTCCCTGGAATCAGCGGCTCGCGAAATCGCCTACTTCTTCTCAGAAGGCGAAGTGTGCTCCCGCACGCGTTAATTAGGTGTCCACTGTGAGCGGTCTTTACACTTTATTTAAGTGATGCCGCTTTCAGTCGTGGCATCCGTGCCATAGAATTTGTACAATGCTGCGCCCCGGATGAGCCAACTCTCCGGGGCGTCTCTTTTTAACCCTCCTGGGGCCGTAACGTGTAACAACGAGGCCGGAAAAAAATATGTCTGAACAAACTGTCACCTCCCAGATGCCTGTGGCCGTAGCGCCTGGTAAATCTGAAAAAATTAACCTGTTGGATCTCAACCGTCAGCAACTGCGGGAATTCTTTGCCGAGATGGGCGAAAAACCGTTCCGTGCCGATCAGGTTATGAAATGGATGTATCACTACTGCAGTGATGACTTCGATGAGATGACCGACATCAACAAGGTGCTACGTAACCGGCTGAAAGAGGTCGCTGAAATTCGCGCACCTGAAGTGGCCGAAGAGCAGCGCTCTGCCGATGGCACCATTAAATGGGCTATCAGGATTGCCGATCAGCTGGTTGAAACCGTGTATATCCCAGAAGAAGATCGCGCCACGCTGTGCGTCTCATCCCAGGTTGGCTGTGCGCTGGAGTGTAAGTTTTGTTCCACGGCGCAGCAGGGCTTTAACCGTAACCTGCGCGTATCTGAAATTATCGGCCAGGTGTGGCGTGCGGCGAAAATTATTGGTGCTCAGAAAAAGACCGGCGTGCGTCCTATCACTAACGTAGTGATGATGGGCATGGGCGAGCCGCTGCTAAACCTGAATAACGTTGTCCCGGCAATGGAAATCATGCTCGACGATTTCGGCTTTGGCCTGTCCAAACGTCGCGTAACGCTCTCTACCTCCGGTGTGGTTCCTGCGCTGGACAAACTGGGCGATATGATTGATGTGGCGCTGGCCATCTCCCTGCACGCGCCGACGGATGATATTCGCGACGAAATCATGCCGATCAACAAAAAGTACAACATCGAAACGTTCCTGGCCGCCGTACGTCGCTATCTGGAGAAATCCAACGCCAATCAGGGCCGTGTCACCGTTGAATACGTTTTGCTTGATCATGTCAACGACGGCACCGAGCACGCACATCAGCTTGCAGAATGCCTGAAAGATACGCCGTGCAAAATTAACCTGATCCCATGGAACCCGTTCCCGGGGGCACCGTATGGCCGCAGCTCTAACAGCCGTATCGACCGTTTCTCTAAAGTTCTGATGAGCTACGGCTTTACGACTATCGTGCGGAAAACCCGTGGTGATGACATTGATGCTGCCTGTGGCCAATTAGCGGGTGAAGTTATTGACCGCACCAAGCGTACCCTGCGCAAACGCATGCAGGGTGAACCAATTGATGTAAAAGCAGTCTGATAAGCAGTTACTTACGACCGGGTAGCGTAAATTTTGCGCTGCCCGGTGCAAAAAAAACGCCAAATTATAACCAATATTGGGTCAGGTGAATCGGTACCTGATTCAGGTCAATAATTACGGTGCGTTTCTTTGCGCTTTAAGGCAGTATGTAGCCGCACAACAACAGTTTAGCGCCAGGCGTTTGGGTAGGCAGTGTGAAACGTTACCGACAGCATTTGAAAATGCAGTCTATGGTTAACAGAAGCGGCAGCATGAATACTTGCAGCCTCGGGCAGTGCCTTAATACTCAATATTTATAGTGTCGGGCGTGATTGACTGAAGGTTTACCCCTTAGGTGCCAGATTAGTCTCGTGGTTCGGGTAACTGTAGCGTAGCGGATGTGTTGCAATACAGGCTCGTGCCTAATTCCTCAATTGAACCGTACCAGCAGTTGTAGCTAATGAATACTGAAGCCACTCAAGAAACAAATGCAGCACAAACCACAGGCGTTCGTTTACGTAATGCTCGTGAGCAACTCGGTCTCAGCCAGCAAGCGGTGGCTGAACGGTTATGTCTGAAGGTTTCTACCGTTCGGGATATTGAAGACGACAAAGCACCTGCGGAACTGGCGTCTACTTTCCTGCGCGGCTATATCCGTTCTTATGCCCGTCTGGTTCATATTCCAGAGGAAGAACTGTTGCCGATGATGGAGAAACAGGCGCCGATCAGGGCAGCAAAAGTCGCCCCAATGCAGACCTTTGCGCTGGGTAAGCGTCGCAAAAAACGTGACGGCTGGTTAATGAGTTTCACCTGGCTGGTGCTGTTCGTGGTCATTGGCCTGACGGGCGCATGGTGGTGGCAAAACCATAAAGCGCAGCAGGAAGAGATCTCAACTATGGCCGATCAGTCCTCTGCAGAGCTTTCTGCAGGGAACACGGCTACCGGGCAATCTGTACCGTTGAATACCGGCAGCGATAACACATCTGCCCCTGATACTTCAGCGGCGGAAACTGCGCCAGCCACAGCACCACAGGCTCAACCTGCGCCAGTTGACAGCACTGCCCAGACCGCGCCACAGCAGACGCCAGCGGATAACTCCACTGTTATTTCTCCAAGCCAGGCACAGGTCGACAATGCACAAACGTCCCCAGCGCCAGACGCGGCAACAACGTTGCCAACGGATCAGGCTGCCGCCACAACGCAACCTGCTGTGGATGCAAACGCTCTGGTGATGAACTTCAATGCGGACTGCTGGTTGGAAGTGACCGATGCAACGGGAAAAAAACTGTTCAGCGGCATGCAGCGTAAAGACGGCAACTTAAATTTAACGGGTCAGGCACCTTATAAGTTAAAAATCGGTGCGCCGGCAGCAGTACAGATTCAGTTCCAGGGGAAGCCTGTCGATCTGAGTCGCTTTATCAGAACTAACCAGGTTGCCCGTCTGACCGTCAGTGCGGAATAATCGCCATCGGCGAGACGTGTAATTGTGGAGACTTGTAATGCATAACGAAAACCCGATTCAGCGTAGAAAATCTACACGTATCTATGTCGGGAATGTGCCAATCGGCGATGGGGCCCCTATCGCCGTCCAGTCCATGACCAACACCCGTACTACGGATGTTGAAGCCACGGTCAATCAGATTAAAGCGTTAGAAAGGGTCGGGGCGGACATTGTGCGCGTTTCTGTTCCCACGATGGACGCGGCTGAAGCTTTCAAATTGATCAAGCAGCAGGTTAACGTCCCGCTGGTTGCAGATATCCACTTTGACTATCGCATTGCCCTTAAGGTTGCTGAATACGGCGTTGACTGCCTACGCATCAACCCGGGCAATATCGGTAGCGAAGAACGTATCCGCCAGGTTGTCGACTGCGCGCGGGATAAAAACATTCCGATTCGTATTGGGGTGAACGCCGGTTCTCTGGAGAAAGATCTTCAGGAGAAGTACGGTGAGCCCACGCCTCAGGCGCTGCTAGAGTCCGCTATGCGTCACGTCGATCATCTTGATCGCCTTAACTTCAATCAGTTCAAGGTCAGCGTAAAAGCATCCGACGTTTTTCTGGCGGTGGAGTCCTATCGCCTGTTGGCAAAACAGATCGATCAGCCGCTGCACTTAGGGATCACCGAGGCTGGTGGCTTCCGCAGCGGCTCCGTGAAATCCGCGATCGGCCTCGGGCTGCTGCTTTCGGAAGGAATCGGCGATACGCTGCGTGTCTCTCTGGCGGCGGATCCGGTTGAAGAGATCAAAGTCGGCTTCGATATCCTGAAATCACTGCGCATCCGCGCTCGTGGTATCAACTTTATCGCCTGTCCAACCTGTTCGCGTCAGGAATTTGACGTCATCAGCACCGTTAACGCCCTTGAAGAGCGCCTGGAAGATATCATCACCCCAATGGACGTCTCGATTATTGGTTGTGTGGTCAACGGGCCGGGTGAAGCGCTGGTTTCCACCCTCGGCGTCACTGGCGGCAACAAAAAAAGCGGCTTCTACGAAGATGGCGTGCGTCAGAAAGAGCGCATGGACAACGACAATATGATTGCCCAGCTTGAAGCGCGCATCCGTGCCAAGGCCAGCATGCTCGATGAGAAGCAGCGAATCAGCATCCAGCAACTGGAAAAATAACGCGAAACATGGGAAGCACAAGGCTTCCCGTGTATGATTGAACCCGCTGGTTTTTTTGCAGTAGCGAAGAAACTGATTTCGGGTTCATTTTTTGTATAAAACGACAGAGAACAAACGTGGCAAAAAATATTCAAGCCATTCGCGGCATGAACGATTACCTGCCGGGCGAAACCGCCATCTGGCAGCGCATTGAAGGCATCCTCAAACAGGTACTCGGTAGCTACGGCTATAGCGAAATCCGTTTACCGATTGTAGAGCAGACCCCGTTATTCAAACGCGCCATCGGTGAAGTCACCGACGTGGTTGAAAAAGAGATGTACACCTTTGAGGATCGCAACGGCGACAGCCTGACCCTGCGTCCTGAAGGCACCGCGGGCTGCGTGCGCGCCGGTATTGAACATGGTCTTCTGTACAATCAGGAACAGCGTTTGTGGTACATCGGGCCGATGTTCCGCCACGAGCGCCCGCAGAAAGGGCGCTATCGTCAGTTCAATCAGCTGGGTGTGGAAGTCTTTGGCCTGCAGGGGCCAGATATCGATGCCGAATTAATCATGCTGACCGCTCGCTGGTGGCGTGCGCTGGGTATTGATAAGCATGTTAGCCTGGAACTGAACTCTATCGGTTCGCTGGAAGCGCGCGCGAAATACCGTGAAGCGCTGGTTGCCTACCTGGAGCAGTTCAAAGATAAATTAGACGAAGACAGCCAGCGCCGCATGTATAGCAACCCGCTGCGCGTGCTGGATTCTAAAAACCCTGACGTTCAGGCGCTGTTAGACGATGCGCCTGCACTGGGGGACTACCTTGACGAGGAGTCCCGTGAGCATTTCGCCGGCCTTTGCCAGTACCTTGACGCAGCCGGAATTGCCTATACCGTGAACCAGCGCCTGGTACGTGGTCTCGACTATTACAACCGTACCGTGTTCGAATGGGTCACAACCAGCCTTGGCTCCCAGGGAACCGTGTGTGCTGGTGGCCGTTACGACGGTCTGGTTGAGCAGTTAGGTGGCCGTGCGGCACCTGCTGTTGGCTTCGCCATGGGGCTTGAGCGTCTTGTTTTACTGGTTCAGGCGATAAACCCTGAATTTAAAGCAGAACCTGTTGTCGACATATACCTGATATCGTCGGGTCAAGGGACTCAGGCAGCGGCCATGCTGTTAGCAGAGCAGCTGCGTGACCAGATCCCGACGCTGAAACTGATGACCAACTATGGCGGCGGCAACTTTAAGAAACAGTTCATTCGCGCAGACAAGTGGGGCGCACGCGCCGCGCTGGTTTTGGGTGAAGATGAAGTTGCTAAAGGTCTGGTCGTTGTGAAGGATCTGCGCACAGGTGAGCAGCAAACCGTGGAACAGCAAAACACGGTGGCGCATCTGCAGGCGCTACTGGGTTAATTTCCCCGGTGATTAATCGTTAAGGAGAAGGACGCGTGGAAATTTACGAGAACGAAAACGATCAGATGGAAGCGGTAAAACGCTTCTTTGCCGAAAACGGCAAAGCGCTGGTGGTTGGTGTCGTACTGGGGATTGGCGCGCTGGTTGGCTGGCGCTACTGGAACAGCCACCAGGTTGATTCCGCAATGGCATCCTCTATGGAATATCAAACCGTCACCAGCAATGTGCAAGCCGATCAACCGGCAACGCTCAGCGCTGCTGAAAAATTTGCTGCTGAAACGGACAACACCTACGGTGCGCTGACCTCGCTTGAGCTGGCAAAAACGTATGCCAATAAAAATGATCTTGCCAAAGCTGCGGCGCAGCTGCAGCAGAGTCTGAGCAAAACCAAAGATGCGAATCTTCAGGCGCTGATCAATCTGCGTCTGGCTCGTGTCCAGGTACAATTAAAACAAGCTGACGCCGCGCTGAAGACCCTGGATGGGATCAAAGGTGAAGGCTGGGTGGCCATCGTCGCGGATATGCGTGGTGAAGCTCTGCTCAGCAAAGGGGACAAGCAAGGTGCGCGCGATGCGTGGAGCAAAGGCGCCCAGTCCGATGCCTCTCCTGCACTGCGTGAAATGATGCAGATGAAAATCAATAATTTGTCCAGCTAAGAGGGACACGATGCAATTGCGTAAATTACTTGTGCCAGGTTTGATTTCTCTGACGCTGCTCAGCGGCTGTTCGTTGTTCAGCGGCGAAGAAGATGTTGTTAAAATGTCTCCGCTGCCAACGGTTGAAAATCAGTTCGAACCAGAAAAAGTGTGGAGCACGTCGGTGGGCAACGGGATAGGAGACTTCTATTCCAACCTGCACCCGGCGTGGCAGGACGGCAACGTCTATGCTGCGGACCGTCGCGGTACCGTGAAAGCGGTTAATGCTGATGACGGTAAAGAAGTCTGGTCAGTTGACCTGTCAGAAAAAACCGGTTTCTTCTCCAGCAATCGCCCGGCACTGCTTTCCGGTGGCGTAACGGTTGATGGTGCACATGTCTATATTGGTAGTGAAAAAGCGCAGGTTTATGCGCTCAACACCTCCGATGGCAGCATTGCATGGCAGAGCAAAGCGGCGGGTGAAGTGTTGTCTCGTCCGGTGGTCAGCGATGGTTTAGTGCTGATCCATACCAGCAACGGCCAGCTGCAGGCGATGAACGAAACGGATGGCGCGCTTGTCTGGACCGTCAACCTCGATATGCCGGCGTTGTCCCTACGGGGAGAATCTGCTCCATCCGTTGCCTTTGGCGCAGCGATTGTGGGCGGTGACAACGGACGCGTCAGCGCAGTGCTGATGAAACAGGGCCAGCTGATTTGGCAGCAGCGTATTTCCCAGGCCACAGGCGCGACCGAAATCGATCGCCTGAGCGATGTGGATACGACGCCAGTTATCGTCAACGGCGTGGTTTACGCGCTGGCTTATAACGGTAACCTGACCGCGCTGGATCTGCGCTCCGGGCAGATTATGTGGAAGCGTGAGCTGGGCTCGGTTAACGATTTCATCGTTGATGCCAACCGCATCTTCCTGGTGGATCAGAGCGACCGCGTAATTGCTCTCAACGCAGAAGGCGGCGTGACGCTGTGGACGCAGAGCGATCTGCTGCACCGCAACCTTACCGCCCCTGCACTGTACAACGGCTATCTGGTCGTAGGCGACAGCGAAGGCTACATGCACTGGATTAACACCGACGATGGCCGCTTTGTTGCTCAGCAAAAAATGGACGGCTCCGGCTTCCAGACCGAGCCGGTTGTCGCCAGTGACAAACTGCTGATTCAGGCGAAAGACGGTACGCTGTACTCGATCAAACGCTAAACTTGCCCTGAGTAAGTTGTGAGTTCGAAACGGTTCCCTAAGTCCGGGAGCCGTTTCCTGTTTTTAAGAAACGGCGTATTTACACGTCGTTTGATGATGAATTATTGAGTAATGAGGCTTTTATAATGGTACCTGTGGTTGCGCTTGTCGGGCGCCCTAATGTCGGAAAATCCACGTTGTTTAACCGCTTAACGCGTACCCGTGATGCGCTGGTCGCGGATTTCCCGGGGCTGACTCGCGACCGCAAGTATGGTCGTGCAGAAGTGGAAGGACGCGAATTTATTGCTATCGATACCGGCGGTATTGACGGCACGGAAGACGGCGTTGAAACGCATATGGCTACTCAGTCGCTGCTGGCGATTGAAGAAGCGGATGTGGTGCTGTTTATGGTGGACGCTCGTGCGGGCCTGATGCCTGCCGATGAAGCCATCGCTAAACACCTGCGCTCGCGTCAGAAGCCAACCTTCCTGGTGGCGAACAAAACTGATGGCATGGACCCGGATCAGGCCGTTATCGATTTCTACTCCCTGGGTCTTGGCGAAATCCATCCAATCGCTGCCTCCCATGGTCGTGGTGTCACCACGCTTCTCGAACACGTGCTGATGCCGTTCATCGATGAAGTTAACCCTCGCGAAGCGGAAGAAGAAATCGACGAAGATGCGGCCTACTGGGCGGCATTTAACGCGAAAAACGGCATTGTCACCGAAGATGACGAGGCCGAAGAGGAAGAAGAAGAGGAAGCTTTTAATCCTCAGGATCTGCCGATTAAGCTGGCTATTGTCGGGCGTCCTAACGTTGGTAAGTCAACGCTAACTAACCGTATCCTCGGTGAAGACCGCGTCGTGGTCTACGACATGCCTGGCACCACCCGCGACAGTATCTACATCCCGATGGAACGTGACGAACGTGAATACGTGCTGATCGATACTGCGGGCGTACGCAAGCGCGGAAAAATCACTGAAACCGTTGAGAAATTCTCCGTAATTAAAACGCTTCAGGCTATCGAAGACGCTAACGTCGTGCTGCTGGTCATTGACGCCCGCGAAGGCATCTCCGATCAGGATCTCTCACTGCTGGGCTTTATCCTCAATAGTGGGCGCTCACTGGTAATAGTAGTCAACAAGTGGGATGGCCTGAGCAACGAAGTTCGCGAACAGGTGAAAGAGACCCTGGATTACCGTCTGGGCTTCATCGACTTTGCCCGCGTACACTTCATCTCTGCACTGCACGGCAGCGGCGTTGGCAACCTGTTCGAATCCGTACGCGAAGCCTACGACAGCTCAACACGTCGTGTGAGCACCGCGCTGCTGACCCGTATCATGAACATGGCATCAGAAGATCACCAGCCACCGCTGGTTCGCGGTCGCCGCGTGAAGCTGAAGTATGCGCACGCTGGTGGTTACAACCCGCCAATCGTGGTAATTCACGGCAACCAGGTGAAAGACCTGCCGGACTCTTACAAGCGCTACCTGATGAATTACTTCCGTAAGTCGCTGGACGTCATGGGGACGCCAATCCGCATCCAGTTCAAGGAAGGGGATAACCCGTTTGCCAACAAGCGTAATACCCTGACGCCGAACCAGATGCGTAAGCGTAAGCGCCTGATCAAGCATATTAAAAAGAGCAAGTAATTCATAACGGGAGCAAAGCGCTCCCGTTTTCTTTGAGGAGAAATCATGGAACTTAACTGCCCAATCTGCGACAAGCAGCTACAGGAGATCGACGGCGGCGGCCACTGCGAAAGCTGCAATCAGGATTTCAGACTGGTAGCCCGCTGCCCGGACTGCCATCAGCCGCTGGAAGTGTTGAAGGCCTGCGGCGCGGTGGATTATTTCTGCCAGAACGGCCACGGATTGATTTCTAAAAAGCGCGTCGAGTTTGTTCCCATCGTGCAGTAAGCGCTAACTTTTAGCCGCAGGTTTACGCTTGCGGATAGGCTTAACCGGCGTAATGCCGGTAACCTGACTCTCCACCCAGCCATCTTCCAGACGCGTTGTCAGCGTATCCCCGGATTTCACCTGTTTTGCCTTTTTTAGCACTTTGCCGTCTGTCGCCGTTGTGACGCTATAGCCACGGGCAAGCGTTGCCAGCGGGCTGACGGCTTCGAGCTGTGCCAGCGCCGTTCCAAAGCGTTGTCGGGTGCTGTTTAGCCGGGCCGTTAAAACCTGCGACAAACGATATTCCAGCTGCTGTATTCGGGTCTGTGCGCGGTGGATTCGTGCCTGCGGCTGCTGCTGGTTAAGGCGCTGGGCCAGACGCTGCTGCTGCTGGCCAGAACGGCGCAGCTTGCTCTCCATCGCGACGCTCAGGCGCTGCTGCAAACGCTCAAGCGCGGTCTGCTGACGGGCCAGACGAAGCTGAGGATGCTGTTGTTGAAGGCGATGCTGCAGGCGAGTGAATCGCTGCGTTCGCTGGGCGAGATAGTAGTCCAGCGCCATTTCCATCCTCGTTTGCTGGGACTTGATCTGACGTAATAATTCAAGCTGATTACGGCTGACAATCTCTGCCGCAGCAGAAGGTGTAGGAGCACGCAAATCTGCGACAAAATCGGCGATCGTGACATCAGTTTCGTGCCCTACGGCGCTAACGACCGGGATTTGGCTTGCAAAAATAGCGCGGGCTACTCGTTCGTCATTAAAACTCCATAAATCCTCCAGCGAGCCGCCGCCGCGCCCGACAATCAGTACGTCGCACTCAGCGCGCTGGTTGGCAAGTTCGATTGCGCGAACGATCTGAGCAGGGGCATCTGCGCCCTGAACGGAGGTGGGATAAATGACAATCGGCAATGAGGGGTCGCGGCGTTTCAGTACATGCAGAATATCATGCAGGGCCGCGCCGGATTTGGACGTAATTACGCCCACCTGGCGAGCAGGGCTGGGCAGGGATTTTTTGTACTGCTGCTCAAACAGACCTTCAGTCGTCAGGCGATGCTTGAGCTGTTCGTACTGCTGCTGAAGCAGACCTTCGCCCGCCAGCTGCATGCTCTCAACGATTATCTGGTAATCGCCTCGAGGCTCATAGAGCGTGATATTGGCGCGAACCAGAACCTGCTGGCCGTGCTGCGGCCGGAAGGTCACCCGACGATTGCTGTTACGGAACATCGCGCAGCGAACCTGGGCGGTATCGTCTTTCAGCGTGAAGTACCAGTGGCCGGAGGAGGGCTGGCTGAAGTTAGAGATTTCGCCGCTGATCCAGACCTGACCCATTTCCTGTTCCAACAGCAAACGGACCGCCTGATTGAGACGGCTGACGGTAAAAATTGAGGGAGAATTTGCGATTGGCATGTGAGCTGGATCAAATTTTAAATCAGCAGGTTATTCGGTCAATAGTACCTGCCATAATGCGAGTGGCAAGGATTTTTGGTAAAAAAATGTAGATGCAACCGATTACGCTCTGTATAATGCCACGGCAATATTTTATCTGTTCTCATTCACCCCAGGTTGAGATATTGCCATGCTACGAATCGCCAAAGAAGCACTGACGTTTGATGACGTTCTCCTCGTTCCAGCTCACTCCACCGTTCTGCCTAACACGGCGGATCTCGGCACCCAACTGACCAAAACTATTCGTCTGAATATCCCTATGCTGTCCGCAGCTATGGATACCGTGACCGAAGCACGTCTGGCCATTGCCCTTGCCCAGGAAGGTGGTCTTGGTTTTATTCACAAAAATATGTCGATTGAGCGCCAGGCTGAAGAAGTCAAACGCGTGAAGAAACACGAAAGCGGGGTAGTAACCGACCCGCAGACCGTGCTGCCAACCACCACTCTGCGTGAAGTGAAAGAACTGACCGAGCGCAACGGCTTTGCTGGTTATCCTGTCGTTACCGAGAAATACGAGCTGGTCGGTATCATCACCGGCCGCGACGTGCGTTTTGTTACCGATTTAAATCAGCCTGTTAGCGTGTACATGACCCCGAAAGAGCGTCTGGTTACCGTGAAAGAAGGCGAAGCACGCGACGTGGTGCTTTCAAAAATGCATGAAAAGCGCGTTGAGAAGGCGCTGGTTGTTGATGACCAGTTCCATCTCCGCGGCATGATCACCGTAAAAGACTTCCAGAAAGCAGAGCGTAAACCAAACGCCTGTAAGGACGACCAGGGCCGTCTGCGCGTTGGGGCTGCCGTAGGGGCAGGCGCAGGCAACGAAGAGCGTATCGACGCCCTGGTAGCTGCTGGCGTGGACATCCTGCTGATAGATTCCTCTCACGGCCACTCCGAAGGCGTTCTGCAGCGTATTCGCGATACCCGCGCCAAATATCCTGACCTGCAAATCATCGGCGGCAACGTTGCAACGGCGGCGGGTGCTCGTGCTCTGGCTGATGCTGGCGTCAGCGCGGTGAAAGTCGGTATCGGCCCTGGCTCAATTTGTACGACACGTATTGTCACCGGCGTTGGCGTTCCGCAGATTACGGCTGTTGCAGACGCTGTCGAAGCGCTGGAAGGCACGGGTATTCCGGTCATCGCCGATGGCGGTATTCGTTTCTCCGGCGACATTGCAAAAGCCATCGCGGCGGGTGCCTCGGCGGTAATGGTTGGCGGCATGCTGGCCGGTACCGAAGAGTCTCCGGGCGAGATCGAACTTTACCAGGGGCGTTCATTCAAATCTTACCGTGGTATGGGCTCACTGGGCGCAATGTCTAAAGGTTCTTCTGACCGTTACTTCCAGACTGATAACGCGGCGGACAAACTGGTTCCTGAGGGTATCGAAGGCCGCGTGGCTTACAAGGGCCATCTGAAAGCGATTGTTCACCAGCAGATGGGCGGCCTGCGTTCCTGTATGGGCCTGACCGGCTGTGCTACCATCGACGACCTGCGCACCAAAGCGGAATTTGTACGCATCAGCGGTGCGGGCATCCAGGAAAGTCACGTGCACGACGTGACCATTACTAAAGAGTCCCCGAATTACCGTATGGGCTCCTGATTCTTCATCGCCCGCACATGCGGGCGATTTACTTTCTCTGTTTCACTTGCCTCGGAATTAGCGTCAATGACGGAAAACATTCATAAACATCGCATCCTGATCCTCGATTTCGGTTCTCAGTACACCCAGCTGGTAGCGCGACGCGTGCGTGAGCTGGGCGTTTACTGTGAGCTGTGGGCGTGGGATGTCACTGAAGCACAAATCCGTGAATTCAACCCAAGCGGCATTATTCTTTCCGGCGGCCCGGAAAGCACCACCGAGCAAAATAGCCCGCGTGCGCCGGAATATGTATTTACCGCAGGCGTCCCGGTATTCGGCGTGTGCTACGGCATGCAGACCATGGCGATGCAGCTTGGCGGCCATGTAGAAGCCTCTAACGAGCGTGAATTTGGTTATGCGCAGGTTGAAGTTAAAACCGACAGCGCGCTGGTGCGCGGTATCGAAGATTCCCTGAGCGCAGCCGGTAAACCCCTGCTGGACGTCTGGATGAGCCACGGCGACAAGGTCACGGCCATCCCGTCTGACTTCGTGACCGTTGCCAGCACCGAAACCTGCCCGTTCGCCATTATGGCCAACGAAGAGAAGCGTTTCTACGGCGTTCAGTTCCATCCGGAAGTCACCCACACCCGTCAGGGACAGCGCCTGCTGGAGCGTTTTGTTCTGGATATTTGCGGCTGCGAAGCGCTGTGGACGCCGGCAAAAATCATCGAAGATGCCATTGTTCGTCTGCGCGAGCAGGTGGGTAACGACAAGGTGATTCTCGGCCTGTCCGGCGGCGTGGATTCTTCCGTAACCGCTATGCTGCTGCACCGCGCCATTGGCGATCGCCTGACCTGCGTATTCGTGGATAACGGCCTGCTGCGCCTGAACGAAGCCGAGCAGGTCATGGAAATGTTCGGTGACCACTTCGGCCTGAACATCGTTCACGTGCCTGCGGAAGAGCGTTTCCTTTCCCAGCTGGCGGGCATCGATGAGCCTGAAGCAAAACGTAAAACCATTGGCCGCGTCTTTGTTGAAGTGTTTGACGAAGAAGCGCTGCGCCTGGAAGACGTGAAGTGGCTGGCGCAGGGCACTATCTATCCTGACGTTATCGAATCAGCGGCCTCCGCCACGGGTAAAGCGCACGTCATCAAATCTCACCACAACGTGGGCGGCCTGCCGAAAGAGATGAAGATGGGGCTGGTTGAGCCGCTCAAAGAGCTGTTCAAAGACGAAGTGCGTAAAATTGGTCTGGAGCTGGGCCTGCCGTACGATATGCTGTATCGCCACCCGTTCCCGGGGCCAGGTCTGGGCGTGCGCGTGCTGGGCGAAGTGAAGAAAGAGTACTGCGATCTGCTGCGCCGCGCGGATGCTATCTTCATCGAAGAGCTGCACAAAGCGGATCTGTACAATAAAGTGAGCCAGGCGTTCACCGTGTTCCTGCCGGTTCGTTCCGTGGGCGTAATGGGCGATGGCCGCAAGTACGATTGGGTTGTTTCCCTGCGTGCAGTGGAAACCATCGACTTCATGACCGCGCACTGGGCGCACCTGCCGTACGACTTCCTTGGCCGCGTTTCCAACCGCATCATCAACGAAGTTAACGGTATCTCCCGCGTGGTTTACGATATCTCTGGCAAGCCGCCAGCAACTATTGAGTGGGAATAACCCTCACGCCGTAAATAAATCGGGTGGCCATGTGCCGCCCGTTTTTTTGTCTGGTATTCACGAACGACAGGCGTGACAAAGCTCACTGGCCAGAGGCAGCGTTATTTTGCTTAACGGGGCGGGTTACCGGTTGGTGTTATCCACGGAGAGGCTGCTTTGCTGGGCGTCCGCTTTTTTGTCCTGGTGATGATGCCAGGCGCCAATCGAGGAGTAGACAAAACGTCCAAAAAGGAAAAGGAAGCTGATAAGAAGAATAATGCGGGTCATTCGGCTGTTAAACCGGTGTCGTCTTCGCATACTCGTAACCTGTGTCACGCAAATGGTCTCTGGATTAGCCCGACAGCTGCGGGCGACGCTGATATTTAGGCATAGCACGGCGGCTGGGTCAATTCGTAATCGTGTAAAAGAGCGTCAATGAAGACGGACGGACTGATAGATAAATGTTTCTTTAGTATGAAAGGCGATATTTTATTACTGCGTATCCTGGAATATTCTGGTTCCTGACGCAACTTTCATCATAAATTGATCTGCATCAATTCTCATGACCTTTCCCTAACTAAAATCTTCATTTCATACCTGACCCTTTTCATATTAGCGCAGGCAGGCTGGCATCCTTTCTGACCTTCACCCAGACAATATTAATGGGATTTCTGGCGACTCACTATGCACTTTGCTGACTGGTACAAAACATATAAAAATAAATGGTGGGCGATGCCCCTGGTTATGCCGTGCCTGTTGCTTCCGCTGGCTGCCTGGTTTAATGCCAATACGGTCATGGACGGCGGTCGGGTATTCCTTATTTATATGCCGCTGGGGCTGATGACGGCCTGCACCGTTATCTTCGGCTGGGCGGCCCTGCCGGGCATTATGCTGGCGCTACTCATTCGCTACATTCCAGTGAAAGGCGAACTCATCGCTTTTTTCGCCGCCGTGCATTTTATTGTTCCCATTGCCCTTAGCTACAGCGGCTATCGTGCCTATGTGCCGCGTCGAAACGCGATTATTTTTGGCGTTATCTACCTTACCCTGCAACGCATGTTCTGGCTGGTATTATTTAACACTACAATTTTCTTATTTATTTATCAGATTGGTGTGTTTTTCGGCTGGTATGAGCCAGTCATGAAAATGGTGATGGAGAATCCTTTACAGCCGCGAACCCTGATTAATTTCCAGGCCGTGTTGGTAGGATGCCTGACGGGCATGCCATTTTTCTACACCATTATTCGTGCCATACGCCATCCGCGCTTTGTGCTGGTCTTCTGGTCTCGTATGCGTGCCCAGGCACAACACGGCGTAAGCAAAACGGAATTTGTCATTTGGGCGGTAATGCTGATAACGCTGGTCAATTTACTGTTGCTGCCAGACAGCCAGACGGGGTCGATTTTTAAAACCGATTATACCCTGACGCTTATTTTGCCCGTGATGCTGTGGGGGGCCATGCGTTTTGGCTACTTATTTATTACTACGATCTGGTCGATCATTTTACTTGTGCTTTGTAGCGGTTTTCATAACTATTTGCTGCCCGACATTGGCTTTCAGCTGCACCTGGCCATTGCAACGTCCTGCTATGCCGTATTTTCGCTGACCATTTACACCATGGCAGCCGTGACGACGCGGCAGCGTCTTCTTCACTCTAAAGCGAGGCGCGTGGCCTTCATCGACCCGATTACCCAAATGCCAAACTTGCGCGCTTTGACGCGTGATTTAAGCCGCTATCCCTGGTCCACCTTAACTTATTTATCCATTCCCGAACTTGAACTGCTGGGCCGACATTACGGCGTTCTGCTGCGTATCCAGTACAAGCAGCAGTTTGCCGAGTACCTTCGCCAGCATCTGCGCGTGAATGAAAAGGTTTATAATCTTTCCGGTCACGATCTGGCGGTGCGGCTTCACGGTGAGTCTCACGAAGAGCGAATTGAGATTATTGACCGGCGAGTTAAGCAGTTCCGCTTTACCTGGGATGATATGCCGCTTCAGCCGCAGGTGGGGATCAGCTACTGTTATGTTCGCCAGCCCGTCAGCCATTTGTACCTGCTGCTTGGTGAGCTAAGCACTATGGCTGAGCTGTCGCTGACGACCTCCCACCCGGAAAATCTGTTGCAGCAAGCTTCAGGGCAGGTTCAGAAAGCCGTGAAAAACAAAGTGGCGATGATGAACCGGCTCCAGGTTGCCCTCGATAACGGCGATTTTGTCTTAATGGCGCAGCGTATTCAGGGAAGCCGTGGGGATCATTACCACGAAATATTGATCCGCATGAAGGATGCCGATGGGGCAACCGTCCTGCCGGATAGCTTCCTGCCGGTGGCCCATGAGTTTGGCCTTTCGTCGAAAATCGATCGCTGGGTGCTGGAAGCGACGCTGCAGTTTATGGACCGGTGCCGGGAAGCGATGCCCGGCTGTCGTTTCTCCATAAATCTTACGCCTGCCTCGGCCGGACGTGCCCAGCTCCCTGCGGAGGTGAGGGTGCTGCTGAAGCAATATAATATCGAGCCCTGGCAGCTTATCTTTGAGGTAACGGAAAGTGACTCGCTAACTAATCTTGACCAGGCGAACATGACGCTTTCCGCATTGCAGGGCATGGGCTGCCGGGTCGCTATTGACGATTTTGGCACGGGCTACGCGAGCTATGCACGCCTGAAAGATATTCATGCGGATATGCTCAAGATTGACGGTAGCTTTATCCGCAATATCCTCACCAGCAGCCTGGACTATCAGATTGTCGAGTCTATCTGCCAGCTGGCAAGAATGAAGAAAATGCAGGTGGTAGCGGAATATGTAGAGAGCGAAGAAGTGCAGGAAGCGGTGCTGCGGTTGGGTATTGATTACATGCAGGGTTACCTGATTGGCCATCCGCAGCCGCTGGATGATCTGGTCGAAAACGGACAGGCGCTCACGGAATAAAATGGAATACCCGGCCTGCTACAGCCTGTAGCGAGCCGGGGTTTCAGCAGAGGCATTAAGCTGCAATTGTCGGGCTTGCCTCTTCTTCGATCACAAGCTTCCAGCCCGGCGTATTGTCCCAGTACTGCTGCTCCCGCTCCAGGTCGAGCATCACCAGCGTATTCTGGCTGAACCAGTCATGGGGGAAGCGCAGCGTCCAGTGGTTCTCATCCGTTTCAAGCACCAGCGTCGGCGGGGTCGTTGTCGCCTGGCGCTGGTTATTGAGCAGGACGCTCAGGCGCAGGATCTGGATAAGCGGCAAGAACTGCTTTTTCTTGAAGAGCGTGAAGCGCGGCAAATCGTCAATTTTAATCGCTTTACGGTGATAACGAACCAGCGAGGCGATAAGCATCTGCTGCTCCTGGTTAAACCCGGGCAGATTGCTGTGCTGCAGGATGTAGGCCGAATGGCGGTGCAGCCCGCTGTGGTTGATATTCAGCCCCACCTCGTGCAGCATAGCCGACCATTTCAACAGGGCTGCCATCTGTGGATTAGCCTGCTTCGGGTTTTGGGTCTCCCACTGCTGGTAAATTTTGTCGGTAGTATCCAGCACGCGTTTAGCCTGGTCGCTGTCTATGTGGTACTGGTCTGCAAGGCTCTGCGCGGTGCGGATACGAATATCCTGATGCCTGAATCTGCCTTCCATTTCGTAAAGTACCCCCTCACGAAGCGCGCCGTCGGACAAGCGAAGCTCACGGATGGCCAGCGAGTCGAATACCCCACAAAGAATCGCAAGCCCTGGAACAAAAACGGCTTTGCGCTCTTCTGAAAGGCCCGGCAGGCTCATTGACGAAAAGTTTTTATACTTCAGAACCTCGTCACGCAGCATCTCCAGCCGTTCGGGGGTGATTATGCCGTTCTTCTCACCCATATTGATCAGCACTTCATGGGCGGCTTTGATGGTGCCGGACGCCCCCATCGCCACATTCCAGCCCTGCAGGCGATACTGCCAGGAAAGGTTTTCCAGCTTCTGGACCGCCGCGAGACGTGCTCGCTTAAAGTTTTCAGCCGTGATGGCACCCTGTGGGAAATAGTTCTGCCCGAAGCTGACGCAGCCCATGCGGCGGCTTTCCACCAGCATCGGCTCGAAGTCTTCGCCTATTACCAGCTCGGTGGATCCTCCGCCGATATCGATAACCAGCTTGCTGCCTTTTTCCGGCTGCGTATGCTCCACGCCCATAAATATCAGGCGGGCTTCTTCGTTACCGGAGATGATTTCGATCGGGAAGGGGATAACCTGTTCGGCACGCTTGAGAAACGCCTCAGCGTTCACCGCCTCACGCAGGCTGTGGGTGCCCACAATACAGACATTTTCCGCTGAAAAGCCCTGCAGGCGTTCTGCAAAAAGCGTCAGACAGGAGAGGCCGCGTTCTATCGCCTCTTCGCTTAATTCGTTTTGCGCATTCAAACCGTCAGCCAGATGCACACGCTGTTTCAGGCGCCCGATAATTTGCATCGCGCCGTCAACCACGCGGGCAATGACCATGTGGAAACTGTTAGAGCCAAGGTCGACCGCGGCAAATTCCTGCGGGCGTGGGGCATGTTTTTTTATCGGCATAGCGTTAGTCAGGTTGTTCCAGAGATTTAATGTAGTCATAAATCGCCAGCTGCGAGCGCACCTTACGGCGATTGCCTCGTGGAACATAGCGATTGCTGAGTTCTTTATCGAGATAGCGTGCTTTCACGGTATCACTAAACAGAATGTCGATAATATCCAGTACCCGCTGCTTAAGGCGCGGATCGAGTACGGCTACCGCCACTTCAATTCGATAATCAATGTTGCGGGTCATCCAGTCAGCGGAAGAAAGATACACTTTCTTATCACCGCCATTTTCAAAGATATAGACACGATCGTGCTCAAGATAGCGGTCAACAATGCTGATGACGCGGATATTGTCGCTGATCCCTTCCAGATTAGGAATAAGAGAACACATGCCGCGCACCAGCAGATTAACCTTCACGCCGGAGCTTGACGCCGCATAGAGACGGTCCACCAGGCCTTTATCGACCAGGTTGTTCAGCTTCAGCGTAATGCCGGAAGGCTCGCCATTCTGCGCGTTGGCAATTTCGCGGTCGACCAGATCGTAGAGCAGGCGGCGCGAGTTTTGCGGCGAGACCATCAGGTAGTCAAACGTCACCGGACGATACGGGTTTTCAATGAAGTTGAACACCCGGCGCACTTCGTTGGTAATGCGCGCATCGGCGGTCAGTAAC
The DNA here is from genome assembly GCA_041504365.1 of Dryocola sp. LX212. NCBI lineage: Bacteria > Pseudomonadati > Pseudomonadota > Gammaproteobacteria > Enterobacterales > Enterobacteriaceae > Dryocola > Dryocola sp. LX212. The sequence goes on along the minus strand of CP167917.1, from coordinate 3,377,012 downwards.
GAATAGTCGGTGTACAGGCGTGCCGTTTTCTCGTTGAAGTTACCGGTGCCGATGTGGGCGTAACGTACCACCTCGTCGCCTTCTTTGCGGGAAATCAGGAACAGCTTGGCGTGAATTTTCAGGCCCGGCGCGGAGAAGATAACGTGTACGCCAGCTTCCGTCAGGCGCTTAGCCCAGTGGATGTTCGCTTCTTCGTCAAAGCGTGCCTGAAGTTCGACCACCACGGTGACTTTCTTGCCGTTGTGAGCTGCGTGGATCATTGATTCAATAATGCGCGAGTCTTTCGCCACGCGGTAAATATTGATTTTGATTGCCAGCACGCTCGGGTCAAACGACGCCTGGCGAAGCAGCTCCAGCACGTGCTCGAAGGTGTGGTACGGGTAGTAAAGCAGCACGTCGCGGTTGCGGATGGCATCGAAGCCGTTACGGAACTTGTCGAACCAGATATGTCGCAGGCGCGGCAGCGGCTTGTTCACCAGGTTGGCTTTGCCAACGTTCGGGAAGTTAATAAAGTCTTTAAAGTTGTGGTAGCGCCCGCCGGGAATAATCGAATCGTAGTTGGTGATGGTGAGCTTGTTGCGCAGCATTTCTACCATCGCGTCAGGCATATCTCGCTGGTAGACAAAGCGTACCGGTTCGGCGGTCAGGCGCTGCTTCAGGCTGGACGACATCAGTTCAAGCAGGCTGGATTCCATTTCGGTCACCAGATCATATTCTGCGTCGCGGGTCATTTTCATCGAATAGGCGTTCAGCGCGTCATAGTCGAAGAAGCCTTTGAAAATGTCATCCAGGCAGTAGCGCAGAATGTTGTCCAGCAGGATCATCGGCTTGCGGCGGCGCGGTGCCTCCGGCGGCAGATTCACAAAGCGCGGCACTTTATCGGACGGGATCTCCAGCAGGGCATAGCGGGTATCGTCGCCGCGAATGATCTCCACTGCCAGGTAGGTGTAGTCATCCTTCAGAAACTGCACCAGATCGGTGTCGTGATTAATCAGGATCGGGGTGATGTGCTGGCGCAGATAGTGTTTAAAGTAGTGACGCAGCCAGTTTTGCTGGTTCTCAGAGAGCTGGCGTTCGTTAATCAGGAAGATTTGATTACGCGCCATTTCCAGCAGCAGATCGTTATACAGGCCGTCGAATTCCTGATCGGCTTTGAGCACACGGGCCTGGATTTTATTGAGCAGATGGCGTGAGTTCGGGGCGGTACCTTGTTCTTCGCTGATTAGAATGCGGCGTTTCAGCTCGGCAAAGCGAACCTTGTAAAACTCATCAAGGTTATTGGAATAGATGCCGAGAAATCGCATTCTTTCGATCAGCGGATTGATTTTATCCGCCGCTTCCTGGAGCACACGTTCGTTAAAAGACAACCAGCTCAGTTCTTTTTCGATATACAGCTTATCCTGACCCATTAGCCCTCACTTCCGTTTTCGTGGACGAAAAATGCCGTCGCGTCATCATTATGGCGAGCTTTGGCAGGGAATGTCCAACGCTGCGGGTTAAAGTAAGATGTTTGCTTCCTCTCGCTTGTGCGCAGGCATTAAAAAAGGGGCCGAAGCCCCTTTGTTTACTCTTCCGCCGCATGCCCTTCTGGGGGGAGCGGCTGCCCGTCGAGCCAGACAACGTTGCCGCGCATCTCCAGGCGTCCTTCCATAAACCAGCTGACGACCAGCGGGTAGATGGCGTGTTCCTGATGCTGCACGCGGGCGGTGATTACGTCTTCGTCATCCCCTTCAAAGACGGGAACTTTGGCCTGCAGAATGACCGGGCCGCCATCGAGCTCGTCGGTCACAAAGTGAACCGAAGTGCCGTGCTCTTCGTCGCCGTTTTCCAGCACCTGACGGTGGGTGTGCAGGCCTGGGTATTTCGGCAGCAGGGAAGGGTGAATATTGATCAAGCGGCCGCTGTAGTGGGTCACGAACGCCGGGCTGAGGATGCGCATATAACCTGCGAGCACCACCAGATCCGGGGCGTAGGCGTCGATCTCCTGCATTAATTCACGATCGAACGCCGCGCGGTCAGCAAAGTGGCTGGCGGTGAGGGCGTGGGCCGGGATCCCGGCTTCGCCTGCGCGTTCAAGACCGTAAGCATCGGCCTTGTTGCTGAACACCGCCGCAAGGGTGCCGCGAATCTTTTTTTGTTTGCAGGCGTCTATAATCGCCTGAAGATTGCTTCCGTTGCCGGAAATCAGCACCACTATGTTTTTCATTACTCAATAACCACGCGCTCTTCGCTATCGGATGCTTTGATAATACCGATTTTCCATGCGTTTTCACCTTTCGCCTTCAGCAGCTCAACGGCTTTATCGGCTTCCTGCGCGGGCAGGACGATGAGCATGCCCACGCCGCAGTTAAAGGTGCGATACATTTCGTGGCTGCTGATATTGCCTGCTTTTTGCAGCCAGCTGAACACGGCTGGCCACTGCCATGAGGCTTCGCTAATCACCGCTTGAGTATTGTCTGGCAGAACGCGCGGGATATTTTCCCAGAAGCCGCCACCGGTGAGGTGGGCAATGGCGTGCACGTCCACTTCGCCAATTAGCTCAAGCAGGTTTTTGACGTAAATACGGGTGGGTTCCAGCAGGTGATCCGCGAGCGGTTTGCCTTCCAGTTCGGTGGTTAGCGGGTCTGTGCCGCTCACTTCCAGCACTTTACGCACCAGGGAGTAACCATTGGAGTGCGGGCCACTTGAGGCCAGCGCAATCAGCACGTCGCCGTCGGCGACTTTCGAACCATCGATGATTTCTGACTTTTCGACCACGCCAACGCAGAAGCCAGCCACGTCATAATCTTCGCCGTGATACATGCCGGGCATTTCAGCCGTTTCGCCGCCGACCAGCGCACAGCCGGACTGGAGACACCCTTCGGCAATGCCGGTAATCACGCTTGACGCCGTTTCCACATCCAGTTTGCCGGTGGCGTAGTAGTCCAGGAAGAAGAGGGGTTCTGCACCCTGTACGACCAGGTCGTTCACGCACATGGCGACCAAATCGATACCGATGGTGTCGTGACGTTTTAAATCCATAGCCAGACGCAGTTTAGTGCCCACGCCGTCGGTGCCGGAAACCAGCACGGGTTCACGATATTTCTGAGGCAACGCGCAGAGCGCACCGAAACCGCCCAGTCCACCCATCACTTCCGGGCGGCGGGTTTTTTTCACTACGCCTTTAATTTTGTCGACCAGAGCGTTACCAGCATCAATATCAACACCGGCATCTTTGTAGCTAAGGGAGGTTTTGTCGGTCATCTTCAGGTTCCATCGGTTGGTCTGGAATAAAAAACGCCGCAATTCTAACAGTGGAGGCAAACGTTTGCGAGCCTCTTGTGCGGAGGGATGGAATATTGTTGCTCTATACTCTTTCGTGTCCCGTTGATCTCGATCAATCCCATTTCCGGTGGCGAAGCGGCTAAAAAGCGGTATAATCCGGCGATTTTTTTTATGGACGCCAACATCTCGGGGAGAAAGAGTATGAAGATCGTGGAAGTGAAACACCCACTCGTCAAACACAAGCTGGGGCTGATGCGTGAGCAGGACATCAGTACCAAGCGCTTTCGTGAACTCGCCTCAGAAGTTGGCAGCCTGCTGACTTACGAAGCCACTGCGGACCTGGAAACCGAACTCGTCACTATCGAAGGCTGGAACGGCCCGGTAGAAATCGACCAGATCAAAGGGAAGAAAATTACCGTTGTGCCAATTCTGCGTGCCGGTCTGGGCATGATGGAAGGCGTACTGGAAAACGTGCCAAGCGCGCGTATCAGCGTAGTTGGCGTTTACCGTAACGAAGAAACCCTTGAGCCGGTGCCTTACTTCCAGAAGCTGGTTTCTAATATTGAAGAGCGCATGGCGTTGGTGGTTGATCCAATGCTGGCAACCGGCGGCTCTATGATCGCCACCATCGACCTGTTGAAGAACGCCGGCTGTACGAGCATTAAAGTTCTGGTGCTGGTGGCCGCGCCTGAAGGTATTGCCGCGCTGGAAAAAGCGCACCCGGACGTGGAACTGTACACGGCTTCCATCGATCAGGGACTCAATGAGCACGGATACATTATTCCGGGGCTCGGCGATGCCGGCGACAAGATATTTGGTACAAAATAAAAAAGCAGCCGACTTCGAAAGTCGGCTTTTTTTTGGTTTGAAAACACGACGTCCGTTAAATAACACTCAGAGGAAAACAACATGACCCGCCGTGCGATTGGGGTAAGTGAAAGACCACCTTTGCTGCAAACGATTCCGCTCAGCCTGCAGCATCTGTTCGCTATGTTTGGTGCCACCGTGCTGGTACCTATCTTATTCCATATTAACCCGGCTACGGTGCTGCTGTTTAACGGTATAGGCACGCTGCTGTACCTCTTTATCTGTAAAGGCAAAATCCCGGCTTATCTGGGGTCCAGCTTCGCGTTTATCTCCCCGGTGTTGTTGCTTTTACCCCTGGGTTACGAAGTCGCTCTCGGCGGTTTTATCATGTGCGGCGTGCTGTTCTGCATCGTGGCGCTGATTGTGAAAAAGGCGGGAACCGGCTGGCTGGACGTGATGTTTCCCCCGGCGGCGATGGGGGCGATTGTTGCGGTCATCGGCCTTGAGCTGGCGGGCGTTGCGGCGAATATGGCCGGGCTGCTCCCTGCGGACGGCACCTCTCCAGACTCCACGACCATCATTATTTCTCTGGTAACGCTGGCGGTCACGATTTTCGGTTCCGTTCTGTTCCGGGGTTTCCTGGCGATTATCCCGATTCTGATTGGCGTGTTGGCGGGTTACGCGCTCTCCTTCGCGATGGGCGCTGTGGACGTCACGCCTATCGTGGAAGCCCACTGGTTTGCGCTGCCAACTTTCTACACGCCGCGCTTTGAGTGGTTCGCTATCTTCACCATTCTGCCTGCCGCGCTGGTCGTCATTGCGGAGCACGTAGGCCACCTTGTGGTTACCGCGAACATCGTGAAAAAGGATCTGATTCGCGACCCGGGCCTGCACCGTTCGATGTTCGCCAACGGCATCTCGACTATTTTCTCCGGCTTCTTCGGCTCGACGCCTAATACCACCTACGGTGAGAACATCGGCGTAATGGCAATTACCCGCGTGTACTCGACATGGGTCATCGGCGGCGCGGCGATTCTGGCGATTCTGCTGTCCTGCGTTGGCAAACTGGCGGCGGCAATTCAAATTATCCCGGTTCCGGTCATGGGCGGCGTTTCCCTGCTGCTCTACGGTGTAATTGGCGCGTCCGGTATCCGCGTGCTGATCGAATCGAAAGTGGATTACAGCAAGGCGCAGAACCTGATCCTGACCTCCGTTATCCTGATTATCGGCGTCAGCGGTGCAAAAGTGCACATCGGCGCGGCTGAACTGAAAGGCATGGCGCTGGCGACGATCGTGGGCGTAGGGCTGAGCTTAATCTTTAAGCTGATCGGTATTATTCGTCCGGAAGAAGTGGTGCTGGACGCGAAAGAAACCGACGTTATTCCTTAATTCAGCCTCCTGCCGGGCGGCGCGGCCGCCCGGTTCTACAGCGCTACAATAGTGTGATAAACTCTTAAGCGTTTTTCTGCCTGTTATGGTTGAGGTACTTCTGAATACGCCGGCACAGCTTTCGCTGCCACTCTATTTACCTGACGATGAAACCTTTGCCAGCTTCTGGCCGGGTGACAATCCTTCTTTGCTCGCAGCCCTGCAGTCCGTGCTTCGCCAGGACCACAGCGGCTATATTTATTTCTGGTCGCGGGAAGGGGGCGGGCGCAGTCATCTGCTGCATGCCGCCTGTGCTGAACTGTCACAGCGCGGCGAAGCGGTCGGCTATGTGCCGCTCGACAAGCGCACCTGGTTTGTGCCTGAAGTGTTAGACGGCATGGAGCAGCTTTCTCTGGTGTGCATCGATAATATCGAATGCGTGGCAGGGGACGAGCTGTGGGAAATGGCGATCTTTAATCTCTACAACCGTATTCTGGAATCGGGGAAAACCCGCCTGCTGATCACCGGCGATCGCCCGCCGCGTCAGCTCAATCTGCAGCTACCCGATCTGGCTTCTCGCCTTGACTGGGGGCAGATCTACAAGCTCCAGCCGCTGTCCGATGACGATAAGCTGCTGGCGCTTCAGCTGCGTGCAAAACAGCGTGGATTTGAACTGCCGGAAGATGTGGGTCGGTTCCTGCTTAAACGACTGGATCGGGAAATGCGCACGCTGTTTATGACGCTTGACCAGCTCGACCGGGCGTCGATTACCGCCCAGCGCAAGCTGACCATACCGTTTGTGAAAGAGATACTCAGTCTGTGACTTCCGGTGGATGACATTTTGTTTACCCACCCTACAAGCCAGGCCAATTTAAGCCTCTATAGAATCTCCAGCGCCGACTCCGGCGGGCGGCCAATTCTTGCCTGGCCATTCGCCAGCACGATTGGGCGTTCGATCAGTTTTGGATTGTCGATCATCACCTGAATTAGCTGCTCTTCCGATAAGCTTTCGTCTTTCAGGTTCAGCTCCTTATAAAGATCCTCTTTCTGGCGCATCAGGTCGCGGGCGCTGGCAAAGCCCAGCTTGCTCAGCAGAGACTTTAAGGTTTGCGCATCCGGTGGGGTTTCCAGATACAGCACAACGTCTGGCTCCACGCCATTTACCTTCAGCAGGCTTAGGGTTTCACGGCTCTTAGAACAGCGCGGATTGTGGTAAATTGTTACTCCTGCGGACATAAAAACTCCTGTTACATCTTCTGGTATTGTTGGAAACGCTTTTGCAGCTCGCGGAACTGGTCGATACGCGCGTCGTAGCGGGCCTGCTGCAGGCTGCCGAGCTTCGCCTGGGAGCTGGCGCTGCTGAGCAGGGTAATCGCCTGATCCAGACGCCCGCCCAGGGCCATCACCTCCGCCCGTGCAGCCAGTTCCTGATCTCGATTGCCTACTGCCGCTTCGGCCTGCGCTAGCAGATCCCAGCCGTTGACGTCATCGGGGTGTGCAAAGGTGTAGCGATTAAGGATTGTTGCCGCCTGCGCGTTCTGCCCGGCCTGAACATAAGCGTTGGCCAGGTTCAGCTGCAATACAGGATTGAGGTTGAGGCCCGGTGCGCTTTTGAGACGGTTAATGGCATCTGCGGTTTTATGCTGTCCCAGGTCGATATCCGTAGACAAATCGAGGAACCAGGGATTAGCAGGCTCGGCGGCCAGCAGCGGCTGGAGCTGCTTACGGGCTTCCGCCCAGTTATTTGCTTCCATCGCCAGCAGGGCGCGACCATAGGATGCCGCACGCTGCTCGCGAACGTTGCCTTTTGACCAGGCGTCCAGCATATCCGTGGTCAGCTGGTTGCGGCCTGAGTTATACATGCCAAGCGTTCGCACTTTCGCCATGTAGAAATCTTCAGACGACTGTACGACCACCGGACGCATCTGGTTGGCACGGTTACGGGCATCCGCCAGGCGGCTTTCCGGTAACGGGTGAGTCAGCAAAATTTCTGGTGGGCGGGTGGAGTAACGCGCCTGATCGAGCAGCTTCTCAAGGAATGTAGGCATAGCCTGCGGGTTGAAGCCGGAGCGCTGCAAAACCTGAATGCCGATACGATCGGCTTCCTGCTCGTTCTGCTGCGTAAAGCTAATCATACCCTGCTGCGTCCCTGCCAGCGTACCCGTCAGCGCAGCCATCCCTGCCTGCGGGCTCGCCATGGCCAGCAGGATGGAGCCTAATGCGCCAACCCAGGTGAGCGGGGCATTTTTCTTCTGATCTTCCATCGCGCGTGCGAGGTGACGCTGGGTCACGTGAGAGATTTCGTGCGCCATAACAGACGCCAGCTGGCTTTCATCATCCGCATAGCGGAACAGCGCGGAGTGCAGCACCACGTTGCCGCCGAAGAAGGCAAAGGCGTTGATTTCGTCGTTATTGATGAGGAAGAAATGGAAAGGTGTCTTGACCGAGTTAGCATGGCTGACCAGCCGCATACCGAGGCTATTGATGTACTGCACCAGTAATGGGTCGTTGATCAATGGGGCGCTTCCGCGCAGCTGGCGGACGTAGAAGTCACCCATCTGCATTTCCTGGCCGATAGACAGCGTGCTTCCTGCTGATGTCCCCATGTCAGGCAGTTGATCGGCCACATCCGCGGAGGCCGGAACGGTGGCTCCGGCGAGTAATGTTGTCATCAGGGTTGCAACGAGCGTTTTTTTCAACTGCTTGAGCATAACCACTATCCTGTTTGATCTAGGTCTGAATTCGACACGCCAAGCGCGGTTTTGTTCGTAAAGCGATACGAACAATTTGCGACGTAATAATTGAAGAAAATCTTAACACTGAAATAATAAACGTTCTTCAGGATGGTATGAATTGACTGTAAAAAGCAAAGTCTTTCATGTGACATTTCGATACAATCGCGATCCGCACAAAGCAGTCAGGGAAAGGATGTATGCTCGAGTTGTTAATGCAGTGGTATCGTCGGCGGTTCAGCGATCCGGAGGCCATCGCACTGCTGGTCATTCTGGTCGCCGGGTTTGTTATTCTCTTTTTCTTCCATGGTCTTCTGGCCCCGCTGCTGGTGGCTATCGTGCTGGCCTATCTGCTGGAGTGGCCTACGGTACGTCTACAGCGCCTGGGCTGTTCGCGAAGCTGGGCAACAAGCATTGTGCTTATTCTGTTCGTCGGCATTTTAATGATACTGATGTTGGTGATTGCGCCGATAGCCTGGCAGCAGGGTATTTATCTGATCCGAGATATGCCCGGCATGCTGAACAAACTTTCTGACTTTGCCGCCGCCTTACCCAAGCGTTATCCGGCGCTGGTGGATGCGGGCATTCTTGATGCAATGGCCGAGAACGCGCGTACGCGTATGTCCGGCATGGGCGATCAGGTGGTTAAATACTCCCTGGCGTCGCTGGTTGGCCTGTTAACCCTGGCTATCTATCTGGTGTTGGTACCACTGATGGTCTTTTTCCTCGTCAAGGATAAAGAGCAGATGCTCAATGCCGTCAGACGCGTCCTGCCCCGCAACCGGGGTCTGGCAGGGCAGGTATGGCTGGAGATGAATCAGCAAATCACCAACTACATTCGTGGCAAAGTACTGGAAATGATTGTGGTAGGCATCGCAACCTATATCGGCTTCATTATCTTTGGGCTGAATTATTCGTTGCTGCTGGCGGTGCTGGTGGGCTTCTCGGTGCTGATTCCGTATATCGGTGCGTTTGTGGTGACCATTCCGGTTGTGTGCGTCGCGCTGTTTCAGTTTGGCATGGGGCCGGAGTTCTGGACGCTGTTTGCGGTCTATCTCATCATTCAGGCGCTGGACGGCAACCTGCTGGTGCCGGTGCTGTTCTCTGAGGCCGTTAACCTGCATCCGCTGGTCATCATTCTTTCGGTGGTGATCTTCGGTGGGCTATGGGGATTCTGGGGCGTATTTTTCGCCATTCCGCTTGCCACGCTGATTAAAGCGGTGGTACATGCCTGGCCGGACGGGCTGGTCATGGACGACGAGCATCCTTAAAAAATAAAAAGCCGACGTGAAGTCGGCTTGAGTTTTGTAGGGGGGATAAGCGAAGCGCCATCGACCAGAGATGATTGTGGTGTCGGATGACGCTACGCTTATCCGACCTACGGACAAGAGCAAAAAGAGCTTTTGTAGGGGGATAAGCGAAGCGCCATCCACCAGTGATGGTTGCGATGTCGGATGACGCTGCGCTTATCCGACCTACGACAAAGGTATATCAGCAATAAAAAGCCGACGTGAAGTCGGCTTTTTTAATTTTGGCAGAGCTAAGCGTTCTCTTTCAGCCAGTTCACCACGATATCGTGATGATTGCTGGTTTTGAAATCATCAAACACTTTTTCAACTTTCCCTTCACCGTCCAGCAGGAAGCTGATGCGGTGAATGCCGTCGTAGGTTTTGCCCATAAAGGTTTTCTCGCCCCACACGCCAAACTGCTCGCAGACCTTATGGTCTTCGTCAGAAAGCAGGGTGAAGTTCAGCAACTCTTTTTCGGCAAAACGCGAGAGCTTCTCAGCTTTGTCGGTGCTGATACCCAGCACTTCAACGTTCGCTTTTTTCAACTCATCCATGTTGTCGCGCAGACCGCATGCCTGAACGGTGCAGCCTGGCGTCATCGCTTTGGGATAGAAATAAACCAGAACGCGCTGTCCCTGGAAGTCGGTCAAATTTACTTGCTCGCCGTCTTGATCGGGCAGGCTAAATTTCGGTGCACTGTCACCGGCTTTCAGTGGGCTCATCACTACTCTCCGTCTTTATTCATCTTGCTGTGGGTTCACCACGCTAATAGTGCCTTGTGCTTTAAGCTCTGTACATAGGGCTTTGAAGGCCTGTTCAATAATTGCGGCATCTTCTGACGCAGGACTATGGGCAGTGATTTGAATGTAGAGCTGCGGCGGCGTATTTTCCTGCGCGGGTTGCGTGCGGGAAACCAGCTCGGCGATGTTCATGTGGTGCGTGTCGAATAAATCTGTAAAGCGTTCGATCAAATGCGGTGAATCCGTTACCTCAACCTGTACCCAAACCGTGGCAGGCATGGCTGGTCTGTCCTGGGCCGCGGTGCGCTTCATCACAATCAACAGATCCAGCTCTGCGCCCTTGAGTGGCAGCGTCGATTCAATCAGGGTTATCGCGTTCCAGCTACCGGACAGCAGCATAATAAACGTGAACTCTTCACCGAGCATGGCCAGGCGGCTGTCTTCGATATTACAGCCACAGCTGCTCACATGGCGGGTGATGGTATTGACAATACCAGGGCGGTCAGCACCCAGAGCCGTGATAACCAAATAATGGTGAGGTGAAGGTGTCAAACGTGTTCTTCCTGTGAATCGGTGGGAGATCATAAGGAAAGCATAAAAAAATCCCGCATACAACCGTGTAGAGCCTCCTGGCGGCTTGCTTTTGATCCTGTACCAAACGTACCATTGAGGGACATGTTTGCACAGAGGATGGCCAATGTTCACGGGAAGTATTGTCGCGCTTGTAACACCGATGGATGAGAAAGGTAATATCTGTCGGTCAAGCCTGAAAAAACTGATTGATTACCATGTTGCCAGCGGGACGTCGGCGATTGTTTCGGTAGGGACGACCGGAGAGTCAGCGACCCTGAGTCACGACGAGCACGGCGATGTGGTGATGTTAACGCTGGAGCTGGCGGACGGGCGTATTCCGGTTATTGCCGGTACGGGCGCCAATGCCACTTCCGAAGCTATCTCCTTAACCAAACGCTTTGATAATAGCGGTATCGTTGGTTGTCTGACGGTCACGCCTTATTACAACCGCCCAACGCAGGAAGGGTTGTACCAGCACTTCAAAGCCATCGCGCAAAGCACCGACCTGCCGCAAATGCTGTACAATGTGCCGTCCCGTACCGGGTGCGACATGCTGCCAGAAACCGTTGCTCGCCTGTCGGAAGTTAAAAATATTATCGGTATCAAAGAAGCCACCGGGAACTTAACGCGAGTAAACCAGATCAAAGAGCTGGTTGAAGATGACTTCATCCTGGTCAGCGGTGATGATGCCAGCGCGCTGGACTTCATGCAGCTCGGCGGCCACGGCGTTATTTCCGTTACGGCAAACGTAGCCGCGCGTGAAATGGCGGAAATGTGTAAACTGGCGGCCAATGGGCAATTTGCACAAGCGCGTGAAATCAATCAGCGTCTGATGCCGTTGCATAACAAACTATTTGTAGAACCCAATCCTATCCCGGTGAAATGGGCCTGTAGAGAATTGGGACTTGTGGCGACCGATACCTTACGCCTGCCAATGACGCCGCTGACTGATGCCAGTCGTCCGGTGATTATCAGCGCGCTTAAGCATGCGGGTTTGCTGTAAAGTTTAGGGAGATTTAATGGCTTACTCAGTACAGAAGTCGATGGTAGCAACCGTTGCAGTGGTGTCGCTTGCCATGCTGTTATCCGCATGCAGTTCTGACCAGCGCTATAAGCGTCAGGTTAGCGGCGACGAATCCTATCTGGATGCACCTCCTCTGGCAGATATGCACGCGCCAGCGGGCATGATCCTACCGGTGGAGAACGGTCAGTATAACGTTCCTGTTACCAACGGCAGTGGCGCAGTAGGCAAACAGCTGGACATTCGTCCACCATCCCAACCGCTGGCGCTGGTGAACGGTGCCCGTACCCAGTTCACGGGTGATACCGCTACGCTGATGGTTGAAAGCGCCCGTGGCACTACGCTATGGCCGCAGGTGGTAAGCGTTCTACAGTCTAACAACTACACCATCGACAAGCGTGATGACGCAAGCCAGTCGCTGACTACCGACTGGGTGCAGTGGAACCGTGCTGACGAAGACGAACAGTATCGTGGTCGCTATCAGATCGGCGTGAAGCCGCAGGGTTATCAGCAGGCAGTGGTGGTTAAGCTGCTGAACCTGGAGCAGGCGGGCAAGCCAGTCTCAGACGCAGCTTCCCTGCAGCGTTACAGCGCGCAGATGCTTAACGTCATCAGTGCGGGTCTGGATAAAGTCCAGACGGACAGCCAGAACGTCAAAGACAGCCGTACCTCCACGCAGCTGGATATACAGAGCGCCGCAGACGACACCGGCTTGCCAATGCTGGTCGTACGTGCTCCGTTCAACGTGGTCTGGAGCCGTTTGCCAGCAACGCTTGAGAAAGCAGGCATGAAAGTGACTGACTCCACGCGTTCTACCGGCAGCATGGCCGTCACCTACAAGCCGTTGTCTGACAGCGCCTGGCAGGACTTAGGTGCCAAAGACCCGGGTCTGGTCAGCGGTGACTACAAGCTGCAGGTTGGCGACCTCGATAACCGCAGCAGCCTGCAGTTCATCGATCCTAAAGGACACACGCTGACCCAATCGCAAAATGACGCGCTGGTTGCCGTATTCCAGGCAGCTTTCAGCAAGTAACTTTAAGGGCCAGAGCAATCTGGCCTTTTTTCTGGTAGCCTACGCAAACGTGTGCGTAGCCCCAGTTAGCGGAATTAATCGTTAAATCTCACCAGGAGTAAGAAAGATGCAAAAGCAAGCTGAGTTGTATCGTGGCAAAGCAAAGACCGTTTACAGCACCGAAAATCCGGATCTGTTGGTACTTGAGTTTCGCAATGATACGTCAGCAGGAGACGGTGCCCGCATCGAACAGTTCGATCGTAAAGGGATGGTGAACAATAAGTTTAACCATTTCATTATGGCGAAGCTGGAAGAGGCCGGTATTCCTACCCAAATGGAGCGGCTGCTCTCCGACAACGAAGTGCTGGTCAAAAAACTGGATATGGTGCCGGTGGAGTGCGTTATCCGTAACCGTGCGGCTGGCTCCCTGGTTAAGCGTCTGGGCATTGAAGAAGGCATTGTGCTCAATCCGCCGCTTTTCGACCTGTTCCTTAAGAACGACGAGATGCACGACCCGATGGTCAACGAATCTTATTGCGAAACCTTCGGCTGGGTGAACAAACAGAACCTTGCCCGCATGCGCGAGCTGAGCTACAAAGCGAACGAGGTGCTGAGCAAGCTGTTTGACGACGCGGGGCTTATTCTGGTGGACTTCAAGCTGGAGTTCGGTCTGTTCAAGGGCGAAGTGGTGCTGGGCGATGAGTTCTCACCGGACGGCAGCCGCCTGTGGGACAAAGAGACCCTGGACAAAATGGACAAAGACCGTTTCCGTCAGAGCCTCGGTGGGCTTGTTGAAGCTTATGAAGAAGTGGCTCGCCGCCTTGGCGTAGAAATCGACTAATTCCCCCACCGTGATTTTTTAAAGGCCGATTGTTTTGTACTTTCGGCCTTTTCACTGCACGCTTCCTATGGTAATCCGGCCGTTAACCACCTACGATCTAGCTATTACAAGCTGTGAATAATGGGGTAGGTTATGCGTTGGCAAGGTCGTCGTGAAAGCGACAATGTAGAAGACAGGCGAAATAATTCCTCCGGCCCGAGCTTAGGCGGCGGCGGTGGGTTTCGTATCCCTCGGGGTAAAGGCGGGCTGATCCTGCTGGTTGTCGTGGTTGTGGCCGGCTATTACGGCGTCGATCTTTCGGCCCTGCTTGGCGGCGGTCAGCCGCTCACACAGCAAACCACTCAGCGTTCCATCAGCCCAAATGATGACGAATCGGCTAAATTTACCTCGGTGATCCTCGCAACAACGGAAGACACCTGGGGACAAATCTTCCAGCAGATGGGGCGTAGCTACCAGCAGCCAAAGCTGGTGATGTACCGTGGTGCCACGCGCACTGGCTGCGGCACAGGGCAGTCAGTAATGGGGCCGTTCTACTGCCCGGTGGACAGCACCGTCTATATCGATCTCTCCTTCTATGACGAAATGAAAACCAAACTGGGCGCCGACGGCGACTTTGCCCAGGGCTACGTCATTGCTCACGAAGTGGGACACCACGTGCAGAAGCTGCTGGGCATCGAGCCGAAAGTACGCCAGCTGCAGCAAAATGCTTCGCAGGTTGAAGGCAACCATCTGTCGGTGAAAATGGAGCTACAGGCGGACTGCTTCGCGGGCGTCTGGGGGCACAGCATGCAGAAGCAGGAAGTGCTCGACGCGGGCGACCTGAAAGAAGCGCTTAATGCCGCCGAGGCCATTGGCGACGATCGCCTGCAGCAGCAGGGGCAGGGCCGCGTGGTACCGGATAGCTTCACGCACGGTACCTCCGAGCAGCGTTACACCTGGTTTAAGCGCGGCTTCGACAGCGGTGACCCGGCGCAGTGTAATACCTTTGGTAACAGCGTCCGCTAGCCGCAGCAAGAAGGAAGGCGAGCATGGAGCAGCTAAGGCAGGCGACAGCCGAAATGGCCCGCAGCGGCATTCGCCGCATGCTGGTTATCGCAGGCGAAGCGGTATGGTGTAGCCAGCAGGTCGGCACGGTGGCCGGCCAGCTTCCCGGCGACTGGCTGTGGGTTGGCGCGGCGCCGGAGTTTCCCGTGAACTGCGCGCCATCTGCCGTGCGTACGCTGCTGGGCCGTGAATTTTTACATGCTGTTTTTGATGCCCGCAACGGGCTGGATGCCGAAGCGCTGGCCGCCGTTGCGGGGACGCTGAAAGCGGGCAGCTGGCTGGTTCTGCTGGTGCCTGACTGGACGCGCTGGCCCATGCTTCCCGATGCGGACTCGTGCCGCTGGAGCGACCGCCCGCAGGCCATCCCGACGCCTAACTTTGTTAATCACCTCAGGCGCAGCGTTGAGGCCGACGGGGAGTCTTTTCTCTGGCAGCAGCATCATCCTCTGTATTTACCCGAGTTTATAGTCCGCCCGCAGTGGCACCCGGCGAACGGTTCGCCCGAGCTGGAACAGGCGGATATCCTTGCTTCGCTCCGGTCTCTAATGTCTGGCGTAGCCGTCGTGACCGCGCCGCGTGGGCGGGGAAAATCTGCGCTAGCGGGAATGTTCGTCAGCAGCCTTCCCAGTAAAGCGATTGTCACTGCACCCACCCGGGGAGCAACGGACGTGCTGGCGCTCCACGCGGGGGATAAATTCAACTTTGTTGCGCCGGATGCCCTGCTGGCCCAACAGCAAAAACCTGACGCTGACTGGCTGATTATCGACGAAGCCGCAGCGCTTCCTGCACCGCAGCTGCGCAGACTTATCGCTCTCTTTCCTCGCACCCTGCTGACCACGACGGTGCAGGGCTATGAAGGCACAGGGCGAGGCTTCCTGCTTAAGTTCTGCGCCAGCATCGCGGATCTGAAGCGTTACAGCCTTTCAACGCCGATTCGCTGGGCGAAGAACGATCCGCTTGAAATCCTGCTCGACGCGATTTTGCTTTTCGATGAGGCGGACGTTACCGACGTGTCCGGTAGCGCCGTTGAGCTTAACGCCGTAGAGCAGCGTGATGGTGAACAGATCCAGCAGATGTACCGCCTGCTCTCCGGGGCGCACTACCGCACCTCACCGCTGGACTGGCGCAGAATGCTGGACGCTCCAGGGCAGCATTTCATTGCGGCAGGCGCCGGTGACGGCACCGTCGGGGCAGCCTGGCTGGTGGAAGAAGGTGGGCTGGATGAAAACCTGAGCCGCGCCGTGTGGGCAGGCTTTCGTCGTCCCCGTGGAAATCTAGTGGCGCAGTCCCTGGCTGCACATGGCGGCAGCCCGCTTGCGGCAACCCTGCGTGGGCTGCGCGTAAGCCGCATTGCCGTGCATCCTCTGCGCCAGCGTCAGCAGCTCGGCGGACGGATGATAGCCATGGCGAAAGCGCTCGCCCGGCGCGGTTTTGATTATCTGTCGGTCAGCTTTGGTTTTACCGATGAGCTATGGCGATTCTGGGAAAGCTGCGGATTTGTGCTGGTGCGGGTGGGCAGCCACCGGGAAGCGAGCAGCGGCTGCTATACCGCGATGGCGCTCCTGCCGTTAAGCGTTGAAGGTGAGGCGCTGACCCGCTTCGAAGCGCAGCGTCTGACGCGGGATATCACCTGGCTGCAGCCGTGGATAGACGAGCCTTTGCCCGTCATGCCGTCCGCAGAGGCAGCGTTAAATGATGATGACTGGTATGAGCTCGCAGGCTTTGCCTTTGCGCATCGTCCCGTTGAGGCGTGTACTGGCTCGCTTAACCGCCTGCTTCAGACGAGCGAACTGCCGCTGAATGCTCTGCGGGGAAGAGTTCAGGCGCGGCTGACAGCGGAGCAGGTTTGCGAGAAGCTTCGCCTTTCCGGGCGTAAAGCTTTGCTGGCCGCCATGCGTCAGGAGGCGGAGCAGGCTCTTATTTTGCTTGATAAACCGAAGGGCGAGGCGTTGAAAACCGCCGTTAAGCAGTTGCAGGTCGGGTAAGCTTACGTCACCCGACCTTGTAAGGGCGGATGACGTTTACGTCGATCCACCCGTGTTCTAAGGCTTCTTCTTAGGAAAGTCGTCTTCGTCATCCCACTTATCGTTAAAGTCACGATGCGGTGGAAGCTCGGGCTTGTTTGCCATGTATTTCTTCGGGTCGATGCGTTTCAAATCCTTAATCACGTTAAGGAAGATGCCTAACAGCAGCACCAGAACGATAATCCACCAGTAATGCGAGAGCCATTCCATGCCGGTACCTCTTTGAGTTGTACGGCCCGTCAGGCGACGAGCTGTTCCATAATACGCTGATACATGCGGGCCAGAAGCTGCAGATCGGCGGCGTTTACACACTCATTAATTTTATGAATGGTCGCGTTCACCGGCCCCAGCTCCACAACCTGCGCCCCCATCCGCGCGATAAAGCGTCCATCAGAGGTGCCACCCGTGGTTAACAGCTGCGGCCTGATCTCATTATAGTGCTCAACCGCGTTCACTACCGCATCCACCAGCTTACCACGTGAGGTAAGGAACGGTTGACCCGACAGCCACCAGTCGAGCGTGTAGCGCAGCTGGTGTTTCTCGAGCAGGGCAATGACGCGCTGCTTGATGTCGGCATCCGTCAGCTCGGTGCTGAAGCGGAAGTTGAACTGCACAAACATGTCGCCCGGGATGACGTTGTTGCTGCCGGTCCCTGCCTGCACGTTGGCAATCTGCATGCTGGTGGCCGGGAAGAATTCGTTGCCCTTGTCCCACTCGATACCGACCAGCTCGTTGAGCATTGGCGCGGCGCGATGAACCGGGTTGTCCGCCAGATGCGGGTAGGCGACGTGCCCCTGGACGCCATGGATGGTCAGGTTGCAGGTCAGCGAGCCGCGGCGGCCATTTTTCACCACGTCCCCAACGACTTCGGTACTGGAAGGCTCACCCACCAGACAGTAGTCCAGGCGTTCACGGCGTTCCATCAGCGTTTCAACCACCTTAACGGTACCATTTTTAGCGCTGGCCTCTTCATCTGAGGTGATCAGGAAGGCCAGGCGACCACGGTGATTCGGGTGCTGAGCGACAAAACGTTCGGCTGCGACCACCATCGCCGCCAGCGACCCTTTCATGTCGGCGGCACCACGGCCAAACAGCATGCCGTCGCGGATAGTGGGTTCAAACGGTGGGTTGATCCAGCGGTCCGCATCGCCGGACGGCACGACGTCGGTGTGACCAGCAAACGCCAGCGTTTCCCCTTGTCCTCGCCATGCCCAGAAGTTTTGCGTGTCGCCAAAATCCATATGCTCGACGGTAAAACCAATCGCGCGCAGCCGCTCAATCAGCAGCGCCTGGCAGCCTGCATCGTCTGGGCTAAGGGAAGGGCGGCGGATAAGCTGTTGCGTCAGCTCGATAACCGGGCAGGACATAGCACTATACCTCGTTGATAAACTGCTGATAGTTTGATTCGTTGAAACCCAGCAGCATAGGCTGCCCGGGCGCGCAGAGCAATGGTCGTTTAATCATTGCGGGCATTTCCAACATTAATGCGGCGGCGCCTGCCGCGTCTTTAATGGATTCGCGGCGCGCTTCGTCCAGCTTGCGCCAGGTGGTGCCACGGGTATTGAGCAGCGCTTCCCAGCCCAGCTCCGCAATAAAACCGTTCAGCAGCTCAGCACCAAGGCCGTCCGTGCGGTAGTCATGAAACTGGTACTCCACGCCGTTTGACTCCAGCCAGCGGCGCGCTTTTTTGATGGTGTCGCAATTTTTAATGCCGTAGAGGGTGATCACGGAGATTCAGTCCTTATGTCGAAATTCTGAATTTTTAATCAGATAATTAGCATGATTAAAAGATGATAAAAAAGTGCCAGGGAAAAATATAACCTGATTACTACTCTTTTCATCAGATAATATAACCGTTGCGCTGCATTTCGAATAATATTTCATCAATTATGCATCCGGCATCCTTCTTCAGTAATTGAAAAGCATCACATTAATGAGTTTCGTCTTAAACCCATACTGCATAGTTAAATAGCTTCTGCATTCTTTGACACGGCTGCTCACGCCCCCGTCCCGCTTAGATTCCGCCTGGCCTGCGCTTCCTTATTTCTTTATAAAAATTCTGAAATTGGCAGAAACATTTTGTTTCAGGTGCTGCGTCACATTATTCGCCAAAGTACGGGTTAAGATTAGGGGTATACGTAAAGTCGTTAATATGCGATGGCGGTCATAAAAGCAGCTATTCAGAATGGATTCCAACCGTAAAATGGATTGCGTATAATTAAAGCAATTATAAGAGAGGCCGTTATGATTGAGCATGAACTAGGGAACTGGAAAGATTTCATTGAAGATATGCTTCGTAAATGATCTGACCAGACGAGCAACAGCAGGATGTTCTTATTGAAATGCTTCGGTAAGCGACACCAGCAAATTAAGAAGATGTACCAGCAAAAAGGCGACCGAAAAGGCCGCCTTTTTTGTTGCTGTCAATTTACGGGCTAATCGTTGTGCGGCTCTTTGAGCGGGAAGCGGCGACGTACCAGCACAAAGAACAGCGGCACAAAGAAAATAGCCAGCACGGTCGCGGAAATCATGCCGCCCATCACGCCCGTCCCGACGGCGTGCTGGCTGCCGGAGCCCGCACCGCTGCTGGTCGCCATTGGCAGTACGCCGAAGATAAAGGCCAGCGAGGTCATCAGGATCGGACGCAACCGCTGGCGGCAGGCGTCAAGCGTGGCGGAGACCAGTTCGCGGCCCTGCGCATTCAGGTCGTTGGCAAACTCGACGATCAGGATGGCGTTCTTGGCCGAAAGCCCGATGACCGTCAGCAGACCCACCTGGAAATAAACGTCGTTTTCCAGCCCCCGCATCCAGGTGGCGAGCAGCGCCCCGATAACACCCAGCGGTACCACCAGCATGACCGAGAACGGCACCGACCAGCTCTCATAGAGCGCGGCCAGGCACAGGAAGACCACCAGCAGAGAAATCGCATACAGAGCAGGAGCCTGAGCGCCGGACAGGCGTTCCTGATACGACATTCCCGTCCACTCCAGGCCAAAGCCGTTAGGCAGTTTTTTCACCAGCTGTTCCATGATATCCATCGCCGTACCGGTGCTGACGCCCGGCGCAGATTCCCCGACGATCTCAAGCGCAGAATAGCCGTTATAGCGCTCCAGCCGCGGTGACCCCGTTTCCCAGTGCATGCTGGCAAAGGCGGAGAAGGGCACCATACCGCCGTCTTTATTGCGTACGTACCACTGGTTAATGTCATCGGGGAGCATGCGGAATTTGGCGGCGGCCTGCACGTAGACCTTCTTCACGCGGCCGCGATCCATAAAGTCGTTAACATAGCTCGACCCCCAGGCCGTTTGCAGCGTGTTGTTGATGTCGTCGATGGAAACGCCCAGCGCCTGGGCCTTACGCTGATCGATATCTATCTGCATCTGTGGGCTGTCGTCCAGCCCGTTGTGACGTACGCGGGTCAGTAATTTCTCGTCGCCGGCCATGTTCAGCAGCTGGTCGCGAGCGGCCATCAGCGCGTGGTGCCCGGCGCCGCCGTGGTCCTGCAGCTCCATATCGAAGCCCGCGGCGTTGCCCAGCCCGCTGATAGCCGGAGGGCTGCTGGCAATCACTCGTGCTTCTTTGATTTTATGAAAGGCTTTGGTGGCCCGCTCGATAATGGCGAAGGAACTGCCGTTATCCGGGTCGCGATCGTCCCAGTCTTTCAGGCGCACAAACATACGCGCCACGTTCTGGCCGTTCCCGCCGGGGCCTGCGCCGATGGTCGAAAACACGGACAGCACGTTATTTTTCTCCTGAGTGAGATAGTACTGCTCGATCTTCGCCACGACTTTTGCCGTCTGCTGCTGGGTAGAGCCACTCGGCAGCTGGACCGAAGTGGTGAATACGCCGCGGTCTTCCAGCGGCAAGAATGACGTTGGCAGACGCAGGAATAAGAAGACCATGCCGCCCAGCAGCACCACATAAATCAGCATCCAGCGGGCGCTGTGGTTCAGAATTTTACCCACGCTGCTTTCATAGCGCAGGGCGTTACGGTTGAACATCCTGTTAAACCAGCCGAAGAAACCTTTCTGGCCGTGGTGTTGGCCCTTGCGTAGCGGTTTAAGGATGGTGGCGCAGAGGGCTGGCGTAAGAATTAACGCAACCAATACCGACAGCACCATTGCCGACACAATCGTAATAGAGAACTGCCGGTAGATAGCCCCGGTGGTGCCGCCAAAGAAGGCCATCGGCACGAATACAGCGGAAAGCACCATCGCAATCCCCACCAGCGCGCCCTGGATCTGGCCCATCGACTTACGTGTTGCTTCCCGGGGCGACAGCCCTTCTTCGCTCATGATGCGCTCTACGTTTTCCACCACCACGATGGCGTCGTCGACCAGCAGGCCGATGGCCAGCACCATGGCGAACATTGTCAGGGTGTTGATGCTGTAGCCGAACGAGTAGAGCACGGCGTAAGTTCCCAGCAGTACCACCGGGACGGCGATGGTCGGAATCAGCGTGGCCCTGAAGTTCTGCAAGAAAAGATACATGACGAAGAACACCAGCAGGATAGCTTCCAGCAGGGTCTTCACAACGTCTTTGATGGAAGCCTTAACGAACGGCGTAGTTTCATAGGCAATTTTTGCTTCCAGCCCGTGGGGGAAGTACTGCGAAAGCTCTTCGATTTTGGCGCGAGCGAGCCTGTCCGTTTCCATTTCGTTGGCACCGGAGGCAAGCTTAATGCCCAGCCCGGATGCGGCCTGGCCGTTATAGCGACTCAGATAGTCATATTTTTCTGCACCCAGCTCAACCGTCGCCACGTCGCCCAGGGTAACAAGCGAACCGTCCTGATTTACGCGCAGGGTAATGTCTTTGAATTGCTGTGGCGTTTGCAGTAAGGACTGCGAGTTAACGGTCGCGTTCAGCGCCTGCATATCAACCGACGGCGTGCCGCCCAGCTGACCAACGGCAATCTGCGCGTTCTGGGAGCTGATGGCGTTGACCACGTCCTGGGTCGTCATCTGGTAGCTGGTCAGTTTGGTCGGATCGAGCCAGATGCGCATGGAGTACTGTGAACCGTAGGCGTCTACGTCCCCGACCCCGTTAATACGGCTGATGGGATCCTGGATATTACTCGCCACGTAGTCGGCGATATCCTGCTTGTCCATGCTGCCGTCGGTAGAGACGAAGGCGATCATCAGGATATTGCTGTCGCCGGTCTTACGCACCGTCACGCCCTGGGTCTGCACGTCCTGCGGCAGCTTACGCAGCGCGGACTGGAGCTGGTTCTGCACCTGCTGTACGGCTTCATCCGGGTCGGTGCCCGCCTTGAAGCTGAGCGTAATGGTGGCCTGGCCGGTGCTGCTGCTCTGGGACGACATATACATCATGTTGTCCAGGCCGGTCATGTTCTGTTCGATAACCTGGGTGACGGTGTTTTCCAGCGTCTGGGCGGAAGCCCCTGGGTAATTAGCCGTTATGCGCACGTTAGGCGGCGCGAGGTCCGGGTATTGCTCAACGGGGAGCGAAAAGATAGCAAGCGTACCGGTGAGGCATAAAATAATGGCCAGCACCCAGGCAAAAATGGGGCGATTGATAAAGAAATTCGCCATCTGGTCAGGACCTCGTAAGCACTTCAGACTGTCGTTAGGGGGGCAGTTGACACTTTAGCCCTATCCGCCTGCCCAAACGTGGAGAAAATGAGGAGATAATGTAAATGATCTTAGCCTGACACAGCCCATCGCGCCGGGGATTCAACGGGTTAAACCCCGCGGCTTTCGAAATACAGCACGGTAGCCGCCACGCGTGAACGCACCTGAAGCTTGCGCAGTAAGTTGCGGATATGCACTTTGACCGTCTCTTCGGAGATATGCAGCCCTGCTGCTATCTGCTTGTTAGACAGGCCGCGGGCCACTTCCTGCAGTACATCCAGCTCCCGCTCCGTCAACGCAGCAAAGGGATCGCTACCGCGTTTTTCCGTCCCGCGATTATGCAGATACTCTGCCACCTGAGCGCTGAACGCTTCGCCGCCCTTTGCTCCACGCCGGATATCATCCAGTAACACTTCCGGATCGCTGTCCTTGAGCAGGTAGCCGTCGGCACCGGCATCAATCAGCGTGAAGATGTCGCTTTTCGAGTCGGATACGGTCAGTACGATAATGCGCGCGTTGATCCCTTCCCGCCGCAGAGCGTTCAGCGTATCCAGGCCGCTCAGGCCTTTCATATTAAGATCCAGCAGAATCAAATCAGGGCTGAGGCGATTCGCAAGGCTTATTGCCTCCGTGCCGCTGCTGGCTTCGGCCACTACCTTAAAACTGTCGTCCATTTCCAGCAGCTGGCGGATACCCCGCCGCATCAGCGGATGGTCATCAACAACCAGTACCTCACAGACATGTTGCTCACTCATTGCTGCTCCTGCGTTTTAATTATCGTTATTGTCTGAAGTCGATGAACGAAACGTTATCGAGATCAGCGTCCCGCCCTCGGCGGGGCGGGAAATTGTCAGCGTGCCGCCCAGCCGGGCCGCACGTTCATGCATAATATTCAAACCATAATGGCCTTCCGGCTCCTTCAGGCTGGCGATACCGCTGCCGTTATCAAGAATAGATGCCCTGTGCTCGCCTTCAGGGGAGGTCGCGCAGGTTATGGAAATGTCCTGCGCACCGGCGTGTTTAATCGCGTTGAGCACGGCCTCACGAATAATTTGCAGCAGATGCACCTGCTGCTGGGCGTCCAGCGCCTGGGTCGGCATGGTGCAGTCCAGATGGATAGCGGCATCCGTTTGCTGGCGGAGCGGGGCAATCATCTCCCTGAGCGCGGCGGGCAGGTCTGCCTGTTGCAGCGTCAGGCGGAACGTGGTCAGCAGCTCGCGAAGCTGTCGGTAGGCGTCATTCAGCGCCTGCGAAAAATCATCGATGATGCGCCGGGCATTGTGATTCTCTTCCGGCACCGAGCGTTTGAGCAGCGTCAACTGGATGCGCAAATAGGAGAGCACCTGGGCCAGGGAGTCGTGCAGCTCGCGGGCAATTGTCGCGCGCTCCTGCATCAGCAGCAGCTGCTGATAGTGTTTCTGTGCCTGGTTGAAGTAAAGCCCGCGCCCGAGCATATTCGCCACGCTTTGCATCAGCGCCAGGGGCGGCATGCCCGCGGTAGCCTGCCAGCGCAGCTGCCCCAGCTCATGATCCTGCTGCATGACCGGCACCGACTGCCACAGCACGTCGCTGCGCTGCGTCCCCTCTCGCAGCAGCCAGTTCTCGCCAACCTGCAGTTCCAGATAGCCCACCTGCTCTTTCTGGCGCACCAGCTGCAAAATTTGCGTAAAGCAGTGCTGGTCGATGGTGCTGACGTTCAGCGCCTGGGAGCAGGAGTAAAGCACTTCAAGAGTCCGATTCGCCTCCTGCAGGCTCAGCGTTTTTTGTTCGACCTTTTCTTCCAGCGAGCGATAAAGCCGCTGCAGCTCATCCGCCATACGCGTGAAGCTGTGCGCCAGCAGACCGATCTCGTTAGGCAGAGCGGTATCCAGCGGCTGGAAGCTAAATTCCCCCCGTTCGATTGATTCGCTGGCAAGCATCAGCTTATTGAGCGGGGCCACGACCTGATGGCGGAAGCGGCGGAGGGTAAAAAAGACCAGCGTGAAGATAGCGATAAAGCCCACAACGGAAGTGGTGACCACCTGCATCATTTTGCGCTCTGCGTAGTGCTGAAGGGCCAGCACATACTCATCAATTTGCTCCACGTAGGCCGTGATATTGGCGTCATACCAGGCTTTATCGCCCTGGCGGATATGCCGCTCCATATGGGCCCAGGTATCGTTAAGGGCGTTGTAGCGTTCGAGAACCTCCTGTGGGATCCACAGGCGGCCAGGGTTGATAAGCGCCTGCGAGCCTAATGTCCGGTTATACATCGCCAGATGTTCCTGAATGCGGCTGCCGCTGCCCTGTAAATCGTACCCCAGGCGATAGCTCTGCATCCGCAGCGACCCGGCAACGTTCACCGCTTCGGCATCGCGCAGGCTGCTGGCAAGCGTGATCAGCGCAACGCCCGTGGAGAGCATGGAGAGCAGGACAATATAGAAAAAGGCGCGGGCAAGGCTTGCCCGGACCGAGCGTTGCAGCATCACAAGGCGAAAGTCTCTGAAAATCACTGGTGGGCGAAACGTACCAGAAACCCGGGCTGGCTCAAACGTTTGTTGGCGTTATTTCGGCACGGGTTCCAAAACTAAACTTTGCCGTTAACGTCGGGCGATCGGAACTGTTTCATTGGTTTTACAACCGTATCCGAATCTATGTCCCTTCAGCTGTTGCTTAAAGTGTTCTCCTTTCCTGCAAACCGTACCCCTTTTTGATCCCACAACGGCATTTACCCCTTTAGGGGGATGCCGCTACTCCCCCTTTGTCACATAACGTACCACTCATATAAAAACCCGTGGAAAACTGCGGATATAACAGTGATGTCTTTGCCGGCTGCAGGTCGATAGTCGGCGTTTTTGAAGCAAGGACGGGCAAATGGCTGAACTCTCCCGACGTGGATTATTAACCGGTAGCTGGCGCGGTGGCGCGGCGGCTTTTCGTCCTCCGTGGAGCGGCGATGAACACCATTTCCTGCTCGAATGCCTTCGATGCAACGACTGTCTGCCGGTTTGCGAAACCCGAATTTTACGGCGCGGGCAGGGCGGCTATCCCGAAGTGGATTTCAACCTGGGTGAATGCACCTTCTGCTACGCCTGCGCAGAGGCCTGTCCGCAGCAGCTTTTCAGCGCGCGGGAATCTTCCCCCTGGGAACACACTCTATTTATCGGCGATACCTGCATGGCCTACAGCCAGGTGGAGTGCCGCAGCTGTCAGGACGCCTGTGAGACGCAGGCCATCACGTTCATACCTTCTTCGCAGGGGATCTCTCTGCCTCAGCTTAACCGCTCGGCCTGTAACGCCTGCGGCGGCTGTATTTCCGGATGCCCGGTATCCGCACTAACCATGAGGCACGCCGATGCAAACTAGCTGGCACGTCTGTGGCCTGGTCGTTCAGGCCCACCCGCAGCATATCGCGACCGTCAGCGCCGCCCTGAGCGAACTGGACGGTAGCGAAGTCGCCGTCAGCGATGCCGAACACGGCAAGCTGGTGGTTGTCATGGAGGCGGCACAAAGCGACGTGCTGCTTCGTCAAATTGAGTCGGCACGCAACATTGCAAACGTGCTGGCGGTGTCGCTGGTTTATCACCAGCAGGATGAGCAAGGTGAGGAAACACCATGAAACTCAGTCGTCGTAGTTTTATGAAGGCGAACGCCGTCGCGGCAGCCGCAGCGGCGGCAGGCCTCAGCGTGCCCTCAGTGGCCCGCGCGGTAGTCGGCAAAGAAGAAGCAATCAAATGGGATAAAGCTCCGTGCCGTTTCTGCGGCACCGGCTGCGGCGTGCTGGTCGGCACGCAGAATGGCCGTATCGTGGCAAGCCAGGGCGACCCTGAAGCGCCGGTTAACCGTGGCCTGAACTGCGTTAAAGGCTACTTCCTGCCGAAAATAATGTACGGCAAAGATCGTCTGACCCAGCCGCTGCTGCGCATGAGAGACGGCAGATTTGATAAAGAAGGCGAGTTCGCACCGGTGAGCTGGGAGCAGGCCTTCGACATCATGGAAGAAAAATTTAAAACCAGCCTCAAAGCCAAAGGGCCAGAATCTGTCGGCATGTTCGGCTCCGGCCAGTGGACCGTGTGGGAAGGCTATGCGGCGGCGAAGTTGTTTAAAGCCGGGTTCCGCACCAATAACATTGACCCGAATGCGCGTCATTGCATGGCCTCGGCGGTAGTGGGTTTTATGCGTACCTTCGGTATGGATGAGCCGATGGGCTGCTATGACGACATCGAGCAGGCGGACGCCTTCGTGCTGTGGGGCTCCAACATGGCGGAGATGCACCCGGTACTCTGGTCGCGCATTACCAACCGCCGCCTCTCCGGCGACAATGTTGAAGTCGCCGTGCTCTCCACCTTCCAGCACCGCAGCTTCGAGCTGGCGGATAACGGCATGGTGTTCACGCCGCAGAGCGATCTGGTCATCCTCAACTACATCGCCAACTACATTATTCAGAACAACGCGGTGAACGAGGCGTTCTTTAAGCAGCACGTGAACCTGCGCCGGGGCGTAACGGATATCGGCTATGGCCTGCGCCCTACGCACTCGCTGGAAAAGGCGGCGAAGAATCCAGGTTCTGATAAATCCGACCCGATGACCTTCGACGAGTACAAAGCATTTGTTGCGGAGTACACGCTGGAGAAAACCTCAGAGATGAGCGGTGTACCCACCGACCAGCTGGAAGCGCTGGCGAAGCTCTATGCCGACCCGAACAAGAAAGTTGTCTCCTACTGGACGATGGGCTTTAACCAGCACTCGCGCGGCGTGTGGGCGAACAACCTCGTTTATAACCTGCATCTGTTAACCGGCAAGATTTCAAAGCCCGGCTGCGGCCCGTTCTCGTTAACCGGCCAGCCTTCCGCCTGCGGCACCGCTCGCGAAGTCGGGACTTTCTCACACCGTCTGCCTGCGGATATGGTCGTGACCAACGACAAGCACCGGGCAATTGCGGAAAACACCTGGCAGCTGCCTGCGGGCACGATTCCTGCCAAAGTTGGCCTGCACGCCGTCGCCCAGGACAGAGCGCTGAAAGACGGCAAGCTCAACGTCTACTGGGTAATGTGCAACAACAACATGCAGGCCGGGCCGAACATTAACGAAGAGCGCATGCCGGGCTGGCGCGATCCGCGTAACTTCATCATCGTCTCCGATCCCTATCCCACCATCAGCGCGCTGTCGGCGGATCTCATTCTGCCAACGGCAATGTGGGTGGAAAAAGAGGGCGCTTACGGCAACGCCGAACGTCGCACCCAGTTCTGGCGTCAGCAGGTTAAGGCACCGGGCGAGGCGAAATCGGATCTCTGGCAGCTGGTGGAGTTTGCGAAGCGTTTCAAAGTGGAAGAGGTGTGGCCTGCGGAGCTAGTGGATCAGAAGCCGGAATATCGCGGTAAGACGCTGTTCGACGTGCTGTTTGCCAGCGAAAACGTCAGCAAATTCCCGGTCAGCGAGCTGGCTAAAGATCAGCTTAACGATGAATCCCGCGAGCTGGGCTTCTATCTGCAAAAAGGGCTGTTCGAGGAGTACGCTTCCTTTGGTCGCGGCCACGGGCACGACCTGGCTCCGTTCGACGATTACCACAAAGCGCGCGGCCTGCGCTGGCCGGTGGTGAACGGCAAAGAGACGCTGTGGCGCTACAGCGAAGGCCACGATCCTTACGTGAAGGCGGGCGAGGGCTTTAAGTTTTACGGCAAGCCGGACGGCAAGGCGGTGATCTTTGCGCTGCCGTTTGAGCCAGCGGCGGAGTCGCCGGATCAGGAGTATGACCTGTGGCTGTCAACCGGCCGCGTTCTGGAACACTGGCATACCGGCACCATGACGCGTCGCGTGCCTGAGCTGCATCGCGCCTTCCCTGAAGCCGTGCTGTTCATCCACCCGCTGGATGCGAAATCCCGCGATCTGCGCCGCGGCGACAAAGTGAAGGTGATGTCCCGCCGCGGCGAGATTATCTCCATCGTTGAAACGCGCGGGCGCAACCGTCCGCCGCAGGGGCTGGTCTACATGCCGTTCTTCGATGCGGCGCAGCTGGTCAACAATCTGACGCTCGACGCCACCGACCCGCTCTCCAAAGAGACGGATTTCAAGAAGTGCGCCGTGAAGCTGGCGAAGGTCTAAGGGGACATCATGAAAAACAAAAGGTTATTCCAGTGGATGGCGGCGCTTACCCTGCTGGTGAGCGGGGCGCTGTGGGCGACCAACGGCGTGGATCTCAGCCAGTCGCCGGAGGTCTCCGGCACCAAGCTCGGCACGGTACATATGCCTAAACAGCAGGGCCGCATGGCGCTGAACTATGTGAACCAGCCGCCGATGATCCCGCACAGCGTAGAAGGCTACCAGGTCAGCAAAAACACCAACCGCTGCCTGGCGTGCCACGGGGTGCAAAGTTATCGCACTACCGGCGCGCCTCGCGTTAGCCCAACGCACTTTATGGACAGCGATGGCAAAGTGCTCGCCGACGTGGCCCCGCGCCGCTATTTCTGTCTGCAGTGTCACGTGCCACAGACCGACGCCGCGCCGATTGTGGAAAACACCTTCACGCCGTCTAAAGGCTTTGGGAACTAGAGGCCGATATGGATAAAGCAAACCGTAAGCCGGGCATGCTGCGCCGCATCTGGCAGTGGTGGCGTCGCCCGAGCCGCCTGGCGCTGGGCACGCTGCTGCTGATTGGCTTCGCCGCCGGGATTATTTTCTGGGGCGGGTTCAATACCGGCATGGAGATGACCAACCGCGAAGAGTTCTGCAACGGCTGTCACGAGATGCGTGCCAACGTCTACCAGGAATACATGGAGACGGTGCATTACAATAACCGCAGCGGCGTGCGGGCAACCTGCCCGGACTGCCACGTTCCGCACGAGTGGGGACCGAAAATCATCCGTAAACTCCAGGCCAGCAAAGAGCTGTATGCAAAAGCGTTCGGGCTGATAGATACGCCGCAGAAGTTTGACGATCATCGCCTGGCGATGGCGCAAAACGTGTGGCGAAGGATGAAGAACAACAATTCCCAGGAGTGCCGCAACTGTCATAACTTCGATTTTATGGATTTAACCGCGCAGAAAACCGTGGCGGCGAAAATGCACAATAAAGCGATCAACGACGGTCAGACCTGCGTGGATTGCCATAAGGGCATCGCGCACAAGCTGCCGGATATGAGCGAAGTGAAGAACGGTTTTTAATATCCCCTGACCCTCTTCCATACAGGGAGAGGGTCGGTAAACGTATTCCAAAGAGAGACAAAGCTCACATTCCGGCTTATGATTATCGGCTCCCTTAATCCGCTGCGGAGACCGTATGTCGATACAAATCGAAGTCATCAAAGATAAAATCCTCTCAGATAACTACTTCATCCTGCGCAATATCACCTACGACCTGTCCCGCAATAACAGCGAAGCCATCCGCCATAAGCGCGAAGTCTATGACCGCGGCAACGGCGCGACCATGATGCTCTATAACCGTGAAAAAAAAACGGTGGTGCTGACCCGTCAGTTTCGCGTCGCGACATGGGTTAACGGCAATCCGGACGGGATGCTGATTGAAACCTGTGCGGGCCTGCTGGACGCGGACGAGCCTGAAGTTTGCGCCCGTAAAGAAGCAATGGAAGAAACGGGCTATCTGGTGGGCGAAGTCGAAAAATTGTTTGAGCTTTACATGTCCCCCGGCGGCGTGACCGAGCTGATCCACTTCTACATGGCAGAATACAGCGACGCACAGCGTGAATTTGCCGGTGGCGGCGTGGAAGACGAGGACATCGACGTGCTGGAAATGCCGTTTACGCAGGCGCTGGCGATGGTCAAAAGCGGTGAAATTCGCGACGGCAAAACGGTAATATTGCTGCAGCAGCTGCAATTACGCGGCATCATGGGATAAAAGAATTATTTTTCAATTGGTTAGATTAATCATTTTTTACATGAATCTATCCGACAAATCCGATTGAGACACAGCACTGAGAAGCCGAAGATATCGCCAAAATCTGTACGTTTTTTTCTCTTCGTCTTCTCAGGATATTTGCCGCTCATGTGTTACCGGATGAAATCGCTTCTTCTCTTCAGCTTTTTTCTTGCGACCTCCGCCGTCGCGGCTCCGGCACAAAAATCCTTTACCGACTGGCAGGTCACCTGTAATAACCAGAACTTCTGCAGCGCGAGAAATACCGGCCTTCATCAGGGGTTGGTGATGACGTTAACCCGCAGCGCCGGGGCGCATCCGGATGTGAGCCTGCGCATCGATTTGGGCAATCTTGCTACCGCCGAAAGCAAAGCGCCCCCCATTGCCGCCCGTTTGCTGTTGGACGGCGAAACGCTGCTACTGAATAAAGAGAAATGGCAGGAAACGTCGCACCATCTGGTGACGGGCGATACCGAAACCATTAACTCGCTGCTGGAGACTATCGGCGATGCCAACGCGATCACGCTGGCGGACGGACAGGGGACGATCTCTCTTGTCGGGCTTAAAGCTGCGCTGCTGTTTATTGATAGCCAACAAAAGCGTGTGGGAAGCGAAACCGCGTGGATTAAAAAGGGTGACGATCCTCCCCTGAGCGTTCCTCCGGCACCCGCGCTTAAAGAAGTTGCTATCACCAATCCCACCCCGACCCCCTTCGCTCAGGCTGAACTCAACGATTTGCTGGATTACGGCACCTGGCGCATGAACAACACTCAGTGCTCCCTTGATCCGGCCCGGCGTGAAGTTCGAGTATTTGCGCTTAGCGATGAAAAAGCCCTGATGCTGATTAGCTGTGAGGCGGGCGCCTACAATGTGGTGGATCTCGCGTGGATTGTCTCACGTCAGAAACCGTTTGTGGCCCGCCAGATCCACCTTCGGCTGCCGTTTATGCCGGATACCGGCGACACAGATCTTGAGTTGATGAACGCGGGATATGACGACAGCAACAAAGAGCTGACGACGCTTTCGAAAGGGCGGGGGCTGGGTGACTGCGGAATAACCAGCCGCTGGCGTTTTGACGGCCAGCGTTTCCGGCTGGTGCGGTATGCGGAAGAGCCAGCCTGCGACGGCTGGCACGGCAGCGGAGCGTGGCCGACGCTTTGGGTGACCAAGTAATATTGTCGGATGACGCTGGGCTTATCCGACCTACGGTTTGCTTTGTTGTCGGATAAGCATCAGCGTCATCCGCCGGGCCGTACTATTTTCCCAGCGCCTTTTTAGCCTTGCTCACCACGTTCTCAACGGTAAAGCCAAAGAACGGGAAGAGCTTGTCGGCCGGGGCTGACTCGCCGTAGCTGGTCATGCCGACAATCTGGCCTTTCAGACCCACGTACTTGTACCAGTAATCCGCAATACCCGCTTCTACCGCTACGCGCGCGCTGACGTCCGAGGGCAGAACGGACTCACGATAGCTTTCATCCTGCGCATCGAACACGTCCGTAGAAGGCAGCGAGACTACGCGAACCTTGTGCCCCTCGGCAGCCAGCTTTTCCGCCGCCAGCACTGTAATTTCCACCTCGGAGCCGGTGGCAATCAGGATGATATCCGGCTTGTCGCCGCTGTCTTTCAGAATATAACCGCCGCGAGCAACGGCCTGCAGCTGTTCGGCGCTGCGATCCATCTGCGTCAGATTCTGTCGCGACAAAATCAGCGCCGTCGGGCCACTGTGCCGTTCAACCGCCGCTTTCCACGCCACGGCAGCTTCGACCTGGTCGCATGGGCGCCAGGTGCTGAAGTTTGGCGTCAGGCGCAGGCTGGCAAGCTGTTCAACCGCCTGGTGCGTCGGACCATCTTCCCCCAGACCTATAGAATCGTGGGTGTAGACCATGATCTGCCGGGCCTTCATCAGCGCCGCCATACGCGCGGCGTTACGGGCGTACTCCACAAACATCAGGAAGGTTGCTGTGTAAGGAACAAAACCGCCGTGATGGGCGATACCGTTGGCAATCGCCGTCATGCCAAACTCGCGCACGCCGTAATGGATGTAATTGCCCGCGATATCCTCTTTGATGGATTTAGAGTCTGACCAGATGGTCAGGTTGCTTGGCGCAAGGTCCGCAGAGCCGCCGAGGAGTTCCGGCAGAATCGGACCAATCACGTTAAGCGTATTTTGTGAGGCCTTACGGGTGGCAATTTTAGCCGGTTTGGCCTGCAGGTCTGCAATCAGTTTTTGGGTGGTTTCCTGCCAGCTGTCCGGCAGCTCGCCGTCCATGCGGCGTTTAAATTCGGCTGCCAGCTCGGGATGGGCTTTGGCATAGGCGGCGAATTTATCCTTCCAGGCCGCTTCGGCTTTTTCACCTTCTTCTTTGGCATCCCAAGCGTGATAAATCTCTTTTGGGATCTCAAAGGCAGGGTATTTCCAGCCCAGCTGTTTACGCGCCAGCGCGACTTCTTCTTCCCCCAGCGCGGCCCCGTGCGCCTCTTCTTTACCCGCTTTATTAGGCGAGCCGAAGCCAATCACCGTGCGGCAGATAATCAGAGAAGGTTTGTCCTTAACGCTTTGCGCTTCCTGAACCGCTTTTTTAATGGCTTCCGGATCGTGGCCGTCGATTTCATGCACCACGTGCCAGTGATAGGCCTCAAAGCGTTTGGCCGTATCGTCGGTGAACCAGCCTTCGGTTTCCCCGTCGATGGAGATACCGTTATGGTCGTAGAAGCCGATGAGCTTGCCCAACCCCAGCGTCCCCGCCAGCGAACACACTTCGTGGGAAATGCCTTCCATCAGGCAGCCGTCGCCCATAAAGACGTAGGTGTGGTGATCGACCACTTCATGATCCGGGCGGTTAAACTGCGCGGCCAGGGTGCGCTCAGCAATGGCCAGGCCTACTGCGTTAGCCAGCCCCTGGCCCAGCGGGCCGGTGGTGGTTTCGACGCCCGGCGTATAGCCCTTTTCCGGGTGGCCAGGCGTTTTGGAGTGAAGCTGACGGAAGTTTTTTAATTCCTCCATCGGCAGATCGTAGCCGCTCAGGTGAAGCAGGCTGTAGAGCAGCATCGACGCGTGTCCGTTTGACAGTATGAAGCGGTCCCGATCGGCCCAGGCCGGGTTGGTCGGGTTATGTTTGAGAAAATCGTTCCATAGCACTTCGGCGATATCCGCCATGCCCATCGGCGCGCCGGGGTGGCCGGAATTTGCTTTTTGTACCGCATCCATACTCAGGGCACGAATGGCGTTGGCAAGCTCTTTACGAGATGACATGTTTCACTCCCATGTGTTGTTAAAGTTTGGCGGCGAGTAAATCTTCCAGTTTTCGTTGGTCAACGGCGAACAGACGGATCCCTTCGGCCAGCTTGTCGACCGCCATCGCATCCTGGTTATGCTCCCAGCGGAATTCAGCTTCCGTTAGCGGCTCAGGACGGCGGAAGCCCTGCGAGGACGGCACCAGCTTGCGGATCACCGGCTCTTCGCTCTCCTGGAGCTGCTGCAACAGATTTGGTGCAATGGTCAGGCGGTCACAGCCCGCCAGCGCCAGGATCTGCTCGGTGCGGCGGAAACTTGCGCCCATCACCACGGTGGTGTAGTTATGCTGCTTGAAATAATCGTAGATATTGCGCACTGATTTGACGCCGGGGTCTTCTTCCACCACGTACGGATCCATCGGTTTGCTCTCCTGGTACCAGTCGTAGATACGGCCCACGAAAGGTGAGATCAGGAACACGCCAGCTTCTGCACAGGCGCGGGCCTGGGCTAAGGAGAACAGCAGCGTCAGGTTGCAGTCGATACCTTCTTTTTGCAGCTCTTCAGCCGCTTTGATGCCTTCCCAGGTTGAGGCGAGCTTGATGAGAATGCGCGACTTATCGATACCCTGCTCGGCATAAAGCTCCACCAGGCGACGGGCTTTGGCGATACTTTTCTCTTTGTCGTAAGAGAGGCGGGCATCCACCTCGGTAGAGACGCGGCCCGGAATGCTTTTCAGAATTTCCGCACCAAAATTCACCGCCAGCTTGTCGCTGGCCTCCATAACCTGCGCTTCACGGGTGCCGCCGCGCTTTTTACCGTAGGTCAGCGCGTCTTCGATAAGCCCGTGAAAATGCTCAAGGCCTGCGGCTTTCAGTAACAGAGAGGGGTTGGTGGTGGCGTCCATCGGCTGATAGTGGCGGATAGATTCAATGTCTCCGCTGTCGGCAACCACGGTGGTGAACTGTTTTATGGCGTCTAACTGATTCATGTTTATCTCCTTGAAATACAATGTCTTACTGGAGTGCTCCGTGTCACTCCAGACGGGAATTTATGAAATACATAACTAAAAAGCATAGCAGACGGGCATGGCGTTGCCGCCGATCCGGTAACATAGCCACTATAATTCCCTAACAATTTTGACCCCGGATGTTGATAGTATGGTCATGTTCAAAGTTTAGTGAGCGCGCAGGCGTGATACTACGTGACCTAAACGACCCCTGAGAATGAGCAGAAAAGGAACGACCTAATGGACGAACAGTTAAAGCAAAGTGCCCTCGATTTTCACGAATTCCCGATCCCCGGCAAAATTCAGGTTTCCCCGACTAAGCCGCTGGCAACCCAGCGTGATTTAGCGCTGGCCTATTCGCCGGGCGTTGCGGCACCTTGTCTTGAGATTGAAAAAGATCCGCTTGCAGCCTACAAATACACCGCGCGCGGCAACCTGGTCGGCGTGGTGTCCAACGGTACCGCCGTGCTGGGGCTGGGGAACATTGGCGCGCTGGCGGGCAAGCCGGTAATGGAAGGCAAGGGCGTGCTGTTCAAAAAATTTGCCGGTATCGACGTGTTCGATATCGAAGTGGACGAGATGGATCCGGACCGGCTTATCGACGTGATTGCGGCGCTGGAACCGACTTTCGGCGGCATCAACTTAGAAGATATCAAAGCCCCGGAATGTTTCTATATTGAGAAAAAACTGCGTGAACGCATGAATATCCCTGTGTTCCACGACGATCAGCACGGCACCGCCATCATTTGTACCGCCGCCGTGCTGAACGGTCTGCGCGTGGTTGAGAAGAATATTTCTGATGTGCGCCTGGTGGTATCCGGCGCGGGCGCGTCGGCCATTGCCTGTATGAACCTGCTGGTGCAGCTGGGCGTGCAGAAGCACAACATCGTGGTCTGCGACTCGAAGGGCGTGATCTACAAGGGCCGTGAAGAGAATATGGCCGAAACCAAAGCGGCCTATGCCATCGACGATAACGGCAAACGCACGCTGGACGAGGTTATCGAAGGGGCGGATATCTTCCTCGGCTGCTCTGGCCCGAAAGCCATGAGCCAGGAGATGGTCAAGAAAATGGCCCGCGCGCCGCTGATCCTGGCGCTGGCTAACCCGGAACCAGAAATCCTCCCGCCGCTGGCCAAAGAAGTGCGTCCCGACGCGATTATCTGCACCGGCCGTTCTGACTTCCCAAACCAGGTGAACAACGTGCTGTGCTTCCCGTTCATCTTCCGCGGGGCGCTGGACGTTGGCGCTACGGCAATCAACGAAGAGATGAAGCTGGCTGCGGTACATGCCATCGCCGAGCTTGCTCATGCAGAGCAGAGCGACGTGGTTGCTTCCGCCTACGGCGAAGAAGAGCTGACCTTTGGCCCGGAATACCTTATCCCGAAACCGTTCGATCCGCGTCTGATCGTGC
The DNA here is from genome assembly GCA_041504365.1 of Dryocola sp. LX212. Classification (NCBI taxonomy): domain Bacteria; kingdom Pseudomonadati; phylum Pseudomonadota; class Gammaproteobacteria; order Enterobacterales; family Enterobacteriaceae; genus Dryocola; species Dryocola sp. LX212. The sequence goes on along the minus strand of CP167917.1, from coordinate 3,341,206 downwards.
AGATCGCCCCGGCCGTAGCGAAAGCGGCGATGGATACCGGCGTGGCAACCCGCCCGATTCAGGATTTCGAAGCTTATAAAGAGAAGCTCACCGAGTTCGTCTACAAAACTAACCTGTTTATGAAGCCGATCTTCTCCCAGGCGCGTAAAGATCCGAAGCGCGTTGTTCTGGCGGAAGGCGAAGAGGCACGTGTGCTGCATGCAACTCAGGAGCTGATTACCCTGGGCCTGGCGAAGCCGATTCTCATCGGCCGTCCTTCCGTTATCGAAATGCGGCTGAAGAAGCTTGGCCTGCAAATGCGCGCAGGGATTGACTTCGAGATCGTCAACAACGAATCCGACCCGCGCTTCAAAGAGTACTGGAACGAGTATTACAACATCATGAAGCGCCGCGGCATTACCCAGGAGCAGGCGCAGCGTGCAGTGATCAGCAACACCACCGTCATCGGGGCGATCATGGTGCACCGTGGCGAAGCGGACGCGATGATCTGCGGCACCATCGGTGAATACCACGAGCATTTCGAAGTGCTGGAAAAACTGTTTGGCTACCGCGAAGGCGTGAAGGCGGCTGGCGCTATGAACGCGCTGCTGCTGCCAAGCGGCAACACCTTTATTGCCGATACCTACGTCAACGACGACCCGACGCCGGAAGAGCTGACGGAAATCACGCTGCTGGCAGCGGAAACGGTGCGCCGCTTTGGTATCGAACCGAAAGTTGCGCTGCTGTCGCACTCTAACTACGGCTCTTCCAACTCGAAAGCGGCCTGCAAAATGCGCGCAACGCTTGAGATGGTCCGCGCCCGCGCGCCGGAGCTGGAAATTGACGGTGAGATGCACGGTGACGCCGCGCTGGTAGAAAGTATCCGCAACGACCGCATGCCGGACAGCCCGCTGAAAGGCTCCGCGAACATCCTGATCATGCCGAACGTGGAAGCGGCGCGCATCAGCTACAACCTGCTGCGCGTATCGAGTTCCGAAGGGGTGACCGTTGGGCCAGTACTGATGGGCGTTGCGAAACCGGTGCACGTGTTAACGCCGATCGCCTCCGTGCGTCGCATCGTTAACATGGTGGCGCTGGCGGTTGTTGAGGCGCAGACCGTTCCGCTTTAAGGGATTGTGGTGGATGGCGCTTGCGCTTATCCACCCTACCGGACAAGGTTTCGCAGGTCGGATAAGCGACGCGTCATCCGACCAACAAAGCTATACCCACTCTCTGACAGGTAAGAAATCACGATATAAGGCAGCCTCCGGGCTGCCTTCTTCCGGTTGGTAGTTGTACTCCCAGCGCACCAGCGGCGGCATCGACATTAAAATCGACTCCGTACGGCCGCCGGTCTGCAAACCAAACAGCGTGCCGCGATCCCACACCAGATTAAATTCCACGTAGCGCCCGCGGCGGTAGAGCTGGAACTCTCTCTCACGTTCGCCCCACGGCACTGCTTTACGGCGCTCCACGATGGGCAGATACGCATCCAGATACCCGTTGCCCACCGCCTGCATAAAGCTGAAGCAGTGGTCAAAATCCGGGGTGTTCAGATCGTCAAAGAACAGGCCGCCTATGCCGCGCTGCTCGTTGCGATGCCGGATAAAGAAATAGTCGTCGCACCATTTTTTATAACGAGAGAAGACGTTCTCACCGAACGGCAGGCAGATGTCGCGGGCTGTTTTGTGCCAGTGAACCGCATCTTCCTCAAAGCCGTAGAACGGCGTCAGGTCAAAGCCGCCGCCGAACCACCAGACGGGCTCAAAACCTTCTTTCTGCGCGATAAAAAATCGCACGTTAGCATGGCTGGTCGGCACGTAAGGGTTCAGTGGATGCACAACAAGCGAAACGCCCATCGCTTCAAAGCTGCGCCCGGCAAGTTCAGGACGATGCGCAGTGGCTGATGCTGGCATTGCGTCGCCATGGACATGGGAAAAGTTAACGCCCGCCTGCTCGAAGATATTGCCGCCCCGCAGCACCCGGCTGCGCCCGCCGCCGCCGCCTTCACGCTGCCAGCTCTCTTCTTCAAACGCCGCGCCGTCGGCCGCAGCCAGCTGCTGGCACAGGGTGTCCTGCAGCTGTATCAGGAACTGTTTAACGGCGTGGATATCGGGCTTATTCATCATGATTAGCGCTTAATGTGAGCTTTGTGATTATCGAACCAGTTGAAGTAACTGATGATCCCGGATGCGATGGCGTGAGCAATTTTCTGACGAAACGCCGTGGTGCCCAGCAGCTTCTCTTCGCCCGGATTAGTAATAAACGACGTTTCTACCAGTACAGAAGGAATAGAAGGGGATTTCAACACCACAAACGCCGCCTGCTCGGTGTTACGGCTGTGCAGCTTATGCACTGGCTTGATTTGCTTGAGGATGTGCGAACCCAGCGTCAGGCTGTTTTTGATGGTGTCGGTTTGCACCAGATCGAACAGCACCTGCTGAAGATAGTGGTCTTTGTTTTTAACCCGGCTGCCCGCCACGTCATCGGCGGCGTTTTCTTTATCGGAAAGGTATTTTGCCATGGCGCTACTCGCCCCGCGATTGGAGAGGGCAAACACCGAGGCTCCGGCTGCTGACGGGCTGGTAAAGCCGTCGGCATGAATTGACATAAACAGATCGGCACCGTGCTTGTGGGCAATCTCAACGCGATCGTACAGCGGAATGAACTCGTCGCTGCTGCGGGTGAGCTTTGCATCAATACCGTTGTTTCTCAGAATGCTGCGCACGTTTTTGGCGATGGCCAGAACCACGTGTTTCTCTTTTGAGCCGTTATGGCCGATAGCGCCGGTATCAATGCCGCCATGGCCCGGATCTAACATGACCACGCGGCGAGCGCCTGATTTCTTTGCAGGTTTGCTGTGATGAGTCGTGGTTTTAAGGGTTTTGCTTTCCTGGCTTGCCAGCGCCCTGGTTGCGCCGGTTAAGGTCAGCGCCGCCAGACCAGTGAGCAGCACCTGACGACGTGTTGCGAGTTGCGTTAGTGATTTAATTTTACTCATGCGGCAATTATTTATCTTATGAATGTTCGACTGGCATTTATAGCGTATTGCCAGGGCGTTAACGACCGGCGTTTGATCGAAATGTATATCATTTCGTTTCAACCCATTAATTTGCCCTAAGTATGCCATTTTTTAGCTGCTTTTGCGGCAGATATTGGCTTAATGGCCAGTTACCTCCATAATCAGAGTTTTGGGCTAACAGCGGCTAATACCATGGAAATACGCGTTTTTCGGCAGGAAGATTTCGAAGAGGTTATCACCCTTTGGGAGCGCTGCGATCTCCTGCGCCCGTGGAACGATCCCGAAATGGATATCGAACGTAAGCTTCAGCACGATGCGGATCTGTTTCTGGTGGCGGAGGTGGGCGGCGAAATCGTCGGCTCGCTGATGGGCGGCTACGACGGGCATCGCGGCTCGGCTTACTATCTGGGCGTGCACCCTGAATTCCGGGGTCGCGGCATTGCCAATGCATTGCTCAGCCGCCTGGAGAAAAAGCTTATCGCCCGCGGCTGCCCGAAAATTCACATCATGGTGCGTGAAGAGAACGATCTGGTGATCGGCATGTACGAGAAGCTCGAATATGAGCAGCAGGACGTGGTGATGCTGGGCAAACGACTGATAGAAGATCAAGAATATTAATGCCTTTAGCCTATCCACCTTCTGACTACGACGTGCACGGACATCTTAAAGCCCCCGTTCTGTTCTGGTTGATCCTGCTGTTTCAGGCGCGAACCTGGTTTTTGCTGGTGCTGGCGGGGGCTTCCCGGCAGCAGGGCGATGCGCTGCTCGGCCTGTTCTACCCGGACAGGGATAACTTCTGGCTGGGTCTGCTGCCCGGCGTTCCTGCCGCGCTGGCCTTTTTGATTAGCGGGCGGCGGCATTTGTGGCCACGGCTATGGAAGGTCTGGCGCTGGGTGCTGGTCGTCGCACAGCTCGCGGTGCTTGCCTGGCAACTTGTGCTGCTGGGGCAGGGGGAAGCGCTGACCGGCCTGAGCCTCGCTTTACTGATCGGCGACGTCTACGCCCTGTGGTGGCTGTTGACCAGCCGTCGTCTGAAAGATTACTTTGCGTTACGAAGTGAATAACGGGGCACTTTTAAGAAAGTTTGCACTCCAATGCCCGTAATCACGCCAAAACAAAGGATGAACTGATGAAAACGTTGCGCATGATGTTGTTAGGCGTTCCGCTGCTGCTGAGCGGCTGTTCGACAATGTCTGATATGCACTGGTCAAGCCTCTCTCCCATGAGCTGGTTTGGTTCCTCGCTGGAAGTCAGCGAGCAGGGTGTGGGCGGGCTTAACGCCAGCACGCCCATGAACGAAGAAGCCGTCAGTGAAGGACTTAATGATAATTACCGTCTGCGCAGCGGCATGAAAACCGATAACGGCACCGTAGTGCGCTACTTCGAAGCGCTGGACGATAAAACCCTGATGGTTGTCGTCAATGGCGAAAACGGCACGGTGAGCCGCGTTGATGTGATGGATAAAAACGTCAAGGCTGAAAGCGGCGTTGAGATTGGCACACCGTTCAGCGATCTCTATAGCAAAGCGTTTGGCGCCTGTACTAAAGCTACCGGCGACGATGCCGACAGCGTGGAGTGTAAAGCACCGAACAGCCAGCACATCAGCTATTTGTTCAGCGGCGAATGGCACGGCCCACAGGATCTGATGCCAGCCGATGACCTGTTAAAAAAATGGACCGTCAGCAAAATTATCTGGCGTAAATAAATTCGCGCCTGGTTTGCGCCTTCTCAAGAAGGCGCGGCCCTAATCGGGTATCATTGGACGATAAGCGCCGCGCAAAGCGGCGCGTGTTTTTTCAGGAGGAATCATGTCTCGGGCTCAAACCGGCATTTTGCCGGAACACTGTCGTGCCGCCGTCTGGCTGGAAGCGACTATTCAGGGCGACTTTGATGCTGTTCGTCAGGGCTGCAAAACCTTCACCCAGTCGCTGAATACCTTTCAGGAAAACTTTCCGGATGCGAATCTGGGCGCGGTCGTCGCCTTTGGCTACGATCTGTGGCGCGATCTGAGCGGCGGGGAAGGCGCGACAGAGCTGAAGAACTTCACGCCGATGGGCAAAGGTCTGGCACCGGCAACCCAGCATGACGTGATGATCCACATCCTGTCCCTGCGTCACGACGTTAATTTCTCCGTGGCCCAGGCGGCGCTTGCGGCTTTCGGCGACGCGCTGAAAATTGAAGAGGAAGTGCATGGATTCCGCTGGGTGGAAGAGCGCGATCTGAGCGGCTTTATCGACGGCACCGAAAACCCCCAGGGCGAAGATTCGCGCCGTGAAGTGGCGGTGATCAACGAAGGCGTGGATGCTGGTGGCAGCTACGTCTTTGTGCAACGCTGGGAGCATAACCTTAAGCAGCTTAGCCGCATCAGCGTGGGCGAACAGGAAATGCTCATCGGGCGCACGAAAGATGCCAACGAAGAGATCGACGGCGACGAGCGCCCGGCGACTTCTCACCTGAGTCGCGTCGATCTAAAAGAGAACGGCAAAGGGCTGAAGATTGTGCGTCAAAGCCTGCCGTACGGCACCGCCAGCGGCACCCACGGCCTGTATTTCATCGCCTACTGCGCTCGTCTGCACAACATTGAACAGCAGCTGCTGAGCATGTTTGGCGAGACGGACGGCAAGCGTGACGGCATGCTGCGCTTCACAAAGCCGGTGACCGGCGGTTATTACTTTGCGCCGTCACTGGACAAACTTTTAAGCCTGTAGAACTGAATGGTGGATGGCGCTGGCGCTTACCCACCCTACAAATGCATCTCAAACGTAGGTCGGGTAAGCGTTAGCGCCACCCGACAAATCCCCGTAAAAAACCTTATATCCCTTTCTTATTGCAAATCACCAAACGGTATATAAAACCGTTACAGCTTTGCTGCTCGTTATAAATAAACTGGTTGCCTACAGATGACACATTTATAAGGGTGCACAATGGCGATCGGCTCAGTTAAAAAGGTTTGGAGTGCGCTGGTAGTTTCAGCGCTGCTGGCGGGATCTGCCCACGCCACGGAGCTGCTCAACAGCTCTTATGATGTGTCTCGCGAGCTTTTTGCCGCCCTCAATCCGGCGTTCCAGCAGAAGTGGGCGCAGGAGAATAACGGCGATAAGCTGACGATAAAACAATCTCATGCCGGGTCATCAAAACAGGCGCTGGCGATATTACAGGGTTTAAAAGCTGACGTTGTAACGTATAACCAGGTAACAGACGTACAGATCCTGCACGACAAAGGCAACCTCATCCCGGCGGACTGGCAGAGCCGTTTGCCTAACAACAGCTCGCCGTTCTACTCCACCATGGCTTTCCTGGTGCGTAAGGGCAACCCGAAAAACATCCACGACTGGAACGATCTGGTCCGCCCGGATGTAAAACTGATCTTCCCAAATCCGAAGACTTCCGGTAACGCTCGTTACACCTACCTGGCTGCATGGGGAGCGTTTAACAAAGCCGACGGCGGCGACAAAGCCAAAACTGAAAAGTTGATGACCCAGTTCCTGAAAAACGTCGAGGTGTTCGATACGGGGGGCCGTGGGGCGACCACGACATTCGTGGAACGTAATCTGGGTGATGTGTTGATCACGTTCGAATCTGAAGTGAACAATATCCGTAAGCAGTACGAAAAAGAAGGCTACGAGGTTGTCGTGCCGAAGGTCAACATCCTGGCGGAGTTCCCGGTCGCCTGGGTTGATAAAAATGTAAAGGCTAACGGTACGGAAAAAGCGGCCAAAGATTACCTCAACTTCCTGTACAGCCCGCAGGCGCAGACCATCATCACGGATTATTACTACCGCGTGAACAGCCCGGAAGTGATGGATAAGCTGAAAGACAAATTCCCGCAGACCGAGCTGTTCCGCGTTGAAGATGAGTTCGGCGGCTGGCCAGAAGCGATGAAAACCCATTTTGCTACCGGCGCGGAGTTCGACAAGCTGGTCGCGGCGGGGCATAAGTAATGTTTGCTGTTTCGACTAAGCGCGTGCTGCCGGGCTTTACCTTAAGCCTCGGCACCAGCCTGCTGTTTGTTTGTCTGATTCTGCTTTTGCCGCTAAGCGCGCTGGTCATGCAGCTGTCCGAAATGACGCTTGCTCAGTACTGGGACGTGATTTCCAACCCGCAGGTTGTCGCCGCTTATAAAGTCACGCTGCTTTCTGCGGGCGTTGCCTCTGTCTTCAACGGCCTGTTTGGCATGCTGATGGCGTGGATTTTAACGCGCTATCAGTTTCCCGGCCGAAGCCTGCTGGACGCGCTGATGGATTTGCCGTTTGCGCTGCCAACCGCTGTTGCAGGCCTGACGCTCGCCGGTCTGTTTTCCGTTAACGGCTGGTACGGCGAGTGGCTGGCGCAGTTCGGCATTAAGGTGACCTACACCTGGCTGGGCATTGCGGTGGCGATGGCGTTCACCAGCATCCCGTTTGTGGTACGTACCATTCAGCCCGTGCTGGAAGAGCTTGGTCCGGAATACGAAGAGGCGGCGGAAACGCTGGGCGCAACGCGCTGGCAGAGCTTTCGTCGCGTAATTTTACCCGAGCTGTCTCCGGCGCTGATGGCCGGCGTGGCGCTCTCTTTTACCCGCAGCCTCGGCGAGTTTGGCGCGGTTATCTTTATCGCCGGGAACATCGCCTGGAAAACGGAAGTGACCTCGCTGATGATTTTCGTGCGCCTCCAGGAGTTCGACTACCCGGCGGCAAGCGCCATCGCCTCGGTCATTCTGGCCGCGTCGCTGCTGCTGCTGTTTACCATTAACACGTTGCAAAGTCGCTTTGGCCGGCGCGTGGTAGGTCACTGATGACGGACGTAACCGAATTGAAAAGCTATCGCCGCTCCGGGTTTAACTGGGGCAAATGGACGCTGATTAGCCTCGGCATGCTGATTTCGTTTCTGCTGCTGGTGGTGCCGGTGGCGTCGATTTTCGCTCAGGCCTTCTCGAAAGGGCTGATGCCCGCGCTGCAAAACATTGCTGACCCGGACATGCTGCACGCCATCTGGCTGACGGTGATGATCGCTCTGATTACCGTGCCGGTTAACCTGGTGTTCGGCATCCTGCTGGCCTGGCTGGTGACGCGCTTTAACTTTCCTGGCCGCCAGCTGCTGCTGACGCTGCTGGATATCCCGTTCGCGGTGTCGCCGGTGGTTGCCGGTCTGGTTTACCTGCTGTTTTACGGATCTAACGGTCCGCTGGCTGGCTTTATGGATGAGCATAATATTCAGATCATGTTCGCCTGGCCGGGCATGGTGCTGGTAACGATTTTTGTCACCTGTCCGTTCGTGGTACGCGAGCTTGTCCCGGTCATGCTAAGCCAGGGGAGCCAGGAAGATGAAGCGGCTATTTTGCTGGGCGCATCGGGCTGGCAGATGTTCAAGCGCGTGACGCTGCCAAACATTCGCTGGGCGCTGTTGTACGGCGTGGTGCTGACCAACGCCCGCGCGATTGGTGAGTTTGGCGCGGTGTCCGTGGTATCTGGCTCTATCCGCGGCGAGACCTTCTCGCTGCCGCTACAGATTGAATTACTTCAGCAGGATTACAACACCGTCGGTTCATTTACCGCCGCCGCACTGTTGACCCTGATGGCGATAGTAACCTTGTTCTTAAAGAGTGCGCTGCAGTGGCGCCTGAATAATCAGGAAAAACGTCTGCAGCAGGAGGCAAATCATGAGCATTGATATTACCAATATTAAGAAATCTTTTGGTCGCACCCAGGTGCTGAACGATATCTCTCTTGATATCCCTTCTGGTCAGATGGTTGCACTGCTGGGACCGTCAGGCTCCGGGAAAACCACGCTGCTGCGAATTATCGCCGGGCTTGAGCATCAGAACAGCGGGCGCATCAGCTTCCACGGCACGGACGTGAGCCGCATTCACGCCCGTGACCGTAAAGTTGGCTTTGTATTCCAGCACTATGCGCTGTTCCGCCATATGAGCGTGTTCGACAATATCGCCTTTGGCCTGACCGTGCTGCCGCGACGTGAACGTCCGTCGTCTGCGGAAATTAAACAAAAAGTGACCCGTCTGCTTGAGATGGTACAGCTGTCCCATCTGGCGGACCGCTATCCGGCACAGCTTTCCGGCGGGCAGAAGCAGCGCGTGGCGCTGGCCCGTGCGCTGGCCGTAGAACCTCAAATCCTGCTGCTGGATGAGCCGTTCGGCGCGCTGGATGCCCAGGTTCGTAAAGAGCTACGCCGCTGGCTGCGTCAGCTGCATGAAGAGCTAAAGTTTACCAGCGTCTTTGTCACCCACGACCAGGAAGAAGCGATGGAAGTCGCCGACCGGGTCGTGGTGATGAGCCAGGGGAATATCGAGCAGGTAGATACTCCGGAAGCGGTGTGGCGCGAACCAGCGACCCGCTTCGTGCTGGAGTTCCTCGGCGAAGTTAACCGCATGAAAGGTACTATACGCGGCAGCCAGTTTCACGTTGGCGCACACCGCTGGCCGCTGGGCTTTACGCCCGCGCACCAGGGGCCGGTCGATTTATTCCTGCGCCCATGGGAAGTAGACGTCAGCCGCCGCACGAATCTGGATTCCCCGCTGCCCGTCCAGGTGTTGGAAATAAGCCCTCGCGGTCACTACATGCAGCTGGTTGTACAGCCGTTGGGCTGGTACGACGAACCGCTTACCGTGGTCCTGCGTGAGAATCACGTCCCGGTGCGCGGCGAGCGCCTGTTCGTCGGCCTGCAACACGCACGCCTCTACGACGGCAACAACCGTATTCAGGGTGTAGACCTTGCGCAGTCTGCCTGATAAGTTTACGGCACTACACGAATCGCAATAGCGGCCTATGTGGCCGCTTTTTTTATCTTCTGGACAGCAAGTGACAACCTTAGAAAGCACAATCGGCAATACGCCGCTGGTGAAACTCCAGCGTACCGGGCTGACAAACGGCAGCGAAATTTGGGTCAAGCTCGAAGGCAATAACCCTGCGGGATCGGTGAAAGACCGGGCCGCGCTGTCGATGATCGTCGAAGCTGAAAAGCGCGGTGAGATTAAGCCTGGCGACACGCTAATCGAAGCAACCAGCGGTAACACCGGTATTGCTCTCGCGATGATCGCCGCCCTTAAGGGTTACCGCATGAAGCTGCTGATGCCCGACAACATGAGCATGGAACGTAAGGCTGCCATGCAGGCGTACGGGGCCGAGCTGCTTCTGGTGACCAAAGAGCAGGGAATGGAAGGCGCCCGCGAGCTGGCGCGCCTGATGGGCGAACGCGGAGAGGGCAAAGTGCTCGATCAGTTCAATAACCCCGACAATCCCTACGCCCACTACGTGACTACCGGCCCAGAAATCTGGCAGCAAACTCAGGGGCGCATTACCCATTTTGTTTCCAGCATGGGCACCACCGGCACCATCACCGGGGTCAGCCGTTTTATGCGCGAGCTGGAAAAGAAAGTCACAATTGTTGGCCTGCAGCCGGAAGAGGGGAGTAGTATTCCAGGCATTCGTCGCTGGCCCGAGGAGTGGCTGCCGAAGATCTTCGACCCGAAGCTGGTCGATGAAGTCATCGATATGTCCCAGCCAGAGGCGGAACAGACGATGCGTCGGCTGGCCATTAGCGAGGGCATCTTCTGCGGCGTAAGTTCAGGCGGTGCGGTTGCCGGGGCGCTTCGGGTGGCGCAGGCTAACCCGGGAAGCGTGGTGGTGGCGATTATTTGTGACCGCGGCGACCGTTATTTATCAACCGGCGTGTTTGGCGAAGAGAGCTATTCCCTGGGCGCAGGTATCTGAACCCGCAGCGCAGTGGTTCAGGCAAGACTGGAGGCAGTAGATGGATCAGGAAAATGATATACAGTCGATCCTCTTTCATGACGGAAAAAGGGCGCAGCAGGCTGATATCGTGGCGGTACAATCCCAGGTGGTGTACGGCAGCGTAGGAAACAGCATTGCCGTTCCGGCTATTAAACAGCACGGCTGGCGCGTGATGGCGGTGCCTACGGTGCTGTTCAGCAATACCCCACATTATGACACATGGTATGGCGGCACTATTCCGGAGGAGTGGTTTAGCGGTTATCTGCGGGCGCTGGAAGAGCGTAGCGCGCTGCGTGAACTCAAAGCGGTGACCACGGGCTATATGGGTTCGCCGGGCCAGATAACGCTTCTTGCCCAGTGGCTGCGTGAAATACGCGTGACTCATCCTGATGTCTGTATTCTTGTTGATCCCGTCATCGGCGATATCGACAGCGGCGTCTATGTGAAGGCTGGCATTCCCGAAGCCTATCGCGCTGAGCTTCTGCCGCTGGCGAACGTGATCACCCCAAATCTGTTTGAGCTGCGAACGCTAACGGGGATGCCCTGTGGCACGCTGAGCGAAGCGGTTGAAGCAGCCAAAAGTCTGCTGTCCGATACGCTAAAATGGGTGGTGATTACCAGTGCGCCAGGCGAAGACCCCCGCACTATTTCAGTGGTTACGGTGAGCGCTGAATCGGTCGAGATCACCGACCATGCACGCGTGGTAACCGACCTGAAAGGAACCGGGGATTTATTCTGCGCTGAGTTGGCCAGCCGGATCCTCGAAGGGCAGCCGGTAGCCGTTGCCGCCGGAGATGCGGCCAGACGCGTGCTTGAGGTGATGTCCTGGACACAGGAACACCATTACGATGAGCTGATGCTTCCTCAGTAACAAAAAAGGCACCCACAGGGTGCCTTTTTTGTTTAAGCAGTCAACTTACTTCTTGATGCGGATCACCGGGGTTTCACCCACGGTCACGCTACCAGTCAGCTTGATCAGCTCTTTGATTTCGTCCATGTTGGAGATAACAACCGGCGTCAGGGTAGACTTGGCCTTCTCTTCCAGCAGTGGCAGATCAAATTCGATAACCACGTCGCCTTTCTTAACACGCTGGCCTTCTTCGGCGATGCGCTTGAAACCTTCGCCTTTCAGTTCAACGGTATCAATACCGAAGTGAACGAAAAGCTCGATGCCGCTATCAGATTCGATAGAGAAAGCATGGTTGGTTTCAAAGATTTTACCGATGGTGCCATCAACCGGAGCAACCATTTTGTTGCCGGTCGGTTTAATTGCGATGCCATCGCCTACAATCTTCTCTGCAAACACCACATCTGGCACATCTTCAATATTAACGATTTCGCCAGACAGCGGGGCAACAATCTCGATGGTTCCGGTGTCTTTTTTATCATCAGAAACCAGAGATTTCAGTTTATCAAACAAACCCATGATCTTCTCCTAAGCAGTAAATTGGGCCGCATCCGGTGGATTAGCAGATTGTTTTTTCTTCAATGAACTTGTTAACCAGCGTCATTAACTCGTCCGTTGTCGGTTGAGCAAGAGCCTGCTCTGCTAACACCTTCGCATCTTCGAAGTTCGTGTTACGGATAATCTTCTTAATGCGCGGGATTGAGATGGCGCTCATACTGAATTCGTCCAGACCCATCCCCAGCAACAGAAGTGTAGCACGTTCGTCGCCTGCAAGCTCACCACACATTCCGGTCCATTTACCTTCAGCATGAGAAGCATCAATAACTTGCTTAATCAGAGTCAGTACGGACGGTGACATTGGTTGATACAGATGCGAGATCATATCATTACCACGGTCAACGGCCAGGGTGTACTGAGTTAAATCGTTGGTGCCGATACTAAAGAAGTCGACTTCTTTGGCCAGGTGGCGAGCGATAGTGGCTGCAGCCGGGGTCTCAACCATGACGCCGATTTCGATAGTTTCGTCGAACGCTTTGCCTTCTTCACGCAGCTGCGCCTTCATGATTTCGATCTCTGCTTTCAGTGCGCGCACTTCTTCAACGGAGATGATCATTGGGAACATGATACGTAATTTGCCGAAAGCGGAAGCACGCAGAATAGCGCGAACCTGAGCGTGCAGGATCTCTTTGCGATCCATGGCGATACGAATTGCGCGCCAGCCCAGGAACGGGTTCTCTTCTTTCGGGAAGTTCATGTACGGCAGCTCTTTATCGCCACCGATATCCATGGTCCGTACGATAACCGCTTGCGAGCCACAGGCTTCAGCAACAGCTTTGTACGCGGCGAACTGCTCTTCTTCAGTAGGCAGAGAGTCGCGGTCCATGAACAGGAATTCGGTACGGTACAAACCAACACCTTCAGCGCCGTTGCGCTCTGCACCGTCGATGTCACGAACGGTACCGATGTTGGCGCAAACTTCTACCTGATGGCCATCGAGCGTGATAGCCGGCAGATCTTTCAGTTTTGCCAGTTCAGCTTTCTCTGAGGCAACCTGCTGCTGTACAGCGCGCAGGGACTCGATCTCTTCGTTAGTCGGGTTAACGTAAACTTTGTTGTTAACCGCGTCGAGGATCAGATAGTCGTCGTTTTTCACTTCATTCGTGACGCTACCGGTGCCCACAATCGCAGGCAGCTCCAGGGAACGCGCCATGATAGAGGTGTGGGAGGTACGGCCACCGATGTCGGTGATGAAACCCAGCACCTTTTGCAGGTTAAGCTGTGCGGTTTCAGATGGCGTCAAATCTTTAGCCACCAGGATAACTTCGTCCTGAATAGCGCTCAGATCGACAATAGCCAGACCCAGGATATTCTGGAGCAGACGCTTACCAATATCGCGTACGTCGGCCGCACGCTCTTTCAGGTATTCATCATCCAGCTCTTCCAGAGCGGTAGCCTGGCCTTCAATGATTTCGTGAGCCGCTGCGTCTGCAGTAACTAACTTATCTTTGATCAGGGCTATGATCTCCTGCTCAAGCTCTTCATCCTCCAGCAACATAATGTGGCCTTCGAAGATCGCTTCCTTTTCTTCACCGAAGGTCTCGCCAGCTTTAATTTTGATCGTTTCTAACTGCGCAGAGGCTTTCGCTCGTCCGCTCAGAAAACGTTCAACTTCCTGCTCAACTTTGTCGGCAGAAATTTTCTTCCGGTCGATGACAATTTCATCTTCCTTCAGCAAAAGTGCCTTGCCGAAAGCGATACCCGGGGATGCTAAAATGCCTGAAATCATAACCCTACCTTACTTGTGACTGATTTTTACGAAGAACCCAGAACTTACTCGAGTTCAGCCATCAGTTTTACTAAATGCTCAACCGCTTTCTGATCATCTTCGCCTTCAGCAGAGATGGTCACAACAGTACCCTGAGTCAGGCCCAGCGTTTGCAGTTTAAACAGGCTTTTAGCACTTGCGCTTTTGCCGTTGGAGGTCACAGTGATCTCAGAGGTGAAGCCTTTAGCTTCTTTAACAAACTGGGCAGCAGGGCGGGTGTGCAGACCGTTAGGAGCGGTAATGGTAACTTCTTGCTGGAACATTGTATTTCCCCAACTTATAGGTTTAGTGTTGTGGAACTAAAGTCTAGCCTGGTGGCTTCACTTTAGCCTGTATAGTTAGCGTCGGCGTTAACTCTATGCGACACAGGATGCATCAAGAATCACGAAAAGTGCTATGGCTTGTTGCCAGGCCGCTCGCGTCTCGCTCGTCCTTAACCATTATGCAGTGAAAATCAGGCTTAAACCAAATCGTAAAATCGATTCAGCAGCGCTATATTCCACAGCGATTAATTTCGCGCATCAAAATAATTTGCTGCTTAAATACCAGTTCTGACAGGGTGAAGCAATCCTGAGGAGGGTAAAACTTTGACGAATGCCACAAAAAAGCACCCTTATGGGTGCTTTTTTCGTCAGTTTTAACAAGCTGGCATCACTGTTGCAGTTCTTTTTCAGTGAAAAGATCCGCAAATAACGCCGTACTGAGATACCGTTCCCCGGAAGAAGGTAGGATAACCACAATATTTTTGTTGGTAAAGGCTTCATCTTCCTGAAGTTTTAACGCAGCAGCCACGGCCGCTCCGGAAGAGATCCCGGCAAGAATGCCTTCTTCTTCCATCAGTCGGCGAGCGGTGGAAATTGCCTCTTCGTTGGAGATGGCGACAACCTTGTCGATCAGCTTCAGATCCAGGTTTCCTGGAATGAAACCGGCGCCGATGCCCTGGATTTTATGCGGACCAGGTTTCAACTCTTCGCCTGCCAGCGCCTGAGCGATAACCGGGGAATCCGTTGGTTCTACGGCAACGCTGATAAGCCCCGTTTTGCCTTTGGTATTTTTAATGTAACGGCTCACGCCGGTCAGCGTACCGCCTGTCCCGACGCCCGCGATAAATACGTCAACTTCTCCATCCGTGTCTTCCCAGATTTCCGGGCCGGTGGTTTTCTCGTGAATTTCCGGGTTTGCCGGGTTGCTGAACTGTTGAAGCAGTAAATACTTGTTCGGGTCGCTCGCCACAATCTCTTCAGCTTTCTGGATTGCGCCTTTCATGCCTTTAGCGCCTTCGGTCAGCACTAAGTTTGCGCCGAGTGCTTTAAGCAGCTTGCGGCGCTCGACGCTCATCGTTTCAGGCATGGTCAGCGTCAGCTTATAGCCACGTGCGGCGGCAACGTAAGCCAGAGCAATACCTGTATTGCCGCTTGTCGGCTCAACCAGCTCAATGCCCGGCTTGAGCACGCCGCGTTTTTCGGCATCCCAAATCATATTGGCACCGATACGGCACTTGACGCTGAAGCTTGGGTTGCGCGACTCGACCTTCGCCAGAATGCGTCCGTTACCGATGCGGTTCAGTCGAACCAGCGGCGTATGACCGATTGTCAGAGAGTTGTCTTCGTAGATCTTGCTCATAGCCCGTCCTTAACTGTATGAAATTTGGGAAACCTCACCAGCATACCTGCTCCGGCGTTATGGGGAAGTAAAGAAATCGTATATCTATATGTAGAAGGGAAATAAGGGATTGCAAGAAGGAATAAGGAGCGACATATGCCGCTCCTGAATGCGTTACTTCCACATCGCGTGTTTTGAACGGTAGCAGTCAACCCACATTGCGGTAGCGCCACACACGGCTACCGGCATAATTACCAGATTCAGGAAGGGGATCAGGGTGAACAGGCTAACCAGCGAGCCAAACTGCATATTGGTTACCTTTTTGTTACGCAGGGCGACGCGCATGTCGCGAAACGGCACCTTATGGTTATCGAAAGGGTAATCACAGTACTGAATTGCCAGCATCCATGCGCTGAACAAGAACCACAACACGGGCGCGACAGTCTGCCCAATACCAGGAATAAAATAGAGAATCAGCAGCACTACCGCGCGCGGAAGATACCAGGCCAGTTTCTGCCACTCTCTCTTCATAATGCGCGGCACATCTTTCATTACGCCATAGACTCCGGTATCAGGAGGCGTTGCGCCAGTTAAGCGTGCTTCTAACTGTTCTGCCAGCAGGCCGTTAAACGGCGCGGCTATCCAGTTCGCCAGGGTAGAGAAGAAGTAGCCAAAGACCAGCAGCAGCGAAATGACCGCCAGCGGCCAGATAAGATAGCTCAGCCACTGTAGCCAGTCCGGCACATACGAAAGCATTGCCGGGATCCACTCATCAAGGCGGGTGAACAGCCACCAAAATGCGCCACCCATCAACAAGATATTTACCAGCAGCGGTAAAACCACATAGCGCTTGATGCCGGGTTCACGAACCAGCTTCCAGCCCTGGGAAAAATAGTGAACGCCGCTTTTCGGGGCGGTTGCTGAAGTTGAAACCATAGACTTAGTAGACTCCTTTACGTCGGTTCAGTGACAGGCGCGCCCATCATAACCGAGCTGGCTGGCAAAAACGTATTAAGAAATGGTCGAAAAATCAGCAAAAAACCATTAATAGCCCATCTTTATGCTGAGAAAACCGTGCACGTACTTGCACTTAAGCGGATGGGCAAATACTCTTAGTGAGTAAATGTTTGCCGCGTTGGCAAGGTGTTAGAACAACAGAGAATATAATGATGCAGGATTTGCGTCTGATATTAATCATTGTTGGCGCGATCGCCATAATCGCCTTACTGGTACATGGCCTTTGGACCAGCCGTAAGGAGCGTTCTTCCGTTTTCCGCGATCGCCCGTTGAAGCGTATGAAGTCTAAACGTGACGATTACGAAGCAGAAGATGACGCCGACGATGAAGAAGGTGAAGGAGTAGGCGAAGTGCGCGTGCGTAGGGTTGCCCCTGCGCAGGAACCTGTGTCCCGCGAGCCGGAAACGCCTCGTCAGCCACAAACGCCACAACATCAATATGAGCCACCTTACGCTTCGGCTGAACCTCGCCGTGCTGCGCCAGTGCAGCAGCCACAGCATCAGCCTGTTCCTGAGATGCCGCGCCAGCAGCCTGGCGTGCAGCCTGCGGTTGTACAGCCAGTTGAGCCTGTTCAACAGCCAGCGCCGATTCGTCAGCCTGAACCTCAGCAGCCGGTAAATGTGCAGCCGGTTCAGCAGCCAGCGCCGGTTGTCCATCAACCTGTGCCAGAGCCAGCGGCACCTGTTCGTCAGGCGCCGAAAGAGACCGTTATCGTTATGAACGTCTCTGCTCACGCTGGCAGCACCATTAACGGTGATGTGTTGCTCAACAGCATTCAGCAGGCGGGCTTTATCTTTGGTGAAATGAACATTTTCCATCGCCATCTCAGCCCTGACGGCAGCGGTCCCGTGCTCTTCAGCCTTGCGAATATGGTGAAGCCTGGCTCATTCGATCCGGAAAACATGGCCAGCTTTGCAACGCCGGGCGTGACAATCTTTATGCAGGTGCCTTCCTATGGCGACCCGCATCAAAACTTTAAGCTGATGCTGCAGTCCGCGCAGCATATTGCAGATGAAGTGGGTGGCGTGGTGCTTGACGACCAGCGCCGCATGATGACGCCGCAAAAAATGCGCGAGTATCAGGACAGAATCCGCGAGGTTGTTGAGGCTAACGCCTGATCCTCTGCCGGACAGTTTCCCCTAAACCCCCGCCTGTCGGGGGTTTTTTCTATTGATGGTGCGATATGGACACTCTCGAACAACAACTCACTGAACTGCGAACCACGCTTCGCCATCATGAATTCCTCTATCACGTGCAGGACAGCCCTGAAATTCCTGACGCGGAGTATGACCGCCTGATGGGCGAGCTGCGGGCAATCGAAGAGGCGCATCCGGAGTTAATTACCCCGGACTCACCAACTCAGCGTGTCGGTGCAGCGCCGCTTAGCGTGTTCACTCAGGTGCGCCACGAAGTACCGATGTTATCCCTTGATAACGTCTTTGATGAAGCGAGCTATCTGGCGTTCAACAAGCGTGTGCAGGACAGGCTGAAAAGCACTGATGCCCTGACGTTCTGCTGCGAACTGAAGCTGGATGGCCTGGCGGTCAGTTTATTGTATGAAGAGGGTGTTCTGGTCCGTGCGGCAACCCGAGGGGACGGCACCACGGGTGAAAATATTACCGCTAACGTGCGAACAATCCGCTCTATTCCCCTGAAGCTGCACGGGGAGAATATTCCTCGCCGCGTTGAAGTCCGTGGTGAGGTTTTCCTCCCACAGGCAGGCTTCGAGAAGATCAATGAAGATGCTCGCCGTACTGGCGGGAAGATCTTTGCCAACCCACGCAACGCTGCTGCGGGATCGTTACGCCAGCTCGATCCGCGCATCACTGCGAAACGTCCTCTTACGTTCTTCTGCTACGGCGTCGGCCTGCTGGAAGGGGGCGAACTGCCCGCCAGCCATATGGCGCGGCTACAGCAGTTTAAGGCGTGGGGACTGCCGGTGAGCGACCGAATCCGCCTGTGCAGCACGCCGGAAGAAGTGCTGGCGTTTTACCATCAGGTAGAGGCGGACCGTCCGAAGCTTGGCTTCGATATTGACGGCGTGGTGATTAAAGTCGACTCGCTTGCCCTACAGGAGACGCTAGGGTTTGTCGCCCGCGCGCCTCGTTGGGCGGTAGCCTTTAAATTCCCGGCTCAGGAACAGATGACTTTCGTACGCGACGTGGAGTTCCAGGTTGGGCGTACAGGCGCAATCACCCCCGTAGCTCGTCTCGAACCGGTACAGGTTGCCGGCGTACTCGTCAGTAACGCAACCTTACACAATGCGGATGAAATCGACAGGTTGGGCCTTCGCATCGGCGATCGCGTAGTGATCCGTCGTGCAGGCGATGTCATCCCGCAGGTGGTTGGCGTGGTGGATTCAGAGCGCCCGGAAAACACCAGGGAGATCGTTTTCCCGACGCATTGCCCGGTGTGCGGCTCAGACGTAGAGCGCGTAGAAGGTGAGGCGGTAACGCGCTGTACGGGGGGCCTGATTTGCGGCGCACAGCGCAAAGAATCCCTTAAGCACTTCGTTTCCCGCCGCGCGCTGGACGTTGACGGTATGGGCGACAAAATCATCGACCAGCTGGTAGAAAAAGAGTACGTCCACACGCCAGCCGATCTGTTCGAACTGACGGCGGGCAAGCTCACCGGGCTGGACCGTATGGGACCAAAGTCCGCGCAAAACGTGGTGGATGCGCTGGCGAAGGCTAAAGAAACCACCTTTGCCCGCTTCCTCTATGCCCTGGGCATCCGTGAAGTGGGTGAAGCGACAGCCGCTGGTCTTGCTGCTTATTTCGGCACTCTTGAGGCGCTGGCCGCGGCCTCCATCGAAGAGCTGCAGAAGGTGCCGGACGTGGGCATCGTTGTCGCTACGCACGTCTTTAACTTCTTTGCCGAAGAGAGCAACCGGGACGTTATCCGCCAGTTGACCGAAGTTGCTGGCGTCCACTGGCCTGCGCCCGTTGTCATCAAAGCTGAAGAGATCGACAGCCCGTTTGCGGGCAAAACCGTTGTGCTGACCGGATCGCTGAGCATCATGTCCCGTGACGATGCCAAAGCTCGTCTGGTTGCGCTTGGGGCGAAGGTGGCAGGCAGCGTGTCGAAGAAGACGGATCTGGTGATTGCCGGTGAAGCAGCGGGTTCTAAACTGGTTAAAGCTCAGGAGCTGGGCATTGATGTCATCGACGAAGCGGAAATGATCCGCCTGCTGGGTGAGTAAGATGGATAAAGAGCAGCTTATCGAGATAGCCAATACGGAAATGCCCTTCGGCAAATACAAAGGGCGGGTGCTGATTGACGTGCCGGAGGAGTACTTCCTGTGGTTTGCCCGCAAGGATGAGTTTCCTCATGGGCATCTTGGCGAGCTGATGAAGCTGACGCTGCTCATCAAAACGGAAGGGCTGGAGGGGCTGGTGAAGCCCCTGAAAAGAACTTAGCTTTTAGCGGTGGTCGTATTCCCGGCCGCCGCTTTTGCCGTCTGGCTCTGGTAGCGACGGGCCATAACCGCACAGATCATCAGCTGTATCTGGTGGAAAATCATCAGCGGCAGCACCATCATCCCCACGGTAGCAACCGGGAAGAGAATGTTGGCCATTGGAATGCCGTTGGCGAGGCTCTTCTTCGACCCGCAGAAAACAATCGTAATCTCATCGGCCTTATTAAAGCCAAGACGCCGCGCCATAAACGTATTTACCGCAATCACAATCCCCAGCAGCACCAGGCTCACGACGACGATAAACAGCAGCGAACCCGCCCCAACCTTATGCCAGATGCCGTGGGTTACCGCCTCGCTGAATGCCGAATAGACCACCAGCAGAATGGACGTCTGGTCAGTTTTGCCAATCCATTTCTTGTTGCGTGCAACCCAGGCACCGATCCACGGGCGGGAGAGGTGGCCGAGGATAAACGGCACCAGCAGCTGCAGCATGATGCTGCCAACCTGTTGCAGGCTGCCGCTCGCCCCATGCACGTGCATCACCATGCCAACCAGCAGCGGTGAAAGGAAAATGCCGAGCAGGCTGGATGCGGAAGCCGAACAGACCGCAGCGGCGACGTTCCCCCCCGCAATGGAGGTGAATGCAATCGCGGACTGGACCGTGGCGGGAAGGATACACAGATACAGAAAGCCGGTATAAATTTCCGGGCTGACGTTGACGGGAGCCCACCAGGCGAACAGCACGCCGAGCACCGGGAACAGCACGAAGGTGCTGCACATCACCCACAGGTGAAGCCGCCAGTGGCTGCTGCCGGAAATAATAGCCTCGCGGGATAGCTTGGCGCCATGCATAAAGAACAGCAGAGCGATGGCGGCGGTGGTCAGCCCTTCAAAGAAGCCAACAAAACTTCCCTGGGCCGGAAAAAAAGAGGCCAGCAGAACGGTAGCGATCAGAGTCAGTGTAAACGGGTCGAGCACGCGAAAGAGTTTCATCGTTAATCCTCAAACTGGAGTCCAGCTATTGTGCTTTTGCTGGTTTAAGAAATAAAATTGATTTATTAAATGAATTGATGAATTAAATATATGAATTATTCCCTGCGCCAGTTAAAAATTTTTGTTGCGGTAGCCCAGGCGGGAAGCTTCAGCCGTGCAGGTGAGCGCATCGGCCTTAGCCAGTCAGCGGTGAGCCACAGCGTGAAGGAGCTGGAAAACGAGATTGGGGTGAGGCTGCTGGACCGCACCACCCGTGAAGTCGTTCTGACCGATGCCGGGCAGCAGCTGGCAGGAAGGCTGGAACGCCTGCTCGAAGAGCTGAATTCGACGCTGCTCGATGCGCGAAGCGTTGGGCATCAGCTAAGCGGCACGGTACGCGTGGCCGCCAGCCAGACAATTTCTGCACATCTGATCCCACAGTGCATTGCAGCGGCGGCCGAACAGCATCCGTCCATACGTTTTGTGCTGCACGACCGGCCGCAGCAGTGGGTATTGCAAAGTATTCGTCAGGGAGAGGTGGATTTTGGCATCGTGATTGACCCGATTCAGGCCAGCGATCTGGACTGCGAAGCCGTGCTGTCCGAACCTTTTTTACTGCTCTGCCGGACGGATCACCCTTTAGCCGCCGAACGTTGTGTGCCCTGGCAAGCTTTGCAGAAGACGGATCTCGTGCTGCAGGATTATGCCTCCGGCAGCCGCCCGCTGATTGACGATGCGCTGCAAAAAATGGGTATCAAAGCGAACATTGTGCAGCAGATAGGCCATCCGGCAACGCTGTTCCCGATGGTGGAGGCGGGGATTGGATTAAGCGTGCTGCCAGCGCTGGCGTTGCCTTTGCCCGAAGGCAGTGTGTTAACGGTCAGGAGGCTGACGCCGGTTGTCGATCGCCAACTTATGCTGGTAAGACGGAAAAACCGCTCGCTTTCAAGCGCGGCGGAAGCAATCTGGCAGGTGATTCATCAGCAGGCGCAGCGGTTAACTGAGGCCCGCAGGGGAGATGCGTTGTTTAGCGACCCGGAAGAGGATAACCAGGATTGATGCAGGGGAGATAAATTGTAGGGTAGAAAGCGGCGGCGTGATCTATCATTTGCGTGTTGTCGGTGGATGGCGCTAGCGCTTATCCACCCTACGACTACACGAATTGCGCATAGCAAAAAGGCGCCTTTAGGGCGCCTTTCTACATTGGTGGGGCGTGCAGGATTCGAACCTGCGACCAATTGATTAAAAGTCAACTGCTCTACCAACTGAGCTAACGCCCCGAATGGTGGGTGATGACGGGCTCGAACCGCCGACCCCCTCCGTGTAAAGGAGGTGCTCTACCAACTGAGCTAATCACCCAAACTTCGGTACTGCTTAAATCTGTAAGAGAGATGGTGGGTGATGACGGGCTCGAACCGCCGACCCCCTCCGTGTAAAGGAGGTGCTCTACCAACTGAGCTAATCACCCAACGCTAAATTCTCTTACCACACTGCGGGCTCACTCACTAATGAATGGTGGGTGATGACGGGCTCGAACCGCCGACCCCCTCCGTGTAAAGGAGGTGCTCTACCAACTGAGCTAATCACCCCCGCTGTGTGGAGTCGCATTATAGGGAGAGTTGAAAATGAGTCAACGCCTTTTCTAAAGATTTTGTTTGTTCGTCTTAAATTTAGGCAAAGCGATCGCGATTTGTTCATTGGCGTTTGATTTATCATCAGAATGTGTCCTTTACAGGGAAGTAAAGGCATCAACATTGAGGAATCAGCCTACAGTGGTAGAATGTTGCGACTCCATTTTTCCCTGGCATCAGCCGGTTCCCGGCAATTTTGCGTAATTAAGGCCGTTCAATGAAAATCAAAACTCGCTTTGCGCCAAGCCCAACGGGCTATCTGCACGTCGGTGGCGCCCGTACTGCTCTTTATTCCTGGCTTTTTGCTCGTAACCACGGCGGCGAGTTCGTGCTGCGTATTGAAGATACCGATCTCGAACGCTCAACCCCGGAAGCCATTGAGGCAATCATGGATGGCATGAACTGGTTGAGCCTGGAGTGGGATGAAGGCCCGTACTTCCAGACCAAGCGTTTCGACCGTTATAACAGCGTTATCGATGACATGCTGGAAGCAGGGACGGCCTATAAGTGCTACTGCTCCAAAGAGCGTCTTGATGCGCTGCGTGAAGAGCAAATGGAGAAGGGCGAGAAGCCACGTTACGACGGCCGCTGCCGCCACGGGCATGAACATCACGAAGCCGATGAGCCGTGCGTAGTGCGTTTTGCCAACCCGCAGGAAGGTTCGGTTATTTTCGATGATCAGATTCGTGGCCCCATCGAATTCAGCAACCAGGAACTGGACGACCTGATCATTCGCCGTACCGATGGTTCACCGACCTACAATTTCTGTGTGGTAGTGGACGATTGGGATATGGAAATCACGCACGTGATTCGTGGCGAAGACCATATCAACAACACGCCGCGCCAGATCAACATCCTGAAAGCGCTGAACGCGCCGGTTCCTTTGTACGGCCACGTGTCGATGATCAACGGTGATGACGGCAAAAAACTGTCTAAACGCCACGGTGCGGTAAGCGTGATGCAGTATCGCGATGATGGCTACCTGCCGGAAGCGCTGCTGAACTACCTCGTACGTCTGGGCTGGGCGCACGGCGATCAGGAAATCTTCTCCCGTGAAGAGATGATCAAGCTGTTTGATCTGACAACCGTCAGCAAATCAGCAAGTGCATTCAACACTGAGAAGCTGCAGTGGCTTAACCACCATTATATTAACCATCTGGCGCCGGAATACGTTGCAACCCAGCTGCAGTGGCATATCGAACAGCAGAACATTGATACCCGCAACGGCCCGGAGCTGGCCGATCTGGTGAAACTGCTGGGCGATCGCTGCAAGACGCTCAAAGAGATGGCTGAAACCTGCCGCTACTTCTACGAAGATTTCAGCGAGTTTGACGCCGACGCCGCGAAGAAACATTTGCGTCCGGTTGCCCGTCAGCCGCTGGAAGTGATTCGTGACAAGCTGGCTGCGATTACCGACTGGACGGCGGAAAACGTCCATAACGCCATTCAGGCAACGGCAGACGAGCTGGAAGTAGGCATGGGTAAAGTAGGTATGCCGCTACGCGTAGCGGTGACCGGTGCAGGCCAGTCACCGGGGCTGGACGTTACCGTGCATGCGATTGGCAAACCGCGCTCTATCGCGCGTATCGAAAAGGCGCTGGGCTTTATTGCCGAGCGTGAAGCCCAGCAGTAAATACCCTTTACATTGACAAACCGGGGCAAAGTGCGCCGGTTTTTTTATTCGTTATCCCGAATCCCCAGCCGCTTAAGCACCCCAGCGATCCCTTCACGTAAAATCAGCGCGGATAATTTCTGCTGCTCGGCTTCCGACATCTGCTTCACGGAGTTCAGCAGTAAACCATTCAGGGAAGAATCGTTAGCGGTATAGGTTCCCTGACGGTCAGAAGCACGCCTGGCGCTGTTAATAAACTCCTGCACACGCTCGTCAATATGGATAAGGCGCGCTTTCCCACCCTGAACACCCGGTTTTTGAGTGGTAGTCCAGTTTTGTTTGCGTACCCATTTATTAATGGTCTGTCGGCTGTAACCGGTAAGGATGGCTAATTCTTCAGGTGTCATTCGTCCTTTGAGCACAGTGCTTTCCTTAAATGAAGAGATGCTAGTAAGGGTTCATATTATGCGATCCTTTTACAGGAAACTGTGACAGGATTAACTACGCAGGGCCGATATGCAATCTGGATCTCACTGAGTTGTTTGCTTTTTCGGCGATTGATCGCAGATGAAGAATTTGCCGTTGACACTGTTTGTTGGGTTTCATATGATGCCGCCCGTCAACACGACACGTTTTTACGGTTCGGGGCTATAGCTCAGCTGGGAGAGCGCTTGCATGGCATGCAAGAGGTCAGCGGTTCGATCCCGCTTAGCTCCACCAAATCTTCTCCAGCAAGATTTGCACCGTTAAGACAACCCCTCGTGGGGCTATAGCTCAGCTGGGAGAGCGCTTGCATGGCATGCAAGAGGTCAGCGGTTCGATCCCGCTTAGCTCCACCAAAATATAAAACCCTCGCCTTATGGCGGGGGTTTTTGCTTTCAGGACTGGAAAAAACCTTCCTTTTCAGGGTGTTGAGCTCCCCAAAATATATTATTTCGACACTGTTAATGATATTCATTTCAAAAAAATAAATTGATATATGTATATTTGTATACATATATGTCGTTTACATAAGGTGTTTTTTTGGACTAGAGGGTGGCTTGCTTTGCGGAGCAAATAAACGTATTCTTGCCATCAATATATCAGGTCGAATTAATACACATCATTAACACCCGCCTTTATGAATTGTCACAAACTGATGAAAAAGTCTTTTATATCACTGGTGTTATATTTAGCTCTGATGCCGCTTGCGCGTCATATTTCGCCTGAAACTCTGCTTGCGGGACACAAGATCTATCTTGCCTGGCTTCCCCTTAGCTTAATGATTTCATTGATTTTAATTTTTGGTCGCGCGGCCGTACTGCCGTTAATTATTGGCACCTATATTGCCTTCTCGCAAATTCTTAAAGTCCCGCCTGTTGCCCTGGCTTCTTTTCTCGTCAGCTTATTGTTGCCTTTGTTTCTGTCCTGTCTGATTGCGCGCTATTATGGTGGCAAGCGCTGGCGCGTTTCTATAACCAATAAAGGCATGGGGGCGAGAATATTTTGGCTAGGTTTTTTCGCTCCGTTTTGTATTAAATTTACGATGTTTTCCTTCGGGCATTTTATTATTTTCCCTCCGTCAATTTCACGGTTCTTTGGGGACAGCTCGCAAATTTTCCACGTTGTGGATCTTCTGAATCTGATTGCGGCGTCGCTGATTTTCACGATGCTGTTCTACTATCCGCTGCGTATGCTGCTTAACCCGTATTATGCGCAAGCATTCTGGCGGCGATGCGTATTACGTTATCTGGCCCCCCAGAGACGTCTCTACTCGTTTGTCTGGCTCGGCTTATGGGGCGGCTTCCTTCTGCTGTTGTGCTGTTCTTATAAAACGACGCTGATAGCGGGCTACCTCGTGCCGCTCATTTTTATTTTATTTACCCTGGGCATTCGCCACATGGGGCCGAGGCTGATCGCTCTGCTGTGGGGAATGTCCGCCTGGCTGCTACTGACCTATAACGACGGTTTTCTGCAGGGAGTAAACTCCGGGTTTACGCTGGCGGTTATCCTGTCGGTCATTATTTCCTTCACCGTCTGTATGCTCTACATGACGATGATTTTCCATAAAAATGAGTGGATGAAGAGGGTGTACCGGCTGCAGGCGATGACCGACCCGTTGACCCAGCTGCCCAACCTACGAGCGCTCGAAGAGCACTTCAAGTGCTTCCCAACCGGCACCCTATGCTGCCTGAGAATGTCGAATCTCGAGTTTCTGAGCCGCCACTATGGCCTGATGATGCGCATAAACTGTAAGCGGGAAATCACCCAACAGCTCAAGCCGTGGCTTGACGAGAGTGAGCAAATATTCCAGCTGCCGGGTTGCGAGCTATTGATTTTCCTTCAGGGACATGAGGCGCAGGCACGGTTGAATCACATGGTTGATTTGCTCAATAACAAGAAAATACGCTGGCATAATAGCATGCTCGAAATTGAGTACGGGGCGTCTTATTGCCTCGCGAACGACGATTTCGATGAGCTGCACCGCACGCTTGGGCAGTTAAGCTATCTTGCCGAGCAGGCCTGCTCAGTGAATCGAGTGTTGAGCCTTAACACCGAGGTGGAGGCCGTTTCTGACGAAACAACAGAACGCGTGCTGCTGCTTCATAAAGTCAAACACGCCCTGACGCTGGCCGATGAGAAGTCGCTTCAGCTGTATGCGCAGCCTATCGTCGATCGCGACGGCAACGGCTACAAAGAAATTTTGACCCGCATGTTCTTCAACGGTGAGATGATTACACCAGAAAAGTTCATACCTATTATTGCGGAATTTAATCTTAGCGTACGGTTTGACATGCTGGTGATGAACAAGCTGATTACTCATCTGCGCGATCACGGGACAGGTTCGTTACACGCGCAGTTCTCGGTAAATCTGATGCCCTTTACGCTGATGCAAAAAGATATTGCCCAGCAAATTGTGACTCTGTTTGCGCAGAACAAAGTACCGACCAGCTCGGTCATTATCGAAGTTACCGAGGAGCAGGCGTTTTCTAATTCTGAAACATCCATCCACAATATTACGCTGCTGCGGGATAACGGCTTCAAAATTGCCATTGACGACTTTGGCACAGGCTATGCTAACTACGAGCGGCTCAAGCGGATGCAGGCCGACGTCATAAAAATCGATGGCTGTTTCATCAAGGATATAGCCTCAAATTCGCTGGATCTCATGATTGTGAAGTCCATTAGCGATTTGGCAAATGCCAAAGGGTTGAGCGTCGTGGCGGAATTTGTGGAAACCCCCGAACAGCGAACCATCCTGCTGGGTCTTGGGGTTCAGTATCTGCAGGGATATTTGCTGGGCAGACCTGAACCTCTGCAAGGCCATGATCCTGCTTATAGCCAGCAGACGGCGATATAACATTTAAGGGTAGGTAGTCAGTATGCCAGCAGCGAACCGTCTCCGTTTACCTCTGGTAAAAACGCTTCGTGTCATCCATCTGTGTTTCATTTTCGTTTTCCTGCTCACTACGTTTCTGTTCTGGCAGCAGGGAGAGCTGTTTAACCATGGATACCGTACCAGCCAGCTAAGCCATCTGGAGAGCGTGATTGCGCGCCTGGAAAGCCGTGCTAAATACAAAATCGACAATCTGCGCTACCTGCAGCGTATCTTTATTGAAGCCATGGACGATCCGCTTTTCCCAGGCAGCGTGCGGATACCTAATGACATTCGCAACGAAGAGGGTAAAGCTTCACTTTTTGTCAGCAACCTGCCGATATCCGACAGGCTTTCAAACGATGACGAGAAGAGCCGGAATAGCGCCTCGCTAATTCAGCATGAGCTGTATGCGCTGCGTAAGATCCAGCATCTCTTCCCCCTGGCAAGCGACGCCGGAGAGATGCGCGAAGATA
This sequence comes from Dryocola sp. LX212, assembly GCA_041504365.1. Classification (NCBI taxonomy): domain Bacteria; kingdom Pseudomonadati; phylum Pseudomonadota; class Gammaproteobacteria; order Enterobacterales; family Enterobacteriaceae; genus Dryocola; species Dryocola sp. LX212. Next base: position 3,313,162 of record CP167917.1, on the reverse strand, counting down.
TCTATTATATTTCCCGTAAGGGCGAGTTTATCGCTTCGCTTTCTGATGAGACTAACTCACAGCTGGTTCGCAGCTACAACCCTCGCCGCAAAGAGGGGACCTTTATCCTTGCCTCACCGATTTTAAACCCCAAACGTAAGGCTTTCTGGACACGGCAGAATATTGCCGAGACTCACGACACGCTGGTAAACGGCGCGGTGCCTGTCGATTTTAACGGGAAATGGATTGGCCTGCTCGGCGTGGCGATAAGCGACGATAGCGTTAAACAACTGCTCAATGACTCGCTTCCCGAACAGACGCAAAGCAGCTACCAGCTTTTTGATAACCGGCTCACTCCGCTAACCACGCCCGCAGGGGCGCTCAATCAGGTCAAACTCACGCCGAATCAGCTACGCTTAATTGGCGAAAAACTAGAACACGCTTCGCGGGGCACGCTGCGCTTTGGGCAGGTGTTTGTCACCTTTGGTGCCGTCGGCGGTACCGACAGCATTATCATCAGCACCCAGACGCTGCGCCAGGGATTGCACGAGGACTTCGGTCGCTTCAGCGTTCTGTTGCTGGTGATGTGGATCATCTTTGTGCTTTTGCTTTGGGCATTCCACCGGGTTATTTGCCGGCTGGTACGCAATATGGGCGTGATGCAGCGCGAAATGCACTGGCATGCTCACCACGATGAGCTAACCGGGGCGCTGAACCGCCGGGGCTTCTTCGAGACAACGGCCCAGCTCAATCCGCAGTACAAAGACTACACGCTGGTGCAGATCGATCTCGATTACTTCAAAAAGGTGAATGACCGTTACGGCCACGGGGTTGGTGATGCTGTCCTTCAGCACGCCACCCAACATATTCAGCGGGCTATTCGCGGCAAAGATATCTTAGGCCGCCTGGGGGGAGAGGAGTTCTGCGTCTTCCTGCCGGATACCCATCTCGAAGCCGGGGAAGCCGTTGCGCTGCGCATCAAAAAGCATCTTGAATTCTCGCCGCTGACGCTAGGCAACGGCATGAAACTGACGACAACCGCGTCGCTTGGCGTTGCGGCCCACAGCGAGCATGCTGACTACTCGCTGGAGCAAATCCAGTCTCTGGCGGACTCGAGGCTATATCGCGCCAAGCAGCGCGGGCGAAACCAGGTCTGCGCGGACGGCGAAGACGCCTCGCAGGCATAAAAAAACCGGAGCCTTATGCTCCGGTTTATATTGCTGACAACTCTTTTCACAGGCCGGATAAGCGTAGCGTTATCCGGCATAGCAACAGTCATAAGTGAATAACGCTTACGCTTTTCCACCCAACAAATTGGCGACCGCCTACAGGAACAGCGCTGCAATCGATGCAGACAGGATGCTCACCAGCGTAGAGCCATAAACCAGTTTCAGACCAAAGCGGGAAACCACGTTACCCTGCTCTTCGTTCAGACCTTTAATCGCACCGGCGATGATGCCAATGGAAGAGAAGTTCGCGAAGGAGACCAGGAACACGGACAGGATACCTTCCGCGCGCGGGGACAGGGTGCTGGCAAGTTTCTGCAGATCCATCATCGCCACGAATTCGTTAGATACCAGCTTGGTTGCCATGATAGAGCCAACCTGCAGCGCTTCATGCGCAGGTACACCCATCACCCAGGCAATCGGGTAGAAGATGTAGCCCAGGATGCCCTGGAAGGAGATGCCCAGAACCGCTGCGAACAGCGCGTTCAGTGCGGAGATCAGCGCGATAAAGCCAATCAGCATCGCCGCAACGATAATCGCTACTTTAAAGCCAGCCAGGATGTACTCGCCGAGCATTTCGAAGAAGCTTTGACCTTCGTGCAGGTTAGACATCTGCAGGTTTTCTTCGCTCTCATCAACGCGGTAAGGGTTAATCAGAGAAAGTACGATAAAGGTGCTGAACATGTTCAGAACCAGCGCGGCAACCACATACTTAGGATCAAGCATGGTCATGTACGCACCGACGATGGACATGGAGACGGTAGACATTGCGGTCGCCGACATGGTGTACATGCGGTTGCGCGACATCTTGCCGAGGATATCCTTATAGGCGATGAAGTTTTCTGACTGTCCCAGAATCAGCGAGCTTACGGCGTTAAAGGATTCCAGCTTGCCCATGCCGTTCACTTTCGACAGCAGGGTACCGATGAAGCGGATGACAATCGGCAGAATACGGATATGCTGCAAAATCCCGATCAGCGCGGAGATAAAGACGATAGGGCAGAGTACTTTCAGGAAGAAGAAGGCGAGTCCTTCGTCATTCATCTTACCGAATACAAAGTTTGTCCCTTCATTAGCGAAGGCCAGCAGCTTCTCGAACATCTCAGAGAACCCTTGCACAAAGCCAAGGCCGATTGAGGAGTTCAGGAAGAACCACGCCAGAATCATTTCAATCACTAATAATTGAATAACAAAGCGAATACGAATTTGCTTGCGGTTAGGGCTAACCAGCAAAGCAAGCAGCGCAACCACTGCAAGCGCTAAAACAAAGTGCAGAACGCGGGACATATTTGCTCCAAATATGAGGCAGGTTGAATTTCGTTGCACATTCTATGAAACAAGCAATAAGAAAACGAGACTAATCGCACACTATCGTGATGACATGTGACGTATAGCAAAATTAGCGATCAACCCTACATTTCTGTTATGTTAAGTAAAGAAGCTAAAAGTTGCGTCAGCGCACACTTCGCTAACATATCAGGTCGCCGCCGCGATTTTCGTTAACAGCTTTCCACAACCCGAAACTTCCCGCCATTATTTTCAGCTATCAGAGCAATTCAGACAAACTTTACAAGTGAACTTGATAATTATCCTCATTTTGATAGCGTAAAACATAGCAAAGGCTATAACTCAGGGGCAGAAGATGACCAACAGTCGTATTGATACCAGCAGTGGAAAAACTGCGCGCAGGCTGCGACTGGCGCTGATGGGACCTGCGTTCATTGCCGCCATTGGCTATATCGATCCGGGCAATTTCGCCACCAACATTCAGGCGGGGGCCAGCTTTGGCTATAAGCTGCTGTGGGTGGTGGTATGGGCAAACCTGATGGCAATGCTGATCCAGGTGCTCTCCGCTAAGCTCGGCATCGCCACCGGTAAAAATCTCGCCGAACATATTCGTGACCATTATCCGCGCCCCGTTGTCTGGCTGTACTGGATCCAGGCAGAAATTATCGCGATGGCGACGGATCTGGCAGAGTTCATCGGTGCGGCCATTGGTTTCAAGCTCATTCTGGGCGTCTCCCTACTGCAGGGGGCGGTGCTGACCGGCATTGCTACCTTCCTGATCCTCATGCTCCAGCAGCGCGGTCAGAAGCCGCTCGAGAAGGTTATCGGCGGGCTATTACTGTTTGTGGCCACCGCCTACATCGTTGAACTTATCTTCTCGCAGCCGAAATTTATCGAGCTGGGCAAAGGCATGCTCATCCCAAGCCTGCCAACCAGTGAAGCTGTTTTCCTGGCCGCGGGCGTGCTGGGGGCAACGATCATGCCGCACGTTATCTATCTGCACTCCTCCTTGACTCAGCACCTTCATGAGGGAAACCGGGCTGAAAAGTATTCAGCAACCAAATGGGACGTGGCCATTGCCATGACCATCGCAGGCTTTGTGAATCTGGCGATGATGGCAACGGCTGCGGCGGCGTTTCACTTCTCGGGTCATACCGGCGTTGCGGATCTCGACCAGGCCTATCTGACGCTGGAACCGCTGCTCAGCCATGCGGCAGCCACCATCTTCGGCCTGAGCCTGGTCGCGGCGGGCCTTTCGTCTACGGTTGTGGGGACGCTGGCGGGGCAGGTGGTGATGCAAGGGTTCGTGCGGTTTTATATTCCGTTGTGGGTTCGCCGGGCAATGACTATGGCCCCGTCATTTATCGTTATCCTGATGGGGCTGGACCCGACCCGTATTCTGGTGATGAGCCAGGTGCTGCTGAGCTTCGGGATTGCGCTGGCGCTGGTGCCGCTGCTGATCTTTACCAGCAATAAAAAGCTGATGGGCGAACTGGTGAATACCCGAATCGTGAAGCAGGCGGGATGGGCAATCGTGGTGGTGGTGGTGGCGTTGAACCTGTGGCTTATCGTCGGGACTTTGCTGGGGCTGTAAAAAAACCTCTCCCTGAGGGGGAGAGGTTTATACGCTCTTAATGATGGTGCCCATGGCCGTGTCCGCGCCCATGGCCCCGACCGCGGTGGTCGTCACGGTCGTTCCAGCCTGCGCGATAGCCTTTCTCATAGCTCTTACGACCGCGGTCCCAGCCGCGGTGATGGTGCCAGCCACGATCACGCCATTCATAGTTACGGTGCCAGTAATCGCGGTCTCGCCAGTCGCGGCCGTCCCAGTAATTACCGCGATAATCCTGATCGCCGATGTTTAACTTCACCGATGGCAACAGGGTGATTTCGCCAGCATTCGCGACCAGCGGTGCGGACGCCAGCAATGCAACTGCAAGAATCAGTGACCTGAACATACTCTCTCCTTAACTCACGGTAGCCGCCGGGGCGACCTGTTAACGCAATATTAAGCGGAGGTAAACAGGTGTTTCATCGGCTCAATTCTTAAATCCTTTACCACAGCACTTTTTGCTAAAGGAGCCGAATGTTTCATCAGTTCGGGTAAGCGGTTACACCAGAATAGCTTCGATCTCTGCTTCTTCAGCCGCGGTGAAATGGCGGTTGTTGAGCATGCCCACCGCATCATCAATCTGGCTGATTTTGCTGGCACCGATCAGCACTGAGGTAACCCTGTCCCCGCGCAGCACCCAGGCCAGCGCCATTTGCGACAGCTTCTGCCCGCGGCGTTCCGCTACGGCATTTAGCTTGCGTACCTTAGCCAGCTTCTCTTCGGTCAGCTGGTCGGCCTTCAGGAAGATGCTGCCGCTGGCTGCGCGAGAATCAGCCGGAATCCCGTTCAGGTAGCGGTCCGTGAGCTGCCCGCCAGCCAGAGGCGAGAAAGCAATGCTCCCCACGCCTTTTTCCTGCAGGAGATCCAGCAATCCCCCCTCTACCCAGCGTTCAAACATCGAATACTTCGGCTGGTGGATGAGACACGGTGTGCCAAAATCGTTCAGGATATCAATCGCCTGGCGTGCAAGATCTGCCGGATAGTTAGAGATACCAACGTACAGCGCCTTGCCCTGACGCACCGCGTGATCCAGCGCGCGCATCGTCTCTTCCAGCGGTGTTTCCGGGTCCGGACGGTGGTGATAGAAGATATCGACGTACTCTAGGCCCATGCGCCTGAGGCTCTGATCGAGGCTGGAAAGCAGATACTTGCGGGAACCCCAGTCGCCGTAAGGACCGTCCCACATGGTATAGCCCGCTTTCGAAGAGATAATCAGCTCGT